>JBNKHH010000050.1:0-47136 GCA_050290245.1 Silicimonas sp.
CCTCCTGTCGCTGGCCTGCGAGGAAGACCTGGTCGCCGACGCAGCTCTCGCCCAATCGATCCGTCAATCAGAGGAGTTCTGGGCCATTCGACATGCGGTGTCAGAGGCAAACAGACTGCATGGCATCAGTTTTTCTCACGACATCGGCGTTCCAATCGCGCGCATCGCCGATTTTATCGGACAGGCAGAGACTCTTCTTTCCCAGAACCATCCCAAGGCAAAGGCCGTCTGCGTCAGTCACATGGGCGACGGCAACGTACATCTCATCGTCATTTTCCCGCGCCCCGCAGATGGGGAAGATTTTGACGCTGCCGCAACCGGAAGCGACGTGGCGGGCATGCTGCACGATCTGGCGGTTTCGATGGGCGGCACATTTTCCGCCGAACACGGCATCGGCTCCCGCTATCGCAAATCGCTTCGTCGATACCGGAGCGAGGAGGAGTTGGATCTTCAGCGGGACATAAAATTTGCGATAGATCCCAAAGGTTTGTTCAACCCCGGTAAGATCTTTTAGAGCAAGCCCAGGGCATTTGGCCGCCCTTCGCGCACTGGCGGTTGTGTTCCATTCGAATGTGCAATAGCGCGACCGCTCCCGAGCTGGGCTTGAGAATAAATATCCGGAGCGTCTTTCGGGTGAAGAAGCCTTCGCGGAAGTCTTTGACGGGAATGATAGCCTTGCCGTCCTATTTGGCCATGAGTAGGAATTTGGTGTTGAGCGACATCGGGCGCTACACTCTGAAAAACTGAATGGAATGAGTCACATAAAGTGTTTGTAGAGAATGCCGGTCCATCCCATCTCGGAGTGGCTTGGGAAATATCTGTACATGATTGAAAAAAATAGAAAAATTTCTATTGCCCCAATGATGGACTGGACCGACCGGCACTGCCGGTATCTGCATCGGCTGATGTCGCGGAGGGCTGTGCTTTATACCGAGATGGTGACGTCGCCGGCTCTGGTGCGAGGCGGGGCTTTGCATCTCTTGCGGTTCGATCCCAGCGAGCATCCTGTCGCGCTTCAGCTTGGCGGCTCCGACCCTTCGGAACTGGCCGAGGCTGCCCGAATGGGCGAGGCGGAGGGCTATGACGAGATCAACCTCAACGTCGGCTGCCCGTCAGACCGGGTTCAGTCGGGCACCTTTGGTGCGGTCCTGATGAAGACCCCAGATCTTGTCGCCGACTGCGTCGCGGCCATGCAAAAGGCCGTCTCGGTGCCGGTAACGGTCAAATGCAGGATTGGCGTCGACGATCAGGACCCGGATGTTGTTCTGCCCGCATTCCTTTCCCGCATCCGGGATGCAGGCGTCCGGACGGTCGCCATTCATGCCCGCAAGGCCTGGCTCGATGGCCTCAGCCCCAAGGAAAACCGGGATATCCCCCCGCTGGACTATGACCTCGTTTTCGATATGAAGCAGCGTTTCCCGGACCTTGAGATTGACATCAACGGCGGCATCCAGTCGCTGTCCCAGGCAAAAGAGCTGCTTGATCGGGGTATCGACGGGGTGATGATTGGCCGTGCGGCCTATCATTCTCCCTGGGATATCCTGGGCGAGGCCGACCGGGTCATCTGGGGTGAAGAGCCGCCCATGGCATCGCCCGATGAGGTGGTGCACGCCATGCTGCCCTATATCCGGGATCACCTCGACCAGGGGGGCCGCCTGCATGCGATCACCCGACATATGCTGGGGCTGTTCCAGGGGCGCCCCGGTGCCCGCGCCTGGCGCCGCTCGCTGTCAGAAAATGCCCATGGCAACGGGGCAGGGGTTGGGGTCGTGGAAGCCGCGCTTCGGGCGATGGAACTTAGGCCTGCAGCCGAATAGATCAGCCGAGCTTGTAGACGCGGTGCGCTTCCGGGTCGGTTGTATCGAAGGGCAGGGCGGCCAGTTGGTCCCAAAGCGCCTGCGGTATCTGCGCCGTCGCCCAGTCCAGCGTCTGGGCCACTCGGTCGGGTTTTGACACGCCGATCACCGACGACGCCACACGCGGATCCCGCATCGAGAACTGCAATGCCGCCGCGCCCACGGCAACGCCGTGGGCGGCACAGATCGCCTCGATGGCGCGGACGGGCTTCAGGGCTTCTTCGTCGGCGGGGGAATAGCTGATGCGCGGGGCCGCAGACGCGCCCTTTGCCAGAACGCCTCCCGCATAGGGGGCGGCGTTCAGAATCGCCATGCCCTGACCATGCGCATAGGTGAACAACTCATCCGCGCTCCGGTTCAACAGCGTCCAGCGGTTGTGGTTGATCAGCGTGTCGAAAGGCCGGTCCTTGACGATGGGCAGCATGATATCCAGGCGCCCCATGGCCAGACCGACTGCATCGCACAGGCCTTCTTCCTTCAGTTTGAAGACCTCATCCAGCGCCCCGCCGTCGCGTGTGATCTCGCCCAGGTCGGCGCAATGCTCGGGGTCGTGCAAGTGCAGGATGCCGACCCGGTCTACCCCCATGCGTTCCAGACTTTCTTCGAAAGACCGCCGCACGCAGGCCGCGTCCAGCCGGTTGGTCTCCGTGTCGCGATCCACTTTGGTCGAGATCACGAAATCTTCCGGCAACCCGCCACGCGCGCGGATCGCATCGCCGATACGTTTTTCGCTTTCGCCCATTCCATAGTTGTTCGAGGTGTCGAGGCAATTGACCGGACCCCGGAAAATCGCTTCCAGCGTGTCGCGGGCACGGGCCTCGTCAACGGCATAGCCATAGGTGTCGGGCATGCTGCCAAGGGCCGAGGTCCCAAAAATGATCGGTGTAACCGCGACGCCGGTGGTCTTGATGCTGATCTTGTCCATGGCTGCTCCCCTCAGATTGACCCTGCCTCGACCATATAGTTGTTGGCGCTGCACATCGCGGCGTCGTCCGAGGCGAGAAACACCACCATACGCGCGACATAGACCGGGTCAATCAGGTCGGGAAGGCATTGGCGCTGTCGATGCTTTTCCAGCGCGTCCGGGGTGGCCCAAAGCGATTTTTGCCGCTCGGTCATGATCCAGCCGGGTACAACCGTGTTCACGCGGATGCGATGTTCGCCAAGATCGCGTGCCATGGTGCGTGTCAGCCCATGCACAGCCGCCTTGGCGGTGGCATAGGCGGGGAAACCGCCGCCGGCTTCCCACCAACTGTTGGAGCCCATGTTTATGATCGAGCCTCCGCCGGCCTCGATCATATCGGGCGCAACGGACTGTATCGAAAAGAACATATGGCGCAGATTGGTGGCCTGACGTTCGTCCCAATACTCGGGCGTGACGTCGGTCCAGGCGTGGCGATCGTCGCGCGCGGCATTGTTCACCAGGACTGCCGCCGGTCCCAGCCGTTCCTTCAGGGCCGCAAGTCCGGCCTTGAGCGCATCGACGTCGCGCAGATCGCAGATCTCATAATCGACCGTGCCACCGGCCTCTTTGACCAGGGCGGCGCTGGCATCGGCGTCCAGATCCAGAAAGCCGACCTTCGCGCCCTGCGAAGCAAAGGCCTTTACGATTTCAGCGCCGATCCCCTGGGCGCCGCCGCTGATGATAACCGTCTTGCCCCTGAGACTGGGGTAAATCGCGAATTCGGGCACGGTGGGCCTCCTTGTCTGCGTATCTGCTCGCGAGGCGGCTGCCGCTGTCCGGCCGCCGCCCCTGTTTTCGTCGTTGCTACGACCTCGTTACTCGTGAATGCCGTCCGCAGTAAAGCCACCCCCTTGCCAGACGACCTCCGGCGCGTCCCTGGCAGGCTTGTCCTGCTCAGCGTCGATCCGGGCGCGGTGGTCTTCGCCGTTGTCTTCGGGGTTCCAGCCCAGCCAGTCAACGTTGCCGTTGTCCCAGAACCGCGCCGTGTTGGCTGAGGCACCATAGATGATTGGACATCCCAGTTTCGGCACGTCGAAAATGCGTTCGATCATCCGGGCAAAGTCGCCATAGCTCATCCAGGTGGACAACATGCGATGGTTCTTCGGCTCGGGGAAGCACGACCCGATCCGAACAATGGCCGTCTCGATGCCGAACTTGTCGTGGTACATGTTGGCGACTGCTTCGCCGAAAACCTTTGAGACCCCGTAAAGCCCGTCCGGGCGCGGATAGACTGAGTTGTCGATGACCTGCGATTGCGGATAAAATCCGATCGCGTGATTGGACGAGGCAAAGACGATACGCGGGCTGCCGTGTTTGCGTGCGGCTTCATACAGGTTCACCACACCGTCGATGTTGGCATTCAGGATTGGGCCCCAGGGCTGCTCGTTCGAGATGCCGCCGAAATGCACGATCCCGTCGCACCCCTTGACCAGATCTTCCACGGCGGCCTTGTCGCCCAGGTCGCAGGGCATCAGTTCTTCGTTCTCGGCTGCAATGCCAAGATTGCTGATATCCGACAGGCGCAGCACTGGGGCCAAATGTTTAAGACGCTGGCGCATCTCGGTGCCAAGACCTCCGGCAGCCCCGGTAATCAATAGTCTTTTCATCATCTTATCCTTCGAAGTTTGGTCGGGTGGGCGCAGAGTTGCGCGCCAGAAAGTCCAGGACCGCCACCCGCATCGGCGCACTCTCGCGGTGGCCCGCTTCAGGGTCCAGCACAATGGTCAGCGCGTCCGGCGCGCCGACGCGGTCATAGGCGGCCACCAGGCGGCCAAGGGCGGGGACACGCGCGGCCTCCGGTGTCAGGTGATCCTGTCCGCCGTGACACACAAGCTGGGGACGCGGGGCAATCAGACCTGCGACATCTCCGGTCTCGGCGACGTTTAGCAGTCCGGGCACGGTCAGGTAATGCCCGTGGCCGTCATGGGCACCGCTGCTGATCATGGGCAGGATGTCTGCCAACATGCACAGATGGGCACAGCCCGCCACGCGCGGGTCCAGGGCCGCCAGCCAATAGGCATGGGCAGCCCCCATCGACAACCCGACTGTAAAGATCCGCCGTGCATCCACGTCGGGACGGTCGCCGAGATACCCAAGAGCCATCGACAGGTCGTCCAGCATCCGGCCGAACAGGCTCTTGCCGCACCAGCCCAGCGACTTGGTCATCGCGGACTCGGTGCCTTCGTTCTGGCGCCCTCCGAAACCGGGCATATCAATGCACAGGCTGGCAAACCCCATGGCCGCAAGTGCCGGGCCATAGCCGGGCTCGTGCAGGTAACTGCTTGCGTCCAGAAGTTCACGCCGCCCGAGCTTGTAATCACCGCCATGGGCGTGGCAGTACAGTACCGCGGGATAGGGGCCATTCCCCGCCGGGCGAACCAGTGTCGCGGGAATGCCCGTTTCGCCGAAAAGCTGCAACTCTTCAATGGTATAGCCGTCTTCGTGCATGTGGTCGCGCCGCCACATGGCGTGGGTCGCGCGACCGGGCACAAAGTCGGGCAAAAGCCCGGCCACGGCGGCCCTGAGGTCCTCGGGTGGCAATGCCATCAGGTATACCCGGTTGAACTGTCAGGGCGGTCCGGCAGCCAGCGCGCGCAGTGGACGCAATGGTCGGTCCTGGGATGGTCCTCGTCGGTGACAACGGTGAAAACCAAGGACGTGCATTCCCCGCCACGCGTCGAGAAAGGTCTGAGACCGGTCATCCTCATCCCGCGAACCGTGCCTGTTCCATGCCCGTGATACCAAGGCCGGTGATTGCGAACAGCGACCCAGCCTCGGGCTGGGGTCTGTCCGTCGAAAGGCCGATGCCAAGCGAGGTGACGAAAAGGGTATCCAGCCCCGCTCCGCCGAACATGGGCTTGGACGGTTTCTCGATCGGCAGGTCGATGGTCATGTCGATCTTGCCTTGGGGCGTCAGGCGATAAAGCTGCCACCCCTCGATCCCCGCTTGCCAATAGCACCCATCCGCATCGACCGTGCCCCCGTCGGGGCGACCGGGTACCTGGTGCGTGTCGAAAAAGACCTCCGGCTCGCCCGGCGTGCCGGTTTCCAGGTCATAGGCGCACTTCCAGATGGTGCGAACGCGGGCATTGCTGTCCGAGAAATACATCACCGATCCATCCGGCGAAAAGGCGAGGCCGTTCGTCGTGTAAATATCACCTTTCCAGGGGGTTATCGTCAGTTCCGGATCCAACCTGTAAAACCTCCCCAGGGCTTCGGGTTCTCCGCCGTCCTTCATCGTCCCGGCCCAGAACCGGCCAGCAGGATCGGTCGTGCCGTCATTGAACCGGTTGTATTCCAGATCTGTCTCCGGATCGCCGATGGCCTCGCGCGCACCACTTTCGGGATCATAAAACCAGAACCCCGACTTGGTGGCCAGAACCAGCCCGCCGTTTTCGCGCACCGCCAGGCAGCCGACAGGCTCACCATAGTCGATCGTCGTGTTCTGTCCCGAAGACGGGTCATAACAATGGATCAGCCCGGCCGGGATATCGACCCACCACAGCACCTGCGCGCGGTGATCCCAGACTGCTCCTTCCCCGATCCTGCTCCGGCTGGGGACCACGCAATCGATGTCCACTGTCTTTTCCTCCCTTGAAGCCCTCGTGTTCCGAGGCCTCGATATGCTGGCACATCGCCCATGCGCGACGCCCGATCGCGTCGATTACTCCGCAGGCAGGAACCCTGTGATCAACTGCTTTAACCCGAGTGCTGCCCCGGCGAAAATCGAGATCGCCGTTACCGGTGCGCTGTAGGCCAGCAGAGAAAAGGCCGACAGGCCTTGTCCCACGGTGCACCCGACCGAAACAGCGGCCCCGAACCCCATCAGCACGGCACCGATAAACTGACGGCGCAATTCGCGCGGGTCTTCGCAGGCTTCCCAACGAAAATGCCCCTTGATCAGGCTGCCGATAAACGCGCCTCCCAAGACGCCCAGGACCGAGCCGACGCCGAAGGACAGTGACGTTCCCGACGCGGTCATCAGGTAAAGGATCGTCTCCCCGACGGGCGAAGCAAAGGTGTGACTCTCGATCGAATTGTCCGCAAACCCGTAGTCGGCCACCCAGGTTGTGCCGACCCAGCCGCTGGCAATGGCCAGGGCGACGACCATGGACCAGAAGACCAGGGTAGGGGAAGTGCGAAACTCGCGATCCGCCAAGGCCAAAGCGATCATTGCCAGCCCGATTACGATTGCGATGACAATCGGCGCGATCCCCAGTGCGCCGCCCAGCCCCTGGGCGATGCCCTGGCTTTCGGCGGCGGGGAAGACTGGAAAGACGGTGACACGCCACTCGGCCAGGGGGCCGGACAAGGCCATGAATGCTGAAATACCGATTGTGATGACGATGACGAAAGCGCGGAAATCGCCGCCGCCAACCCGCGCCAGCGCGCCAAAGCCGCAATTGCCCGACAGTGCCATGCCATAGCCAAAGACAAGCCCGCCCAGCACGCTCGCCCAGGGGTTCCAAGCCTGCGCCAGGTAGGCCGAACTCTCGATGTTGGCGAGCCCCGCGCTGCCGGCGGCATGGGTCGCGATAATGGCCGTTCCGATGGCCAGGGCCCACATCCTCAGGCGCCGCCAGTCGCCGCCGTAAAGGCCGTCCTCGATCGCACCCATCGAGCAGAACCTGCCGATCCGCGCTGCCAGTCCCAGCATCAGGCCACCGGCCATCCCGATCAGTGCAAGGACAAGGGGTTCTCCAAGTGAATCCAACATTTTCGGCGTCTCCCCAAGCCGATACTCGTCTCACGGATGCTCGCGACGAACGGTGTGGCGTCCCAAAATACGGGCGCTTCAGCCGAGTTCAGATCTTGCCGTTGCGAACGCAGAACAGGTTATAGACGACCTCGATGATCTGGGTCGAACGGTCATCCGTCAAGCTGTAATAGATCGCCTTGCCGTCACGTCGCGGTTTGACCAGCCCTTCCAGCCGAAGCCGGGACAGCTGTTGCGACACGGCCGCCTGACGCGCCGAAAGCAACTCTTCCAGTTCGGTCACCGATTTCTCGCCGCTGGCCAGGTGACACAGGATCATCAATCGACCCTCGTGGCTGATCGCCTTGAGGAAATTCGACGCATCCTGAGCGTTCTTCATCATTTCGTCCAGCTCTGCATCGCATGTATCGCTGGAAAAGACCGGAAGCGAATTGCCCTCCCGGCCAGTGTTGCTTGTTCCGTCCATTGTCATCCCTCACCACCGACAGCCACGTCCGCTTGTGTCAGCATTCGGTTCAACAAACCCCAAAAGAAATCTTCTCCGGGATACCCTTCGATCCGGCTGACCTCGCGGCCATCCTTCACCAGCACGAACGTCGGCGTCAGGCGCAAGGCACTGTCCAACTCGATGCCCTCGGGCAATGTCTTATGAATGTCGACCCGCCGCAACGGAGCCGCCCGTCCCTCGGCTGTCAGCGGATACTCGGTTGAAACATCCTTGTTCCACCGCGCACACCACATGCAGCCTTCCTCCTCTGCCATCAGCAGGAAAGTCTCGGCCGAAAGCGCTGAGCCAACCATACAGGCGGCCCCCGCGACCATGCCGATCAGCGTCAGGCGAGAAGTGTTGCGTTTTCTTTCCATATTCGACAAACATAATATGATTATATGACCTGATCAAGAATAGGTTGCCCCATGTTCGATGTTACGATCTTGGGCGCACTCTTTGCCGGAGTGCTGTCATTTCTTTCACCCTGCATCCTGCCGATTGTGCCATTTTACCTGTCTTATCTCGCAGGAAGCGGAATGGCTGCACTGCAGGACGACAAGCCCCTGCCGCCGGACCTGCGGCGGCGCGCGATCCTTGCCTCGATTCTTTTTGCTCTCGGCGTGGCCACCATATTCGTTGGCCTTGGCGCCACGGCTACGGCCTTTGGGCAACTTGTTCGGGAATACTTTGACGTTCTGCGCTGGATCGCGGCTGTGCTGATCATCACCATGGGCCTGCACTTTCTTGGCGTGATCCGTATCGGGCTGCTGTACCGCCAGTTCGGGACCGGCATGGGCGACACCTCCAAGACCAGCCTCCTTGGCGCTTATGTCATCGGCCTGGCTTTTGCATTCGGCTGGACGCCCTGCGTCGGCCCGGTCCTGGCAGCCATTCTGTTCATGGCCGGCGGGCAGGGGGATATCACGCAGGGGATGCTCCTCCTTTTTGCCTACGCCTTCGGCATGACAGCGCCTTTCGTCCTGGCTGCAATCTTCATCAAGCCGTTCCTCGGGTGGATGAAACGATTTCGCCGACACCTGCCGAGAATCGAAAAGGCCATGGGCCTGCTTTTGATCGTTTTCGGCATTCTGATCGCAACCGAGACCATCAACCAGCTTGCCAACTGGCTGGTCATTTTCTGGCCAGAGATCGGATAATCATTGCAAAAATTCATTTAACTGAATTTGTTGTTGCGTTGTCGCCGCGGCATGCGATAGCATTCTCAAAATTTGGGAGGACTCATGAAGAAAACCAGCGTGTTTCTTTCGGTCATCGGCCTCGCGGCCGGTATGGCCATGGCCGATGCGCCAAAGCCCGGTGAGGTTCAATACGAGGATGGCGCGGTCGCGGCGTCCTTGACAGGCGTTGCGGGTGACCCCGCTGCGGGGCGTGTCATCATGAACAAAGGGTCGGGCAACTGCATCGCCTGCCATATGGTTACTGACATGGCCGAACTGCCGTTCCATGGGGAAATCGGACCGTCGCTTGATGGCGTCGCCGACCGTTGGAGCGAGGCCGAGCTGCGCGGGATCGTCAGTAACGCCAAGATCATGTTCCCGGATTCGATGATGCCTTCTTTCTACCGGGTCGATGGCTACATCCGTCCAGGCAATGCCTACACGGGCAAGGCGGCCGAGGGAGATCTCGAACCGCTCCTCACCGCGCAACAAATCGAAGATGTCGTCGCCTACCTCCTGACACTCAAAGAGTGAGCAGGGCGACCAACGGAGGATTAAGTATGAAACTGACAAGACGCCAGACTCTACTGTCTGCCGCCGGCGCGGCCCTCGCAACGGCTTTGCCTATGCGTGCCTTTGCTGCCGACTACCCGATGGTGGGCACCCCGGATGAGTTCACGAGCGGTGCAGCCATGGGATCCGGAGGCATCACGCTGACAACCCCGGAAATCGCGGAAAACGGCAACACCGTTCCCGTTGAGGTTTCCGCCCCCGGCGCTGTTGAAATCCGCGTCTACGCAATGGGCAACCCGACGCCCGGCGTTGCGGCCTTCGCATTTGGCCCGCTTGCGGCCAGCCAGTCGGCCTCGACCCGTATGCGGCTTGCCGGAACCCAGGACGTGCTTGCCGTGGCCAAAATGGCAGACGGCAGTTTCGTCAGCGCATCAAACGAAGTCAAAGTGACCATCGGCGGCTGCGGCGGCTGAGGCTATTCAGGAAAGGACACGACAAAATGGCAGACGGTGTTAAACCCCGCGTCAAAGTGCCGAAGAAAGCCTCGGCAGGCGACACAATCACCATCAAGACGCTCATCAGCCACAAGATGGAATCCGGTCAGCGCAAGGACAGCGACGGAAAAGTCATCCCGCGCTCGATCATCAATCGCTTTACCTGCGACTTCAACGGCCAAAACGTGATCGACGTCACGCTTGCGCCTGCGATTTCGACCAACCCGTATTTCGAGTTCGAATCTATCGTACCCGAGGCCGGTGAATTTACCTTCACATGGTACGACGACGACGGGTCCGTCTACACGGAAACCAAGTCGATCGCCGTCGGCTGATCGGGTGCCTTAGGGAGGATACATAGTGAAAATCAATAAGATCATCGCAGCAAGCTGCTCTGTCCTCGCCCTTTCGGGCGGGGCGGCTCTGGCCGATGCCGACGACGATCAGCTGGTCATCAACGGCGAGATCGAAATCGTCACCGAGACTGAGGCGCCTGCGCACATGGAGTATGTCGACACGATCTACTCCGGATGGCGCTTCCGTTCGGACGAAACCCAGGCGTTCCAGATGGACGACTTTGACAACCCCGCCATGCTGGGGGCCGAGGCCGGCCTCGATGCCTGGTCTACCGCCGAAGGGTCCGAAGGCAAATCCTGTGCCGACTGTCACGGTGACGCCGAGGAGATGGCGGGCGTAAAGGCCGTGTACCCGAAGTGGAACGAAGGCGCGGGCGAACTGCGCACGATCGAGCAGCAGATCAACGACTGCCGCGAAAACCGCATGGGTGCCGAAGCATGGAAGTATGCCGGTGGCGACATGACCGACATGGTGGCGCTTCTGGCTTCCGTTTCGCGCGGTCTTCCGGTCAACGTGGCGATCGACGGCCCGGTCCAGGAAATCTGGGAGAAGGGCAAAGAGATCTACTATACGCGCTACGGCCAGCTTGAGCTGTCCTGCGCGAATTGCCACGAGGACAATTACGGCAACATGATCCGCGCTGACCACCTGTCTCAAGGCCAGGTCAACGGCTTTCCGACGTATCGTCTGAAAAACACAAAACTGAACTCGGTACACGACCGGTTCAAGGGCTGCGTGCGCGACACCCGTGCCGAAACGTTCAGCCCTGGCAGCGACGAGTTCATCGCGCTTGAGCTGTACGTGACCTCGCGCGGCAACGGCCTGTCGGTCGAAGGCCCCTCGGTCCGCAACTAATAATTCAGGCCTGCGCGGGGCACCTCGCGCAGGCTTTTCTTTACCTGATCCTATTCAGGTATGCGCATATGTCAGAAAAGGATGACCCATGATCTCGCGTCGTGATTTCCTGCAAGCGGCCATGGCGACCTCTGCGCTCTACGGCGCTTCCGGCTTTGGCAACTGGGGCAAGCTGGCGGCACAGCAAGCCCTGACCCAGGACCAGCTTTTGCAGTTCGACACCTTCGGCAACGTCTCGTTGATCCACATGACGGACATCCACGCGCAGCTGAAGCCGATCTATTTCCGCGAACCCGAGATCAATATCGGTGTCGGTGGCAACAAGGGCGCGGTACCCCATATCACCGGCGCCGACTTTCGGAAGTTCTACGGCATCGAGGACGGTAGCCCTTCGCACTATGCGCTGACCTACAACGACTTTGCCGCGCTCGCCAAAGGCTATGGCCGCATGGGCGGGCTGGACCGTATCGCCACCGTGATCAAGGCTATCCGCGCCGACCGCCCCGACGCGCTTTTGCTGGATGGCGGCGATACCTGGCACGGCTCCTACGGCTGCTACCACACCGAGGGGCAGGACGTGGTCAACGCCATGAACCTGCTGAAGCCTGACGCGATGACTTTTCACTGGGAATTCACCCTTGGCAGCGACCGCGTACTTGAACTGGTAAATGATCTTCCCTTTGCCGCCCTTGGCCAAAACATCTTCGACGCTGAGTGGGACGAGCCTTCCGAGAACTTTGCCCCCTACGAATGGTACGAGGCCGGTGGCCAGAAGATTGCCGTCATCGGGCAGGCCTTCCCCTATATGCCGATCGCCAACCCCGGCTGGATGTTCCCCGAATTCTCGTTCGGTATCCGCGAGGAATCGATGCAGGAACGTGTCGACGAAGTGCGCGGCGAAGGCGCCGACCTTGTCGTCCTGCTCAGCCACAACGGCTTTGACGTAGACAAGCAGATGGCGTCACAGGTCACCGGTATCGACGTGATCCTTTCGGGCCATACCCACGACGCGCTGCCCGAACCGGTGGTCGTCGGCGACACCATCATCATCGCCACCGGATCGAACGGCAAGTTCGTCTCGCGCATCGACCTCGACGTCCAGAACGGCAAGATGATGGGCTTCCGCCACAAGCTGATCCCGATCTTCTCGGATGTCATCGAGCCAGACGCCGAAATGGCTGCCCAGATCGACGCCGACCGCGCGCCCTACGAGGACAAGCTGAACGAAGTCATCGGCACTGCCGACGGGCTTTTGTATCGCCGCGGCAATTTCAATGGCACCTGGGACGACCTGATTTGCGACGCGCTTCTGGAAGAACGCGAGGCCGAAATTGCCTTGTCGCCCGGCGTTCGCTGGGGCCCCTCGGTGCTGCCCGGCCAGCCGATCACCCGCGAAGACATCTGGAACGTCACTTCGATGACCTATCCGAATGCCTATCGTACGGAAATGACAGGGGAATTCCTCAAGGTCGTCATGGAAGACGTGGCCGACAACATCTTTAACCCGAACCCCTATTACCAGCAGGGCGGCGACATGGTTCGCGTGGGTGGTATGGGCTATTCGGTCGATGTTTCGGCCCCCGTGGGCAACCGCATCAGCAATATGACCATTCTGAAAACCGGCGAATCCATCGACCCGGCGAAAAGCTATGTCGTGGCAGGCTGGGCCAGCGTCAACGAAGGCACCGAAGGTCCACCGATCTGGGATGTGGTCGAGGATTTCATCCGCGCCAAGGGCACCGTCGCGGTAACGCCAAACACTTCCGTCAAGGTCTCGGGACTATGAGCCGGGCGACCTCACACGCGGAAACCATCACTGACCAAGGAGAAAACGCATGACCACGCGTCGTAATCTCTTGAAGGGCGGCATCGCTGCCACCGCTGGCCTCGCCGCGGGCAGAGCCACGGCTCAATCCCCCGACCCGCTGATCACCGAAGTTCAGGACTGGGCCTCTGCCACTGGCGTTGGTGTCGATGAAACCCCCTATGGCCTGCCGATCGAATATGAAAGCGACGTGGTCCGCCGCAATGTGCCCTGGCTGACGGCCGATCCGATCTCGTCGATCAACTTCACACCGATCCACGCCCTTGACGGCACCATCACGCCCCAGGGTTGCGCGTTCGAGCGTCATCACTCCGGCGCGATCACGCTGAAAAAGGAAGACTATCGCCTGATGATCAACGGGTTGGTGGATACGCCCTTGGTCTTCAGCTACGACGATCTCGAACGCTTCCCGCGTGAAAACCACGTCTATTTCTGCGAATGCGCCGCAAACACGGGCATGGAATGGGCGGGTGCCCAGTTGAACGGCGCCCAGTTCACCCACGGCATGATCCACAACATGGAATACACCGGTGTGCCCCTCAGGACGCTTTTGAACGAGGCCGGTCTTGGCGCTGCGGGCGATCTTTCTGACAAGTGGGTCTATGTCGAAGGTGCCGACGCCTCGTCGAACGGCCGCTCAATCCCGATGGAAAAGGCGCTGGACGACGTGCTGGTCGCTTTCAAGGCCAACGGCGAGGCGCTGCGGATGGAGCATGGCTATCCGGTCCGCCTGGTTGTTCCCGGCTGGGAAGGCAACATGTGGGTCAAGTGGCTGCGCCGTATCGAGATCACAGCCAACGCCATCGAAAGCCGCGAAGAAACTTCGAAATACACCGATGTCCTGGCAAATGGCATCGCGCGCAAATGGACCTGGGTCATGGACGCCAAGTCGGTCATTACCTCGCCCAGCCCGCAGTCACCGATCAAGCACGGAGCCGGCCCGATGGTCATCTCCGGCCTAGCCTGGTCCGGTCACGGCAAAATCACCCGCGTTGATGTTTCTCGCGACGGCGGCATCACATGGGAAACTGCCCGCCTTGGCAAACAGGGCGACAGCAAGGCGCTGACGCGGTTCTACCTCGACACCGAGTGGGACGGGAAAGAGATGCTTCTCCAGGCCCGCGCCATGGATGAAACCGGCTATGTCCAGCCGACCAAGGCACAGCTGCGCGAAGTGCGCGGCGAAAACTCGGTCTATCACAACAACTGTATCCAGACCTGGTACGTGAACGAACAGGGGGTCGCCGAGAATGTCGAAGTCTCTTAATCTCTTCCTTCCCGCTTTCGGGGCGACGGCTCTCCTGCTTGGCGTAGCCTATGGCTTCTCGTCACGCGATTACGGCGAGGCCCGGATCGAAACGCTCCAGAGCCAGATTGACAAGGTGCAGGCCGAGGCCAGTTCGGCTTCCCAGGCCGCCAGCGCCGAAGCGGCCCGCGTGGCCGAGATGCAGAGCCAGGTCGCCGAGTTGCAGACGGCCGTTACGATGAGCGCATCCTCCGCCGGCGGCTCGCTGACGGAACCTGCCCCCCAGCCGACCAAGGCCTATGGTCTTGGCCGTCCAGCGCTGGACGAGGAAGTCGCGGCTTGGAACCTGGATGTCTCTCCCGACGGTACTGGCCTTCCCGAAGGTCGCGGCGACGTTCTGACTGGCGAAGAAATTTTCTCGGACAACTGCGCCGCCTGTCATGGCGAATTCGCGGAAGGCGTCGGCAACTGGCCCAAGCTTGCGGGTGGTTTCGATACGCTCGCAGACAAGGACCCGGTCAAGACCGTCGGGTCTTACTGGCCGCACCTATCTACCGTCTTCGACTATGTGCACCGCTCGATGCCCTTCGGCGCGGCTCAGACCATGAGCGTCGACGACACCTATGCGATTGTCGCCTACATCCTCTACTCGAACGACCTCGTGGACGAGGATTTCGAACTCAGCCACGAGAACTTCACCGAAGTCGAGATGTATAACACCGACGGCTTCATCGTCGATGACCGGGCCGAGACGGAATACCCGATCTGGTCCGGCGAGCCCTGCATGACCAACTGCAAGGACAGCGTGGAAATCACCATGCACGCCTCGGTTCTCGACGTGACCCCAGAAGAAGAGGGCACCGAAGAAGCCTCAGCCAGCGACACACAGGTCGCGTCTGCAGATATGGCAGAGCCGGAAAAGGCCGACGACGGCCTCGACCCGGAGCTCGTTGCCGCCGGCGAAAAGGCCTTTGGCAAATGCAAGGCCTGCCACCAGATCGGGGAGGGCGCCAAGCATCGTTCCGGTCCGCAGTTGAATGGCGTGTTCGACAGGACCGCCGGGTCCG
Organism: Silicimonas sp.; assembly: GCA_050290245.1. Taxonomy (GTDB): domain Bacteria; phylum Pseudomonadota; class Alphaproteobacteria; order Rhodobacterales; family Rhodobacteraceae; genus JBNKHH01. The sequence continues at coordinate 15,563 of JBNKHH010000050.1, forward strand.
AGGACGGCTTCAAATATTCTTCCGCAATGGTTGAGGCCGGGGAAGGCGGCATGATCTGGGACGATGCAAACCTGGCCGGGTTCCTGGAGAAACCACGCGATTTCGTGAAAGGTACCAAGATGTCCTTTGCAGGCTTCAAGGACGACGAAGACATCGCAGCCGTGATCGCCTACCTCAAGTCCTTCGAGGCAGAATGAGCCCGCGGCGACATGCTCTCTCACTGGCTGCTGCCATCGCCTGCATCGCGGGCGCGGCGGTGGCCGATGAGTTGGGCGACCAGGTCCGCGGTGAAGCACTTTTTGGCAAATGCAAAGGCTGTCACGAGATCGGAGAGGGTGCGCGAAACCGCGTCGGTCCGAGCCTGAACGGCGTATTCGGTCGTCAGGCTGCCAGTGTCGAAGGCTTCAACTACTCAAAGGCCTTCCAGCGCGCTGGCGCCAAGGGCCTGGAATGGCATGTCGACACGCTTGGCCCGTTCATCGCCAACCCAAGGGCCATCGTGCCGGGGACGCGGATGAGCTTTCGCGGCTATGACGATCCTCGGGACCAGGCCGACCTGATCGCCTACCTGCGCGGCTTTTCTGCCTCGCCGGCGAACATCCCCGAGGCGGACCCGACGGCGCGCGCAACCGATCATGACATCGACCCGGAGATCCTCGCGATCCAGGGTGATCCCGAATACGGCGAATACCTTTCGAGCGAATGCCTGACATGCCATCGCGGCGATGGCTCGGACGAGGGTATCCCCTCGATCGTGCTCTGGCCCGAGGAGATCTTTGTCATCGCCATGCACGCGTACAAGAACAAAGCCCGCGTGCACCCGGTCATGAACATGATGGCCGGGCGGTTGAATGACGAAGAAATTGCGGCCTTGGCCGCATATTTCGCGACTCTCGAGGAGTAGGGCCGCACCGTTAACAAGGGAGAAAGACATGAAACTGAACAGACGCCTGTTTTTGGGGGCAGCGGGGGCCACAGTGGCCGCGCCGATGGTGCACGCAGCAGGACATGGCAGACCCCGCGTTGTCGTCATAGGTGGCGGAGCAGGGGGCGCAACGGCCGCTCGCTATATCGCCAAGGACAGCAAGGGCGACATTGATGTTACGCTGATCGAGCCCACACGGACATACTACACCTGTTTTTTCTCGAACCTTTACCTCGGCGGCTTCAAGCAACTTTCTGACATCGCCCACACTTATGGAACACTGGCCAGCGCATACGGCATCAATGTCGTGCATGACTGGGCCATCGGTGTCGACCGCGACGCCAAGACCGTGTCGCTCGCCGGGGGCAGCACCGTGCCTTACGACAAACTGATCCTTTCGCCCGGAATCGACTTCGTCGAGGGCTCGGTCCCAGGATGGGACGTGTCGGTGCAAAACAAGATGCCCCACGCCTTCAAGGCCGGGTCCCAGACAGAGCTCCTCAAAGCTCAGATCAACGGTATGCGCGAAGGCGGCCTGTTTGTCATGGTTGCACCGCCCAACCCCTACCGCTGCCCGCCCGGCCCCTACGAACGTGTCTCGATGATCGCGCACGTTTTCAAAGAGACCAACCCGACCGCCAAGATACTGATCGCCGATCCCAAGGAGAAATTCTCCAAGCAGGGCCTATTCGAGGAAGGCTGGCAGAACCACTACGGCGGCATGGTCGAACGTCTCGGTCCCGACTTCGGGGGCGCCAACGTCTCGGTGAATCCGGACGACATGACCGTCGACATTGACGGTTCTGTCGAACAGGCTGACGTGGTGAACGTCATCCCCGCCATGAAGGCCGGCCGGATCGCCGAGATCGCGGGTGTCACCGATGGCAACTGGGCGCCGGTCAACCCGACTGACATGTCGACCAAGGCCGACCCGGACATCTACGTGCTGGGTGATGCCGCGCAACAGGGCGATATGCCAAAATCGGGATTCTCGGCCAATAGCCAGGCCAAGGTTTGCGCCAATGCCGTACGCGGCGAGTTGACCGGTTCCAGAGTCTTCCCTGCCAAGTACTCGAACACCTGTTGGTCGCTGATCGACACCAACGATGGGGTCAAGGTCGGCGCAACCTACGAGCCGACCGAGGAAAAAATCGCTTCGACCGGCAGTTTCGTCAGCCAGACCGGGGAAGACGCGGCGCTGCGCAAAGCCACATACGAGGAATCCGAAGGTTGGTATTCGGGTATCACGGCAGACATGTTCGGCTGATAGATGGTCCCGGCCCTGATCTATGTCAGGGTCGGGGTCGCCTGGCCCTGACATGTTCGTCAACAAGGATAGCTAGGAGGAAGATATGAAATATTTCCAGACACTTGCCGTCGCGCTTTTTGCCGCGGCACCGGTCCTTGCACAGGATGCCATCACCACTCCTTTTGACGGTTCGTTCGAGGATGCGACCTTCGCTGTCGAAAGCGCCATCGTGGGCCAGGGGCTGGTTATCGACTATACCAGTCACGTAGGCGAGATGCTCAATCGCACGGGGCAGGACGTTGGCAGCGATGCGACGATCTTTGATAATGCTGACATCTTCCTGTTCTGCTCGGCCGTGGTGTCGCGCATGGTGATGGAGGCCGACCCGGCAAACATCCAGTACTGCCCCTACGGCATCTTCGTCACCGAAAAGGACGGGGCTGTCACCATCGGCCACCGTGACTACCCCGATGGGTCCATGCAGCCCGTTGAGGACCTTTTGAAAGGCATCGTTGCCGAGGCAACCGGCGGCTGAGGCACCTGGCCGGATTCTGATGATCCTTGTGAAAGGCGCATGCCGTCATGTGCCTTTTCATCCGCACCTATTTCTGGTCGACAAACAGGCCCGCTGTCGCGTGCTCTACACTATGTATGAAGGGGGAGCGAGCGCTGCGAGCTATTCCCACTCCATCTGCTCATAGACGCGCCCGGCGTTCTTGGTCGCCAGTTCCTCATAGGTGTCCAGATGGGCATACGGGCTCTGGTCGACGTAGTAGGCGTCGATCAATTCTCCCCCGTTATCAATATGTTCGCCGATCTTGCCGCGCAGGTAGACCAGGTAATCGTGGGTGTACTTGCGTACCTGGTCCATATTGGTCGGATGCCCGTGGCCGGGGATTACATAGGTCGCCTCCAGCGGCTCGAACGCGTTCTCCCAGGTCTCGATCCAATCTGCCGTCAGCGTGTGCTCGAAGATCGGCAACATCCGCTCGTGGAACGCCATATCTCCCGAAATGACAAGGCTCTGGTTCGGAAGCCAAATCACGATGTCGCCGGGAGAATGCGCCGGTCCGAGGTATTTCGCCTCGATCCGATAGTCGCCCAACTCGACAACGTACTCATCCTCGAACGGCTCGGCCAGCACCACTGTCGTATCCTCGGCCTTGTCCTTGTTATAGCCCAACATTCCCTGCAGGGCCTGGTCGCCGTACTCTTCGACCTCATGCACCGCATCGGCGTGGGCCACGATCTTGACGCCTTGTTCGGCCCAGTAGGAATTGCCCAACATCGCATGGCCCTGGCCGTTCTCGTTGAACACCAGCACCACCGGCTGATCGGTGATTGCCTTGATCTCGTCATGCAGCGCCTTGGCCAGCACATAGGCAGCGCCGCCGTTGACCACGACGACGCCTTCACCGGTGACGATAAAGCTCAGGTTGTTGTTATGGCCGGTATTTTCATAGGTGGGAGGCGCCGTTGCCCCGATGGCGGACCAGACACCGGGGATGAACTCGACGGGCTTGGAATACAGCGGAGAGGCCGGGTATTGGTCCGCGATATCTTCGCTCGCAAGGGCGGGCATGGCCGCCAGGATACATGCCGCAGTCAGTCGGATCATAGGTCCTCTCCCACAAATTGATATCCGGTATCCGCTTTTTCAAGCCGCCCAAGTCCGCCATTCGGCAGGTGATAGCCCACCACCCGCTGCTGTCGCTCAGACAGCCGGCCCACCAATTCGATGCGCGTCGCGGCAGCCTGCTCGGGGGACTGGTCGCTGCCGATTTCCCATCCCGGATTGGCCAACGACAAATGCCCGTTGGCGATTGCGTCCCCGATGATGAAAACACCGTCTTCCCCGCCGACCTCGAACGACATGTGCCCCGGCGTATGCCCATAGGTCGCGACGGCGCGAACCCCCGCGATCACCTCGTCGTTTGGATTGAAAACCGCCATCTGATCCGCAACCTCTTCAAGCCGGCGTTTCGCACCAACGGCAAATGTCTGGCGTCCGGGGTCGATCTCGTTCACGGTCGCGGGATTTGTCCAGTAGTCCCATTCATCCTGCCCGATCAATAGCTTGGCCTCGGGAAAGGCTGGGTCTCCAAAGTCGTCGAGGATGCCCCAAAGGTGGTCGGGATGGGCGTGCGTAAAGACGATATGCGTGACGTCATCGGGCGCGACACCGGCAGCATCCAACCCCTCGATGAGTTCGCCTGCAGTCGGCATGAATTCGGACCCGGATCCGGCATCGAAGAGAATGACCCGATCATCGTCCCTATACAGTGTGACGTTGCACGGAGATTTGAGCATATCGCCCTCGATCCCATGGGCTGCGAAGATCGGTGCGGCGTCCTCTGGAGGGATATTCGCCAGCGTGAAGGATTTTGGCAGGGTCAGGTAGCCATCCGAGATTGTCATCAATCGCCCGTCAAGCACCGGCGTCTCGGCTATGGAGAAACGCGGCAGCGCCAAGGTGCCGATACCAGCTGCAGCGCCAGCCAGAAATGCACGTCTGGATAGGGTCACGTGATCACCTCCATAAATTCCTATTTATGAATTTGATTACTATTGCGTCATTCCACAAGCAATTTTTTCTCGGAAAAGACCATTCTTTCGGCGGATAAATGTCATCTCGCCCGCGCGATACGGGGGAGGGCTTGCAGAGAAGCCCGAATTCGGTGTCAATTGCGCAGGACGTGGGGAGTCTGCAAAATGGCACAAGATACTGCGGCGATACGGATCGCCGAGCTTTACGAACGGGACCTGGAAATCTTCCTGGCGCAGCAACTGCGCAGGCGCACCCTGCACGAGGTCGTTGCCGAGTTGAACGAGTCGGCCTTGTCCAAGACCGACCCTAATTCGCCAACCGCGCGCGCTGCATTGAAGAAGCTGGGTTTTCCCGACTGATCAGCCGCGACCCTGGATCAGGTCAGCCATCAAGCCGCGTTCTTCCTCGGTCAGGTCGATCAACGGAGTGCGCACAGGTCCGGTATCGAAACCGCGCAACGAAACTCCGGCCTTAATTGCCGAGACCGCATAGCCTGCTTTGCGGTCCCGGATTTTCGCAAACGGATAATAGAATTCGCGCAGCATCTGTTCGCAGGTCGCATCGTCCCTCGCCACGAATGCCCTGTGAAAGGCCAGGGCGGTTTCGGGGACGAAATTGAAAACGGCCGACGAATAGGTATCAACGCCCGCGCCGCGGAAAGCCTGGGCGAATAATTCGTGCGTGGGCATGCCGCCGATGTAGGCCAGACGGTCGCCGAGGCCGACGGTAATACGTTTCACGGTATCGATGTCACCGGTACCGTCCTTGAAGCCGATCAGGTTGGAGCAGTCCTCGACAAGGCGGGCGAGGGTTTCGGCAGAGCACACGCTCTGGCCACGGTTATAGACGATGACGCCCATGTTTGTGGATTTGCACACGGCGCGGATGTGCGCTTCGATCCCGTCCTGTGGAGCGCCGATCAGGTAATGGGGCAGCAAGAGGATGCCGTCACCACCAGCCGCTTCGATCGATCGGGCCAGGTCACAGGCCAGTCGGGTGCCGTACCCGCATCCGGCGATGATCGGGGCATTGGGCTGTGCGGCTTTCGCGGTTTTGACGACTTCGACGATCTCGTCCGGAGTCAGTGAAAACATCTCGCCGGTGCCGCCGGCAACGATCAGCCCGGCCACCGGATGCGCCGAGAGCCATTCAAGGTGCGCCCGAAAGGCGGTCGGATTGAAACGGTTGTCCCCGTCAAAGGGGGTGACCGGAAAAGACAAAAGTCCGGATCGGATGATAGAGCGCAGATCGGTGGGAGAAATCATATCTAACTTTCTGGAATTTCTTGCTTATTGGTTGCCGACCAAAAGCCGGAACGCCGGGAATAGCAGCACCGCGGCGATGGCGGTAAAGCCCAGGTTCCAGCCCCATGTCAGGGTCCTTGCGGGGACGCCCGAGGCGCGGTTGATCAAAAGGACCACCGTCGCCAGGGGCGAGAACGTCATTGATAAAGCCCACCCGCATGAGATCGAAAAGGCGATCATGGTCGGATCGGCGGGCAGAACAGGCAGAGCGGCAAAGAACGAACCCATGAACACGGCCATCATCGTGGGCGACAGGGCCAGCAGGCTGAACAGCGCGATCAACGGGGGGATCAGCGCCAAAAGCAGCCAGTCCTGCATCCCGCCCAGTCCCAGATAGGCGGCCACCTCGGCGGCGGGCACCAGCCCGGCAGCCGCGCGCCCGACATATCCCGAACAGGCAAGGGTGATCGCCACGTTGACCGAGCCCTGGATGTCTTGGACCAGGACGTCCGATATCCGCCTGTGCATGGCCGCAAACGTCCCGGTCTTGGGAAAGCCGTTCTGCGCCGCCAGCCAGCCCAGGGCGATGGCCGGACATGCCATCAGAACACCGAATATGGCGCTCTCTTCAAAGACCCAAACCACGATCAGAACGATCGCAAGAAACCAGAGCATGGTGGCCGTGAAGCGCAGCCCGGATCGAACCGGGAAAGCCATGGTCTGCCTGTTCGCCGAAGGCCTGTATCCGCGGAACCTCCATCGGTCCTCCAGTCCACCCAACACCATGAGAATGATGAATATTCCAAGACCATAACCCGTCCAGGCCCCGCGCTCGACGCCGGGGATCAATTCAGCAACGATCAGCGGGGCAAAAGCCGTTGGCGACCATGTCACGCACCAGGCAAAGCCGCGCAGAACAGCAGAAAGCTGGCGTCGTTGACGCACCGGGTTCAGGCCGTCTCCGGGCGTGGCCCTTTCGATACCCTTCATGACCAGCGGCACCAGGAAGCTGATGACACCGATGTTGAACAGGACAGCCAGAAACGCCGTCCCGCCATTCAAGGCGTAATACCGCCGCCCCGGCGGCTGGCGCGTCAGGAACTCTCCCAGAACCGCGACCGACGGCGAGGTTGAAGCGGCTGCCTGCAACATGCCCAGCAAAAGGATAAAGGCCATCAGGAAGGATGCCTGATCGAGCGAGCTGGCAAGAACCTGTGTAGGGTCCGGGTGGGTGGTCCACAAGAACAGCGACAGGATGGCGCTGGCGCCAAGCAGATAGATTTCGCGCAGGCCGAGGCGACGCAGCGACAAAAAGATCACCAGGGCCATAAAGGCCCAGGTGAGTTCCTGCAAACGATGTGATCCCGAAGCGCGGGCTGCCAGTTCGAGAAAGGCAACAGCCACCAAAGCAAAGGACAATAGCCCGGAAAAGGCGGGCATATTACCCGCCTTTCTACTATGCCCTGCCTCGGACTCCATAAGATGGGCGCCCTATCCCTGCAGGTCGTTCGGCAGGATCGCGTCGGGCATGTTCTGGTAACATACGGGCCGCAGGAACCGCCTGATCGACAAGGTGCCGACCGAAGTTGCACCAAAGTTGGTCGAGGCCGGGTAGGGGCCGCCATGCACCATGCTGTCCGCCACTTCGACGCCGGTGGGGAACCCGTTGGCCAGCACACGGCCAGCCTTGCGTTCAACGATCGGCATCAGCTTTCTGGCCAACTCGGTATCGCCATCGTCCATATGCAGCGTGCAGGTCAGCTGGCCTTGCAGCGACCTCGCCATGGCAAGCATTTCGTCCATGTCGGCGACTCGGACGATCAGGCCAAGCGGGCCAAAGACCTCCTCTCCCAGTGCTTCGTTCTCAAGCCATTCCTTGCCGGTGGTGGCGAAGAGATACGGGGTGGCATTGCGCAGATCGCACGTCGACGTAAGCAACTCCTGCACACCCGCCGTTCCGGCAACCCTGTCGCGGCCGGAACGGTAGGCGGCAGCAATACCATCGGTCAGCATGGTCTGCGCGCCGATCGGCTCCAGAGCCTTGGTGGCAGCTTCGATGAAGGCGTCAGCCTCGGGCCCATCGATCACCACGGCAATGCCGGGGTTGGTGCAGAACTGGCCTGCTCCCATCGTCAGTGATCCGGCCCAGCCTTCGGCGATTGCCTGGCCACGTGCGGCGAGCGCCTCGGGCAAAAGGAACATCGGGTTCACTGATCCGAGTTCGCCGAAGAAAGGGATCGGCTCTTCGCGCTGTGCGCAGAGGTCAAACAAGGCACGACCGCCGCCGAGCGAACCGGTAAAGCCGACGGCCTTGATGAAGGGGTGCTGCACGACCGACACTCCAACGTCACGCTTGCCACCCTGAATAAGGCTGAAAACACCGGGGTTTACGCCACATTTTTCAATCGCGGCATGGATCGCCTCGGCGACGATTTCGCCGGTGCCGGGGTGGGCCGAGTGGCCTTTGACCACGACCGGGCAGCCGGCAGCCAGCGCCGCCGCGGTGTCGCCGCCTGCGGTCGAAAAGGCCAGCGGGAAGTTCGAGGCACCAAACACGGCAACAGGTCCAATCGGGCGCTGCACCATTTTCAGGTCCGGCCGAGGCAGCGGCTGGCGGTCGGGCAGAGCCTCGTCATGACGGCGGTCAAGATAGTCGCCCGCGAGGATGTGCGAGGCAAACAGGCGAAGCTGTCCTGTCGTCCGGCCGCGCTCGCCCTGAAGCCGCGCCTCGGGCAGGCCGGTTTCCTGGGTGCCAATCTCGGTGATGGCTTCGCCACGCGCCTCGATCTCATCCGCGATTGCATTCAGAAATGCCGCACGCTCTTCACGGGTCGAATAGCCATAGTCCCAAAACGCTTCCTCGGCGGCAGCGCAGGCCCGGTCGACCAAGGCCGGGGTGCCAACCGAAAATTCATGCGACGGACCATGGGCCGGCTCGGACGAAAATGTCGCCTCCCCAGCAACCCATTCACCTGCAATCAGGTGCTTCCCGTGCGGGGTGAAGGTGGATTTATCAAGCATTATCAGTTCCTTGTCAGAGTAAGTTGCGGCCGGCCAGGTTGCGCATCAAATCGGCCAGACCAAAGGTCCATTCCGGGCACTCGGTCGAGAGCCGGACAGTATTTTCCAGTTTTCCAAGCCCGTCGCTGGCGATGGTGACCTTGTCGCCCAGCTTGTGGGTAAAGCCCTGGCCGGGCTCGTCCCGGTCGTCGATCGGGGCAAACAGGGTACCCAGGAATAGCATGAAGCCGTCTGGATACTGATGGTGCCGCCCCAGCGTGTGCTTGACCAGGTCGAGGGGATCGCGGCTGATTTCACTCATCAGTGAATGGCCCTCCAGGACATAGCCGTCCTCGCCGATGACCGTCAGGTCAAGTACGGCCTGGCGGGTGTCATCAAGCGAATAGGTATCGTCGAACAGGCGGATCATCGGGCCAATCGAACAGGAGGCATTATTGTCCTTGGCCATCGGCAAGAGCAGCGCCGAGCGTCCCTCTATGTCTCTCAAATTGACGTCATTTCCGAGCGTTACGCCGGGAACCTCACCACGGGAATTGACCGCCAGGACGATCTCAGGCTCGGGGTTATTCCAAGTCGACACCGGGTGAAGGCCAATATCGGCGCCCGTGCCCATGCTCGACAGCGGCTGCCCCTTTGTGAAGACCTCGGCGTCCGGGCCAATCCCAACTTCGAGGTATTGGGACCACATGCCCAGACGGATCAGCTCGGCTTTGACCTCTGCGGCTTTCTCCGAGCCCGCCACCAGGCTTTGCAGGCTGTCGCCAATGATTTCGGTGACCTGCGCGCGGACGGTCTCGGCCTTCGAGGCATCACCGGCAGCCTGCTCCTCGATCACGCGCTCGACCATCGACTGGGCGAAAGTCACGCCACAGGCCTTTACCGCCTGAAGGTCGCAGGGTGCCAACCAATACGGGCCGTCGCCCGCATCGGCGAGGCCCGGCAGCGCATCATGGGCTGCCAACAGCTTGCCCTCTGCGTTGCGAACATAGTCGGCCGGATCTTCCAGTTCCAAAACGTCGCGCACGGTCGGCGCTTTGGCCGAGGTAATATCCGCAACCTCGCCATTGCGAAGGGTGACCACCGAAGGACCTATGCCGGGCCTCCAAACACGCCCCAGCCAGAGGCCCTCGAGTTCCGCTTCGGTAAGTTGCATCAGCGTCCGTTCTCCTTGCGCCACTTGGCGAATTTTTCCAGGTTCTCTTCTTTTGTCGCCGGGTAAAGACCGATAATCGTTTCGCCCTGCCGCACCTGTTCGACAACGAAATCCTCGTAGGCGGTCATTTCAACCGCCTCGTCGGCAATGTCGTCTGCGATTCCAGCGGGAACAACGATAACACTATCGTCGTCGCCTACAATGATGTCGCCGGGGAAGACTGGGGCATCTCCACAGCCGATCGGGCAGTTGATCTCGATGGCCTCGTTGATCGTAAGGTTCGTCGGGCTTGCGGGGCGCGAGTGATAGGACCTCATCTCCAATTCGGCGATCCGCATGGAATCGCGGAAGCCCCCGTCTGTAACGACTCCCTCTCCGCCGCGCACCATCAAGCGCGTGATCAGGATGTCTCCCGCGCTGGCCGCGGTGGCGTTCTTTCGGCTGTCCATGACCAGGACGTGGCCGGCAGGGCAGGTTTCGATTGCGTGGCGCTGTGGGTGCATCGGATTTCTGAACTCTTGCAGCTGATTGCGATCTTCCCGCGCCGGGATGTACCTCAGGGTAAAGGCCGGCCCGACCATGTTGCGTCCCTTCTGGGACAGGGGGCGAACGTCCTGGATCACCTGATGGCGCAGGCCGCGTCTGAATAGGGCGGTTGCGAGTGTCGCCACGCTGACGCCACGGAGTTTCTCGATGGTCTCGGGGTTGGGCTGGTCGCTCATGCCACTTCTTTCGCTGCTAGTCCGTTGGTTTTCAAGAATGCGCCAAGACGTGCTGTCTGGTCGGGGTTCAGGGGCCAGGCCGAAGGCGGGCGCGCCGGACCGCAATCATTGCCCATCATGGCCAGGGCTGTTTTCACACCTGTTACGTTCGTGCCACCCATTTCCTCGGCCCGGATGTCCTCAAAGACCCGCATGTCCCGAATGAGAGCATTTGCTGACTCGTAATTGCCCGCATCCAGCGCGGCATGGATCGCGACTGACCTTTCGGGCCAGACATTGATCAATCCGCTGGTAAATCCACGCGCACCAACCGCATAGAGTGGCGGGGCCCAGACTTCGGCCAGCCCGCCGACCCAGACGATGTGATCGGGAGAGGCGGCCATGGCTTCGGCCAGTTTCAGCGGGTGCGGCGTGGCCCATTTGACCCCCGCGACCCCCTCGGTTTCACAGAGCGCAGCAATCGCCGAAGTGCCGATGCTGTCGTTTCGCAGGTACAAGACAAGAGGAAGGCCGTCAGCGGCATCTGCCACTCTGGCCACATAGTCGCGGTATCCGCGCGGGGCCACGAAAGGGTCCGGCGTCTGATGCACCATCAGCGCAGAGGCTCCGGCTTTCACACTGGCGCGGGCCAGGGCGCAAGCCTCGTTCACCGACCGCCCGACGCCCCCAATCATCGGAACGCGCCCGTCAATGGTTTCGGCCGCGGCATGGGCCATCCGTTCGGCCTCGGGACCGGTCAGCCCATAGTATTCGCCAGTGTTCCCGTTGATGGTGAGGATATGCACACCCGCATTCACAGCGCGATCCACCACCGGGGACAGACGTTCCGGCGCAAGGTGATCATCGTTGTCGAACGGCGTCACCAGGATGCCTGAAATCCCCCTGAGCGCCTGTGTAATCTCTTTCATATCAGTCTCTTATAACAGACGTTCCGCGTTGCCGTTGTGCCAGTTTCCGGCATTTGACGATGAAGGGGACTTCGACGACATCCGTTTCTTTCGCGCAATGTTTCTTGCCGGGAAGGTGCGCCCGCGAAGCAAGTCGTCTTGATCCATCAGTTGATCTCCGGTTCAGGGACCGGTCCGCCGAATTCAGTTTTCAGGAAGTCAAAGTCACAACCCTTGTCCGCCTGCTCGACGTGTTTTGAAAACATCCATCCATAGCCGCGCTCATAGCGCGGTTCGGGCGGCGTCCAGGCTTTGCGGCGTTCCGCGAGTTCTTCGTCGGTTACCGCCACGTTCAGCGTCCGGTTGGGTATATCCATTTCGATGATATCGCCCGTGCGGATCAGGGCCAGCGGCCCGCCGATGAACGCCTCGGGAGCGACGTGCAGAACGCAGGCACCGAATGACGTTCCTGACATCCGCGCGTCTGACAGTCGCATCATGTCCCGGTGCCCGTCCTTCAAAAGCGCCTTGGGCATGGGGATCATGCCCCACTCCGGCATGCCCGGCCCGCCCTGAGGGCCCGCATTGCGCAACACCAGGACGTGGTCCGGTGTCATCGGGTAATCTTCGTCGTTGATGATCTTTTTCAAGTCGTCATAGCTGTCAGCCACGATCGCCGGGCCCTTGTGAACCTGGAATTTCGGGTCCATCGCGGCAGGTTTGATGACTGCTCCATCGGGGGCAAGGTTGCCGCGCAATACCGCCAGTGACCCCTCGTGATAGACCGGGTTCGACAAGGGACGAATGACGTCGTCATTATAATTCACCGCGCCGTCGATATCTTCACCCAGGGTCCGCCCGGTGACCGTTGTGACCGAAAGGTCCAATTTGTCCCCCAACTCCTTCATCAGCGCCGGCAGGCCGCCGGCGTAGAAAAAGTCTTCCATCAGGTACTCTTTTCCCGAGGGACGGATGTTGGCCATGACTGGCACCTCGTGGCCGATCCGGTCCAGGTCGTCGAGGCCCCAGTCGATGCCGGCGCGCCGCGCCATAGCGATCAGGTGAATGATGGCGTTGGTCGAACAGCCCGTTGCCATCGCGACAGTTGTCGCGTTTTGCGTGGCCGCGCGGGTGATGATCTTGTCAGGCGTCAAATCCTCCCAGACCATTTCGACGGCTCGGCGTCCGCAGGCCGTGGCCATGCGTTTGTGGCTTGCGTCCGGGGCCGGGATCGAGGACGCACCCGGCAGGGTCAGGCCGAACCCCTCGGCAATCGACATCATGGTCGAAGCCGTTCCCATGGTCATGCAGGTGCCATAGGATCGCGCGATCCCGCCCTGCACACCCATCCATTCGTCCTTTCCGATGGTTCCCGCGCGGCGTTCGTCCCAGTATTTCCACACGTCGGTACCCGAGCCGAGCTTTCGCCCGGCGTAGTTGCCGCGAAGCATGGCACCTGCGGGCATGAAAATGAACGGGACGCCGGATGAAATGGCGCCCATGACAAGGGCAGGTGTCGACTTGTCGCAGCCTCCCAAAAGCACCGCGCCGTCAACCGGATGCGAGCGGATTGTCTCTTCGACTTCCATGGCGCCCATATTTCGGTAGAGCATCGACGTCGGCTTGAGAAACTGTTCGGAGAAATCGTGGACCGGCAATTCAGCAGGCATACCGCCTGCCTGGAGGATGCCGCGTTTGACGCATTCGGCCCGGTCGCGCAGGTGGTGATGGCAAGGCGAAAGGTCGGACCAAGTGTTGATGATGGCAATGACCGGCCGCCCGTCCCAATCTTCCTCGCTGAGCCCCATCTGCATGGCGCGGCTGCGATGGCCCATGGAGCGCAAGTCATCCGGTGCAAACCATCTGGCCGAGCGAAGATCTTCGTAGCGTTTCCGACTCATTCGTGTGGCCCTTTCGATCTACCTTGTCCTGCAGCGCCGCGTGTCAAAGTCCGGGGTGCCAGATGCGTTCGTAGCAGAAATGTCCCCGACGTGCATTGCACCCGGTCGCGCCAGCCCACCTCGCCGCGCCGTTTGGCCGGGATCAGGCGCAACGGTATTGTCCATGGATGCGGGATGACAGGCAGCACTTCTCATTTTTGAGTGAACTAATATATTAGACGATATGGTGATACAACTGGTATATCGCATCGCGGCGATATCTGATTGAAGGGCATTCATGGGCAAGACACTCAGGCAGGACGAACGGGGCGGAGGCGGTGCCGGTAGCCGCGTCTATGAAAAACTCCGTCAGGAAATCCTTGATCTTGAGTTGCCACCCGATGCCACCCTGTCGCGCGTAGATCTGGGGGAGCGTTTTGCCGTCAGCCAGACCCCGGTGCGTGAAGCTTTGCAGGCACTTGAGCAAGATGGCCTGGTTCGGATTTATCCTCAGTCCCGCACCGTGGTCACAAGGATAGACGAGCAGGAATTGTTTGAAACCCAGTTCCTGCGGGTCGCTGCAGAAACCGAGGTCGTGCGGCGGCTTGCGCGGATGCGCGCGTCCACCGCAGTTGATCGCGCGGCGAAAATCCTCGAGATGCAAGCCACGCTTCTGGGCGATCTCGAACAGATGGATATGTTCTCGGAATTGGATCGCGCGTTTCATCGTACTCTTTTCGAAGGCGTCGGAATGGCGAATATCCACCGCCTTTTGGAGCGCCGTCAGGGCGCCTTGACCCGCTGCCAGCGACTTGAACTTCCCATGAAGGGAAAAATGGAGAGCATCATAGATTTCCATCGGGCCATAGTGGAACGCATCCGGGCGCAGGACCCCGATGGTGCGGCAAGCGCCATGAGATCGCATCTTTCCGGTTCGATCAGCCGGGTTTCGGCTCTAAAGGCTGAATTTCCTGACTATTTCAGCCAATCAACCGAACCGAGCACGACCGAATAGGGCGTGTGTCAGCGCGGCTTGCAGCGAGCGTCATGCATGGTCCTGGCCGGTTGTGAACGGTGCGGGACCAGACATATCCCAAAGGACCATGTGCCAGCCACAGTCCGATCCAGACACCGCCGTGCGACGCGCGCTCTAGCCTGAACGCCGCATCCCGCAATTTTTGAGTCTCAAAGCAGGACCCGGGCGAAAAAGGCGAGCAAGAAAGGCAGGGGGAGCGACGCCAGGAGCCTGGTAAGCGCGAACCGGCCGCCGATAAGCGGAATTTCGTAGCCGACCGCTTTGGTGAGGGAAAACAGGCCCCAGGAGGCAATGAACGCCATCAACGCTGCGTCCGAGGCCCCAACCTGCATTCCAGCCGCGCCAATGGCGAAGGCGACAAAGGGGCCGCCCGGAACGAGAGGACCAATAAGCACCGCCAGAGCAATACCGGTCAGACCAGCCTCGGCGCCAAAAAGCCCCTCGATCCTGTCCGCCGGCAGCAACTCTGCGAAGAGAGCGGCGCCGATCAGCGCCATGGTGATCCGCGGCAGCGTGAACTTCGACAGTTCGATGGACGCCTGCAATGCCTGCCGGCGAGTATCGTCATCCGGAAGCTTGCGCCAAAGCCACCAAGCGCCGACACACAGCATGATTGTACCGATCAGGATGTTCATGTCTTTGACCCGAAGGCGCGCACAGCGATGCCGAGGAGGATGGGCAAGGGCAGGCAAAACAGGACACGAAGGCCGACGAAATGGGACGGGAGAAACGACAGTTCCCAAATCAGGGTGCGGTTCAGGTTCAAAAGGCCCCAGCCGGTGATGAATGCGAAGCTTGCAGCCAGGTCCGCGCCTGAGGCCAGGAGGGCACCGGTCAATGGAAAGATCATCGCCGGACCACCCGGCAACAACACCCCTGCCAAAGCTGCAAAAAAGAGACCCCTGATGCCGCTGTCCCGCCCCATCCAGCGCGAAACCTTTTCCCGAGGTATCAGGATCGGAATCGCTGCGGCTATGAACAGACCGGCAAAGATTTTGGGCAGCAGTATTCCGAGAAACCCTAGCGCGCCAAGCGACACGCTGAACATATGCGCAGCGCCCGATTTCCATGTCACGGCAATGGCGGCAGCTACCGTTGCCGCGATCAGGAACAAGAACCCCGAATCAAAAATCTTATGCTCGGGCTTCCGCTTGGATGCACCCGCGTGCTCGCCCGATTCCGTTCCCTGACTCACAACAGCCCCGCATCGATGATGAAGGATTGCTTTGTGATCATGCCTGCGTCGTCAGAAGCCAGGAACAGCACGGTCCGGGCAATATCATCGCCGGTCAGAACCTGTCTCAGGCACTGCCGTTCAACGACCTCATCCACGGCTTCCTGTGTCCTGAACCACAATTCACGCTGTCGGGGCGTGATAACTGCGCCGGGTTCGATGGCGTTGACGCGGATATTGTCGGCTCCGAAGTTTGCCGCCAGGGATTTGGTCAATCCAAGCACACCCGCCTTGGCCGCTTCATAAGGGGGCATGGCACCAAAACCCATCCGCCAAGCGATAGACGAGAAATTGATGATGGACCCGCCACCGGCCTTGGCCATGCCAGGGTATACAGCCTGTGCGGCAAAGAAATGCGGTCTCAGGTTGATGTTCTGTGACAGGTCCCAGTCGTCGACCGCGATGGCGTCCACACTCTCGCGCTTGTCGTTCGCGGCATTGTTGACCAGGCAGCGGATTGGACCGATGCGTTGCGCGATCGATTCGATAGCGCCCTGCAGTTCGGGGATGTCGGTGACATCGGCATGTACGTATACAGGTGCGCCGCTGCATTCGGCGACAAGCGCTCTGGCTGCATCGTCCTGCACATCAAGGAACCCGACTTTCGCTCCTTGAGTATGAAATGCGCGCACGATGTCCGCGCCGATGCCCGTGGCGCCACCTGTGACAAGAACGGGCATCCCGGAGAGGGAAGGATAGGTTGCAAAGCTCATGAGACGGGCCGGATAGCTGGCTGGCAATGCCCCATGTCTACGCGCTCATCCGGGGAAGGGCAATCAGAGGTGCCGCCGGTCGAGCCGGCGGCACCTGTTGTTACTCGGCCGGGGTCTCGGTCGCGGCCGGAGATTTCGCATTGAACACCTTGCCGACGACGAACGAGATGATCGCCGCGCCAAAGCTCAGCAGCGCGCCCATCTTGGCAGCGTCCTGTATCTCTCCGGGCGCAAAGGCAACCGAAGCCACGAACAGTGAGACGGTAAAGCCGATTGCGGCCACGCAGCCCAGGACGAAGAGATCCGAGGTCTTCATCCCTTCGGGAAGGCCGAACTTCAGAACATGCGCGCCGATGTAACCCATCAGGAGAATGCCCAAAGGTTTCCCGATCAAAAGGCCAGCCAGCACTATGACCGTCGCAGCGCCAACCGACGAGAATTCGACGCCCGCATTCATCAGGCCAAAGCCGAACAAGATGAGTTCGACCGGGCGCTTCAGGACGTGCTCGGTGTGGTTCAGCAGGTCGGTCAGATGCTGCTCGGCCTCGGCAAAGATGCCATAGTCAATGTCAGAATGGGGCAGGGCCGGCACGATCGGCAGCAGGCCGAGCGCGGGGTGGATGCCAGCCATGTGAAAGCCGTACCAGCTGATCGCACCGGCTACGGCATAGGGCCAGAACGAAAGCGTCTTGCGGACCCAGGTGGAAACCGGTCGGTCCTGATTGCCGCGATCCATACGGCGTGGCAGCCAGTTGAACAGGACGTAGGCTCCGATCGCCGCCGCCAGGGACAGCAAAAGCCAGGCTGGTGCCAGGTCTCCCTGGGGGTAGAAGATCGCAAGGATCACAAGTCCTGCCGCGTCATCCGCGATCGCCAGAAGAAGAAGGAAGCCGACCGCAGGATGCCCCGCGCCAAAGACCAGGCGTCCTACCAGGTAAGAAAAGGCAATGTCGGTTGCCGTCGGAATCGCCCAGCCATTTGCCAGCATCGCGAATTTTCCGACCATTGCGGCGCCCAAGAGGTATACCGCAGCTGGGCCGATCATTCCGCCCGCGGTCGCAATCAAAGGCGTCATTGCCTTCTTGCCGCGAAGCGAACCGTTTTTCAGCGCCACGGCCTCCCAGACTTCCTTGCCCGCCAGCGCAAAGAACAAGGCCATCAGCACGTCGTTGATAAGGAAATGCAGGGTGATCGTCCGGGTGACGTGACCATGACCGTCATCATGGGGATGACCGATGAACCCGTCGTGCACCAGTTCGTACTCGACGAAATGGTGATAGGTTTCGGGGCTCGTGTTGGCCCAGATCAGGGCCGAGATTGCCCCGATGATCAAAAGGGCCGAGTACTCCTCGACAAACGTCCAAACCTTTCCCAAATCTTCCTCCCGTTATCTTATTCGGTTTAGCCCATCCTATGGCCTCAGCAGGATTTTTCCATGGTGCATTGCCGCCTCCATCAGGGCGTGGGCCTCACCGGCCTTGTCCAGCGGCAGCACCTTGTGGGTCACGGGCCTGAGCGCGCCCTGTGCAAACAAAGGCCAGACCTTATCGGCAAGGTCTGTGGCGATCGCCGTCTTGAACGCATCGGGCCGGGAGCGCAGGGTTGATCCTGTATAGGACAGACGCTTGAGCATCACCGGCATCAGGTTGATTTCGACCTTCGAGCCCGCGTTGAACGCCAGCTGGATGATCCTGGCATCGTGGCGCGCGGCCTTGATATTGCGCGCGATATAGTCCCCGCCGATGATGTCGAGGATGATGTCCGCGCCGCCTTCCTCGCGCGCGACCTCGACGAAATCCTCGTCGTGGAAATTGATCGCCCGGTTCGCGCCCAGAGACATGACGAATTCAGCAGCTGCGTCGTCCGGGATCGTGGTCAGAACCTTCAGGCCGAAAGCGGCGCCCAGTTGCACAGCCGTCGTGCCGATCCCGCCCGAGCCGCCGTGCACGAGGAAAGTCCCGCCGTCGGGGATGCTCTGGCCGAAGAACACGTTGCTCCAGACCGTGAAATAGGTTTCGGGCAGTCCGGCGGCATCAATCTCGTCCACTCCCTCGGGGACGGGGAGGCAATGGCCCGCGTCCACCGCGACATATTCGGCATAGCCCCCGCCGTTCGTCAGGGCCACGACACGATCGCCGATCTTCCATGCTTCGACGCCGTCGCCAAGGGCGATGACCTCGCCGGAGACTTCCAGCCCGAGATGGGGCGAAGCGCCTTTGGGGGGCGGGTAATGCCCGCGTCGCTGCACCAGGTCAGGCCCGTTCACCCCGGCTGCCGTCACCTTGACCAAAACCTGCCCGGCGCGCGGGGCTGGCGTTTCCTCCTTGGCGACCTCCAGCACGTCGGGGCCGCCTGCGTCGCGCATGACGACAACCCGCATGGTCTCGGGGATTGAATGTGGCATGGTCATGGGTGTCCGTTCAGTTCCGGTTTAATGCTTTCAGAACCGTTTCGACCACATCATCGGCATCCTTTGCAATCAGAACGCCGGAAGATTTCAGCCGTGCCGCCTTTTCGCGCGCCGTCATCGCACCCAGAACCGACAAGGTGCCAGCGTGCCCCATGCGCCGTCCTTTGGGCGCGTGGCGACCGACGACGAGGGCTATGACCGGCTTGCCATAATCGACGTCGGCCAGGTAGGCGGCCGCCTTTTCTTCTTCGCGGCCGCCGATCTCGCCGATCAGGATCACCGCTTCGGTGTCTTTGTCGTCCTTGAACAACTTCAGGCACTCGACGAAGCCCACACCGTGCAGGGCGTCTCCGCCAACGCCTACCGTCGTCGACTGCCCCAGGTTCGCCGCCGAGCAGCTTGCCAGGATTTCCGAGGTCAGCGATGCCGAGCGTGACACGATGCCCAATTTTCCCGGAGTGGCGTCCTTGGTCGGCATGACACCGATCTTGCACTGGTCCGGCGTCAGGATGCCCTGGCTGTTGGGGCCAATAAGCACCGATTTCGATCCTGCCAGAGCCGCCTTGACCCGCGCCATGTCGTGTTGCGGGACACGTTCGGTCACGCAGACAATGACGCCGATTTCAGCTTCGATCGCCTCGATGATGGCGTCGGCGGCCTTCGGCGCCGGAACGATGACAAGGCTGGCGTTGGCCTTGGTCTCTTTCACCGCGTCGGCCACGGTATCGAAAACCGGCAAACCGAGATGCTTTGTTCCTCCACGGCCGGGGCGGACCCCGGCCACCACATTCGTACCATAGCGCATGGTCTGGTCTGAATAGAAGGTGCCCGCGCGCCCGGTCATGCCCTGGATCAGAACACGGGTATCGTTGTCGACGAGAATTGACATCAGCGTGCTCCCCCTGCCAGGTCCACGGCCCGTTTTACCGCGCCGCGCATGTTGTCAAAGGTTTCAGCCGGCACCTTGCGATCTTTGAGAATGCGCAACCCCCAGTCAGCGTTGGTTCCCGCAAGACGGGCGACACAGGGAACTGACCGATCGGCCCGCGAATAGGCAAAGGCCACACCCTCGGCGACTGTATCGCAGACAGTCATGCCGCCGCCGTGCACGTTCAGCAGAAGAACCTTTACCTGCGGGTCCTTCAGCAAGAGTTCCACACCTGCGGCAATGTCGAAACTTGTCGCCGTGGTGCGGATGTCCATGAAATTGGCAGGCGCACCATTGGCATCTACGATCATGTCGTTCGTCGCAAGACCAAGCCCGGCGCCGTTCACGACGACACCCATGTCGCCGTCCAGTTTGACAAAGTTGATATTGCGTTTGGCCGCCTCATCCTCGATCCCGGAAAGACCTTGCTCGGCAACCATGCTTTCGAACTCCGGGTGGCGGAACGAGGCACTGGCATCAAGCGAAATCTTGGCGTCGATCGCGACCCAGTCCCCGGTTGCCGTGCGCGCGAACGGGTTGATTTCGAGAAGCGTCATGTCGTTGTCGAGAAAGGCCTTCCGTGCCGCCATTATCGGTTCAACGGCATGTTCGTCGATGCCGACCGAGGCGAGGAAGCCTTGGAGCGCGGCGCGATCTTCCGATGGCAAGACCAGCGTCTTTACTGTGTCGGAGTCCATTCGCGCCCGTTGTTCGAATTCGACGCCGCCTTCCGACGAGGCCAGGAGCAACGGTGCGCCTGTCTCGAAATCGAGAGCAAAGGCAATGAAGAATTGAGCCGCCAGGTCCAGCGCTGCCTCGACATAGACCGAACGCACTTCTTCACCTTCGGGTCCGGTCTGCCCGGTCACGAGGGTCGAACCCAGCATCTTTGCCGCTTCTTCGTGGACGGATGATGGCGTCGCCGCAAAGCGAACACCACCGGCGAGGCCGCGGCCACCGGCGGCGATCTGGGCCTTCACGACGTATTTCTTGGCGGCGACACCGGGAAACTGCTCGGCCAGAATCCCGGCGCAGGTCGCCTCGGCTTCGTCCGCGCTGCGCGCCAGTTTTCCTGAGGGAACCTTTACGCCGTACTGGTGCAAAAGTTCTTTGGATTTGTACTCTGAAAGCAACATGACTTACGGTCCTCCCCGAGCGTAAACCTGTTGGTGTGTGGTATACCACAGGGGCGAATCTGTCAACTTGTGCTTTGGTCGAACCCCGTGCAACAGAGGGGGAAAGGAGAGTGCCCGTGCTGGACCTCAGAGACCTCGAATGCCTGATCGCCCTGACGCGCCACCGCCATTTTGCGAAGGCGGCGGACGACTGCGGTATGTCGCAACCCGCCTTTTCGATGCGCATCCGGCATTTGGAAGAAAGGCTCGACACCCAGATCGTACGACGCGGCAACCGCTTCCAGGGCCTGACCAGCGAAGGCGAAACCATCGTGTCCCATGCCCGCGCGATCCTCGACCAGGTCCGAGCGCTGGAAGAAGAGGTCAAGGCCGCCCGCGGCGAAATCGTCGGCACGCTGATGCTGGCGGCCATCCCGACGGCCTCAGGGTATGCGGCCCGGATTGCAAGCTGGCTGCGCGATCGCCATCCCGGCATTCGGACCCGGATCGAAACGACCACCTCGCTTGGCATTCAGCAGGGGATAGACGACGGTCGGTTCGATGCGGGGCTGACCTATGCCGAGGGGGCCTGGCCCGAGATGTTGCGCGTCGAAGAACTCTATGCCGAGCGATACAGTCTTCTGGTTCCCGACCGGATGAATGCAGGCTGGGACAGTGGGATTTCCTGGGCCGAGGCCGCTGGCATGCCGCTCATCCTGCTTGAGCCGGGCATGCAGAACAGGCGCATTCTGGATCACATCTTTGAAGAGGCCGGGGCCCACCCTACGGTTATTGCCGAGACGAATGGTTTCATGGCGGCGGTCATGATGGCGATGCAGGGAATGGGCGCGGCCGTTCTTCCGCAAGTCATCGTCGACTCTTTCAAAGGGTTTGAACATGCGACGCCGGTCCCTCTAATTGAACCGGAAATCGAGAAGGTGGTCAGCCTCGTCACCCCAAAGCGGACCCAGAGCATACCGGTGATCGACGCGCTTCGACGTACGGTGCTGCCGGATATTCAATAAGCATAGATTATTGAGCCTTCCAGAATCCGCATTTGACCATATGTATTTCTGAATGCACTTTGTCCCCAACCAGGAGGACAGAATGGCACCTTTGGATGATCAAAAAGGCGTTTGGAAACAAAAGGGTACGGGAAAGAGCCGCCGCACCCCGAAAGGCCGTCAGGTCGATGATGCGGCGCAGGCCGACGTTCGTGCCCTGCTTGGAAGCCGTCCGCGTCGCCGGGACCTTCTGATTGAATTCCTTCATCTGATCCAGGACAAGCACGGCCATCTGTCCGCGGCCCATATCGCGGCGCTTGCCGATGAAATGCGCCTTGCTCAAAGCGAGGTCTATGAAGTCGCGACGTTTTACGCCCATTTCGATGTGGTCCGGGATGGCGAGACTCCGCCGCCGGCGCTGACGATCCGGGTATGTGACTCGCTGTCGTGCGAAATGGCCGGTGCCGAGGCTTTGCAAAAGGCGCTGGAAGACGGTTTCGATCCGTCTGAAGTGCGCGTGGTGCGTGCGCCCTGTATGGGGCGGTGCGACACTGCCCCCGTCCTTGAACTGGGGCATCATCACATCGACCACGCCACGCCGGAAAAAGTGAAAGCCGCCATCGCAGCGGGACACACCCATGCCGACATTCCCGATTATGAGGACCTGGCCGCCTATTCCGCGGCGGGGGGCTATGGCGCGCTGAAAAAGCTGCGCGAAAACGGCAACTGGGAAGAGGTTCAGGAAACCATTCTGGAAAGCGGTTTGCGCGGGCTCGGCGGCGCCGGCTTCCCCTCGGGCCGCAAATGGGGCTTTGTGCGCGCCAATCCTGGTCCGCGCTACCTGGCCGTCAACGGGGACGAGGGCGAGCCGGGCACGTTCAAGGATCGCTATTACCTCGAGCGGACGCCGCATCTGTTTCTGGAAGGTATGCTGATCGCCGCCTGGGCCGTCGAAGCCGAGAAGGCGTTCATCTACATGCGCGACGAATATCCGGCAGTGCTGGAGATACTCGGGCGCGAAATCGCTGAACTTGAGGCGGCTGGCATCGTGTCTCCGGGCTATATCGACCTACGACGGGGGGCGGGCGCCTATATCTGCGGCGAAGAAAGCGCGATGATCGAGTCGATCGAGGGCAAGCGTGGCCTGCCGCGCCACCGCCCGCCGTTCGTCGCCCAAGTGGGTGTCTTCAACCAGCCGACGCTGGTTCATAATGTCGAGACGCTCTACTGGGTCGCCAAGATTTGCCGCGAAGGCCCTGAGTGCCTGAATTCGACAGAAAAGAACGGCCGCAAGGGATTGCGCAGCTATTCGGTCTCCGGCCGCGTGAAGAACCCCGGCGTACATCTCCTGCCCGCGGGATCGACGATCACCGACGTTATCGACGCCTGCGGGGGCATGGTCGAAGGCCATACCTTCAAGGCGTATCAACCGGGCGGGCCGTCGTCGGGCCTCCTCCCAGCCAGCATGGACGACGTCCCGCTCGATTTTGATACGCTTCAGCCCCACGGAACCTTCATCGGATCGGCGGCCGTCGTGGTGTTGTCCGACAAGGACAGCGCCCGCGATGCGGCGCTGAACATGCTGAAGTTCTTTGAAGACGAAAGTTGCGGCCAGTGCACGCCTTGCCGGGCGGGCTGCGAAAAGGCGGTCAAGTTGATGCAGGCCGAAACCTGGGATCAGGAATTGCTGGAAGACCTGTGCCAGGTGATGGGCGACGCCTCGATCTGTGGTCTGGGGCAGGCGGCCCCGAATCCCATACGACTGACAATGAAACACTTCCCGGAGGAGATTTGATATGGCCGACGGAGCATCCATCCCCCAGATCACTTTCTCGCTCGATGGCAAGGACGTCTCGGTCCCCGAAGGCACCACCATCTGGGAGGCCGCGAACGGCCAGGGTCTCAGGATCCCGCATCTTTGCCACAAGCCCGAGCCGGGCTATCGCCCTGACGGCAACTGCCGGGCCTGCATGGTCGAGGTGGAGGGCGAGCGCACCCTGGTTGCGTCCTGCATCCGCCCCGTGGCTGAAGGTATGATCGTCAAAACCGACACGGAACGCGCTGAAAAGTCACGCAAACTCGTGACCGAGCTTTTGGTTTCCGACCAGCCTGTGCGTGACAAGGCTCACGACAAATCCTCGCATTTCTGGGATATGGCAGACCTGAACGGTGTGAGCGAAAGCCGCTTCCCGGCCATCGAAAAAACCCGCGTGCCCCTTCTCGACGACAGCCACGTCGCCATGAAGGTGAACCTCGACGCCTGTATCCACTGTAACCTCTGCGTCCGCGCCTGCCGTGAAGTACAGGTCAACGATGTGATCGGCATGGCGGGGCGGGGTCATGACGCGCAGATCGTGTTCGACCAGAACGACCCTATGGGCGCCTCGTCCTGTGTCGCCTGCGGCGAATGCGTTCAGGCCTGCCCGACGGGCGCGCTTATGCCGGCGACCGTGCTGGATGCCGACCAGGTGGGCGACAGCAAGGACTATGACACCGAAGTCGACAGCGTCTGCCCCTATTGCGGTGTCGGATGTCAGATCTCGTTCAAGGTCAAGGACGGAAAGATCAAGTATGTCGAGGGTATCGACGGTCCCGCCAACGAGAACCGGCTCTGTGTCAAAGGCCGCTTTGGGTTTGACTACATCCACCACCCGCACAGGCTGACCAAACCGCTGATCCGGCGCGACGACGCGCCGGCCAAGGGCCTGAACGTCGATCCCGCAAATATCCTTACCCACTTCCGCGAAGCGACCTGGGACGAGGCGCTGGACGCGGCAGCCGGTGGTCTTGCCAGACTGCGCGCGGACGACGGCCGTCGGGTGGCGGGCTTCGGTTCGGCCAAGTGTTCGAACGAAGAAGCCTATCTCTTCCAAAAGATGATCCGCCAGGGCTTTGGTCACAACAACGTCGACCACTGCACGCGGCTGTGCCACGCATCTTCGGTGGCCGCGCTGATGGAGAACGTCGGTTCGGGTGCCGTGACCGCGACTTTCAACGAGATCGAGAACGCGGACGTCGCCATTGCCATCGGCTGCAACCCGATTGAAAATCACCCCGTCGCTGCGACCTATTTCAAACAGTTCGCCAAGCGCGGCGGCAAGCTGATCGTCATGGACCCCCGCGCAACGGGCCTGAAGCGCTATGCCAGCCACATGCTTCAGTTCAAGCCGGGCGGCGATGTCTCGATGCTGAACGCAATCATGCACACCATCGTCGAAGAGGGCCTTTACGACGAGCAGTACATCCAGGGCTATACCGAGAACTGGGATGCCATGAAGGAGCATCTCAAGGGCTTCCCGCCCGAAAAGATGGCCGAGGTTTGCGGCATCGAAGCCGAGGTTTTGCGCGAGGTCGCCCGGACCTTTGCCGGGGCCAAGGCCGGCATGATCTTCTGGGGTATGGGCGTCAGCCAGCACATCCACGGCACCGACAACTCACGCTGCCTGATCAGCCTCGCGCTGATGACGGGGCAGGTGGGTCGCCCTGGCGCGGGGCTTCACCCGCTCCGAGGTCAGAACAACGTGCAGGGTGCCTCCGACGCGGGGCTGATCCCGATGTTCCTGCCCGACTACCAGTCGGTCATGGATGACGGGGTGCGCTCGGCCTTTACCGAGGTCTGGAAGTCCGGCGACTTCTCGAACGAGAAGGGGCTGACCGTGGTCGAGATCATGGATGCGATCCATGCGGGCGACATTCGCGGTATGTATATTCTGGGCGAAAACCCGGCCATGTCCGACCCCGATGCCGGCCACGCCCGCGATGCGCTGGCAAAGCTGGAGCACCTCGTGGTGCAGGACATCTTCCTGACCGAGACGGCAAACTACGCCGACGTGATTCTGCCGTCCTCGGCCTGGTACGAAAAAACCGGCACCGTCACCAACACAAACCGGCAGGTCCAGATGGGCCGCCCGGTGGTGCCGCCTCCGGGCGAAGCCAGGGAAGACTGGTGGATCGAGGTTGAACTGGCCAAGCGTCTCGGTCTCGATTGGGATTACACCCACCCCAGCCAGGTCTTTGCCGAGATGAAGATGAACATGCACTCTCTCGATAATATCACCTGGGAGCGGCTTGAAAATTCTGCGGTGACCTATCCGTCGCTGTCGCCCGAAGATCCGGGCCAGCCCATCGTCTTTGGCGATGGTTTCCCGCGCGCAGGCGGTCGGGCCAGGTTCACGCCGGCAAATGTCATCCCGCCGGATGAGCTGCCGGATGCCGAGTATCCTTTCGTCCTGATTACCGGGCGTCAGCTGGAACATTGGCATACCGGTTCTATGACCCGGCGTGCAGCGGTGCTGGATGCGGTGGAACCCGAGGCAAACTGCTCGCTTCACCCGCGTACATTGCGCGATCTGGGCGTTGAGCCGGGCGAGTATATCCGCCTCACCACCCGTCGCGGTTCGATCACCGTCATGGCGCGCGCCGACCGGGCAGTGGCCGAGGGTAACGTGTTTCTTCCCTTCG
The DNA here is from genome assembly GCA_050290245.1 of Silicimonas sp. Lineage (GTDB taxonomy): Bacteria > Pseudomonadota > Alphaproteobacteria > Rhodobacterales > Rhodobacteraceae > JBNKHH01. Next base: position 42,093 of record JBNKHH010000050.1, read on the forward strand.
CCTATGTCGAAGCAGCGGCCAACCTTCTGACGAACCCTTCACTGGACCCCTATGGCAAGATCCCCGAGTTCAAGTTCTCGGCGGTCCGTGTTGAAAAATCCGAAGACGTTATCGCGGCGGAATAGGGTCGTCTTCCCTGAGAAAGATTGGCCGGTCCCTACGGGTCCGGCCTTTTTGATACGAAAAGGGCCGGCAGCGCCGGCCCTGATCAGGTTTACACGAGGGGGGAAATCTTACATCGCGCCGCGGATGCGCTGAGCCACCAACGGGTCTTTGGCGCTTTTCAGCATGATGGATAGCATCTGCGACTTGCTCGCGCCGCAGGCGGTCTTGCGCGTGTCGAATTCGCCGGGGCGGAAGAAGCCGCGCTTGGTGCGCTTCAGCGCAAAGCAGCCCGCGAAATAGACACCGGGGTTGCCGACGCGGGTCGCACCGATGCCGGCGCCGTGGGGCCCGAAGGTGAATTCGTTGATGGTGTTGGTGCAGATCGGGCCAGCGCAGGACATCATGCGGGCCAGGTGGAATTCATACTGGCCGGGCAGGAAGCCATTGTGCCAGACAAGATAGCCCGAGCCCATCTTCTCCCAACCCATATCGTAGTAGCGTTCCTGCAGCGGCGCGCTGAGATTGCGCATCATGAACGAAGTCATGCGGTTGCCGGGTATGTCCTTTACGTCAATCCAGGAATAGACCACCGAGCGTTTGGAATAGTCGGTGATCGTGGTGCCTCCGCCGGCACATCCCATCAGGATCAGGGAAAAGGCGACGAGGAGAAATCGAGACATGAAACGGGGCATTCGGGAAATCCTTACGTTTTTCAAATCAGTTGTCCCTGTTTCTCCGGGTAATGTGGCAGGAATTGGGAGGATTGTTGCTAATATCAGGACAACACCGCTGGTTGGTTTGAGCTTTTCCGCCGTGCCATTCTCCAATTTGGCCAAGAGTTTTGCGCTGCATGGCAGGATAAGGCGACTTGATCTTTTTGCGGCGGTATGAAGGGGTGGTCATCGGGTGTACTACCGTATGCAATATCTGCCAGAACCGTGCCGAGGTAACGGCAGATGAAAACAAGATGATAGGGAGGCTAACTTGCGTATTCTGATCCTCGGGGCCTCTTACGGCTCGCTTCTGTCCACGAAACTGTTGATGGCAGGCCATGATGTGACGCTGGTCTGCATGCCGGCCGAGGCCGAATTGATCAACGCGGAAGGCACCACGGTGCGTATGACGCTGCGGGGCGAGAGCGAACCGCGCCTGTTGAAATCCGGTGACCAGCCGGGAGTGCTTGATGCCGTGGTCCCGGCCGATGCGGACCCTGCGACCTATGACCTTGTCGCCATGGCCATGCAGGAGCCTCAGTACCGTGCGCCCGAAATCCGCGACCTGCTGGCGCGGATCGGGGCCGCCAAGGTGCCCTGCATGTCGATCATGAACATGCCGCCGTTGAGCTATCTGCGCCGCATCCCGGCGATCCAGGATGTTGATCTGGCGGATTGTTTTGCCGATGCATCGGTCTGGGATCCGATCGAACCCGCGCTGATGACGCTGTGCTCACCGGACCCGCAGGCCTTCCGGCCACCGGAAGAGGGGTTGAACTTTCTCCACGTCGGCCTGCCCACCAATTTCAAGGCGGCCGCCTTTGATGACCCGGCACATACGGCCATCCTGAAGACGCTGGAAGCTGATATCGCCGCCGTCACGCTTGACGGCAAGGATGTGCCGGTCAAACTGCGCGTTCACGACAGCCCTTTCGTGCCTTTTGCCAAGTGGTCGATGCTGCTGACGGGGAATTATCGTTGCATCCTGCCTGATGGCATCCGCCCGATCAAAGAGGCGGTTCATTCCGACATCGCGGCGTCCGAAGCGGTCTATGCCTGGGTGGATGAACTGGTCCGAAAACTCGGCGCGGGCGAGGGCGATGCGGTGCCCTTTGCCAAATATGCCAATGCTGCCCAATCCTTGCTCAAGCCGTCCTCGGCCGCGCGTGCGATCGACGCGGGCGCGCCGATGATCGAACGGGTCGACAGGTTGGTGCAAAAGCTTGGGGCATCGGTTGGAATGCAATCCGACACCGTCGACGAAACGGTTCGGATCGTCGATGCAAGGCTTGCTGAAAACCAAAATAAATAAGGTGCTTACCCGGTATTCCTCAGGCCGGACGCGACACCGTTGATCGACAAAAGCAAACCACGCATGATGCGTTCTTCGTCCTGGCCGGAGCGCACGCGCCGCAGCATTTCGACCTGCATGTGGTTCAGCGGATCGAGATAGGGGCTGCGGCGGCGCAGCGCGGCCGCCCGGTCCGTCGATCCTGACTCGCCGACGGGGCGATCGGTAATCATCTCAAGAGCCTCGACCGCGAGCTTCCACTCGGTTTCGATCCTGCCGAAGATCTTCTTGCGCAGATCCGCGTCCTCGACCAGTTCGGCATAGCACGAGGCAATCGACAGGTCGGCGCGTTCCGAGATCGTCTCGATCTTTGAGATCAACATGCGGAAGAAGGGCCAGGTCCGGTACAGGTCGCGCAGCGTTTCTTTGCCCTTGGGCCCGGCATCCTTCATCCAGTCCGAGATCGCGGTTCCGAACCCGTACCAGCCCGGCAGCATGATACGGCACTGTGCCCAGGAAAAGACCCAGGGGATGGCGCGCAGGGCCGTGATCTCGCGGGTCTTCGAGCGCGACGCGGGGCGCGAGCCGATATTCAGCGAGGCGATCTCATTGATGATGGTGCAGGACCAGAAGAAATCTTCGAACCCCGGTGTTTCATAGACCAGGCCGCGGTAGGTTTCGAAGGCCTTTGCGGACAGGGTCTCCATGATCCGCTCGCCATGGGCCGGGGCCAATTTGCCCTTGGTGAACAGCGAGGCTTCGACGGTGGCGGCGACGACGGTCTCCAGGTGGGCGCGGCCGATATCGCGCTGCGAATAATGGGACGAAATCACCTCGCCCTGTTCAGTCAGTCGGACCTGGCCATCCACGGCTCCGGCGGGCTGGGCAAGGATCGCTTCGCGGACCGAGCCGCCCCCGCGCCCGACCGAGCCGCCGCGCCCGTGAAACAGGCGCAGGCGAATGCCGTGATCGCCGTAGAGCTCTACAAGTTCCCGTTCGGCCTTGTAGAGTTCCCAGTTCGACGTGACAAAGCCGCCGTCCTTGTTGGAATCCGAATAGCCCAGCATGATCTCCTGGACATCGTTCTGCCAGGCGAGGATCTGCCGGTATTCGGGCATGTCCAAAAGCGACTTCATGACTGTCGCACCGTTGCGCAGGTCTTCGATCGTCTCGAACAGGGGTACGACGCGCAGACCCCGGTCGTCGGCGCTGGCGGCAAGCCCGGTTTCCTTTAGCAGGACGACGAGCTCCAGAATGTCCGACGCTGAGGTGCAGTTGGAAATGATCGCACAGGCAATGGCCTTGCGGCCGAAGGTGCTGCGGGTCCGGCGCGCCTCGTTGAAGACGGCCAGTTCTTTTTCGGTGGTCTCCGAATAGCCGTGGTAGGGGCGGATCAGGTGGCGCGCCGACGCAAGTTCCGTGCGAAGAACCGCGATGCGCGACATCTCGTCCAATCCGTCGTAACCGGGTTGCCCGGCAGCCTCCAGAAGCTCGGCGATCGTTGCCTCGTGCACCGCAGAGTTCTGACGCAAGTCGACGGTGGCCAGGTGAAAGCCAAAGGATTTGACCTTGCGGCGCAGGCGCAACAGCCGCCCCTTGGCAGTTGCGGTCGCCTGGTTCTGGCGCAGAGAGGCGTCGATTGCATCCAGGTCCATCAGGAATTCGGCGGGCTTGTCATAGGGGTCGGCCGGGAACACATCGCGTTTTGCCCGGGCCTCGGGGACCAGATTGGCCAGCGTCGCCGCAAGGCGTGCGTAGATGCTGATCAGGACGCGCCGATACGGCTCGTCCTGGCGATGTGGGGAGTTATCGTTCGAGGCCTCGGACATGGCCGCGATCTCGTCGCTGACGGGGACCACGCGCGTCGACATCGAGAGTTCGCCGCCCAGTGCGTGCACCTCGTCGAGATAGTGCTGCATGGCGTAATGCGCCTGCAGGCGGAAGGCGTCGCACAGGGTCTCGTCGGTCACGAAGGGATTGCCGTCCCTGTCGCCGCCGATCCAGCTGCCGATCCTGAGGAAAGCCATCAAGTCGTCCGAGCGCAGCGTGTCTTCGACAAGGCCGTGGATTCGCGGGACCGCGTCGAAAAAGGTGTCGTAATAACCAAGCCCGTTGCGGATCTCGTCCTGAACGGTCAGCCGCGCCCGGCGCAGAAGGTGGGTTTGCCAGAGGATTTCAATTTCGCGCGCGATGTCCGATTCAAGGTCGGTGTGATCGCGTGGGGCAGGGGACTTCGCCAGTTCGTGCAGAGCGCGGGCGATGGCGAATTCGGCTCGCATCGTGCTTTGGCGCCGAATCTCGGTCGGGTGGGCGGTCAGGACCGGGCTGATGAGGGCGCCTTGGAAAAAATTCCTGAGCGCCTCGGGCGACCCGACGGCCGTTGCCGCGCGGGCAAGGATGTCTTCCAGGGATTCGCTGTTGGTCTGGCCCTCGGACTGCAACAGGGCTTCATCTTCGGTCAGGTTCAGCAGGTGCAGGTAATAGGTAAAGGCCCGGAGCGACTGGATCATTTCCTCGACCGGGAGCGCCCCGATGATGGATTGGACACGCTCGTAGTCTTCTCTGCTGCCGTTTTCGTGGAAGCGCACAGAGGATTTGCGGATATCCTCGACGGTGTCGAAGGCCTTGCCGCCCTCCTGCGCGCGCAGCACGTCGCCGAGAAGTCTGCCGAGAAACCGGATGCCATCATCCGCGGACGCTTTTTTGTCGCTGTCTACCATGTTTCGATGCTTGCCAAATGAAGAGGGCCCGCGTGGGGCCCTCATTTGATAGCGCAAACATGAGTGGAAGTTAAGGCATCACCCGATTGCCTCGAGCATTGCCTCGCCGAGTCCGGCGGGGCTTTCTGCGACGGTGATGCCTGCGGATCGCATGGCTTCGATCTTGTCTTCGGCGCCGCCCTTGCCGCCGGCGACGATGGCGCCGGCGTGGCCCA
>JBNKHH010000051.1:0-2736 GCA_050290245.1 Silicimonas sp.
GATTACCTGTTCGGCGAAGAGGGTGACGACCACCTTGGATATGCAGAGTATCAGGACGGTGGGCCCGGCAATGACATCCTTATCGGTATCAATGAAGGTTCTTCTTCCGGCAGTGATCTTACCGGCGGCGCCGACAATGACACCTTCACTTTTTATTGGTTTCAAAACTGGTTTTCGCCGCTCTATTCCAACAACGTCATTACAGATTTTGGCGATGGCGACGACCTGATCGACTTGAATGTGAGGGATCTGCTCACGGATACCTCCGACATCATCGAGCGGAGCCCCGGGGCTTTCACGGGGACCGTCGATGTCCTGGACTTCTTTGATCAGGGCGGGACGGATTACGCAGTTGTCGCCGAGTATGTGGGGGGTGACGCGCGTATCTTCGTCGATGGCAACGGGGACGGAAACCTGACGACCGACTTCAGCGGTGACATGGCAATCGATCTGCTCAATGTCGCGCCCTACTCCCTGGACGTCAGTGACTTCCTGTTAACAGCGTAGGGGACATTGCGATTGGCGAAACAGAGAGAGGTGGTAAGAGCGGGCTTGCCGATGAGATATGGCAGGACCAGGTGACGTTCAAACGTGCATTGAGAGCGGCGCAGGAGCCGCGCCGTCGTTGATCGGTGCTTGTGAGTGCGCTCTAGGGTCAGGACCCATTAATTTCCCGATCTCGAATACGCATGGGGAATGCCGCATTTGTGGTTGCTAAACATGGCGGTTGGCCTAAATGCGGACATTGGCAATCGATAATAATGTCTAGTTTACGACATCCGACCTACCGGAACTTTGTGCCAGCAGCGGCCGGCCGCGTTAGCTGAGCTGAATGCCTGCTTCCGTATCGCGCTCCTGACTCCTGGCTCGCTCGCAATGCCTCGCGGGCGGTCAGGTCGGTCTCAGTCAGTGGCACTACTCTCTACCCTCGACGATGTCGCGCATGAAGCCCAGCCGCTCCATGATAGGTGCATCTGAGAACCGGAATAGATCGAACTGCGCCTCAGCCTGAAGCGACCAGGAGACCCAGCTTGGTACAACGAACAGATCGCCCTTCTCCAATCTATTCGTTTCGCCGTTCAGTACCACGGCGCCCGAACCTTGGAATACCTGGAACACGCTCGACCCGACCTCCTGACGCGCAGATGTCTCGGCACCTGCCCGCAGACGATGGAACTCACAACGAATCGTCGGCATAACATCGCCGCCATTGGTCGGGTTGACGTAACGAATTGCCGCATGACCTTGCTGGATCGTGGCGGGATTGCCCTCGTCCTCCAGCAAAAGCTGCTGGGTCAGGGCGTTGTCGGTGAACTCCCAGCGATATGCGCCGATCGGCGACGACACCGTATCCTGCAACTGCGATAGCGGACGCAGGCCGGGGTGGCACCACAGCCGCTCGCCCTGGCTGTAGTTCGGCGTAGCATTGTCAGTCACCCGGTCCGCGCCGAACTCAAAAAATCCCACGTCCATTTGTTGGCTGAACGGGATATCGAGCCCGTCGATCCAAGCCATCGGCTCGGTTGCGACATTGTGGTGGCCGTGGAACTTCCAGCCCGGCGTCAGCAATAGGTCTCCCCGCGACATGCGTACCGGATCGCCGTTAACCACGGTCCAGACGCCCTCGCCCTCGACGACAAAGCGGAACGCGTTCTGCGAATGGCGATGTTCTGGCGCGTTCTCGCCCGGGCAGAGATACTGGATCGCACACCACAGCGTCGGGGTTATATAAGCGCGTCCACCCAGACCGGGATTGGCCAGGCCAATGGCCCGGCGTTCGCCGCCACGACCAACGGGCACCAGATCACCCGATCGCTCAGCCAGCGGTAGCAAATCCGACCATTTCCAGACATGCGGCACGGCTCTAGGCTTTGGGTGCACAGGCATCAGATCGCCGGTCTGTGTCCAGAGTGGGTTCAGATGACTTTCCTCAAACCCCTTGTAAAGGGCGCGCAATTCTGGCGTGTCCTCGGGTTGCATTGTGTTGTCCATTGCTCTGTCCCTACTGAGGTTTCAGGTGGCATCGGGTTGGCGCGGCGGCGCGGCGTCGGCAAAAGCGGGCAGAGCATCGAGCTCCGAGAATATCCGCGCAATGTTTGGCCAAGTCTCGAGTTGAACGTAATTCCCGATTACTCATCCTCGGTCGATGCCTGTCTCGCTCTCATTGCCGAAATCCTGCCCGACTGGCATTGGCACATCGGGCACGGACCGGATGGGATCCTGCCTTATGCCGCGTTACGCAATCAGATTGGTCTGGACGATGACACGCAGATAAGTATCACGGCAAGCGCACCGACTTTACCGCTTGCGTTGCTCCATGCTGCGGTCAAGGCAATCATAGCCAGTAAACGTCGATAGGACGCCTGTCCCCGCAACCCACCCCCACCCCACGGGGGGGCTTTGGGTTCCCAAGGGCGCGGTAATTCACGAATGGCAGCTTGGGGTCGTTTTTCCGAATTATCCGCTCGCAACCTGTTCTAAATGCGACACATTGCGAAAGTCTGCTTTTGGGCTTCCTCTCCTGCGCAACCCTTGATTCAAATGGCCAGGAGGAATTGCCTATGTCTGATCACTACTGGCTTACCGAATCTCAACAGTCCTGATTGGCGATAAGGGCTATGACAGCAACGAGTTCCGCGATGCACTGAAGGCCCGCAAGATCAAAGCCTGTATCCCGCCGCGATCAAACCGTACCGCACCAAGCACCTACTCCAAGACGCTGTACAAGCAGCGTCA
>JBNKHH010000052.1:0-50723 GCA_050290245.1 Silicimonas sp.
GGCAATCTCGTAACCGCAGAAGGCTGGACGGCGCTCGCCGCCTTCATCCGCGAATATCTGGTCGTGCTCGGCACCGAGATCGTGCATCACCCGATCGCGTCCCAAAAGGGCCTGGCCGCCGAGTAGGGCGGCCAGCGCACAAATCCGCGTATCGACGGACCTCGGGCAATACTTGAATACGACTATGGCGGCTGCCTTGTTTCCAGCGCGGTTCGCCGGAAACAAGGCACCGGTCAATCTCTGGGAGGACAGTATCGCCAAGTGGCAGCCGATGGCGGCTGCGCCGGTGTGCAGGTGCCACTTCAGGTCAGGCGCTGGTTCGACATCGCGAATGCCGCTGTCCAGTTTTCTGGGGTCGCTTCACTCCTGCGTTTGAGCGCAAACGTCCAAAATGGTGCTTCGAACCAGGGACCGAAGCCAAGATCGGGCCGGATCTCGATAGCTGCGCTTGTGCCATGCCATCTTGTACAGGATCTTTTCATGTTCGAAGGGAAGTGGCGCCACCGTCAGTCCCTTGGCGTCGGACAAGCTTTGTGCAAAGCGCAAAGGAACAGCCGCGATGAGATCGGTTTCCCTCGCGATTCCGATCGCCTCCGCCGCGCGGTTCACCACGAGCCTGATTTTTCGTTTGTGCCCAGCCAGTTCAAGCCAGTTGTCTATGATCCCGACCTGCCGTGCGGCCTGTTTGACCAGAATGTGCTCAGCGCCGATAAAGTCGTCCAAGGAAATCGGCGGTCGAAGTGACGTGTGATCTCGCCGGAACACGCAAACATAGTTGTCAGAGAAGACACTTTCGATTTGAAGGTCCCCGTCGACATCCGGAAACATCCCGACTGCGCAATCCAGTCCGCCTCTTTGAAGGGCGTCGATTGAAGATGGATTCGAATGAAGATGAAAGCAGAGCTTTGCCAGTGGCGCCGTTTCGGTAAATCTCAACGCCAAGCTCGGCGCCACCCGTGAAACAAGCGTATCGGTGATGGCAACGTTAAAAGTTAGGTTCGTTTCACTTGGTTGGAACTCCAACGGCAGGGCGATAGCGCGGATCTGCTCCATCGCTTGCTGCAAGTCGGGCCAGATTTCGAGTGCGCGTTCAGTGGGAACCACGCCCCCGGGGACTTTCAGGAACAACTCGTCTTTCATAATGTAGCGCAATCGACGCAGAGCGTTGGAGACAGCCGGTTGCGTCATCGAAAGTCGATGCGCCGCACGGGTAACGCTGCCCTCGGCGAGAACCGCGTAGAGGACGTTCATCAGGTTGAGGTCTATCCTCGTTTCGGGGCGAGGTTGAGGCACGGTATTAATCCAGACTAGGCTCTCGAAGATCTTGCAAACCAGAATATCTCCCTTGTGGCCGGGGATATTTGCGCGCTGGGGCTGAGACCCTCCACTCAGAGATAATTTGCGCTACCAGGCAAGTCTATAGCGTACGAATTCCAGGAATTGGCTATGACCTCCGCAGCATGACTTCGCGGATAGGTGCGCCGGCGTCGATCGCAGCCTGGCGCCGGGCCTCGCTTTCGGAGATCTTGATGGCATGGTCCAGAACCTGTTCGGCCCGTGTGAGAGGGACAAAACAGACGCCCACCTCATCCGCCAGCACGATATCGCCTGGCGTGACCGAGACGCCGCAGATCGTCACCGGTACGTTAATCCCAACCGTGCGAATTCGCCATTTGCCGGTTACGGGACTGAGACTGCGAGACCAGACCGGATAGCCGATTTCGCGCGAATGCGTTATGTCGCGCACCGCCCCGTCGACGACTGCGCCGAGTTCTCCCTGTCGCTTGGCGATGCTCGCGAGCAGCCCGCCCATATTGGAGATCATGTCGACGCCCTGCAGTACCAGCACGTCGCCGGGTTCAGCAAGGTTATGGGCCTCGACATCCGCGAGCATCGAGTCCCCCGTCTGGACTGCGATGTCCGGCGGGTCTTCGCGCGCAACGTTCAAGACCGTCAGAGCACGCCCCACAATGCGCGCGCCTGTCGTCGATGGCTTCAGATTGCCCCCGGCGACCGCGCCGGCGATGCAGAGTTCGTCCATGGCGTCGGAGGTCATGCCTGTCAAATCAGGGAGAGAGCGGAAGCCGTCTAGAATTTCTGGGCGGATCTTCGGCAATGTGTAGGTGCCGAATGCTTCGTCCGGCAACCGTCCAAGTGTGCGACCTGACTGTTCTTTATTGTTTTGGCGAGTAATCATCGTAATCCTTTTAAAGATCGGCGAGGAAAGATGTCGTGGTTCTTAAACAACCGCTCGTTCGGCCCCTCGTGCCAGCATGTATTTCGAAAGCGGTCGTCCCGGCGGTGCCGAACATGTTCAAGGCCTTTCAAAAGGATCACCCCGTGAATTCCGGCTCAGGCAGACCCCGTACCCCAGCCTGAATTGCGAAGACGCCCCCGGCATCGGGCTGGGCGGCAAGGTCGTTCGCGCTGAGACGCTGCGTCGCCGACGTGATGTACAGTGTTTCCAGATCGGGACCCCCGAACGCACAACTCGTGGGCAACGCGATAGGCAGGTCGACCACCCGATCGATCCTTCCGTCCGGCGTGTAGCGCACCACCCGCCCTCCATTGTACTCTGCGTTCCAAAGGAATCCTTCGGCATCGACGGTGGAGCCGTCAGGGCGTCCCTTCCGGTCCCGCGTATCCGCGAACAGCATCTCATTGGAGAGCGACCCGCCATTGGCATCGAATCTGAATGATCTGATCTGCATGCGATAGGTGTCTGCGAAATACATGATGCGGTCATCGGGGCTCCAGCAAATGCTGTTCGGTACGATAATATCGCCGAGCATCATCGTTGCTTCCCCATCCGGGTCAAAGCGGTAGAGCGAACCCGTCGGATCGCGCCGCGTATCGTTCATGGTGCCGCTCCAGAAGCGCCCCCTGCGATCGCATCGACCATCGTTGAACCGATTCTCGTGGTTGTCGGATTCCGGATCGGTGAGAAAGGTGAGCGCCCCGGTGTCGAAGTCGAGTTTGTGCAGGCCGGACTGCATCGCGATGACCAGTTTGCCGGCACCGGCGCTGCGCAGTCCAATGCTTCCGATGATGCTGGACGTCTTTCGTGATTCAGTGATGCCGGTCGCGGGGTCATGGCGGAAAACCGCGGGGCCGCGGCTGTCGACCCAGTAGAGTTTTTGCTCGCGCACGCTCCAAACGGGGCTTTCACCAAGAATGTTGCCGTCACTAACGATGCAGTCGATCTTCATGTCAGACTGTTGCCCCCCCTGCGTGATAGTGTGAAATCCAAAGATGCTGATCGAACAAGCGACGTTTGCGGATGCAAAACTACACCTTTGCCCCATCGTGGCAATTTCACAGCTGTAATGTACGACATCACTGACGGTGATGTCTGGTATGCTGTACCTAAATTTGACGACTGAAGGGCGTGGCTTGAAGATGAGACGAATGGCGGATATCGGATGAAGATCTTGGCCGCCCCGCGCATCGCAGCAATCGGGCCCTGCTGTCCGGAAGGGTAATATCCCTTTCTGAACGCTTGGCCTCGCAGGAACAGGATACATGATCAAGACATTGACGTTACTCGTCCGACGCGACGACTGGACCCACGAGGAGTTCGTGAGATATTGGCAGGATGTCCACGGACCGATTGCCCGTGACGTCAAACAGATCCGGCGTTACGTGCAGTCCGAATATCTCGACGAGATCATTCGCCAGGATGTCGAGGAGATTTCGCTGCCGGTCGATGGAGTCGCAGAGGTCTGGTACGACAGCGTCGAGAGCATGCGGGAAGCGCGTGAATCTCCAGAAGGCAAGGCGCTTCTCGCCGACGGAGCGAAGTTCGTCGGCCGCTCGCGGACGCTCATCCTCCGGGAGCGCGAGTTCATCTCCGGCGACGTCTCCGGCAAAAATCCTTCGACATGAGCGACTCGCCTGAATCTGTCCCTGTATCCGCGGCCGAATTCGACGCCTTGATGGAGCGGGCCGGCCTCAGGATCAAGCCAGAATGGCGGCGGCAGATGCTGGTTGAATACGGCCAGTTGCGCATGAACATGAATGTCATTCATCAGCTCGCCAACACCTGTCACGAGACGCTGAATATCTGGCAGCCGATCACGTTTGGCAGGACCGAGGAATGAGCTTCGCATCTCTTTCCATCTCTGAACTGGGGCAACGGCTCCGACGCGGGGAATTTTCCGCAGTCGAACTCACGCGCTGGACGCTGGAGAAGGCGGAGGCGGTGAATTCGACGCTGCACGCATTCATTTCCCTCTTGCCCGAGCGGGCGCTCGCGGAGGCAGAAGCGGCTGACCGGGCATTCGCCTCCGGCGTCGATCTGGGCCCGATGCAGGGTATTCCGTATGCCGCGAAAGACCTGTTCGATGCCAAGGGGGTCGCCACCACCTGCCATTCCAAATTCGGTCTTGATGCGATCGCCGAAGCCGATGCAGGAGTGATCGAACGTCTTCGGGACGGCGGAGCCGTCCTGATCGGCAAGACCGCCACCTTCGAATTCGCTCTGTACGGACCGGACCCGGAATTGCCGTTCCCGCTCGCCCGAAACCCGTGGAATCTCGATCATTACACGGGTGGCTCCTCAAGCGGTTCGGCGGTAGCCATCGCTGCCGGCCTGCTCAGGATGGGGCTGGGCACCGATACCGGCGGCTCGATCCGCACGCCGTCGTCGTGGTGCGGCACAGTCGGCTTGAAGCCGACATTCGGCAGGGTCACCCGCCGTGGCTGTTTCCCCTTGTCCGAATCACTTGACCACTGCGGCCCTCTGGCGCGAAGCGTGTCCGACGCTGCGATAGCCCTTCAAGTGCTTGCGGGGCACGACCCGAAAGACCCGGACTGCCACGACGGGCCCGTTCCTGACTACGTCACCGGGTTGACGAAGCCTGTCGCCGGAATGCGGGTCGGTATCGCCCGTCCGCTGCTGGAGACCGCTTCCGCGGAAACTCTCGCCGGCGTCGAGCGTACCGCTGAATGTCTGCGCTCCGAGGGGGCGGAGGTTTTTGACGTTGAAACGCCTGGCCTTTTGCCTTTCGGATCGGTCGTCCGCGCTCTGCTCATTATTGAAGGTTATCATGTGCACGAACAGCGGATGCAGGAGCGCATAGAGGACTTCGGGCCTCTTTCGGCGCAGCGTTTGGCTTTGGCGGCTGCCTATACCGCGCCGGACTATCTTGCTGTTCTGAAAGCCCGCCGGCTCCTTGCCGAGGCCGTGTCCGAGACCATGCGGACCTGTGATGTCATGCTTTGTGCCACGACCCCGGGCACGGCCCCGAACCTGGCGCAAGCGGCGACGCCCTTCGATCCTGCCACCCCCTCGATGACCAACCCGCAGAATGTCATGGGCAATCCGGCGATCAGCGTCCCGGTCGGACTTGACGGGGACGGTTTGCCATTGGCGGTGCAGCTGGTCGGCCGGATATTCGGCGAGGCGAAGCTGCTGCAGGTGGCCCACGCCGTAGAAAGACTTTCGGGGTGGGACCAGATAGAATTGCCAGACCTGGCGTCACGCGAGGGCAGGGGAGCGACCCAATGAACGGTATCCACGATATGGGCGGCATGCACGGTTTCGGTGCGATCCCGGATATTGACGGCCCGGAACCGTTTCACCACGAGTGGGAGCGACGGATCTTCGCGGTGAACTTCGCCATCGGTGGCCTCGGCCTGTGGAACATCGACATGGCGCGCGCCGAAATGGAGGCGACCCCGCCGGAGGACTATCTTGCAGGTGATGACTATTTTCGCCGGTTTCTCCTCAGGCTCGAGCGATTGGCTATCAAGCATTCACTGGCTACGTCCGACGAAATGGAAACTGGTATGGTCAGCGAACCGGCCTGGACCGGTCTGCCAGCCCTGGGACCGGAGCGCATCCCAGCCATAGTGCGCAACGGCAGTTCTTCCATGCGACCGGCGCAGGGCGAGCCCCGCTTCAAGGCCGGCGACCGCGTTCGCACGCGTCGCATCAACCCAGTCACTCACACGCGCCTGCCGCGATACGTTCGCGGATGCGAAGGTGTGATAAAGCTGGTGCAGGGCAGTCACGTCTATCCGGACGACAGTTGTCGTGGCGACGAGAATCCGCAGTGGCTCTATGCCGTGCTTTTCAAGGGCACCGATATCTGGGGCGATGACGCCGAAGCGGGGCTGGAAGTCGTCATCGACGCATTCGAACCCTACCTCGAACCTGCCTGAGTTTTTATTCACGCGCCCTGCGACAGAGACAAACGAACGGACCTTATCAATCTAATCGGGATAAAATGACTGACGAACATCATAGCGGGCACGATCATGATCACGATTATTCGCACCTGACGGAAACCGAGTTGCGAGTCAGAGCTCTGGAAAGTCTCTTCACCGCAAAGGGCTACATCGACCCGACGACGCTCGACACAATTCTCCAGACCTACGAGGAGAAGGTGGGGCCCCGCAATGGCGCGAAAGTCGTGGCGCGTGCGTGGTCCGATCCGGACTTCATGCAATGGCTGCTGCGTGACGGAACCGCGGCGATATCTTCCATGGGATACACTGGACGGCAAGGCGAACATATCGTCGCCTTGCAAAACACATCCGAAGTGCACAACGTCGTCGTGTGCACGCTGTGCTCTTGCTACCCGTGGCCGGTCCTTGGGCTGCCACCCGCCTGGTACAAGTCCGCGGCCTACCGCTCACGTATCGTCATCGAGCCTCGCAAGGTGCTGTCGGAATTTGGCCTGACTCTCCCGGACGACATCAAGGTCCGGGTATGGGACTCCACATCCGAAATGCGTTATATCGTGGTGCCGATGCGGCCTGCAGGTACGGAAGGCTGGAGCGAGCAAGATCTCGAAAAGCTCGTTACACGGGATTCAATGGTCGGCGTCCGACAGGCACTTTCTCCAACCGCTCAGCAGACTGAGGGAGGTGCTCACAATGTCTGAAGATCATCTTCCGGCTGGTGCTGGGTCGTCGGCCGACCGGACGGAGCCCTTGACCTGGGAAGCCGAAGGAAATGCCGCATTCGCCGAACCCTGGCAGGCGCAGATATTTAGCATGACGGTTGCTCTGAACGAAGCCGGCGTTTTTGCCTGGAAGGAATGGGTCGAGGTGTTCTCGGTGTATCGCCGCCTGAGCCAAGAGGCAGGCAAGCCAGACAGCAGCCAGACCTATTACGAGGACTGGCTGGACGCTCTCGAAACCATGGCCGCGACCCGGCAACTTGCCTCGCGCGAGGACCAGGCACGCTACAAGGAAGCGTGGCGCGACGCGGCGGCGCGCACCAGGCATGGACAACCCATCGAACTGCAGAAGATCGGTTTCAGTCACGCCGCGGGACGCGCTCATACGTCGTGAACGCCGAACCGCTGCGCTTTCAAGACCATCCACAATCCGGAATTTCGCAATGATCCTAGACCACCGCACATACACCGTGAAACACGGGCTTATGGACGATTACCTGATGCGTTTCGAACGCGACGCATTGCCTATCCAGTTGCGCCATCTCGGCAACTATATCGGCTCGTTCAAATCCGACATCGGCCCGCAGAATCAAGTGGTGCACATCTGGGCGTATGAGGATATCGCGGATCGCGAAGCCCGCAGGGCCGCAATGTTGGCGGACCCGGAATGGCAGGCCTTTCTGGTCTCCAATCGCGGCACTTTCGTCGAACAGGAAAACAAGATCCTGAAATCTACGTCGTTTTCGGCCCTTCGCTAGTTCCTGCGGATCGCGACCATGAACCGGCGGTTCTGATGGTCGGGATACCGCTTCGCTCACCCGATCGCGGGCGGCACGCACTGCCGGAATGCGCACCTGAGATCCGTGCTGGAAATTCCCGAGAATTGGTTCCGCCATGTTGCTTGGTGATAGCCGCCATTTTGTCTGGAAATTTGACCGTGCGCACGCGCCCAATACAGTTGCCTGATCGCATGAAGCAAAACGAAGTCAACAGCTTAATCGTAAGGAATGACGCATGTCTTATTCAGGAGCAATTCGAAAGTTCGGGGTGGCAGCGGCACTTGCCGTCGCCACGACACACGTGGCGAGCGCGCAGGACGTCAAGGAGATCCGCCTTCTAGAGATGGGCGGAATTGCCGGCGACGCGGTTCAGGCCGCCTATGTCGATCCTTTCGTGCGCAAGAACGGGATCAATCTGGTTCGCGAAAACCCGGCGTCGCTGGGCAAGATCAAGGCCATGGTGGAATCCGGCAATCCCACGACCGACATGGTGCTTGTCACCGACGGTTGGCTTGCGCAGGCAAAAGAGGAAGGACTTCTCGAACCGCTCGACTGGGACGCCATCGACCCGGCGCCGATCATGCCCGGCGCGCGTGATGACTACGCTATCGGCTGGTCATATGCTTCGGCGGTGATGGCCTGGAACAAGGACGCCAACACGCCGGCGAACTGGGCAGACTTCTGGAACGTAACGGATTTCCCCGGCAAACGGAGCCTGCCGGACAATCCCTCTATCGTTCTTCCGATCGCACTGATCGCCGATGGTGTGCCGATGGACAAGCTGTATCCCCTCGATCTTGATAGGGCGTTCAAGAAGCTTGAAGAGATCCGCCCGTCCGTGTCGGTCTGGTGGACATCCGCCGGCCAGTCCGCCCAGCTCCTCATCGACAAGGAAGTGAGCTACGGCATCACGTATAACGGTCGTGTCTACGGCAAGCCGAATGTCGACTTTACCTTCAACCAGGCCTACCTGGAACTGTCTTGGTGGGGTGTTCCCAAGGGAGTGTCACCCGAGCGCAAGGCTGCGGCGATGAAGTTCTTCCACGAGACGACGCTGCCTGAAAACGAGGCGGTCTTCATGAACATGGTGCCGTATTCAGGCGCCAGCACGCAGCTCGACGCGCTGCTGCCCGAGGACAAGCGTGCCGATTTTCCGACCACTGCGGGCAATGCGCAACTCCAGTGGACTGCCGACCGTGCCGAATGGCAAAAAGTCGCGTCCGAGGCCGAGAAGCGCTGGCAGCAGTTCAAACTAGGCCTGTAGGTTCATTCGAAGAACCAATCAGGAAGCGGCGGAACAGGGTGCCGCCGCTTAGCATGTATTCCGGCATGTACGTCGCCGCTCCCGAACAAGGGGGCGAGGCACCGGCGGCAGCGATGGACTGTGGCGCTCAGTGCCGGCGCATGCTCCCTGTCCGGTATGAAATGCGTGACTGGCGCGGCGGCCGACATAACTCCGAATGATGATAGCCATACTGTTTGGTAATTTGACCAAACCCGCCCGGTTTCTACAGTGAATGACGACGAGGGTCGCAAAATCTGAATTTGCCGCTGGTGCAACGCCCGGAAAGCCGGGGCCGCAAAAGATCGGCGGCGGGCGAAATTCCTGTCGGTGACGGATGAGATCCATGCGCATGGGCATCATGCGAAACAATATCGGGGCTCTTGCCATGCGATTGAGGGCGTAAAGTGAAAACTGGTAACGGACTGATTGTCGTTTGGATGAATGTTGCATCGCAGCACGATGAGGAACTGCACGACTGGTACGAGGGCGAACACGTTGCAGAAGTGGCCGCTATCGACGGAGTTCTGAGCGTCCGGCGTTTCTTCGATCCGAAACATCCGCTGCGTTATATGGCCATGTTCGAATGCGTCGACGAGACTGTCGAGCCAGGTCCCGGTTTTCAGGGGATGGTCGACGCCGCGACGCCGTGGACGCAGCGCATACGCAAGCTTTTCGGTGATCATCGACGCCGCGGCAACTATCGCCTGCTCGACGCGGAGGGGGACGCCGCGGATGCTGCGCTTGTGGTGGTGCAATCCGACATTGCTCCGGGGAAAGGCATCTTCGCTCGAGTGCGGGACCTGGGCGTCGTCAGCTACCGCTCTTACGTTCAGATGCCGCCGGAAAACTCCTTTCGGCCCGAGAGCCGCTTTCTGGAGATTTTTAGTTTTTCGTCGGAAAGCGCGGCCGAAGCCGCGCTGCCGCAACTGGGCATCGACCCCGATGCCGACGTATCGGTGCGCACCAGTATAGGTACGCCAAGAGTTGCTTTCCGCTGAGGCCCTGTGCTGCGGCGGCGTTGCGATGACGCTGACCGCCGGCTCGGGTGGAGCTCTTTGGCCGGACTGGCCGGCGGTATGCCATGAGACTGTTCCGTTAACGACTGAAGTCGAGTTCGAAACTAGCAAACAGGGAGACTGATAATGTCAAAATTCGAAAGAATACACGCGATTGGCCTGACGTTGGCACTTACCCTAGCCGCGGCCAACGTGGCAGGCGCTCAGGAAGTGACAGAGGTCCGCCTCATGGAGATGGGTGGAGTTTCAGGTGACGCGGTGCAGGCGGCCTATGTCGATCCGTTCGTGCGCAAGACCGGCATCAAGCTGGTGCGGGAAAACCCGGCTTCGCTCGGCAAGATCAAGGCGATGGTCGAGTCCGGAAACCCCACCGTTGACATGATGCTGCTGACCGATGGCTGGCTGGCCCAGGCCAAGGTCGAAGGCCTTCTCGAACCGCTCGACTGGGACGCCATCGACCCGGCGCCGATCATGCCTGGCGCGCGCGACGAATATGCCATCGGCTGGTCCTACGCATCGGCCGTGATGGCCTGGGACAAGGAAGCCAAGGCGCCAAAGAACTGGGCCGATTTCTGGAACCTCGCCGATTTCCCCGGCAAGCGGAGCCTACCGGACGATCCTTCGATCGTTTTGCCTGTTGCGTTGCTTGCCGACGGCGTTCCGAAGGACAAGCTGTTTCCGCTTGATCTCGATCGTGCCTTCAAGAAGCTCGAGGAAATCAGGCCCGCCGTTTCGGTCTGGTGGACATCCGCCGGCCAGTCCGCCCAGCTCCTCATCGACAAGGAAGTGACCTATGGCATGACCTATAACGGTCGGGTTTACGGCAAACCGACCGTCGACTTCACGTTCAACGAAGCCTACCTCGTCCTGTCATGGTGGGGTGTGCCCAAGGGAACCCCGCCGGAGCGCAAGGCTGCGGTGATGAAGTTCTTCCACGAGACGACGCTGCCTGAAAACGAAGCCGTCGCGATGAGCATGATCCCGTATTCCGGTGCCAGCACCCAATTGGACGGCGTCATTCCGGCCGACAAGCTCGCTGATTTCCCGACGACTGCGGGCAATGCTGAGATTCAGTGGACCGCCAACCGCGACGAATGGCAGAAGGTTGCGTCCGAAGCAGAAAAGCGCTGGCAGCAGTTCAAACTGGGTCTTTGAGTTGTCGATCTTCAACAAAATAACGGGGCGGTGGGGGTATCTCCTGCCGCTTCTCATCTTTATCGTTTTTGCGTTCGATCTTCCAGTCGTGCGTATGCTCCTGGTCAGCGTCGATAATCCCGCCGACCGGCTGAGCGCGTTTCGCGAACTGTTCGCGACTTCGGTTTATCTTCGCGTCGTCATAATCACCTTCAAGATCGCTTTGGCGACTGCGGTTCTGTGCGGCCTCTTCGGCTACATCCTCGCCTACTGGATTTATACAATGAATTCGGAGCGCTGGCGCATGATCGTGCTCGGCACCGTCGGCATGACCTTCTGGATCAGCATCCTCGCGCGAACCTATGCGTGGATCGTGGTCCTCGGCAACAACGGCCTTATCAATCGCACATTGCTCGAACTGAACGTCGTCGATTCCCCAGTATCCCTGATTTACAACGAGGTCGGAATCCTGATCGGCACGGTCAACGTGCTGCTCCCCATCGTGGTCCTGCCGCTCTATGCCGCCATGACCAGCCTGGACCGCCGCCTTCTGTCGGCCGCTCGTTCGCTGGGTGCCGGTGATCTGCGCATCTTCTGGCAGATCTTTTTCCCGTTGACCCTGCCGGCGCTTGCGGCCGGGTCGATGCTGGTCTTTATCCTCACCCTCGGCTTCTTCGTGACGCCGGCGATCCTGGGCGGAAATCGCGTGCCGATGGTGGCCACCGTGCTCGACAGTTTCATCAACGTGATCTCGGAATGGCAGTTGGCCGCCGCCCTGTCGAGCACGCTGCTTCTGGTGACCATGCTGCTCTACTTCTTCTACAAGAAACTGCTCGGGCTTTCATCGTCCCAACTCAAGGAGGGCAATACATGAGTGACTCGGGACGCAGGAGACGTGTATTCGTTCCGGTCTGCGGTGCGTTGATCTTTCTTTTTCTTTGCACGCCGATCCTCATCACAGTGCCGATGTCCTTTTCGGATTCGAGCACGTTGGAGTTCCCTCCGCACAGCCTCTCTCTGCGCTGGTACAAGCATTTCATCAGCAGCCCGATCTGGGTCGAGGCAATGCTGACATCGCTGCAACTGGCGCTTATTTCCAGCATGATCGCCGTAGTGCTCGGCGCGCTGGCAGCCTACGGCCTTGTGCGGGGTCGGTTGAAGGGGGCAATTCTGCTTGAGGCCCACTTCATGGCGCCGATGATCATCCCGCACATCATTACGGCAATCGCGCTTTATTTCGCGCTCGCCAAGGTCGGGATGCTGGGCAGTTTCGCCGGCCTGGTGACGGGCCACGCGCTTGTCGCCATTCCCTTTGTGATCACTGTCGTCAGCGGCGCGGTCCGCGCTCTGGATGTCCGGATTGAGCAAAGCGCGCGTTCGCTCGGGGCGAAGTGGCCGAGGATCCTCTTCTCGATCGTGATACCGAACATCTACCCGGCGCTCTTCGTCGCTTGGGTGTTCTCGTTCGTCATCAGCTTCGACGAAGTCATCCTGACCTATTTCGTGTCGGGAACATACGTCACGATACCGAAGAAGATGTTCACCGAGCTTCAACAGCAAATCGATCCGACAATTACCGCGGTGGCCTCGCTGCTGATCGCCGGCAGCCTGCTGCTGTTGCTGGCGACGGCTCGGTTCACTGCACGATTGGCCGGTGGCAACCGGGCATGAGTTTGCAAATCCAATCAGGAGCAGGAAGAAATGGCACGCGTTGAAATCAACTCGATCACCAAGCGCTTTGGCAGCGTTGTCGCATTGGACGATATCAATCTTGCGGTTTCGGAAGGCGAATTCCTGACTCTGCTCGGGCCAAGTGGTTCGGGCAAGACCACCTTGCTGAACATGATCGCGGGACTTGGGACGCCGGACGAGGGCCGGATACTGATAGGTGGTGCCGATGTCACCCACGTATCGAGCTCGGATCGCAATATCGGGATTGTCTTCCAGAGCTACGCGCTGTTCCCGCACATGAGCGTGTTCGACAATGTCGCGTTCCCGCTCAGGGTACGCGGAAAGTCGGCGAGCGTCATTCGCGAAGAAGTGTCGATGACGCTCAGTCGCGTGAAGCTGTCTGACTATTCCTCCCGCAAGCCCGCTGAGCTGTCAGGCGGCCAGCAACAGCGCGTCGCGCTTGCGCGCGCCATCGTGTTCCAACCGTCGATACTGTTGCTCGACGAACCACTGGGCGCTCTCGACAAAAACCTGCGTGAAGAACTCCAGTTCGAGCTCCGGCAGCTCCAGAAGACGATCGGCATCACGACGATAATGGTGACCCACGATCAGGAGGAGGCGATGTCGCTGTCCGACAGGATAGCGGTTTTCAATTCGGGAAAGATCGAACAGGTCGGCGAACCACGCGAGATCTATTCGAGGCCGGCAAACAAGTTCATCGCGAATTTCTTCGGTGCCAACAACATTTTCCGCGGCACCGTTTCGAAGCGCAGCGGCAGCATGGTTCTCACTTCCGATGACGGCATCGACATAGATGTCCAAGAACCTGTCGCGTCCGAGGGCGCCGCCGTGGAGGTGATGATCCGGCCGGAATGCATCAGGATCGGTTCTCAGGCCCAGCCCTCGGCTCTCCAGGGAGAAGTCATCGGCAGTGTCTATCTGGGATCGACAGTGCGGTATCGCGTCCGCCTTCCAGGCGGGCGGGTGCTTGCTGTACAGGCCTCCGACACCCAGTCCGTATTTTCCGAGAGCGACACTGTGAACGTCGCCTGGAACCCAGCCGAGCTTCAGGTTCTGTCGTGCTGAGGGAAAATTGCGGGCCAGGTGACCATGCTATGCCTGTCGCACGAAACACCCTGCCGGTGACTTGACCATTTCGGCGCGTTCATTCGTCGGGACGCGTCATTTCCCAGGCCTTGGTGACCGTGGAGTAGTCGCGATAGCCCATCCGGGCGATCGGTCGAGCCAGCGAAGTGTCGAATTTGCCGTCTTTGATGTACTCGTCCCGGATGTGTGTATGCACCACTTCGCCAATCGCGAAGTACCGGTCGATAAGCTTGCCATTTCGATTGCGCAGCTGTTCCGCGGAGACAAGTATGCACTCCAGAGCCGCTGGGCTTTCGGTCACGAAGGGTGTTTGGATTCCGACTGATTCTCCGGGTGTCAGCCCTGCAAGCGCGAATTCGTTGGCGCCGTCCGGCACCGCCTCCGAGCTCTTGTTCATTGCGGCCGCCAATTCTTCGTTGGCGAGCGAGAACGTGAATTCCCGCCGATTTCGCGCATTCACGAAGGAGTGTTTCAGCCCCTCTGAACTGAAGCCGATCATGTTCGGCCGCGACGCTATGGCGGTGAAAAAGGAATAGGGCCCGAGATTGGGAATGCCATCGTCATTGAGCGTGCCGATCCAGCCAATGGGGCGCGGGGCAATGATCGCCTTGAAGGGATCGAATTTCAGGGTGGGCGGGAGTTCGCTGCCGTAGTGCATTGGAATGTCCTTTCCGGGCGGTGGCTTTCGCGCGCTTCATATCAAACCTTTGGCCGTGAAACAGATGGGGCGCGTCTCCAATCCAGTAATGGAACGTCGTGCGGCGCGGCGGGCGCGTCCGTATCGCTCCGCCCCCGCGCGCGGTTTTCCAGCCCGCCGGGGCAGATTGCCAAGGTCCTTCGAGGTCGCGCAGGAAGGAAGATCGTAAGTTCGGGCACGCGAACGCCGCGCCGGGAGGCTGGTCGATACGAGCCGTTTTGCGGCCGTGCGACGCTCTGGAAAGACGGGGGTGTTTCATTATCGAAATTAGATGCTTAGGCGGCTGCGGCTCATCGGTTAGTCAGTGTGCTCTCTTAATAGACCGTATTAAAAGGTCATAAAAGAGGAAATAAGCTTGAAAAAACCGGTCAATTTGCTAGTGTGGCCAGATCGGTGCCCGCCACGGCGCCGATGTCGAGAACATCAGACGATCTGACCGGGTCGAATGTTGAAGGTTGGATTTCGTGCACAACACGTCGTGCCGCACCGAGGAAAGAACAAAAAATGAGTTGGCTTGCCGGTGTAGATGTAGGCGGTACTTTTACCGACATCATTCTGATCAACACGAAGACCCGTGAAATTCGTGTCGGCAAAACCCCCTCGACCGCGCGAGATCAGTCGGAAGGCTTTCTCAGCGGACTCCAGTCGATCGGAGACCTCGCCGAGGTGGAGGCGATCGTTCACGGAACGACTGTCGGCACGAATGCGATTCTTGAGCGCAAGGGCGCGCGGACCGGGCTCATAACGTCGAAAGGCTTTCGCGACGTCATCGAACTGGGGCGCCGCACCCGCCCGAATGACTATGGAATGACCGGCAGTTTCGCGCCGTTGATAGAGCGCCGCGACCGCCGCGAAGTTGCAGAAAGGCTCAATGCCGAAGGCGAGGTGTTGACGCCGCTCGATCGGGAAGGGCTGGCCGATATCGTCCGCGAACTGGCCGAGGACGGTGTCGAATCGCTCGCGGTCATGTTGCTTCATAGCTACTCGAATCCCGACCACGAGATTGCCGCCGAGGAGGAAATCCGGGCATTGTGGCCAAACGAGTTCATAAGCCTCAGCCATCGGGTGTTGCCGGAAGTCGGGGAGTTTGAGCGCGCCTCGTCCACGGCGATCAATGCGTATCTCGAACCGCTGCTTCATCGCTACGTCATGCGCGTGGACGAAAAGCTGAAGGGCGTTGGATACAAACGCTCGTTCCGGATCATGCAGTCGAATGGCGGAGCGCTCAACGCCGACAACGCCTCGCGCAACGCGGGCCGGAGCGTATTGTCCGGCCCAGCCGGCGGAGCAATCGCAACCGCATGGATCGCGCGTCATCTGGGCATAACGCATGCTGTTTCCGGCGATATGGGCGGCACCAGCTTTGACGTGTCTGTGATCCTCGACGGCGAGCCCGCGCTCGCCGAGGAAAAGGAGATCGCTTACGGAATCCCCTCGCGGATTCCGATGATCGATATCGAGACGATCGGCGCCGGCGGTGGTAGTCTGGTCTATCTCGACGACGTGGGCATTCTCCATGTCGGGCCGCAAAGCGCCGGCTCTGAACCGGGCCCGATCTGCTATGGGCGCGGCGGCACGCGGGCAACAATTGCGGACGCGAACGCACTTCTCGGGCGCCTCCCGGTCGCCAACTTCATCGATGACGGCAACAGCCGGCTCGATGAGGTCTTCAGGGCGTTCGAAGAAATCGGGAGACATCTCGATTGCGACGCCTACGGAGCGGCCGAAGCCGCGTTGCGTGTCGCGGACCTCAACATGGCTGGCGCGATTCGCAAGATCACGCTGGAAAAAGGGCTCGACCCCCGTCAATTCTCGATGCTTCCGTTCGGCGGTGCCGGGCCCCTTCACGCCTGCGCCATCGCGGACAACCTCGGAATTCCCCGCGTACTCCTACCGATCTGGCCGGGCGTAACCTCGGCGCTTGGCTGTCTCCTTGCGGATATCCGTTACGACGACAGTTGGAGCGTCCATGAGCGGATTGACCGCGTCGATCCCGACATGATCCGGAACCGTTTCGGCGTCATGATCGGCAGGGTGATGGCAGTAATGGAAAGCGATGGCGTCGCCGCGTGTGACGTCAGTCTGAAATACGAAATCGCCCTTCAATATGAAGGCCAGACCCACCGAGTCTTGATCGAAGTGCCCGACGATAATCTCGATCCTGCTGCGATCGCGGAACTGTTCGTCGCCGAATATCGCAACCGGTACGGTGTGTCAGTCGACTCGGTGCCGATGATCGTCGTTCTGCTTCGTGTTTCCGCCGTCGCGTCGCGCAATGTCAGCGACGCGATTGTCG
The DNA here is from genome assembly GCA_050290245.1 of Silicimonas sp. Lineage (GTDB taxonomy): Bacteria > Pseudomonadota > Alphaproteobacteria > Rhodobacterales > Rhodobacteraceae > JBNKHH01. Next base: position 16,894 of record JBNKHH010000052.1, read on the forward strand.
AATTTCTCCGGGAAGCGGCGGCTCGGCATTCTTCCAAGCCGGCTGAACCGACAGGCCATGCGCGCATGATGTTCGGGAACGTCTGGAGCGACACACCTGTTTATCGCCGCGAGAGCCTCGGGAGTGGCCAGGAAATCAAGGGACCGGCCCGCCTTGACCAGGCGGATACAACGACCGTGGTGCCGCCCGGATGGACCGCCGTCTGCGATGCTCTGGGCTATGTGATGATTTCGAAAGAGGGGGCGGCCGAATGATCAATCCGATTACCCTGACGGTCCTCCAAAACCGGTTTCAGCAGGTCTCCGAGGAGATGGATGTCATCTTCGACCGGGCGGCGTTTTCTCCGATCATTTCTGAGGGGCGCGACAGGGCGTCGGGCATCTTCACCGCGGACGAGGGAGCGCTTGTCGCTCAGGGGTCGACCGGGATGCCGATTCACATTGGTGCGATGCATTTCGGAGTCGGCGCGCTTGCGCGGAAGGTCAAGGATCGCTGCCAGTCCGGCGATATCTACATCCTCAACGACCCGTACATGGGCGGCACACATTTGATGGACGTAAAGCTGGTCATGCCAGTCTTCGTCGACGGCACTTTGTTTTGCTTCCTGGGATCCAGCGGTCACTGGCCGGACATCGGCGGCGCGGTTCCGGGCGGCTACGTGACCTATGCGACCGAAATTCAGCAGGAGGGGCTTCGTCTCTCTGGTGTGCGCCTCTATCGGGCCGGGGAGATAGATCAAGACGTCATCGAACTGATCTTGGGAAATGTGCGCGTCCCCGAACAGCGGCTGGGGGATATTCAGGCGCAGGTGGCCTCTTTGCGGGCTGGCGAGAAAGAGGTTCTGGAACTTGCGCGTGAGTTCGGCGTTGCCACGCTGAACAAGGCGATCGCGGAGCTACGGCAGCGGTCGGCCGACAAAGTGCGAGAGCGGATCTCTGGGCTCCGACAGGGCGTCTACTCCTTCGAGGACGCGATGGACAACGACGGGATCGACAACGAGCCGCTCTGGGTTCGTCTTGATCTGACCGTCGAGAGCGACCGAATGTTGTTCGACTTCTCGCGCAGTTCCGCGCCATGCAAGGGGCCGATGAACTCGGTCTTCGCGACCACCGCGTCAGCCGCGTATATTTCCTTCAAACACCTCTTTCCTGAAATGCCGATGAATGCGGGGTGTTTCGAGCCGCTGCAGGTCGTCATCCCAGAGACGACATTTCTCAATGCCGGTTACCCGCGCCCGGTTTCCGGATGTGCTGCCGAGGTGTCGCAGCGGGTGGTGGACACCTGTTTCGGCGCACTGGCGCAGGTCGTCGGCGACCGCATCACAGGGGCGCCCGTGGGAACTTCGCTGAACGTCGCCATCGGAGGTAAGGACCCGCTCAAGGACCGGCGATTCATCATGTATTTCTACACCGGCGGTGGCCACGGCGGAAACGTGTCCGGCGACGGCATTTCGAACGCCTGCACGTCCGTTGGCCTCGCCAAGACGCCGCCGCTCGAAGTCGTTGAGCAACAGGCCCCGGTGCTGTTCGAGGAATACGCGCTGCGCGAAAACTCAGGCGGGCGAGGGCAGTACCGCGGCGGCCTTGGCGTTCAATACAGCATACGCCTTCTCCGCGGCGAAAGCCGGCTCTCAGTACTTGGCGACCGCGCCACGCTTGGCCCGTACGGGGTCATGGGCGGAGAAAGCGGCGCCTGCACCGAAGTCGAAATGACGCTCCAGGGTCGGCGTTTCAAGCCTCCCATGGGTGCAAAGATCGGCAATGTGATTTTCCGGGAAGGCGACAGCCTGTTGATAAAGACCCCTGGTGGCGGCGGATATGGCCCGGCCGAAAAGCGCGATGCCGCGCTTGCCGCAAAGGACCTGAACAATGGCCTTAGCTCGGAGGGCGATGAGAAGCATGTCGCCCGACGCTGACCATCCGATGCACGAGAACGAAACCCGCACCATCGGCGCGGAGGAGGCACGTGCGGCGATCGCCGGGTATGAACCCCTGCTGCGCGCCTTGATCCTCGACATGTCCGACGAGGCCGTCGCCCTGCAAAAGGCCGCAGAGACGCGCGGCGGCGCTCTTTCCGGCATGACCGTGACAGTCAAGGACATCATCGACCTGCAAAACACACCGACAACGAATGGCGCACGGTTCCCGGCGCACGTTGCCGACAGCGATGCCGAGGTGGTGCGTCGCCTTCGAGCGGCTGGAGCCGTATTCGTCGGGAAGACCAACCTTCACGAATTCGCGTATGGCGGAACGACCCTGAACCCGCATTTCGGCGAGTGCCGCAATCCCTGGGATACGGACCGGATCGCTGGCGGATCGAGCGGCGGATCGGCGGCGGCGGTGGCCGCTGGATACTGCGACCTTTCTCTGGGCAGCGATACTGCCGGATCCGGGCGAATGCCGGCGGCGCTGACGGGAATTTGCGCCTTGCGACCGAGCCTTGGCAGGATTTCGAACTCAGGAGTCCAGGCCTGCAGCCCGTTCTTCGACACGATCAGTCCGATGGCGCGTTCCGTTAAGACACTGGCGCGGGCCTATGAGATTCTGGCTGGCTACGACGAGGGCGATCCCTTGAACGTCATGCGGGACCTCGAAATGCCGGTCCTGACGGCTGATCTTTCGGGTCGCCTGATTGGCGTCGCCACAGGCTCGTTCTTCAATGATGAAACCGATGCCGCCATCCTCCGGCGGGTCGAGGCCGCTGTCGCCGTTTTGACCGATCTCGGCGCGACCTGCGTGCCTGTCGAAATACCCCGGATCGAGGACTCGCCGACGCATCTGGAAACCCTGTTTCATTGTGATGCCGCTATGGTGCACGCGCAGCGTCTCGCGGAAGCGCCCGAACTCTTCGGAGCCGACATTAGAGAGCGGCTTCGAAGCTTGGGCGCAGCGGTCCGCGGAACCGACTACTCGGCGTCCCGGCTCTGGACGGAGGCCTGGCGCAGAGAGATAGCGCCCGTGCTCGAGTCTGTGGATGCGGTCGTTCATGCAGCTTCGCCGACTGTCGCTCCCAGGATTGCGGACTGCCGCGCCACGACCGCTGCGACGCGGCGATTGGCGAAATTCTGTTACCCTTGGTCGCTGGCAGGAGTGCCTTCGATGAGTGTTCCCTGCGGTTTCGCTGACCACGACTTGCCATGCGGCATGATGCTCGTGGGACGTCTGTGGGGCGAAGCTGATCTCCTCAGCGTTGGCTATGCCTACCAGAGCGCCACCGACTGGCATCAGACGTGCCCTTCTATTCTCGAAAGGACGAAATAGTGACCGCAACTGCATTCGAAAGAACCGTCAGGCACCTGGCGGCAATCGAGGAGATCAAGCAGCTGAAGGCGCTGTACTGCCTGCATTGCGACCGCCACTACGATCCGGAAAAACTCAGCGAACTGTTCACGGCCGACGCGGTTTGGGACAGCTCGGGTCGGGGGCGGTTCGAAGGTCGAGAGGCCATCCGCACGTTTTTCGCCGGCGCGTCGTCCATTTTTCCATGGGCGGCCCACCTCGCCATGAACCCTGTCATCGAGATTGATGAAGCGCTGAGCACAGCGAGAGGACAGTGGCGCCTGATGATGCCGGCGACGTCGCGCGAGGAAGATGGACGCGAGCTGCCGATCTTCCAGGTGTCCGACTACGCAGAAACATACCGGGTCGAGGATGGACATTGGCGGATCGCCACGCTGCGGGTCACCCACCGTCGCCTGACGCTCGAAGGGGGCGCGTGGAACGAACGCTAGGAAGAAGACCGGAATCCAGAGGAAACGCCACGCCATGACCATGAGCGAGACATTGAAACAGCCAGTGAATCGGATGCGCTTTGCGGCGCTTGGCCGTCGGCTCCTACTGGTGCCCGTTTCGCTCTGGTTGTTGCTGTTCTCGCTGGCACCGCTGGTTTTTCTGGTGGTCATGTCCCTGTGGAAGTCGAACATTTTCGGAATTTCTACCGAATGGACACTTGAGAACTATATCGCGTTCTGGCGCGAACCCGTCTACCGCACCGTCCTTTGGTCGACGGTTCGCATCTCGATGATCACGACGATCGCCGCTCTGGTTATCGGCTACCCGATCGCCTGGAAGCTCGCCCAGCTCCAGGGCCGTGCGCGGGCGGTTGCGGTCTTGATGTTCTTCTTGCCCTTCTGGACAAGCTATCTGATCCGGACTTTCGCGTGGATTCCGATACTCGGCCGCAACGGGGTGATCAATTCGAGCCTTGTTGCCCTTGGCGTGATCGACGAGCCGATCGACGGCCTGCTGTTCAGTGAAGGCGCGGTCTATCTCGGCCTCATCTACGTCTATATTCTTTACATGGTGCTGCCGGTCTTCCTGGCCCTCGACAAGCTCGATCCCGACCTAATCGAGGCCGCAGAAGATCTCGGCGCGGGGCCGGTTCAACTTTTCACGCGAATTATCCTGCCTCTGAGCACGCCCGGCGTTGTGAGTGGGTGCGTCATGGTGTTCCTGATGTGCGCTGGCGCCTTCGTTACGCCGCAACTGCTCGGCGGACCGTCCTCGATCATGTTCGGCAATCTGATTTCGAACCAGTTCATCGGCGACAACAACTGGGCGTTCGGCGCCACGTTGAGCGTCGTATTGATGGCCTTCGTCCTGAGCATCCTCGGACTCGTCGGATGGCGGTTCGGCTTCACCCGTTTGCTGATGGGGAGATAGCGATGGCCGTCGCCGATACGCACCCCCGATCCCCCGTCCAAGCGATGATGCGCTTCGGCAGCTGGGTGTATTTCGTGGTTTTCTTCACCGTGCTTTACAGCCCGCTGCTCAGCCTCTTCGCCGATTCTTTCAGCGAGGTGCAGTCCAAGCCGCTCTCGGCTTCGAACTTCACCCTGAAATGGTATGGCGAAGTGCTCGGCGACAGCCGGGTGCTGCACGCCCTTTTCAACAGCGTCGGGCTGGGGATCGTGGCCGGCGCGATATCGACTGCACTCGCGCTCAGCGCATCCTTCGGAATCCGGAATTCGCGTCTAGGCCAGTCAATCCTCATCCCGCTGATCCTGGTGCCGATCATTCTGCCCGGCATCATCGGCGGCGTCGTACTGCTTATCCTGTTCGGATATCTCCAGGTTCCATTCACGATCTTTACGACGGTACTCGTCGCGCATGTGAACTGGTGCCTGCCATTCGCATTTCTTACCATCTACCCGCTGGTCCAGCAGCTGGATGCGGCGCTTGAGGAAGCCGCGGCCGACCTCGGCGCCGGACCGCTCGACATTCTCGTCAAGGTCATCTTCCCGCAGTTGCGACCGGCGATCATCTCGACATTCCTTTTCGGTTTCACGCTTTCGTTCGACGAGTTCGTCCGAACTCTCTTCGTCATTGGAACCGAGACCACGCTTCCCGTCAGGATCTGGGTGCTTGTGAACGATGAAGTCTCGCCGTCTCTGCCGGCGATGAGCGTTCTCATCATCCTCATTTCGATTGCTGTCTCGCTGGCGGGATTCGCGACTTCGGCGAGGACCAGCCGATGAAATTCAACCAACCACAGGAGGTGAAGGAAAATGAAAAAACACATTAAGTCGATGGGCCTGTCCCGACGCGAGTTTCTCGGGGCAACAGGCGCCGGGGCGCTCACAATGGGCATGGGACTTCCCGCTATGGCGGCCGGCGAGGAGGTGCGCATCCTGATCGTGAACTCCGCAGTTGCGGGGCCCATGAAGGAAGTCATCGAAAGCAAAGCGGGCGTAACTCTCGCGGACGGTCCCTTTGTTTCGTCGACCGACAACATCTCTAAGTTCATGACGCCCGGGCCGAGCCAGTACGATCTGTTCGCCGGTGTTTCAGAGCTGTCGCGCCCACCTGTCATGGGCGAGAAAGCCGGTATGGAACGCGGGCTCGCCTTCGATCCGGCGCTTGTTCCGAACACGCAGTACCTGACCGAAGTAGCGAAGGCCGATCTCGGCGTGCGCGACGGCAAGATGTACGTCATCCCGGTCTATTCGGGTTTCGACATGGCGATCTACAACCGCGACGAAGTGCCGGAAGACGATCCGCTCACCCAATCCTGGGGCGTGCTCTTCGCCGAGAAATACGAAGGCCGGATCGGCTGGTTTGACGCGCCGCACCAGATGCTGATGATCGCGGGTCTCCATCTCGGGCACGAAGCGCCAGAGGAGGCCGACGATGCGGACCTGAAGGAATTCGCCAAATTCCTGACTTCAAAGAAAAAACTGGTACGCGCACTGTGGACTAAACCGGCGCAAGCGGCGAACCTGCTGACCACCGGCGAGGTCGTCGTGACCTACGGTTTCATCCCGGTTCGTAAGGGCCTTGAGGAGCAGGGGATGAACGTCGCCAACAACTGGCCGAGCGAAGGTCTGCTCGTCTGGACGAATGGTGCCTACCTGCCGCAGCGCAGCAACGCGCCGGAGGCCGCACAGCGGGTCGTAAACGCGATGCTGACGCCCGAATACGGGTCCGCGCTGACCCGGCAGACCGGCTATCTGAGCGTGACGACCCAGGCGCAGAGCCAGTTCTCTGAAGAGGATTTGACCCGCTATGGCTACGACGTTGCCGAGCGCGGCATCAAAACGCACGGCCTGAAATATCCGGTCGACTTCCCGAAATGGGTGGAAATCTGGGGCGCGGTCAAGAGCGCTTGAGAACAGGGAGATGCCGGACGGCCGAATGCGGCTGTCCGGCGAAGCAACAAAAACCAGAAAGGAAACGAAATGCGAATGTCACTTATGAAACTGGCTGTGATGCTGGGGGTTGCCGCATCGGCGGTCGGCAGCGCTCAGGCCGAAACAGACTGGGTCTACGCCAACGGGTACGCCAAGGATCATCCCCAGGTCGGCGTCCTTGCGGACGACTTCATCAAACTCATCGCTGAAAAAACCGGCGGCGAGCTCAAGATCCGCCATGTTGCTGGCGGAGCACTCCTTACCTCGGAAAACATGATCGACGGCCTGCGTGGCGGAGTGGCGAACATGGGGTCCGCCGTCGTATCCTTTTCGCCCGGTCAGTTGCCGATCTCTGCGACGCTCGCCGGTGTGGTCGACATTGGTCTCGGCAACGAGCTGAGCCTCGTGGACGTCAGCAAGATCACCTCGCGGCTGCTTGAGGAAATGCCGGAGCTGAGCGCGGAATATGAAGCGCAGGGGCTGAAGCCGCTGTGGTTCGTGCCGTCTCCGCCATACGCGATCATCTCAAATGATCCGATCGAGAAACTCGAAGACTTCAATGGCAAGAAGATCCGGACGTTCGGCAACATCATTCCGAAAATGGTCGAGGCCGCCGGCGGCGTTCCCCTGTCGGTTTCGTTCGGCGAGGTCTATACCAGCCTTCAGACTGGCGTGCTCGATGGCGCGCTGACCGATCCACCGGCAATGCGGAGCGGCAAGTTCAACGAAGTCGCCAAGAACCTCGTCACACTCGGCCCCGACAAGGGCGCCGCGACGGCAATGGCGCCGGTCGCTTTCGTGATCAATCTTGAGAGCTGGAACGCCCTGACGCCGGACGTGCAGAAGGCGGTGGAGGAAGCTTCGGCGGAAATGACGGAAATCGGCGCACAGCGCATGTCCGATTTCGCCGAGTCCTCCATTCAGGCCTTGGCCGACGAAGGCGTCGCCGTTCACCATCTGTCGATGGACGACGTCGTGGAGATCGCGGCGAAGGCTCCGACGGTGGAGTCGGCCCTGATATCCTCGTTCGCCGACAAGGAGATCGACGGAAAGGCCCTTGCCGCAAAATATGCCGAGATCGTCGCGGCCTACAAAGCCGGTAATTGATTTCTCCTGTGCCCTGCCGGATCGAGCATTCGGCAGGGCCCATCGGGGTACAGCCATGGGTATCATCCAAAGCCTACTGACAAATCTGGCACTGGCACTGGAACGGATAGCCGGGATCGCCTTGATCGGAATCGCGATCATTGTGACCTCCGACGTCTTGACGCGCTGGTTTACCGGTTCGCCGATCGTCGGCGTTTTCGAGATATCGAGCGTCATGCTCGTCGCCGTGACCCTGCTGGCGGTTCCAGGCCTTTTGCTGCGGCAAAAGCAGTTGCGGGTCGATATCGCGTTCGAGCACGCGGGCCCCGCCGTCAAGCGCGCAATTGTCGTTTTCGATGCGGTTGTGGGTTTCGGTCTGCTCGCGACGCTGTGCCGCCTTGCGGTCGTCGAGACGGACTCAGCGTACTTCGGCGGCTATTTGATCAACGGAATGATCGCCCTGCCAAAGTGGATACCGTTCCTAATGATCGCCCTGGGCTCCGGTCTCGGCGCGTTGGTGTTGCTGTTGCATGCCGTTGGCGCGGTATCCGGACGAGCGATCTCGGTGCCCGATTTCGACAAACCTGTCGACAAGGAAAAACGATAGTGGATCAAACAACTTTATCCCTTCTTATCGCCTTCGCTGTCCTGGCAATTCTGTTGGCGCTGAGCGTGAATATCGGGTTGACCCTCGCGCTCGCCGGCATCGTCGGCACATTCACATTCATCGGTGTCTGGAAGACGGGATTGAACATGCTGTTCATTCAGACCTTCGACATCGCGTCCTCCTACACGCTGATGGTCATTCCGCTCTTCATCCTGCTCGGTTCGATCGCCACGCGATCCGGTCTGACGCGCGATCTGTTCGTTATGTTCTACCGGTGGTTCGGACGGATCACCGGCGGCGTTGCGCTGGCGACCATCGGCACCTGCGCGGGCATGGCCGCGATCACCGGGTCGAGCGTCGCCACCTCGGCCGCAATGAGCCGCATCGCCTTACCGGAATTGCGGAATTTCGGATATCAGGAGCAGCTCTCTGTCGGAGCGATCGCCGTCGGCGGCACGTTGTCGATCATGATTCCGCCAAGTATCACGCTCGTGCTCTACGCGATCTTCGCCCAGCAATCCGTGGGAAAGATGCTGGTCGCGGGTATCCTGCCTGGTCTCATACTGGCGATGCTATACGCGACGGTCGTGTATGTCCGTTGCAAGATAAATCCGCGCCTCGGACCGGCAGGACCGAGTTTCACGATGTCCGAGCGGTTGGAGGTCACGCTGCGCGTACTGCCGTTCCTGGCGATCATTGGCGCGGTTATTCTCGGAATATTGTTCGGCGTCTGGACGCCAGTGGAATCCGCGGCGGTCGCCGTGGTTCTGGTGACCGTCCTGGCTTTCCGTAGGGGCAAGCTCTCGTTGGGCGACCTGATGGCGGCGAGCAGAGAGACCGTGGTGACATCCGCCTCGGTGTTGTTGATCGTCATCGGCTCGATGGTCTTCAGCGGCTTTCTCGCGATGAACGGCTTTTCGGAGCGGATCACCGATATGATCATCGCGTGGCAATTGACGCCGTTCTCCCTTTTTCTCGTCCTCGTCGTGATTTACCTTGGGCTGGGGATGTTCATGGAAGTCTCCAGTCTGCTCGCGCTGACAATTCCGTTGGTCATGCCCATTGTCCTCGCGGCGGGGTGGAACCCGATATGGTTCGGCGTCATCGTCGTTTCGCTCATGGAAGTCGCAGCAGTCACGCCGCCTGTCGGCCTTAATCTCTATGCGGTCAAAAGCGCCGTGCCTGAAGTCCCGCTGCAACAGATCTATTCCGGCGCGCTTCAATTCTGGGCGATGAATATCCTGCTCATCTTGCTGCTTTACAGCTTTCCCGACATCGCCCTCCTGCTGCCGAGCATCCAGTGATGAGATACGAGAAGACAGAAAGAAGGCTGATGACCCAGGCGCAAGCAGTTCAGGTTCGCGGACTCACCAAGAAATTCGGCGATTTTGTTGCGCTGGATCACATCGATCTCGATGTCGCTCAAGGTGAGTTCTTTTCCTTGCTGGGGTCGTCGGGAAGCGGAAAATCCACCTTGATGCGGATCATCGGTGGGTTCGATAGCCCGACCGAAGGCAAGGTACTGATCCACGGAAACGATGTCAGCCATCTCGGCCCCGGCGGACGCCCTACCAATATGGTGTTTCAGCATTTGGCGCTCTTCCCGCATCTGGATGTCGTCGAGAATATCGCTTTCGGATTGCGGATGCGAAGGCTCTCGCAAAAGGAAATCCGACGTAAGGTCGATGATATCCTTTCCCTGGTAGGTCTAGATCAGTTCGCGACGCGTCAGATCGCGCAGCTCAGCGGTGGGCAGAAGCAGCGGGTCGCCGTGGCGCGCGCTCTTGTTAACAACCCGAGCGTGCTGTTGCTGGATGAGCCGCTCAGTGCGCTCGATCTCAAGCTGCGCCAACAGATGCAGATCGAACTTCGACGAATCCAGCGGGAACTCGGCGCGACGTTTATCTTTGTGACCCATGACCAGGGCGAAGCAATTACCATGTCGGATCGCATCGCGGTCATGAGCCAAGGTCGTATCGCGCAAATCGGGTCTCCGCAGGATGTCTATGGCGCACCGGCGAGCCGCTTCGTGGCCAATTTTCTCGGCGACTCGAACTTCCTCGAAGCGAAGATCGTGGGCGCGCAGGGGAGCCTGTATATGGTCGATTGCCGCGGCTACCGGGCAGTTGTGCGCAGTCGGTCCGCGCTACAGGACGGCGCTGATGTCATGATCGCCCTTCGCTATGAGAACGTCGATTACTCCACCGATCCGTTTTCGGAAGGCCTCGCCGGCGAGGTTGCAGAAGTCATCTATTTGGGCAACCTGGTGCGAACCGGAATTCGTCTCGAATTGACGGGCGAAATGCTTTGGGTGGACAAGATGGCCGACCTCGGCGTCGCTCCGCCGCTCGTGGGCACGACGACGCGCGTCTCGTGGAAGCCACAGGCGGGGGTTGCATTGACCGATTGAACCAGGCGCAAAGAAAGCAAGCAGTATGACAAGCGAAGCGATTGATCATTTGCGGAAAGTGGTCGGCCCGGACTCCGTCATCACCGATCCACGGGAGATGGAGCCTTATGTCACCTCTTGGCGGGACAACTGGCGCGGCCGCGTGGCGATGGTGCTGCGGCCGGCGACGGTCGACGAACTGGTGAGCACCGTGCGGTATTGTGCCGAGTGGCGCATTCCAATGGTTCCGCAGGGTGGGCGCACAGGTGTCACCGGTGCCGCGCAGCCCCGGATGAACGGCAACGAAGTTGTCATCTCGATGGAGAGAATGAACCGAATAATTGGTCTTGATCCAGAGAACGAGACGATCACAGTCGAGGCTGGATGCATCCTCGCCGATGTGCGCGCTGCGGCTGACGAAGCCGGGCTGCTGTTCCCCTTGAGTTTCGGAGCTGTCGGAAGCTGCCTGATTGGCGGCGTGGTCTCGACCAATGCCGGTGGAATAAATGTTCTGCGCTATGGCAACACGCGCAATCTGGTGCTGGGGCTGGAAGTGGTGTTGCCGGACGGTCAGGTTTGGGACGGATTGCGGTCCTTGCGCAAGGACAATGCGGGCTACGATCTCAAGCAGTTGTTCATCGGTAGCGAAGGCACGCTCGGTTTCGTAACAAAGGCTGTGTTGCGCCTTGTTCCGAAACCGCGCAGTTCCGTATCTGCGCTTGTCGCCGTCGACAATCCGGCCACTGCCGTTCGCCTTCTTCGTCGCGCACGCTCTGACTTTTCGGAAACCCTGACCGCCTTTGAACTGATCGAGGCACGATGCGTCGACATTACTCTGGAGCATCTGGGCGAGAGCGACTCAATTCGTCCGGGAAAGGCACCCTGGTACTGTTTGATCGAGGTGTCGGGCCCCGCTTCGCAGGAAACCTGCCTGGAGGCGGTCACGGCTTTTCTCGAGGCGGCTTATCCCGACGAAGTATCGGATGCCCGGGTGGCAATGTCGCAGAAGCAGAGCGACGCGCTCTGGCGAATGCGAGAAAGTATACCAGACGCCCACAACCGTGCCGGAAACTCGGTCAAGCATGACATTTCCGTTCCCGTTTCTCACATCGTCCGTTTCTTGGATGAGAGCGAGACCGAGCTGCGTGCGCGATATCCGAGTTACCGAAGTTTCACTTTTGGTCATCTCGGCGACGGCAACCTGCACTTCAACCCTCTGATCGAGCCGGAGTCCGGCGACCCATCTGAACTTCGCAGAGACGTCAATCGTATCGTTCACGATGTCGTTTCGCGGCACGGCGGATCGGTCTCAGCCGAGCACGGCGTCGGGCAGGTTCGCCTGTCCGAAATCGAGAGATATCGATCCGACGTGGAACTGATGCTCATGAGACGCGTTAAGGATGCTCTTGATCCGGACAATCTGATGAATCCCGGGAAGGTGTTGCGAGAACGATCGAAACCGTAATAAAAGCAGAAGGCTGTGGATTATGCGCTCGCTTCGTTGAGCGGGTAGAACCGCTGGCGGACAAAGAGGCGACCGTGAAAAAATTTGTACCTATTTACAAGAAAATCGCAGGCGCTTTGCAGGCCGACATCGCAAACGAGACCTATCCGATCGGCGCCCAGCTCCCGACGGAGCATGATCTGATGACTCAGCTCGGCGTGAGCCGGTCGACAGTGATCGCGGCGCTGGACCAGTTGCAGCAGCAAGGTCTCGTCTTCAGGCGGCCGCGCGCCGGCACGCGCGTCATTTCCCGTTTTCCCATGCGGAGCGAGGTCGAGGGCGTCGTCCTGAACGACTGGGCGAAATACGGTGTCGAATACACTTTTCAGATCAACGAAATCCACCACTCGTCCCTACCGGAAATTGCTAACTACTCGGGCGACGGTGCGGGCGGGGACTGGCTCCACCTCCGAGGTCAGCGGATCGACAACAAGACTAAGGAAATCCTCTGCACGGTCGACTTGTACGTGAATCCGGAATTTGCTTCGATCGAAGATATGATCACTGAGTTTCCACCGCGCATCTACACTTTGATCGAAAAGCGCTACGGCACCCAAGTTTCCGTGATCGACCAGGCGATACGGGCGACGATGCTCGATGAATCGCGGGCGCGCGTTCTCGACGCGCTGCCCAACACGCCGTGTATTCAGGTTATCCGGTGGTTTTCGGGCGAGAACGGCAAGCTGGTCGAATTCACCCTCGACACCCACCCAGGCGATCGCTTCAAGTACAAGACGCGGACGCATCGCGGCACGGTCTGAGGTTTCTCCACCCGTGCTTCGATGGTGCCCGCTTGTCGGATGCCGAACGGATATCACCGACGTTTCGGGCGGGCGCACGCGCACGAGGCGTTGGCTTCGGCGGTCCGCTCGTTCCATATCGGAAACATGGTTTTCAGGCTGCGACGATTCCGCTGGCCCGGGAAAAAGGGTATTGCTGGAGTAGATGCAATCGCAGCGCGGCGCTTCCCGCTGTCCGGCGTAGGAAACAGGTTCTTGCGCACCCGGAATGCGCCCAAAGAAGGCGCGGAAAGAACTGTAGCAATCCAATGAAGTCGTTGCCTTTACCGCCTTCCGGACCGCGCGCCAAGCGCATCGCTGAGCGCTGCCGTTCGATCGACGACCTTCGGTCGCGGGCGCGCCGACGGCTGCCACGCGGGGTGTTCGATTTCATCGACGGCGGCGCCGAGGATGAACGCACCCTTACGGCCAACAGAAGCGCCTACAGCCTGTTTCGTTTCCGGCCTCATACGCTGGTAGACGTCGCTCAGGTGGATACGAGTGCGGAAATCCTTGGCAAAACGTCAGGGTTGCCTTTGGTCTCTGGTCCGACTGGTGCGGCGGGATTTTCTTGGCCGCGCGGCGACTATGCGATTTCCGCGGCGGCGGCAAAGGCGGGAATACCCTACACGCTTTCGACCAGCGCCAGCGTTTCGATCGAGGATGTCGCTGAGGCTTCGGAAGGGCGCCTTTGGTTCCAGTGCTACATCTTCAAGCAGCGCGAATTTTCCCACAAACTGATCGAGCGGGCAGGCGCGGCGGGTTACGACACGCTCGTCATCACGGTCGATTTTCCTGTCGGCGGCAACCGCGAACGTGATTTCAGGAATGATTTTTCGGTTCCGTTCCGATATACGCCGCGCAACGTGTTCGACTTCGCCAGCCATCCGCGATGGGCGCTTTCCACGCTCTACCACGGCACGCCGGAACTCGCGAACCTGGAAGGTTTCTCGGCGTCCAAAGACGTCTCCCAGGTTGCGTCGTCAGTCGGCCGGAACTACGACGCGTCCTTCGAATGGGATGACCTTCAGAACATACGCGATTCCTGGAACGGCAAGCTGATCGTCAAGGGCGTGGCCCGGGTTGACGACGCGCTCCGCTTAGCCTCGATGGGCGTTGATGCGGTGGTGGTCTCGAACCATGGCGGGCGGCAGCTCGACGGGGCCTATCCCACGTTGTTATGCCTGTCGTCCATCTCTGCGGCCATCAACGGTCGCATCCCGGTCTTCGTCGACGGGGGCATTCGACGGGGCGGCGACATAGTCGCCGCGCTGGCGCTCGGTGCCGACGCTGTTCTGATCGGCCGCCCGATGATCTACGGACTTGCGGCCGCCGGTCCGGAAGGAGCCTTGCGGGCGCTCGAAATACTGTCGGAGGAACTCGTCCGGACGATGCGTCTCTGCGGGGTCACCGCGATCGACCAGATATCGCCCGATCTCATAGCTCGGGCCGACATAGAACGACATTTCGACACCGAAACCGCCAATTGGCTTCTTGCCGGCCGGAAGACGCGTCCCGACGCGGTGCCGGTCAGGTGAGCCGAGCAAATAGGAGATACGATGATCCAGCCCCCCGCAAACGGCATGTGGCCGAGTCCTTTCAATCCGTCGATTGAAACATGGAACGGCCGATCGCGCACTGTCCGGATCGCAGATTGCACCTTGCGTGACGGCGAGCAGCAAGCTGGTGTGGTCATGGATCGCAACGCCAAGATCGCCATCGCAAAGGTGCTCGACGCGATGGGTATTTACGAAATCGAGGCGGGCACCGTAGCCAGTTCCGAAGAGGATAGGGCTGCCATCGCCGAAATGGTTTCGCTCGGTCTGAAGGCGAAGCTGAGCGTCTTGTGCCGCGGCCTGAACAAGGACATCGATCTCGCGCATGATCTCGGCGTGTGGGGCGTACGGCTCAGCTTCCCGATCAGCGCCGTCGAGCGCGCGCACAAACTCAAGGGCATTTCGAACGAGGACTATCTCGAAAAGGCCCTGGCCCTGACAGCATATGCCAAGGACAAAGGCCTGCACGTCATCTTTAGCCCTTATGACACGACGCGAGCCGATCCCGAGTTTCTGGAGGTCCTCGTGCGCGCGCTCGACGAGAGCGGCTCGGTGGACCGGTTGCGGATCGTAGACACGACCGGGTGCGCTCTTCCAGAGGCTATCGGTGAAATCACGAGGCGCATCAGGTCCGCGGCGCCGGGTATTGCGCTCGAGATCCATTGCCATAACGATTTCGGTCTTGCCTGTGCCAACACGCTTTCGGCTGTGCGGGCCGGTGCCGATTACGTTTCCAGCACGATCAACGGTCTCGGCGAACGGTGCGGGAACGCTTCGACCGAAGAGGTGGTCATGGCGCTCGAGGTGCTCGAGGGTTATCGAACTGGTCTGGCGCTCGACCGCTTTTCCCAGGTTTCGGCGCTCGTTTCCGACCTGAGCGGCATTCCGGTGCCCGTCAACAAGGCCGTGGTGGGTGCGAATGCTTTCCGCCATGAGGCGGGTATGGTGGTTGCCGGTGTCCTTAAGGAGCCGTTCACCGCTGAATCCTACAAGCCGGAAATAGTCGGCCAGAAGCGGGAGATCCTTCTTGGCAAGAAGAGCGGTCTGGTTTCGGTGACCTACAAGCTGGACACGTTGGGGCTTTCGCTGCCCGAGGAGCGGCTTAGCGCGCTGCTCGAGCGGGTCAAGGTGCTCGCCACGCAAAAGCGCCGTGCGTTGACGGACGAGGAGTTCAAGGACCTCGTGGACGCGTTCCAGAGCCCGGGCGATTGATGGTGTTTCGAAAATCCGAACATCAAGGGGACGTTTCCATGTCTTTTGCGGAAAGTTCGGCATTGCTATCTATTTGCTGGATGTCGCCGCGACGAAGCAACTGGGATTAGACGATGAAAATCATACCGACAAATGACGTCCTCGGCGCGCGGATCGAGGAAATCGATCTTTCCGGACCGTTGAGTGAACCCGACCGTCTCGCCATCACCAAAGCCCTCGGTGATTACGGCGTGGTGAGCTTTCCCAACCAATCGCTGGATACCGGGGATCTCAAATCCTTCGCCGCGCGGTTCGGGACGCTCGAAGTCAACGTCGCCAGGTCCTTCCAGGTGCCGGAACATCCCGAAGTTATGATCCTGTCGAACATCATCGAAGACGGCAAGCCGATCGGCCTCGCCGACGCGGGCCAGGACTGGCATACGGATATGTCCTATTCACGCGACGTGGCATTCGCCAACGTCCTGTATGGGATCAAGATTCCGCGTCGCAATGGCGTGGCCCTCGGCTGCACCGAATTCGCCAATATGCGGATGGCCTTTGTTGATCTGCCTGAGAGTTACAAAAAGCGTCTGGCCGGCCGCACCGCAACCCACGACTTCAACAAGTTTTGGGACAAGATGCGGCGCGAAAAGGGATCGGCACGTCCGCCGCTGACCAAAGAGCAGCGGCGCCAGAAGCCGCCAGTGTCGCACCCCATCTTCCTGACCCATCCGGTGACCGGAAAGACGGTTCTGTACGCCAACCCCGGCTACACAATGCTCATCGACGATATGGACAAAGCGGAAAGCGACGAGATCCTTGATTTCCTGTTCAAGCACCAACTCCAGGAAAAATACCGCTACAAGCATATCTGGACTGAAAACGACGTTCTCATGTGGGACAATTTTGGTACCTTGCACAATGCCATCGCGGACTACCGGCCGGACGAGCACCGGTTGATCAAGCGATGCCAGATCATGGCGGACAAAGTCCTCGCCGAGGCCGAGGCGACCTGACCCGGCGGCCGGATCACTCGGCAGCACCGGCGCGGTTTTTCGGGCAATCGTTGGTGCGCCGACCGGCGACGGGATGGTGGGGAATGCCGGCTTTGTCAGGCCAGCTTAATCCCGGATGTCCGGGCCTGCTGCTTGGGTCGGCCGGCGAAACTCGGGCCAGACGCGCAAGGGCACGCGCGGCATGGCATCAGGTTGTGTTCCAGTCTGGCATGCTCCGAAGCCAGGTCTTGAAGAAGTCGAGGAACTGGATCACGCGCTGCGGCCGGTAGTGCTTTTCGGGATAAACGGCGTAGATCGACATTTCCTCCAACCGATGCTCGGGCAGCACCCGTTCGAGATCGCCGGAGCGCAAGTCCTCGTAGACCATGTATGTTGGATGAACCGACAGGCCTTCACCCCTGCGGGCCGCCTGCCTGAGGACTTCGCCGATGTCCGATTTCAACGCGCCGGTGACATAAACCACATCTCCGTCCTCGAACACCCAGCGACCGTCCCGGGACTTGACGGTATGTACAAGGCATTGGTGGTTCACCAGATCCTCTTTCCGGCCAGGCCGTCCATACTTGTCCAGATAGGACGAAGCACCGACGAGAACCTGTGGCACGCGCACCAGAAGCTGCGAGACCAGGGCCATGTCCGGCAAGGCCGGGGCGATGCGTATCGAAAGGTCGAAGCCTTCGCGGACGACGCTCAGATCGCCCCTGTCGTTGACGTGATCGAACGAAACCGAGGGATGCACGGCGCGAAAATCCTGGATCGCGCGAACAAGGTGCATGGTAGAGAATGAGGTCGGCGCACCGATTTTTATCTCGCCCTTGAGCTCTGCGTTCTTTTCTTCCACGCGCTGGTTCAGTTCTTCGACTCTTGCGAGAATCGCGCGGGCCTCCGTGGCGAAAAGCTCGCCGGTGTTCGTAACCGTGACGTGATGCGGCGAGCGCACCAGAAGATTGGCCCCGAGACGCTGTTCAAGGCCCGCGATCACCTTTGTTACGGTCGAGCGCGAAACGCCGAGTTGCCGCGCCGCGGTGCTAAAGCTTTTGCTTTGCACCACGCGGAGAAAGGTCTGCATCTCTCGCAACTGGTCCAAGATCGTACCTCCGTGCACTGCGCGCCCGCCGGCTTGTCACCTGCAGATCCGGCGATTGCAGCTCATCGGTAAAATTGCGACGGCAGCCACAGCGCCAAACCGGGGAAAATCATGATCAGAGCGATAGCTGCGAAGATCACCAGCACGAAGGGCAGGGCTCCGATCATCACGTCCTTGATCTCGCCGTGTTCCCTAATGCCTTGGATGACGAACAGGTTCACTCCGATCGGCGGGGTGATCAGCGCGGCTTCGAGAAGCAACGTCAGCATAACACCGAACCAGATTGTGTCATAGCCTGCGGCGGAGACCAGAGGCACCACGATCGGCACGGTGATGAGCATGATGGAAAGCCCTTCCATAAAACATCCCAGCGTCAAATACAGGGCGATGACCACGAGCATCAGTTCAGTTGGCGAAAGCGCAGCTGCTTCGATCAGGTGAACGATATCGCGGGAGATGCCAAGAAAGGTCAATACGAAATTGAGCAAAGAAGAGGTGACGATGATGGCGACGACCATCGCGGTGGTCCGCATCGAGCGTTCGATGACAGTGCGAAGCAGGGAAATCGTCAGGCGGCCCAGGATGGCGATGTAAAGCAACGCTCCGACAACGCCGAATGCGGCGGCCTCGGTCGGCGTAGCGATGCCCATGTAGATCGTGCCGACCACGACGCCGAAAATTACCACTGGCGGGAGCAGGTCCGGCAGGCTCGCGATACGCCGCCGCCAACTCGTCTTCTGGGGAGTGCCGTCCAGAGACGGCACCACTTTGCAGGTGGCCGCAATGCTGATCATGAAGAGCATCGCCAGGACAAGTCCCGGCAGCATGCCGGCGAGGTAGAGGCGTGGAATCGAGGTGTCCGTCAGGACTCCGTACAGGATCAACGCGATGGATGGCGGGATGAGAATCCCGAGCGTTCCCCCCGCCGTCAACGTGCCGAGGAAAAGCCGCTCGTTGTAACCGCGCTTCTGGATTTCCGGGAGTGAAACAGTGCCGATCGTCGCCGCCGTGGCGACGCTTGAGCCAGACGTGGCGGCAAAGAGCGCACAGGATGCGATATTGGCGTGCATGGTGCCGCCCGGCAGCCAGGACAACCATTCGACCAGCGCCGCGTACATGCGTTCCGCGAGGCCGGAGCGCACGAGAATTTCCCCTAGAATCACGAAAAACGGGATGGCGACGAGCGTCTCGGAGGACATGGTGTTCCAGGCGACGTCGCTCAACAAGCTATCGAGGGGAACCGGCGTGAAGTAGATCGCGAGGGCAAAAGCCACGAGTCCGACCGAGGCAGCGACGGAAACTGACAGAGCCAGCAGCGCGACAAGCGCCACCAACGTAGTGGTGATCATTCAAGATGCTCCAATTCAGCCGCAACCTCGTTGCGCATGCTGATCGCTTCGGTCGAGCGGTCGCGCATGACACGCATGCCAAGCGCGATGGAAATAAGGAAAGCCATGATGAAGCCGAAAGCCCAAAGGCCTTGCGGTATGAAGAGCAGTGTTCGGACGGTCGAGTTCGCGCGGGCTCCGCTCTCGAAGGATTCAATCGCCAGGTCGGTCGCCCGCAAGGCGAGCAGGCCGGAAACGATGAGGAAGGATAACCAGGCAACCAAGTCGAATGCCGCACGGATCCGCGCGGGCATTGCGTTGCGCAGAAGCTCGATCCGGATGTGGCCTCGTTCAAAAAGCGTCAAACCCATGGTCCAGGTCGAGGCAATGGCGAAAGCATACGAGCCAAATTCGAAAGCCATTCCGGTGGAAATGCCGATGAGATGCCGCAAAAGGGCATCTCCCGTAATAAAGAATGCCATCAGGATCAGAACCGCTCCCGCGACCCAGACCATGACGCGCGCGCCCCAGGCGAGGGGGAACGCGGTCAGATTCTTAGTCTTTTCGACGTTGTCGGTCATTTTACTTGCCGAGGGCGGCGTTGACGGTCTTCTGCCAGGATTCGAAGCAATCGTCTCCGCAACGTGCCTTGAAGCCGGGCAGGATGTCGCTTGCCAGCGCTTGTTGGCGCAAGGCCGCGTCATCGGGGCTTTCTGGGACAAGCGTCATGCTTGCCGCAGGGCCAAAGCTGCAATCCGGTCCCCCATTGGTGAGTCCGGTCAGGCAGGCGATACCTTGCTGCTCATCGGTCGTCATCGCATCCCAGGTCTTTTTGCCGAAGGCCGCAGCTTGTTCGGAGATGATCTTCTGTGTGTCCGCATCGAGCGAGTTCCACTCGGACATGGACATCGCGAGGAAGCCGAGGGCCGGCGAAATCGGCTTCTCGTAAACGTGGTTGGTCACGTCGAACCATTTTGAGAGATAGACCGCGACCGCGCTCGCCATGCCGCAATCCACGACGCCGCGCTGCAGCGATGTCGGCACCTCGGCGAACGGAATATTCAGCGGAATGCCGCCCAAACCCTTGACCAGATCGCCATGCGCGGCTGAAAGCACCCGGACCTTGCGGCCTTTCAGGTCGCCGAGGTTGTTCAGCGGATCGCGACACGCCAGAACGGGCATCGGGAAGGGGTAGTTCGCCAGGATTTTTATTCCGTGAATGCGCTCCATCTCTTCAGCGACGGTCGGCGCGAGCGCGTCGACAATCTTCTCCTGTTCGTCGAGTGTCGACGCTACAAACGGAATATCCAGGCTTTCGAAGACGGGGTCGCCGGATACGACATAGGAATAGAGACCGAAGACCGCGTCGAAAGCGCCCGTGCTGGCAAGTTTCAGCACTTCGGTTCCGGACAGTCCGAGTTCCGTGAGGGACTGCACGTCGGCGGTCAGGCGTCCGCCCGACGCGTCGGGGATGTCTTTCGACCAGAGCGGAAGCTCGTAGGCTTCGTAACCGATGCCCGTGCTCCACGTACCGAGAACGCGAAAGTTCTTTTTCGCGGGTTCGGATTGGGCGGTCGACACGGCCCCTAGACTTGTCGCGCCTATGGCGGCCGCGACCAGAAATCGTCCGATCTTGGTAGTCATCCCTTTTCTCTCCTCTTTGGTGCCCAGTTCCGGACTTGATGGCCGTCAAAGCGTGGCATGAAACCGGCGGAGAGGTGCGTCCCAATACGGAAACACCGTGGTTCGTAATCGCAACTCGTTAGGCGTGCAAAAAATGGGCGTGTGCAGGCCGATCGTCGAACGACAAATTTCCTGTGAAATCCAAGGATCTTTATTTGGGCATGACCGCTGCGGAAGTGGCGAGCGATTGCAAACGCCCAAAATCGGGGTGTTGCTGGTGCCAGGGCGCCGCCTGTTCATAGGCCGCTGCGGCAGCATATAATTGAGCTTCGCCATTGAACTGGCCGACGAGTTGCATCGAGAGCGGCAGGCCGCTCTCTTGGGCGCGCCCACACATGATGGCCAGGGCCGGATGCCCGCTCAAATTGAATGGGGTCCGCGCCTGCCGCATGTAAATGTAGGATAGCCTTTCGCGATCCTCGAGCGGGCAACTGGGATCGAGTGAATTCGCGCAAAGCAGCAGATCCACCGACGAAAGCGCGTCACTGACCGCTGCCGCGAGCAAAGTGCGCTGCCTCTGCGCTGTGACATAGTCCGCCGCAGTCATGAAAAAGCCCGGCAGCAGGCGTCGGCGCGTTTCGGACTCATAGGTCTCGGGATGCTGAGTCAGGCCCTCGCGATGGATGGAAGCAGCCTCGCCGAGCATGATGACCCGAAAGGCTGCGTCGAAATCCTGCAAGGACGGAAGACTCATGTCGACGATTTCGGCACCAAGGCGCGACAGCGTGGTGACAGCTTGTTCCAAGCTGTCTGCAACCGCCGGATGCGCGGGAACGTCGCGCGTGTGGAATTGGCTGACATAGCCGATCCGCAGACCGGAAACGGATTTGTCCAATAGTCCGGTGAAGGTTCCATGCCGGCTGCCGCACATTGCTTCGAGCATCATCGCGTTGTCGCGGACGGTCCTCGTGAGCGGGCCGACATGGTCGAGCGAGTAGGCGAGGGGAAAGACGCCCTTGACGGGAACGAGGCCGAAGGTCGGTTTCAGCCCGACAAGGCCGCAATGGGCTGCTGGGTGTCGGATGGAGCCGCCCGTATCGCTGCCGATCGCTGCCGGCAGCATGCGGGCGGCGACCGCCGCGCCGGAGCCGGAGGACGATCCGCCCGAAAAAGAGATGCCGTCCCAGGGGTTCCTGACCGGCTGGTTTTCGCCGTCGAAATCGACTCCGCCGATGGCGTATTCCAGGGTTGCGAGTTTGCCGAACGGTATCGCGCCCGCCTTTCGCAGTGCGCCAACGACTGCGGCGTCCTGCCGGGCTTTCGGTACGGGCTTGGCATGGCGCGTCCCCAGAAGGGTCAGTTCGCCCTGGACATCGAAGATATCCTTAACGCCGAACGGCAATCCCTGGAGCGGGTGTTTCTGTCCTTCCCGCGATATCGCCTCGCCGGCGGCTTTGGCCTCAGCGCGAATCCGGTCGCGTTCGATTGCAACAAAGGCGTGGATCGCAGGATCGATCGCGTCGATCCATGAAAGTAGGTCCTCGACAATGTCGAGTGGGCACAGCTGTCCTGCGTCGATCGCCCTGGAGAGTTCAGAGAGCGTGAGGTCCCGCATTGCGGCTAGCCGCGATCCGAAGCATGGTCTTCGTTCCGCGCGGCCGGATCGGCGACCGGCCATGGCGCGACATCGTTGGGCAGTTTGTCGGGCAACCCGCCGACGAAGCGTGTCGCCGTAGAGAACGCCGCTGCGACGTCATCCGCGTGATTAGCGAGGGTGCGGCCGAGCCCGAGAAGTCCGCACAGCAATTCAAGGTCCCCGGCCGCAGCGGCACCTTTGTCCGGGGTTTTTGCCATCAGTCCGTCACCCAGCAATTGCCCTTGAAGAACAGTTTGTGGTGCGTGACCTTCATCCGCGAAATGTACCAGACGCCGTCGATACGGGTGTATTCGTCCTTGTAGCGGGACGACAGGATCGCTCCCGCCGGCTCGTCGTCGCGCGTCGTGTTGCAGGGTTCGAGCAGCAGCCATTCGCCCTTGGCGAAGTCGCCGTCCACTTCGATGATCGGGTTCGTCACCAGATGGGCGGCATAGGGATAGCTGACCGGCGAAAGCTTGAACAATTCCCGCAATCCGTCGCGTCCGTTGTACAGGCCGCGCCCATCGCCTTCCCACACGCAGTCCTCGGTGAAAAGACTGACGATATTTTCGGTGTCGTAATTATTGTCGCAATGGGCGGCGTACCGCGCTTTCAGCTTTCGAATGTCCTCGATTGCTTCCAGTTTGGCGATGCGATCTTCAAGTGTGGTGCTGGGCATGGAATCCCTAGGTCTATTTCTTAGTAAGCCTGATCCGCCGTTGTCTCGGCGATGGTTGGAAGCTGCGGTGGAGCGGAAACGTAGCATTTAGATACGTGTTCATCCCAGTTGACAGCAATCTCGCAGTGCGCCCGCCTCGGGAAGCATGGTGTTTCCAAGACGAAACGTCCGTGGGTCCGCCACTACAGCGGAAACCGCTCTTCGCGCGGAAATAGCAATGAGAAACAATACTTTGCTGAACCAGCGCCGAGGCGGTGAAAAGGTTCTGACGGTTCCAGGATGATCCATGAAACCGCTGGCAACGACTGGCGCTTAAATTGATCGGTTAATTTTAATTGACCAACATGCGGGCAGTCATATGGTGAAGGATGCCAGCCTACGGGAGGCCGACAAACCGGACGAAAGTTCCGGGGAACTCATCAGAGAGGACAACGATAATGCAAACCAAAGCGCGCTTGATGCTTACAGCACTTCTGGCTCTCGGTCTGGGAGTTCCAATGTCTGCTTCGGCCGACGAAGCGCCGATCCGTATCGGCTTTGCCGTCGCTGAATCCGGCTGGCTCGAGGCCTATGACGGCGAGGCCGTTGAGATGGCCGAACTGTGGATCAAGCAACGCAACGAAACCGGCGGTTTGCTCGGGCGGCAGATCGAAGCCGAGGTCAGGGACACCAAGACCGACCGAACCGAAGGCGCCAAGGTGGGGCAGGCACTTGCGTCCGGTGGGATCGACCTGATGGTCGTATCGGCGGACTACGACTATGGCGCGCCGGCTGCCCTGCAGGCGCAGAAGGCCGGTCTGATTTCCGTGTTCCTCGCGGCTTCCGACGCGAAAGCCGGCATCATCGGCGTCGGACCTTATTCCTACACGACCACGACCTCGGGTCAGTTGGAGGCGGCGACCATCGCTGACTGGGCTGTCCACAAGAAGGGTGTCAAACAGGGCTACATGCTCCTGGACAACAATATCGAATACACGAAGTCGGTCTGCGCGGGCTACGAATGGCGGATGAAGGCCCTTGGCATCGAATACACCGGCGATGAGTTCAACAATGCCGATCCGACGATTGCGACTCAGATCACGCGGATGCAGGCCGCGATCCGGGACAAGGGCGTGGACCACATCATGCTGTGTTCACACAATCCGGGCGCCGCGTCGGCAGTGCGCCAGATCCGCGCGGCAGGCATCGAGCTTCCGATCCTCAACGGATCGGGGATGGACGGAACCTACTGGGTCGAGAGCGTTCCGGGCCTGGAAGAGTTTTACGTGCCGGTGCAGGCGCTCGTCGGGAACGACCAGTCCCAGGAAATCAACGACCTGACCGCGGCCTACGAGAAGGAATATGGCAAGGTCCCGACCACCAGCTATGCCTATCCGATCTACGCCTGGCTGGAGCTTTGGGCGAAAGCCGTGACCGAAACCGGAACCACCGATGCCGCGACGGTCACCGCCAAGATCGACACTTTCACGGATGAACCGACGGTTCTCGGACCACGCAGCTACACGCCGGCGCTTCACATCGTGAACGACGCGCCCCTGACAGTCACTGAAATCCGAGAAGGCGCGCAGATGCAGGTTGGACAGTGGCGGCTGGACGTCGAGGTTCCCCAGGGCGTGCTTTACCGCACCGCGAAATGATCAGGCGTGAATGCACGGCGAAAGACGGGGAGACCGGCTACGGCCGGTCTCTGCATCGTTAATGAAATCACACAGGCGATATCATGAGTGACGCGTCTTCCAACGGCTCCGACACGTCCGGCGGCAATCTTGGAGCGGTCGCGCTCGACGAGCGCTGGCTTGCGTTGACGCAGGAGGAAATCCTCGAGCCTGAACTCCCGATCATCGACGCCCACCATCACCTTTGGGATCATCGCGGACGCTATATGCTTGACGAAATCCTCGCTGATATCGGCAGCGGTCACAACATTCGTGCCACGGTCCATGTTGAGGCCGACGCCATGTACAGGGCCGGAGGCGATCCCGCATTTGCATGTGTCGGCGAAACCGAATTCGTTAACGGTGTCGCTGCGATGAGCGCAAGCGGCCTCTACGGCGCGGCGCGCGTCTGCGCAGGGATCGTCGGTTTTGCCGATATGCGGCTGGGGGATCGTGTGGCAGAAGTGCTTGATGCGCACATTATGCGCGCTGGGCAGCGGTTCAAGGGTATCCGCCACTGCGCCGCCTTCGACCGGGATCCCTCCGTCAACACAACGCCAATTCCTATTCCTGAAGGGCTGATGGGATCGGCCGAGTTCCGCTCCGGCTTTCGTCATCTCGCGCCGAGAGGACTGAGTTTCGACGGCTGGCTCTACCATACCCAGATTGCGGAATTCGCCGCGCTGGCCGACGCTCATCCTGAGACGGTCCTGATCCTCAATCATGTTGGTGCACCCATCGGTATCGGTTCCTACGCAGAAGACCGCATGGGCGTTTTCACCGACTGGTCGAAAGCCGTGCGGGAACTGGCGCGGCGCCCAAATGTTCGCATGAAGCTCGGCGGGCTGGGCATGACCCTCTTCGGTTTCGGGTTCGAAAAACGAGAACGCCCCGCGTCGAGCACGGAGCTGGCCGAGGGATGGCGGCCCCATGTCGAGCACTGCATCGAACAATTCGGTGTCGAGCGCTGCATGTTTGAGAGCAATTTTCCGGTCGATAAGGAGACCTGCAGCTACGCGCTTCTCTGGAACGCTTTCAAGCGCCTCGCTGGCTCGTTGACGCCGAACGAAAAGCACGCCCTGTTTTTCGAAACCGCGCGGCGCGCCTACCGCCTCGATCTGGCCTGCTGAACCCGAAAGCCCGGCTGCCGACAATCCCGCGTTTTGCCGCGTCCGACCCTCCAAGTCCGGCGTCAGGCGCGGATTTCATTTGACCGTTCAATTAATTGATCGTATAAATAACAATAGACCGGTTAATTATGGTGAAAACTCTTCGATCAGGCCGGTCTTCTTGATCGGAAATGCGGGGGCATCATGGGAAATAAGCTTCGTGTCCTGGATCTAGGCCGTGTCCTCACCGATCGGAATTTCCTTGTCGCCAATTCCACCGTGGTCACGCCGTCCGAGCCGGATGTGTCGTCGCAAGTCGTCGAGATTCCGATCTCGGCTTATCTGATCGAAAGCGTCGATGGATACGTCCTGTACGACACTGGCTGCCACCCGGACTGCATGGGGCCCGACGGGCGCTGGACCCAGGCGCACCAGAAGCTTGGGCCGTATATCTCTGGTGAAGAGTGCTCGCTGCCTTCGCGACTGCGCGAACTGGGACTGACCCCGGAAGACATGCGCTGGGTGGTGCTGTCGCATCTTCACAATGACCACGCTGGTTGCATCGAATTTTTCTCGAAGGCCGAACTGATCGTCCACGAAGACGAATTTCGGGGGGCGCTGCAGCATCACGCGCTGCATGACAATTCCACGAACTATGTCCTGCGCGACATCGCACGGTGGATTGCCGAACCGAGGAACTGGCGACTGATAGGCCGGGACGACCCGGACGAATTGCTGGTCGAAGGAGTTCGTGTCCTGAATTTCGGCTCCGGCCACGCCTACGGGATGCTTGGGCTCGCGGTGAATCTGGCGAACAGCCGCGATGTCCTGCTCGTTTCCGACGCTTGCTATGGCGTCGAGAATTACGAAGGGAAGAAGTCCGGCATCGTCTACGACACGCTCGGATACGAGCGGACCCTGAAGACCATTCGTCGTTATGCGAGGGATCATGACATGGACGTCTGGTTCGGGCACGACCTCGATCAGTTCAAGTTGCTCAAGAAGTCGCACGAGGGTTTCTACGACTGACCGCGCAGTGTCAGTCTTCCTTTTTTTCGATGCGCCACAAGGCGCGATCTTGCAGGGAGTATTACGCATGAAAACGTTCGGCATCACGCTGATTGCGGCACTGTCCGCCGCAGTTCTTTCCACCGGGGCCAGGGCGCAAGATGAGGGGGAGATCAAGATCGGGCTGGCGGTCGCCTCCTCAGGCTGGCTTCAGGCCTATGACGACAACTCGACCAAGATGGTCAAACTCTGGATCGACGACATCAACGCCGAGGGCGGTCTTCTCGGCAAGAAAGTCACCTACGTCGTCGTTGACACCAAGAGCGATCGCGCCGAGGGAGCGAAGGCCGGCCAGGCGCTCGCAGCCAAGGATGTTGACCTGATTTTCGTTTCCGGCGACTACGATTTCGGCGCGCCGGCGGCGCTCCAGGCGGAAAAGGCCGGCATTATCTCGGCGTTCTTCGGGGCGTCAGATCCGAAGGCCGGTGTGCTCGGCGTGGGGCCCTTGTCATTCACCACCGGCGTCGCCGGCCAGGTCGAGGGCGCAACGCTCGCGGAATGGGCGGTCAAGGAAAAGAACCTCACCAAGGGCTTCCTGCTGCTCGACAATTCTATCGAGTACAATAAGTCGGTTTGCGCCGGATATGAATGGAACATCGGACGCGTGGGCGGAACGCTCGTCGACAGCGATGCATTTCGCAATGACGACCTGCTGATTTCGTCTCAAGTCACGCATCTGTCCAACGCGATCCGAGACAAGGGGGTCGATCACGTGATGCTGTGCTCATATACGCCGGGCGGGGCGAGCGCGATCAAACAGATCCGAAATGCTGGAATCGATCTGCCGGTGTTGGCGGCGACGGCCATGGATGGAACATACTGGCTGGACAGCGTGCCGGACCTGGCGAACTTCTACGTGCCGGTACAGGCCGTCGCGGGCAACGACGCGCGGCCCGAAGTCCAGGCACTGACCAAACGCTACATCGACGCAAATGGCGAGGCGCCGACGACGCAATACGCCTATCCGGCTTATCCGTTCCTCGACCTTTGGGCGCAGGCGGTGCGGACCGTCGGCTCGACGGAAGGTGAACTGGTGGCCAAACAACTTGAGACGCTGTCCGAGGCGCCGACCCTGATGGGGCCGCGCACATTCACGGACAAGTTGCACATTCAGGTTCAAATGCCACTTGTCATCACCGAGCTGACTGGCGGCACGCAGCAGGTCGTCGGCGACTATCAGATATCAGAGCCGATCCCCGCAGACGTTCTTTATCGGACGAACAAGTAAGGAACGTCTAGCTTGGCTCCGGACCGTCCTCCCGCGGTCCGGGGCCACTTTTCGGAGTTGGAAATGTCGGCCTCACCACAAGTCAAGGAAGCTCATACGTTGTCTGCCTGTGCGGTAACTGTTGCCTTCGGCGGCTTGCGCGCGGTGTCGGAGGTCTCGCTCGACCTCAACCAGGGCGAGATCCTCGGGCTGATCGGGCCGAACGGCGCCGGCAAAACGACGCTGGTCAATTGCCTGACCGGCTTTCAGACGCTCACCGAAGGCGAGGTGCTGTTGGATGGCAAGAGCTGTAACTACCTGTCGGCCAGCGCGCTTCGCAAATCTGGTGTCGCGCGCACTTTTCAGGCCGGGCGCCTGTTTTCGGATCTGACGGTCCTAGAAAACGTCAAGGTGGCGTCCATCGCGGTGGGCACCGGCCGGAACGAGGTCATCCGCGAAACGGGGGCATTGCTCGAGTGGCTCGAGCTTGTCGATCGCGCCGATGTCCTTGCCGGCGCGCTGCCCTATACGGATCAGCGCCGGGTCGGCATTGCGCGCGCATTGGTCGGCGCGCCTGGCTACCTCCTTCTCGACGAACCTGCCGCCGGCATGTCAGATGCCGAATGTGAAGAACTTGTCAAACTGATCGGCGAAATCCCGGAGCGCTTTTCCTGCGGTGTTCTGCTGATCGAGCACAACATGCATGTCGTCATGAGTATCTGCGACCGCATCCACGTGCTCGACGGCGGCAAGTCGATCGCCGAGGGAACTCCGGTCGAAATCCGAAACAACCAAGCGGTCATCTCCGCGTATCTGGGGGGCGAGGAATGACCGATCAGGACCCGCCGGTTCTTTCTGTTCACGACCTTTCTGTCCGCTACGGCCGCCTTGTTGCATTGCGCAACGCGTCGCTCGATGTGCGGCGCGGCGAGGTTGTGTCCATCATCGGTCCGAACGGCGCCGGTAAATCGACGCTTTTGGCGGCGATCGCCGGAGGCCAGCCGACATTTGGCGGCGAGATCTTCCTTGACGGCAAGCCGGTCACCAGCCGGCGGCCGGAAGATCTCGCCCGCGACGGCGTCTCGCTCGTGCCCGAGGGTCGGCATGTGTTTTCCGGTCTGAGCGTGCTGGAAAACCTCAAGATCGGCGCTTTCATGCGCGGCCGCCCGCGGGTGGCTGCGCGCGATCTGGAGCGGGTGCTCGATTATTTCCCGCGCCTTCGCGAGCGTCTCTCCTTTCCTGCGGGTCGGTTGTCAGGCGGCGAGCAGCAGATGCTGGTCATCGCGCGCGCACTTATGACGAGACCGCGGCTGATGATGATCGACGAGCCTTCGCTCGGTCTCGCACCCAAGATCGTCGACCAGATCTACGACATCGTTCTGGAAATGCGGAAAAGCGAGATGCTCACGCTGCTGATCAACGAGCAGAGCTCGAAGCGTATCCTCAAGCATTCGGACCGGATCTATGTGCTGCGATCCGGGACGATCCAGTTGGAGGGTCGCGCGGCCGACCTGCAGGACGGACACGCCATCAATGCGGCCTATTTCGGATTTGCGGAAGAAAAGCATGATTGATTTCTTCCAGAACCTCATCGACGCCCTGAGCCTCGGCAGCATCTACGCGCTCGCGGCGCTCGGTGTCGGACTACTTTTCGGCATCCTCAGGCTGATCAACTTCGCCCATGGCGATTTTATAACAGTCGCTGCCTACTCGCTCATCGTTCCGTCCTCAGACGCGGCGGCCAGGCTTTTCGTCGGCGCATGGGACTGGTACCTGCTGATACCCGCCGTTTGCCTCGTTGTCGTAATCGTGGCCGTGTTGACGGAAATCTCCGTGTTCCGGTCGCTGCGAAACGCCAGCCCGCCGACGTTGATGATCGCCTCCTTCGCCGTTAGCTACATCATCCAGAGCGGGCTCCTGATGATCTACTCGTCGCGTCCGAAAGCGGTGAACCTCTGGCCGGAACTGAACAGGCAAATCTTTTTTGGCGATCTGCGGCTCCCGTTCTTGCAGCTCGTGACCGTCGGCGTGACGCTGCTACTCATGATGTCCCTGTCCCTGTTCCTGAACCGGACCAGTATGGGCATCCAGATGCGGGCGGCGGCCGAGGATTTCCGCATGGCCCGCTATCTTGGCGTTCGCTCCAACAGGATCATTAACATTGCGTTCGCGCTATCCGGCCTGCTCGCAGTGGCCGTTTCGTTGCTGATGGTTACGCAATCGGGGTCGATGAGCTACCGCATGGGCGTGCCGCTCGTGCTGTTCGGCTTCGTTTCGGTTGTGCTTGGAGGGATGGGAAGCCTCGTGGGGGCGGTTGTCGGCGGATTTTCCATCGGGTTCATCATCACCATGCTGCAAGCCTACCTGCCGCCGGAACTGCGGGGTTTCCGCGACGCATTCGGCTTCGCGATCGTCATCTTGGTGCTGGTGATAGCGCCGTCCGGCCTCGTGCCGGCACGAAACCAGAGTGAGCGGGTTTGATTTCCATGCGGACAGCGTCTTCCTTCCTCAAGCATCATGGAATTGCGCTGCTGCTGGCCGCTGCGCTCGTTCTCGTCACATCCTTGACCTTCCTGTTTCCGTCGACCGAATTCTCGACGTCGATGACAGAGATGCTTATCCGGGTGGTGATCGTCGTCGGGCTGGCGGTGTTCATCGGAAATTCGGGGGTCATCTCGTTCGGCCACATCGCGTTCTGCTGCATCGGCGCATATGCCGCCGCCTGGTTAAACGCGGAACCGACATTCAAGCAGATCATGTTGTCCGGGCTGCCGGACCTTCTGCAGAAAGGCCAGTTTGGGTTCATTCCGTCGCTCCTGGCCGGCGGCGCGCTTGCCGCTCTATTTGCGTTTCTGGTCGGCGTCGCGGTCATGCGCCTGTCCGGCATCGCCGCCTCTATCGCCACGTTCGCGACGCTCATCGTCGTCAATAATGTCTATTCGAACTGGGATAGCGTGACCGGCGGCGTAAGCTCCATCATCGGAATCCCGACGGTCGTCGGCCCGTGGACGGCGTGTGCTGTGGCTCTTTGCGCCTTGGTGGTGGCGCATCTGTTCCACGGATCGCGCACGGGCCTGATGCTGCGCGCGACGCGCGACGACGAGGTCGCTGCGCGCGCGGCGGGCATATCCATCGTTCGGGTGCGACTGGTGGCGTTTGTCATAAGCGCTGCGATTGTTGGAATTGCCGGGGCGCTCTATGCACATTTCCTTGGCATTCTGACGACGGATGTCTTTTATCTCGACCTTGCATTCATCACGCTCGCGATGCTGGTCATCGGAGGCGTGGCGCATCCGGGCGGCGCGATCGCGGGCGTCCTTTTCGTAAGCTTCGTCATCGAGAATCTCAGGGGGCTGGAACGCGGCGTCTCGTTCGGAGATTCGGTCGTGAAGTTGCCGAACGGGATTCAAGAAATCGGATTGGGTCTGATCCTCGCGCTGATTCTGATCTTCAGTCCGCGCGGCATTGCCTCCCAGATCGGCAGGCTTTGGTTGCTTCTCGCTGGAAGCAAGGGCGATGCCCCGTCGGGACCTGGAGTCTAGGATCGCTCATGGATCAGATTAGGGACATTCGCGCGCTCATCTGCATAGCCGATGCCGGAAGTTTCACCGGCGCGGCGCGTATGCTCAACATTTCGCGCTCGGCCGTCACCAAGGCTGTTTCTCGGCTGGAAAGCGACTACGAAATACGGTTGGTGAACCGGACGACGCATTCGATCTCGCTGACCGACGCAGGCGAACAATTTCTGACGGAAGCGCGCCGGATTGTCGAGGATCTGGATCATCTCCGGGACAATTTGGTCAAGTCGCGCAACGAACTTGGAGGACAAATCCGGCTGGGCGTTCCGCCGGTGTTCGCCAACGGCCTGATCTATGACGCTCTGGCTAGCTTTGTTGCGGCAAACAAGGACGTTACACTGGAAATCGTGCCGGACAACGGCGCGCTTGATATTGTTCGCGAGGGGTTGGACTTCAGCATCCGCATCGGCAATTCGCTGGCCGACACCGCCCTGAAAGCGCGCCGTCTGATCGATCTTCCGCAGATCTTCGTGGCTTCGCCATCCTACCTCGAGAGACACGGTTTTCCGAAACTGCCGCGCGATCTGGTCAAGCATGTCGGTCTGATAAATACCTCGGTTGAACCTGGGGAAGGCTGGTACATACCGAACGAAGGCCACTGCGCCGTCCGTTCAAGCATCACCGCGCAGCAGGATGACGCGCTTTTCCATCTCGCTCTCGCCGGTGCTGGGATCGCACTGTTGCCGCAGGCGACAGTCGCACAGGCGGTGAAAGACCGGCGCTTGCAGCAGATTCTGCCGGGTTTGCGGGGAATATCCGTCTCCGTATTTTCCTTGTGTTCGAACCGCCGGTTCCGGCCGCGGCGCGTGAGCGCACTGATCGATCATCTCGCGAGGTGGATGCGCAAAACCGCCGACAAAGAGGTCCCGCTTGAGCGGGCAATGAAAAACAGGTGCCACCTGGATTTTCCGGTCGGGCGGCGCACAGGCGTTTTCGACCTGGATTTTGTGGAATCGCTTCGGGACAGCTGAGGGTCCGCGGAAAGATGGAGTGCAAACATCCGGGGCGTAGCACATTGCTGTGTTTCGAGGTCAAGTCTGCGAGGAGAGGAAAGACAATTGAGTGACATGGCGTTAATTTCGGAACTAAGGAAAATCGTCGGCGACCAGCAGGTGCTGACCGACCCGGACGACATGGCGCTGTATTGCATCGACTGGTATGGTCGCCTGCGTGGCAGCGCCAGATGCGTCTGCAGGCCCGCGAACACAGATGAGGTGGCGATGATCGTCGCCCTTTGCGTCGGGCATGCCGTTCCGATCGTGCCGCAGGGTGGAAATACGGGCGTGGTCGGCGGAAGCGTCCCGGACGCCGACGGCAAGTCGGTCGTCGTGTCCCTGCAGCGGATGAATCGGATTCTGGAGGCTGATGCCGTCAACAACAGCCTGATCGCCGAAGCTGGCTGCACGCTCGCCGCCGTTCAGGAGGCAGCGCGCAAGGCCGATCGGCTTTTCCCTCTGACTCTGTCCTCGGAAGGCAGCTGCCAAATCGGCGGCAATGTCTCGACAAACGCCGGCGGAACGTCGGTACTCCGCTACGGCAACACGCGCGACCTTGTGCTGGGTCTGGAGGTCGTGCTGCCGAACGGCAAGATCTGGAACGGCCTGCGGACGCTGCGGAAAGACAACGGCGGATACGACATGAAGTCGCTGTTCGTCGGGGCCGAAGGCACGCTCGGCATTGTCACCCGCGTCGCGCTAAAGCTTTTTCCGCGCCCCAAAAGCACGGCGACCGCCTATATCGGGCTCGGGTCGGTCGAGAAGGCGGCGGCGCTGCTGGCGCTCTTCCAGGAGAGGGTCGGAGGCATTATCGACGCTTTCGAACTGATCTCGGAATCCGAGATGGCGGTCATTTGTGGCGAATTGCCCCAGCACAGGCGACCGCTGTCCGACAAACACGCCTGGTACGTGCTGGTGGAACTGACGAGCACCGATGCGAACGCAACACTCGGCGAAGAGCTTGCGAACCTCCTGTCGCTGGCCTGCGAGGAAGACCTGGTCGCCGACGCAGCTCTCGCCCAATCGATCCGTCAATCAGAGGAGTTCTGGGCCATTCGACATGCGGTGTCAGAGGCAAACAGACTGCATGGCATCAGTTTTTCTCACGA
>JBNKHH010000053.1:0-12018 GCA_050290245.1 Silicimonas sp.
TATCCGTAATCTGCGGCGCTGCGGCCGGACCAAATAGGTCTTCCGAACATGGCTTTTGTGCGGGGTATGCGCAGCTCGCCAACCGCTTTGCGGACACAGCCGCCGTTCATGTAACAGTCACGAAGGTCCGCCATCATATTCCGATAGTCTGGCATCCCACGCTTCACTGGTGAGGCAATAACATTGCCAAAGCTGTAATCCTCCGCCTAGGTCCATTTTGTCCTCGTGAGTTGAAACAGCTCCAAGCTTTTTGGTGGCCGCCTGCGATCGATAATTTTCAGGTGCAATATGGAACCATGCTTCGGACGCGTGTTCATAGATGTGACCGAGCATTAAGCGCTTCAGCGCGCGATTTGTCTGTCCGCCCCAGTGCGCGCATGTCAGAAACGTGAAGCCGATTGAAAGCCGCTGTGGCGCATTTCTATCCGTGTAGAAAGCGGAACAACCGATAACTTCACCTTTGATCTTGTCTATGATGAGCAGGCAACCACCAATGTTCAGAAGCGTTTTGAAGTAACCTGCGAAGACCTCCTCGATGTACCTGTCTTTCGCAGGATGACCTTCCCAAATACGACGATCACTTGCCGCTTTGCCGAGCGCAGCGCGGTCCGCGTCAGTCAGTGGCCGAAGCAAGAGCGTCTGACCCTCCAAACGAGGTTGCGGGTTGAACAACTTTGGAAAGTCAAAACTCATAGCATGCGTTCCCTACCCATCCCGCAAACGCTGACAGGCGACAATAATGACTATCTCTCGAGCAGACATTTATGTATCGCGCAGCATCGGTCAATCCGGACTCTGAGCCGGCCTTCGGGCTCCCACGAAACGGCGCACCTGTGCGGCGGATGCGGACAGAAGGTCTGCCCTCAGGTGGCGGACGAAATGAGCCGGGATGCAGCGGTGGCCAAAAAACATCCGCTCGAACCTGTCATGTCCGGGCGGGTGTTTTCATCCGTGTGGCTGACCCCCACCCTGCGTCGGTACGGTGCACCCCGGTTCAGATATTGTCGTTGCGTACGTCGAGCGCGTCACGCAGGCCATCACCAATGAAGTTGAAGCTCGATACGGCAATGGTGATCGCCGCGCCGGGGATGATCGCCAGCCAGGGGGCTGTGGCCAGATATTGCTGGGCGCCGTTCAGCATGTTGCCCCAGCTCGGCAGCGGCGGCTGGATGCCGAAACCGAGAAAGCTGATATAGGCCTCCAACAGGATTGCCCGCGCCACGGTCAGGGTGGCTGCGACGATGATCGGCCCCATGGCATTGGGCAGGATCTCTCGGAACATGATATGCGACCGCCCCAACCCCAGCATCCGCCCGGCCTGCACGAATTCCCGCTCCTTGAGCGACCGGACCTCGGCCTCGACGATCCGGGCGACCTCCATCCAGCTTGTCACGGCAATAATGATGGTGATCATCACCGGACTGGGCTTTAGAGCCGCAGACAGGGCGAGCAGCAGGAAGATGGTCGGATAAGACAAGAACCCGTCAACCGTCCGCATCAGAACCGCGCTTATCCAGCCGCCGCGATAGCCTGCGATAACGCCAATCAGCGTACCCACAAAAATCGACAGCACCATCGCAAAGAACCCGACCAGAAGCGAGGTCCGCCCCGCCATCAAGAGCCGCGCCGCAATGTCCCGCCCCAGCGGGTCAGTGCCCAGATAGTGATCGCCCGTCATGGGCGGCGAAAACCGGGCACGCAGGTCGATATGGAGCGAGTCATAAGGCAGCAGCAGCGGACCGATCACACAGGCAAGCGTCAGCAGGCTGATCATCAGGAGGCCCAGCAGCGCCAGACGATGGCTCAGAAAGCGGCGCATCACGCGGCTTTGCCACCAATAGCTGTGGGAATGGGGGGCGTCTATGGCGGTCATGTCGGTGGCCTCCTGTCTGGATGGGGCGGGCGTCAGGCGAGACGAATGCGTGGGTCGATCAGGGCAACGGCAATATCGGCGATGAGGTTGCCGGCGATGGTGAGCATGGCCGAGAACATCAAAAGCCCCATCACAACCGGATAGTCGCTGTAGCCAAGGCTATCGAGAAACAGCCGCCCCATGCCCGGCCAGGTAAAGACGGTTTCCGTCACCAGCGCGCCAGTCAGGATCGAAGGAAGCTGCACGCCGGCCAGCGTAATCATCGGTAACAGTGCGTTGCCGACGACATGTTTCATCAGCACCCGGCGTTCGCTCACGCCCTTGGCGCGGGCAGTCTTCACGAATTCCTGGCTGATGGCGTCCAGCGTGGCTGTGCGCATATAGCGGCTCCAGATCGCGATATGGACCAGCGCCAGCACCACCGAGGGCATGATCAGATGATGCAGGTAGTCCAGCACAGAGGCATCGCCGATCGAGTACATGTTGCCCGCAGGCAGCCAACCGAGTTTTAGCGAGAATACATAGATGCCGATCAGGCCGAACCAGAAGGTTGGGACCGACAGCGCGACCATCGCCCCCACGGTCGCGGCGTAGTCAAAGGTTGAATAGCGATGCGTCGCGCCACGAATGCCGATCCATGTGCCGATGCCAATGGCGATGACAGTCGATGAGCCCATCAGCAGGAAAGTCGCGACGATATGCCGGCCGATCACGGTCAAGACCGGGTTGCCATCGCGGAAGGATGTTCCCCAGTCGCCCTGCAAGAGCCGCCAGGCCCAATCGAAATATTGCACCAAAAGAGGCCGGTTCAGGCCGAGCTGTTCGGCAAGTCGGGCCCTGTCTGCCTCGGTCATGCCCGGGTCGAGTGCAAACTGCGCCAGTGGTCCGCCCGGAATGAGGTTAAGCACGGTAAAACCGATGACCGAGACTATCACCAGCAGCACGATACTCTGCATGAAGCGTTTGAGCAGGAATGCGGGCATGGTCTCCTCCTTCCGAGATGGGATATGCGGTCTTGTGCCCGCCGCCCGAGGCCATCAGCCCCGAGCGGCGGATGTTCAGGTCAGGCCCAGTACCAGGCAGCGGCGTTCCAGGATTCGGTCCGCGTATTGCTGTTGACCGCAAAGCCTTCGATCCCGGCCTTATAGCCATAGACATTCGTGTAGACGAACAGCGGCAGGAACGGCAGGTCGTGGCGGATGATCTCCTGGATCTTGAAGTAGATCTCGCGCCGCGCTTCGGGATCGAACGTGCGGCTGCCTTCGATCAGGAGGGCATCGACCTCGGGGTTGGAATACTGCGCGTTGTTCGACCCGCTGCCGCCCTTGGCTGCGATGGCGTCGGTGTGGAAACGATAGGTCACATCGGGGTCGCCGCCGACCAGATAGGTGATGCCGACCATCATCGATTCAAACTGCGACTGTCCCCAGAAATCGCCCCACAATACGGCCGAGGGCTGGTTTTCGATCTTCATCTCGGCGCCGATCTCGGCAAAGGTCTGCTGCAGGAACTGCTGGGTCTGCTCGCGCAGGTGGTTGCCGACGGTGGTCGAGTTCGCGAAGGAAAGGCGCAGCCCGTCCTTTACCCGGATCCCATCGGCGCCCGGCACCCAGCCCGCATCGTCCAGGATCTGGCGCGCACGGTCGAGGTTGAACTCCTGCTTGGGCAGGTTCGGGTTGTAGTAATAGGACTGCGGCGGCATGAAGGTTTCGGCCGGGCTCGGCACACCGTAGTAAAGCGCGTCGATGATCGAGGTCCGGTCCATCGCCAGATACAGCGCCTCGCGCACGGCCCGGTCCTGAAATACCGGCAGGTCCTGATTGAGGTAGATCGACTCGACCGATCCCTTGGGTTCCGGCGTCACCACCCGATCCGGCAGGGTCTTGGCCTCTGCATAGTTGTCGGGCGTGATATAGGCCTGACCGACCAGGTCGATATCGCCGCTCTTGAACTGGGCATAAAGCACGGTCATGTCGGGGATATATTTGAACACAAGCTGTTCGATATAGGGGCCTTCACCGAAATAGTCCGGGTTGGCCACCAGTTCGAGGCGGTCACCGGCCAGGCGCTGACCCCATTTGAACGCCCCGGTGCCGATCGGCGCCTGGTTGAACGCGGCTTCGTTGGGGTCGGCCTCGTTTTCCAGAATGTGCTTGGGCACCATGAAGGTCTCGGTCAGGAACGACATATAGGGAGCGAAGGGCGCTTCCATCCGCCAGGTCAGCTCGGTCGGCGAAACCACAGTGATGTCGCGGACCAGCGCATGGCCGGTGGTGCGCCAGGCTCGGAAATCGGGGTTGACGATCAGTTCGAGCGTGAACTTGACGTCTTCGGCGGTGAAAGGTGTGCCATCGTGCCAGGTCACGTCATCGCGCAGGCGAATGCGCCAGTTCAGGCCATCCTTGGATATCCCGCCATTCTCCAGGCTCGGCACCTCGGAGGCGAGATTGGGGACGATGACGCCATCTGTATTGATGCGGAACAGCGCGTCGAACACCGAGAAGTTCACTCCGTCATCGGTCTCGATGTGCGGCATCAGCGGGTTGAACACGGTCGGTTCCTGCGACAGGCCGACAACGATGCGGCCGGTTGGCTTGGCGGGCGGGGTCCCGGCGAATGCGGGTTTGCCCAGAAGGTTCGGCGCGATCAGACCCGCGGCGCCGCCTGCGGCCATCATCCGCAGGGCCGCGCGTCGTGAGTAACCGGCCTTGGCCTTGTCTTTATTGGTCATCTGTCTTCTCCCTAGGTTGGATTTCGTTCAAACTTCCACGGCCACCGGGCGATGGCCGGTCGGGTGTTCCCCGGGAATGGCGGCAACCAGTTCGCGGGTGTAGGTGGATTGGGGGTTGAGGAAGATCTGGCTTGGCGGCCCCTCCTCGACGATCTGCCCTTTTTGCATCACGGCAATGCGGTCGCAGATCTGGCTGGCAACACGAAGGTCGTGGGTGATGAAGATCATCGACACCCCGGTTTCGCGCTGGATACTGTCCAGAAGTTTCAGAATCTGCGCCTGGATCGAGACGTCGAGGGCCGAGACGGCCTCGTCAGCGATCAGCAGTTCGGGCTTGAACATCAAGGCGCGCGCAATGCCGATACGCTGCCGCTGACCGCCTGAGAATTCGTGTGGGTAGCGGTCATAGGCCCCGACATCGAGACCGACATGGTCGAGCAGTGTCCGCGCCTCTTTGCCCGCCTCGGCAATGTCCATCCCATGCGCTACCGGCCCCACGGTCAGGATCCGTCCAATCGTCATGCGCGGGTTAAGCGAAGCGAAGGGATCCTGAAAGATCATCTGGATTTTCTGCCGCAGGGGGCGAAAATCGGCCTCGTCCAAGGGCGCGATGTCGGTGCCGTTGAACAGGATCTTGCCGCTGTCGGTCCTCATCAGCTTGACCAGCAACCGCCCAAGCGACGACTTGCCCGAGCCACTTTCGCCGACGATGCCAAGCGTATGGCCGGGAACCAGATCGAAAGAGACGTTCCTGACCGCAGGCACGACCCGCTCGGTGCGGAAGATTTTGCTTCCGCTGCGATAGGTCTTGACCAGATCGCGGACCTTCAGGATGGGCTCGGCTTTGGCGTCTTGCGAGGCCGTCCGGTCTTCGCTCGTCAGATGCGGCACCGCCGCGATCAGCCGCTTTGTGTAAGGGTGTGAAGGTGTGTTCAGAACCTCCCCGGCGCTGCCCTTCTCGACGACATGGCCCTTTTCCATCACCACGACGCTGTCGGCGATCTCGGCTACGACGCCGAAATCATGGGTGATAAACATCACACTCATGCCCTTGCGGCGCTGAATATCGCGGATCAGCTTCAGGATCTGCGCCTGCGTGGTCACGTCGAGCGCGGTGGTCGGCTCATCCGCGATCAGGATCGTCGGTTCAAGCGCAAGCGCCATTGCGATCATCACCCGCTGGCGCTGCCCGCCGGACAACCGAAACGGATACTGGTGATACATCAGCTCCGGGTCGGGCAGGCCGACCTCGGTCATGAGTTCGATGGCACGTTCGCGGCGCGACGTCGAGGTGCCGACGCCATGGGCCAGCATCGCCTCGTCTATCTGCGCGCCGACCGTCATCAGCGGGTTGAGCGCCGAAAGCGGGTCCTGAAAGATCATCGACACCACTCGTCCGCGCAGGCTACGCAGTGCCTCGGGGCCCATGCCGACAATCTCGCGCCCTTCAAGCTGGATCGACCCGGCTGTGACTGTGATAATCTTCGGCAACAACCCCATGACCGTGTTGGCCGTCACCGACTTGCCCGAGCCGCTTTCGCCGATGACACAGAGGATCTGGCCACGGTGCAGATCGAACGAGACATTCTCGACCGCATGAGCCCGCTCCATACCTTTGGGCAGGCTCACGGTCAGTCCTTGCACAGACAGCGCCACATCAGGTTTACCTACCGTGTGGATGTTTGCGGTCATCGACGTCTCCTCCCTGGGGTGCGGATTCACAGAACCTGTGATCGCACCATGTTGCACTAATCCTGACCTGTAGCAGACAGCAGAGTCGTTCAAATCTGGTGGTCGCCCGGCACGATCATCTGCTGTTTCTGACGGGAAAGGCATTTTATTCTGCTCCTGCGTTTGCTGCCTCAATCCGCCGATATGGCGGGGCGACATCTTGCGCCGAGGCCCCTTAAAGAGAGTCGTCGCGCCTGTTTCCGGCCTGTTCTGGCCGGTTGAACCGGCTCTGATCCGGACGTAGTATCCTGCTCTTTGGCCGACAATTTCGCCGGCTGACGAAGCAATCTCCTGAAACTGCATCCGTTCTCCGCAGAAAATGCCGTTGCACAGCCAACTCCGCTGCACCGTGATGGGGCGCGTCGCCTAGGATTGGACAAAGATTGGAGGAATACGATGTCCGTACCGCTCATGCACATCAGTTCAAGTGTTTCGCTGCCGTCCGAGGCCGATGTTGTCGTCATCGGCGGCGGGGTCGTCGGGGTTTTCACAGCATATTATCTTGTGCGGCGCGGGCTCAGGGTCGCGCTGGTCGAGAAAGGCCGCGTCGCTGCCGAACAATCCAGCCGCAATTGGGGCTGGTGCCGGCAACAGAACCGGGACGCGCGCGAATTGCCAATGGCCACCAAGAGCCTTGCGCTCTGGGATGCGCTGGCCAGCGAGATCGGTGCCGATGTCCATTTTCGCCGCTGCGGGTTGCTCTATCTATCACAGGACGAAGCCGAGATCGCCGGCTGGGCAAAGTGGCGTGACTTCGCGCGAACGGTTGGTGTCACCAGCCATGTGCTGAGCGCCGAGGAAGCCACCGAGCGAGGCCGCGGCACGGGGCGCAAATGGAAAGGCGGCGTATTTTCCCCCACCGATGGAACCGCTGATCCGTCCGTCGCCGTGCCGCAGGTGGCTGCGGCGATCATGAAACAGGGCGGGTCCGTGCATCAGAACTGCGCGGCGCGCGGGCTGGAACTTTCGGCCGGGCGTGTGAGCGGGGTGGTAACGGAATCGGGCACGATCCGCACCAGGACGGTGGTGATGGCTGGTGGCGCCTGGGCCTCCTCCTTCTGCCACCAACTGGGCGTTCGGTTCCCGCAGGCTTCGGTGCGCTCTTCGATCCTTGCGATCTCACCAGCGGATGAAGGCCTGCCCGAGGCGCTCCATACCGCAGACGTGTCGCTGACCAGGCGGCTGAACGGTGGCTACACGCTGGCGATCAGTGGCCGCGCCCGCGTTGATCCCACACCGCAGCAGATCCGCTTTGGCCGGGAATTCCTGCCGATGTTCGCTCGCCGCTGGCGCTCGCTTGCACCGGGCGGCACGCAGGGCTGGCAGCTGGGCCATGAAACGCTGAAAAAATGGGCGCTGGATGCGGTCACGCCGATGGAGCGCACCCGCATTCTCGATCCGAAACCCGATGGCCGCCAGATCCGCCTGACTTTCGAACGCGCCCGGGCCTTGCTGCCCGATCTGGCACGGTGCGAGATCACCGATTCCTGGGCGGGCTACATCGATAGCACGCCCGATGGCGTCCCGGCCATCGGTGAGCTGGAGGCCATGCCGGGCTTTATACTCGCCGCCGGATTCAGCGGGCACGGGTTTGGCATTGGCCCGGGCGCGGGCCACCTGATCGCCGACCTGATCACCGGCCAGGAACCGATCGTCGATCCTGCCCCCTACGCCCCTGAACGGCTGAATCGCTCGGCGTGGGGCAAGGTTGCGGATTTCTGAACAGACATTGCGCGGGTCCGGATGGTCGGGCAACCATGTATTTGGTGACGGATGGTGCCTGCGGCGGTAATCATGATTGGAAAAACAACTGGGTGGCGGACATGAAGCTGGACAAGATCGACATCAGAATTCTGTCTGAGTTGCAGAAGAACGGTCGGATCACCAATGTCGAACTGGCGGATTTGGTGCACCTGTCGCCCAGTCCCTGCCTGATGCGCGTCAAGAAACTTCAGGCCGAAGGCTATATCATCGGGTATTCGGCGCAGATCGATATTGCAAAACTGGGCCAGAGCCTGACCGTCTTCACCGAGATCACGCTGAGGAACCACCGGCAAATCGACTTTGCGCGGTTTCTCGCGGCGGTCAAAAAGATTGATGCGGTGATCGAATGCCACCTCGTGTCGGGAGGCTACGATTATCTGGTGAAATTCATGACTGCTGGGATCAGCGAATATCAGTCAATCATGGAACGTCTGATCGAGATGGACATCGGGATCGACAAGTATTTCACCTATGTCATCCTGAAATCGCCGATTGTGAAATCTCATTTCCCTCTTGCGTCAATCGTCAAAGACGATTGAGACCGGAGGCCCTGTCGCCAAGGCCCCCGGGGAACGCTCAGCTCTTCAGCGCGCTGCGAACGTCCCTGTCGTCCAAAGTCTGATCCAGCGTGATCCGGGTCCGTTCAACGATTGCGTCGATCTCGGCCTCGGTGCAGCACAGCGGCGGCGCATAGCCCAGAACGCCCTGATTGAAGGCACGGATGATCAGACCGTTCTGCCACGCGCGATCAAAGATACGGTGGCCCGCATCTGCCTCGGCCGGCAGGGGTGTCTTGCGCTCCTTGTCGGTGACCAGCTCAATGGCCGCCAGCATGCCGCGCCCGCGCACATCGCCCACCAGCGGGTGATCGGCCAGCGAGTGCAACCCTTCGAGCAGACGTGCGCCCGCGATGCGTCCATTCTCCAGCAGCCCATTCTCGTAAAGGTCAAGGCAAGCGAGGCCCACGGCGGCGCTGACCGGATGAGCGGAATAGGTCTGACCATGTCCGACGGGCGCGGCGCCTGCCCCATCGGCGATGGTGTTATAGACATTGTCTGACATGAACACCGCCCCCATCGGCACATAGCCCGAGGTCATGCCCTTGGCGACGGTGATGAAGTCCGGCACAATGCCGTCCTCGTCGCAGGCAAAGAGCGGCCCGGTGCGGCCAAAGCCGGTGATGACCTCATCGGCGACAAACAGGATGTCATGTTCTTTACAGACCGCATGCATTGCCTTCATCCAGCCGTCCGGCGGCACCAACACGCCGCCCGAACCCTGGATGGGCTCGGCATAGAAGGCGGCGACATGCTCGGCGCCCAGCTCCGCGATCTTAGCGCGCAGGGCGGCAACCGAGGCGGCGATGATCGCCTCGTCACCTGTGCCGGCCGGGTTGCGATAGGCATAATGCGACGGGATCTTGTGCTGCCAGTCAAACGGCAGGCCAAAGCCGGTGTGAAAGATCGGCAGCGCCGTCAGCCCGGCACCGGTTGTGGATGACCCGTGGTAGCCGCTCTCGATCGAGATGAACTGATCCTTTTGCGGCGTGCCTTTGGCGTGCTGGTAATAGCGGATGAAGCGGATCGTGCTGTCGACCGCATCCGATCCGCCAAGAGAAAAGTAGACGTGGTTCAAGTCGCCCGGCGCATGCTCGGCGAGCCGCGCCGCAAGACGGATGGCGGCTTCCGAGCCTAGGCCGAAATAGCCGGTGGCATAGGGCAGCTCATGCAACTGTCTCGTCGCCGCGTCGATCAGGCTTTGCTGGCCGTAGCCTGCATTAACGCACCAGAGTCCCGCGAAGCCATCGAGCAGCTCGCGCCCCTCGGCGTCGGTGACAGTCGCGCCACTGGCGGATGTGAGGACCCGGACACCCGCCGCCTCGTGGCCGCGATAGGAGGCCAGTGGGTGTACAAGGTGAGCGCGATCGAGTTCGACAAGTGAATTGGCCAGCATCTCGGGTTTCCTCTTCCTGCGGCCAGGCCGGACGGCCCGCCATTTCGTTCTGGGTATATGTTGGTGGTAGGTCAGCAGCGAATGCTGCTAATCATCCGGCGGCAGGCGCGGTTTT
Organism: Silicimonas sp.; assembly: GCA_050290245.1. Lineage (GTDB taxonomy): Bacteria > Pseudomonadota > Alphaproteobacteria > Rhodobacterales > Rhodobacteraceae > JBNKHH01. The sequence goes on from JBNKHH010000053.1 coordinate 10,168, forward strand.
GCGCTGTCTTCACAGTCGTTTGCAAAATCTCTTGCTGTGTCCTTGCGCTGGGCGCGCAATCAGCTCAGCGCGTGCCCGGCAAGGCCATAGACCCAAGGGGCACCGGCTGTCCGATTGAGAAACCGGCGCCCCTTGGACATTGTTATGACCGTGTCAGAGATCGAGAGACCACATTGCAGGACGAAGTCTGCAAATGGTCCGGTTTCCTCTCGCGTGTCGATCCTCGCATGCTGTCCCTCAAGCCCTTTCAAGTGCCAGGCAGCAAGCTGAATCGCATCCTCGTCATTCTGCGCGACGATTGGGCCTATTACCTGGCCCCGTCCGAATTCGTGGCGCATGGCGTAGCCCACGATCTCGCCATTCCGCTCCAAGACGCAGGTCACCGAAAGCTCTGCCAAGAGCCCGAGCAGGCGCGAGCGGTCGGTGCCAAAGGCCAGTGCGTCAAAGGCGCATATCTCGTCGATCCGACCGGCCGGCAGATCGCTCAGCACGCCGTTCGAAGCACCAATCGTCGGAACCCCGGACACGGTGCCACGGTGCAGGAACGCCGTCGCCTCCGTTTCGAAATTGAGGGAGACATAAAGCGGAAAGGCAGCCTTGGTCGCGTTCAGGCTCAGGTTGCGGCCTTCGCACCGTTCCATCACCTGATCCATCAGCCACCGACCGGCGCCGTTTGCCTGAGCGCGGGGCGTCGTGATGACCAGTCCGACGGTGGCGAAATCATCGCCATGCGGAAACCACATCGCGCTGCCGAAAACCCGGCCGATCCCGTCTACTGCAACGATGCCCTCTCCGGCGCGCCGCAGGAATTCCCAGTCAGCGGGGCGATGCGGCCAGCCGACCCCAATCGACAACGCATGCAGCAGATCCACATCAACTTCGGAAATGTCCTGCGCCTCGAGATCAAAGGACTTCACGCGAACGGATTTAGCCATGAGAACACCTTCATCAACGGAGCAGGGCGGCGAAAACCTGCGGTCGCAAACCGAACGATCGCCGCGCCCAATGTGATCGCCTTGAGAAACATTGTGAAGCCTGAGCGCCAGCAGAACTTGCTGCATATGACCAAGTCTTCGGAATCTTCTGCCAATCTTCAGCGCCATTCCGCAGCGCCCCTTGCCACGTCATGACTATCTTTCCGGTGATATACAGTCGCGAAATGCGGGTACGCCTTGATAGTCCAACTCGTCCGAACAAGCAGCAAGTCCTCAGGTGAAGTCATCCTTATGTGAGCAATCTCTGCTCAACCAAGGCCAATTGAGTTTGCCTCGCACGCGACCCGAACCAGAAAGGAAACACTTATGAACGCGATCACAACAATCGACGGCTTCAACGATGCCGGATTGCTGCGTCAGCAAGGTCTGATCGGGGGCGTCTGGCAGGATGCCGCAAGCGGTAGGACCGTCGATGTCATCAACCCGGCCAGCCAATCGGTCTTCGGGACGGTTCCCGATATGGGCGGCGACGAGACACGCACCGCGATTGAAGCGGCAGAGGCGGCGTTCAAGGGCTGGAAAGCCCTTACCCATGCCGAGCGTGCCGCCCTGCTGGAACGCTGGCATGACCTGATGATCGACAATCTTGAAGATCTTGCCCTGCTTCTGACCCTGGAACAGGGCAAGCCGCTGGCAGAGTCGCGCGGCGAGATTCGCTATGGCGCGTCCTTCGTCAAATGGTTCGCCGAAGAAGCCCGCCGCATCGGGGGAACGACCATCCCGTCGCCGACCGCAGACCGCCGGATCCTGGTGCTGAAGGAAGCCGTCGGCGTCTGTGCCATCATCACGCCGTGGAATTTTCCCAACGCGATGATCACCCGCAAGGCGGCCCCGGCCCTGGCTGCCGGCTGTACCG
>JBNKHH010000054.1:0-57297 GCA_050290245.1 Silicimonas sp.
ATGGGCAAGCCTCTGCCGAGGCGGCATTTTTTCCTTTCATTCGCCGAATCGCCGTGTCAGAAACGGGGAACACGCTCCGACAGAGGGCGATACCGAGGCAGTGATGAGCACACTCAAACGACCGGGACTTGGCGTTGTCGCCTATTTCGCGCTGATGTTTTCACTTGGCGTCTATTTCATGTTCGCGAGCGTCCAGGGTGATTTCGGGCTGTTCCGCCGGGTTCAGATCGAAGCCGAGGCCGTGACGCTGACGGCCGAGAGGGACCGACTGGCCGCCGAGGTGGCGGCGTTGGAGAACAAGACGCGGCGGTTGTCGGACACCTATCTGGACCTGGATTTGCTTGACCAGCAGGCGCGTGATGTTCTGGGCCTGATCCGGTCGGACGAGATCGTCCTGAACTGAGGCCCGGTCGGCGTACCATCAGGGGCTCTGCCCTTCGCGCCGAATGGCGCTTACCCTGGGATATTTCGGGACCGATGAAAACGGGCGGCAGGTCAGGCGGTCGGGGCCGGCAAGGAAGCCAGTTCATCCTCGGTGAGCAGGCGCGAGCGCGTCAGGAAACGTCTTTCGCGGCCGTTGTCGAGCGAGAACATGCCGCCCCGGCCCGGCACCACGTCAATGATCAGCTGCGTGTGTTTCCAGGCCTCAAACTGGAGGCCGGAGATATAGACAGGGGTTCCGTCGATCTCGCCCAGCTTGATGTCAGTCGAGCCGATCCGGAAATCACCTTGCGCATAGCACATGGGCGAAGAGCCGTCGCAGCAGCCGCCGGACTGGTGGAACAAGACGTCGCCGTGGTCGGCGCGGATTTCAGCAAGAAAGGCGCGCGCCGCGGTGGTGGCAGTGACGCGGGTGCCCAAGGTCGCGCCCTCGGGCAGGTCGGCATCGGTAGCACAGGTGATCTCGGTCATGGGGTCCCTCCCCTGTCTGGAACCCCGGCAGCCAATGGCCGCCGGGGCGTGGATGCTGACCGGGATCAGAAGAACCCGAGCTTGTTGGGAGAGTAGCTGACCAGCATGTTCTTGGTCTGCTGGTAGTGGTCGAGCATCATCTTGTGGGTTTCGCGCCCGATGCCGGACTGCTTGTAGCCGCCAAAGGCCGCGTGGGCGGGATAGGCATGGTAGCAGTTGGTCCAGACCCGGCCCGCCTGGATGTTGCGGCCGAAGCGGTAGCAGGTGTTGACGTCGCGGCTCCAGACACCGGCGCCGAGGCCGTATAGCGTGTCGTTGGCGATATCGAGCGCCTCGTCCTCGTCCTTGAAGGTGGTGACCGAGACCACGGGGCCGAAGATTTCCTCCTGGAAGACACGCATCTTGTTGTGGCCTTTGAGGATCGTCGGCTGGATGTAATAGCCGTTGGAGAGTTCCCCGCCGTAGTCGGCCGCGCCGCCGCCGGTGAGCACCTCGGCGCCTTCCTGGCGGCCGATGTCGAAGTAGGAGAGGATTTTCTCTTTTTGCTCGGAGGAGGCCTGGGCACCCATCATGGCGGTTTCCGCGCGGGGGTCGCCGGTGATGATGGCCTCGGTGCGGGCGATGGCGCGTTCGATGAAGGCGTCATAGATGTCTTCGTGGATCAGCGCGCGCGACGGGCAGGTGCAGACCTCGCCCTGGTTCAGGGCGAACATGACGAAGCCCTCGATCGCCTTGTCGAGGAAGGCGTCGTCCTCGCGCATCACGTCCTTGTGGAAGACGTTGGGGGATTTGCCGCCGAGTTCGAGCGTCACCGGAATCAGGTTCTCGGTGGCGTATTGCATGATCAGGCGGCCGGTCGAAGTCTCACCCGTAAAGGCGATCTTGGAAATCCGGTTCGACTGGGCCAGCGGCTTGCCTGCCTCGAGCCCGAAGCCGTTGACGATGTTCAGGACACCGGCGGGCAGGACGTCGGCGATGAGTTCGGCCCAGACCATGATCGTGGCGGGCGTCTGCTCGGCCGGTTTGATCACGACGGCGTTGCCGGCGGCGAGCGCGGGCGCGAGTTTCCAGGCGGCCATCAGGAGCGGGAAGTTCCAGGGGATGATCTGGCCGACAACGCCGAGGGGTTCGTGGAAGTGATAGGCGACGGTGTCGTCGTCAAGTTCGCCCATGGTGCCCTCTTGTGCGCGGACGCAGGAGGCGAAGTAGCGGAAGTGGTCGATGGCCAGCGGCAGGTCGGCGGCCTTGGTTTCGCGAATCGCCTTGCCGTTGTCCCAGGTTTCGCAGGTCGCCAGCAGATCGAGATTGGCCTCCATGATGTCGGCGATCTTCAACAGTGCATTGGCGCGTTCGGTGACCGAGGTCCGGGCCCAGCCGGTCTTGGCGGCGTGCGCGGCATCCAGCGCCTTTTCGATATCGGCGGCGTCGGAACGGGCGATCTGGTTGATGACGGCGCCGGTGACGGGGGTGGTGTTGTCAAAGTAGCGGCCATTCACGGGCGGGACGAATTCACCGCCGATGAAGTTGTCGTATTTCTGTTTGAACGGCGAGCTGAAGACGTTCAGGGTTTGAGACATCTCGTTCATGGTAATCCTCCTCGTTTACGCGATGATGCCTTCGTCTTCGCGCAGCTCGTCGAGTCGGGATAGAGGGGCTAAGCTGTTGGTTTTAGGAACTGTCTCAGGTTTGAGACAAAAGGGCAGAACTTTACGACTGGTAGGTCCCGGTGCGGGTCAGACCCAGCTTTTTCATCCGCCGGTAAAGCGTCGCGCGCCCTACGCCAAGCGCCTTGGCCGCAACCGAAATATTGCCGTTGGCCCGCGTGATCGCCTTGACCACGGCAGCCTTTTCGGCGCGGCTGAAGCCGCGCAGCCCCTCGCCGGCGACAAAAAGATCCGTGGCGGCAACGGGCTTCAGAGCCCCGTTGGGCCTCCAGCCGAACAGCTTGCGGGCTGCGCGGGTCGCACCAACGATGCAGTCGTCCGAGTTGATGGCAACAAGCGCGCTTTGGTCAACCCCGGCCTGCTGGGCAAGCACGACGCGTTCGCTGGCGTAGGCAAGGCGAAAGTTCTCGGTCTCGATCTGGCGGGCGGTCTGGTCGACCATTGCCGATATGAGGTTGTTGAAGGCCTCGGTCTGGTCGGCGCGGGCCGATGAGACATCGAGCGCGCCGATCAACTCGCCCTCGGCGCCGAAGATGGGGCTGTCGATACAGCTCATCGAGATGTTCTTGGGAAAGAAGTGCTGGTCGCGGTCGATAATGACGCGGCGTTCTTCGGCCAGGCAGGTGCCGATGCCGTTGGTCCCCTCGGCCCGTTCGGACCAGTTGGCGCCGGGTAGAAGCCCCCATTCGACGAAGCTGTCCTCGTCGGCCGTGTTGCTGCGCTGATCGAGAATCAGGCCCTCGGTATCGGTCAGCACAACAGTGCATCCCGACGAGCCGACAAGGGTGAAAAGTTCGTCGAGACGCGAGGCCGCAATGCGCATCAAAAGCTCCGAGCCTTCGCGGCGTGCTTTCAGTTCGCTTTCCGTGGCAACGTCGTGGTGGCGCAGCGCGGCCGGGTCCAGCCCATGGCGTTCAACAGAGCGACACCACGAAGCCGCGATCCGGCTGCGTGCCGCGGACCGTTTCGATTCAACGGTCGCCAAAACCCTGTCTGCGTGTCTCATGGTCACGGTAATGACGCTCCTCCCGCATTAAGTATGGCATGGGATTAGGGTTCAGACCAATCTTTCCGTGCGAAACAATCTCAACAACTGTCTCAGAAGTGAGACAACCGCGTGAGACAATTTCGGACCCGGAATTCCGCCGGGTGGCTTGGGAACGCAGCCGCGGGCCAGGCGAAGCATTGCACTCAACGCATGGCAGTGCTGATTTTCTTTGTCTAGGCAAAGAACTGCGCTATGATGTAAGGGATAGTTCAACGTTAAACTATTCGTTGATGCCAAGGGAGGAGAGTGCTTATGGCCGCCAGGAAGGCGACACGCGCGACGCGTAAGTCGAATGCCCCGAAGGAAGAGCTTTTAAAGTATTACCGGGACATGCTGTTGATCCGCAGATTCGAAGAGAAAGCGGGTCAGTTGTACGGCATGGGCCTGATCGGCGGTTTCTGCCACCTTTACATCGGCCAGGAGGCCGTTGTTGTCGGTCTGGAGGCCAACACCAAGGAAGGCGACAAGCGCCTGACCACCTATCGCGATCACGGCCACATGCTGGCCTGCGGGATGGATGCCAAGGGCGTCATGGCCGAGCTGACAGGTCGCGAGGGCGGATATTCGCGCGGCAAGGGCGGCTCGATGCACATGTTCTCGAAAGAGAAGGATTTCTACGGCGGCCACGGCATCGTCGGTGCGAACGTACCGCTTGGGGCCGGTCTGGCTTTCGCCGACAAGTACAAGGGCAACGACAACGTCACCTTCGTCTATTTCGGCGATGGCGCGGCGAACCAGGGCCAGGTCTATGAGACCTATAACATGGCCGAGTTGTGGGACCTGCCGGTGGTTTTCGTGATCGAGAACAACCAATACGCCATGGGCACATCCGTCAAGCGCGCGACCAAGTCGCCGTCCTTGTGGGAACGCGGCGCGGCCTATGGCATCCCCGGTGAAGAGGTTGACGGCATGGACGTTCTGGCGGTGAAGGCCGCCGGCGAAAAGGCCATCGAACACTGCCGCGCGGGCAAGGGGCCGTACATCCTTGAGGTCATGACCTATCGCTATCGCGGCCACTCGATGTCGGACCCGGCGAAATACAGGACCCGCGACGAGGTCCAGAAGATGCGTGAGGAGCGCGACGCCATCGAGTCGGTGCGCAAAAAGCTGCTTGAGAGCGACGCCACCGAGGACGAGCTTAAGGCCATCGACAAGGAGATCAAGGATATCGTCAACGAGGCGGCCGAGTTCTCGAAAGAAAGCCCCGAGCCCGCGCTGAGCGAGCTTTGGACAGACATCACTGTGGACGTGTGAGGGAGGATCGTAACCATGGCTACTGAAATTCTGATGCCCGCCCTTTCGCCCACGATGGAGGAAGGCACCCTGGCCAGATGGCTGGTCAAGGAAGGCGACTCGGTCTCGTCCGGCGATATCCTGGCCGAGATTGAAACCGACAAGGCCACGATGGAGTTCGAGGCCGTCGATGAAGGTATCGTCGGCAAGATCCTGATCGCCGAAGGCACCGAAGAAGTGAAGGTCAACACGCCGATTGCCGTACTGATCGAAGAAGGCGAAAGCGCTGACGATATTGCTGCCCCTGCCCCGGCTGCTGCAGCGACTCCGGCGGAAGCACCCGCCGCCGAGGCCCCGGCGTCCGTTCCGGCCAAGGCCGTGGAAAGCCGCGCGCTGGAGCCCGACTACCCGGCAGGAACGGAAATGGTGTCGACCACGGTCCGCGAGGCCCTGCGCGACGCGATGGCCGAAGAGATGCGGGCCGACGAGACGGTCTTCGTCATGGGCGAAGAGGTCGCCGAATACCAGGGCGCCTACAAGATCACGCAAGGCTTGCTGGATGAATTCGGCGCGCGCCGGGTCGTCGACACGCCGATTACCGAGCATGGCTTTGCCGGGATTGGTGTCGGCGCAAGCTGGGGCGGTCTGAAGCCGATCGTCGAGTTCATGACGTTCAACTTCGCCATGCAGGCGATTGACCACATAATCAACTCGGCGGCCAAGACGCTCTATATGTCGGGTGGCCAGATGGGCAGCCCAATCGTGTTCCGGGGGCCGAACGGTGCCGCTGCCCGCGTCGGCGCGCAGCACTCGCAGGACTATGCCGCCTGGTACGCGCAGGTGCCCGGTCTGAAGGTTGTGATGCCCTACTCGGCAGCGGATGCGAAAGGCCTCTTGAAGTCTGCGATCCGCGACCCGAACCCGGTTGTCTTCCTGGAAAACGAGATCCTCTATGGCCGGTCCTTCGATGTGCCAAAGCTGGATGATTTCACCATTCCGTTCGGCAAGGCGCGGATTTGGCGCGAGGGCTCGGACGTGACCATCGTGTCCTGGGGCATCGGCATGACCTATGCACTGGAGGCTGCGGACGAGTTGGCCAAGGAAGGCATTGCCGCCGAGGTCATCGACCTCAGGACCCTGCGCCCGCTGGACATGGCCACTGTCATCCAGTCGGTCAAGAAGACCAACCGCTGTGTCACGGTCGAAGAAGGCTGGCCGGTTGCAAGCATGTCCGACCACATCGGGGCCGAGATCATGCGCGAGGCGTTCGATTACCTCGACGCGCCCGTGATCGCCTGCACCGGCAAGGACGTGCCCATGCCCTATGCCGCCAATCTTGAGAAACTGGCGCTGACAAGCACCAAGGAAGTCATGGACGCGGTGAAAACCGTGACCTATCGCTGAGGGGGAGAAGAGCGATGCCAACAGAAGTACTGATGCCCGCCCTGTCTCCCACGATGGAGGAGGGCACGCTGGCGAAATGGCTGGTCAAGGAAGGGGACACGGTCTCCTCCGGCGACCTTCTGGCCGAGATCGAAACCGACAAGGCCACGATGGAGTTCGAAGCCGTGGACGAAGGCGTGATCGGGAAAATCCTGATCGCCGAGGGCACGGAAGCGGTGAAGGTCAACACGCCGATTGCGGTGTTGCTGGAAGACGGGGAAAGCGCCGACGATATCGGCTCGGCCCCTGCTGCTGCTCCGGCGGCGGCGGCTGCCGAGGCTCCGGCTGAGGCGCCCAAGGCCGAGGCTGCGGCCCCTGCCCCGGCGCCGGCTGCACCCGAGGCTGCCGATGGTAGCCGTATCTTTGCCTCGCCGCTGGCGCGGCGGATCGCCAAGGACAAGGGTCTGGACCTGAGCCAGATCAAGGGATCGGGTCCCAAGGGCCGGATCGTGAAGGCGGACGTCGAGAATGCTCAACCCGGCGCCAAGCCTGCTGCTGCTCCGGCTGCTGCTGCGCCTGCCGCCGCTGCTGCCGCTCCGGCAGGTCCGGGGGCCGAGCAGGTCATAGCCATGTACCAGGGCCGCGAGTTCGAAGAGGTCAAGCTGGATGGTATGCGCAAAACCATTGCCGCCCGTCTGACCGAAGCCAAGCAGACCATCCCGCATTTCTACCTGCGCCGGGATATCAAGCTGGACGCACTGTTGAAATTCCGCGGCACGCTGAACAAGCAGCTTGAAGGGCGCGGCGTGAAGCTTTCGGTCAACGACTTCATCATCAAGGCCTGTGCCCTGGCGCTGCAACAGGTTCCGAATGCCAACGCGGTCTGGGCCGGTGACAGGGTGCTAAAGCTGAAGCCGTCGGACGTTGCCGTGGCTGTCGCCATCGACGGCGGTCTGTTCACGCCGGTTCTGAAAGACGCGGACCAGAAATCGTTGTCGGCGCTGTCGACCCAGATGAAGGACCTCGCCGCGCGGGCGCGGGATCGCAAGCTGGCCCCGGACGAGTACCAGGGCGGCAGTTTCGCAATTTCGAACCTCGGCATGTTCGGCATTGACAACTTTGACGCCGTCATCAACCCGCCGCACGGCGCGATCCTTGCGGTTGGTGCGGGCGCGAAAAAGCCTGTCGTCAACGACGCTGGCGAGATCGAGGTGGCCACCGTCATGAGCGTGACGCTTTCGGTCGACCACCGGGTGATCGACGGGGCGCTTGGCGCCGAACTCTTGTCGGCGATCAAGGAGAACCTTGAGAACCCGATGGGGATGCTGGCGTGAAGCCTGTCCTGATCCTGTTGTCGCTGGCGGGTCTGACCGCCTGCGGCGACACCAAAACCGAGACGTTCTTTTGTGCAAACGGGCCCGAGTTCGCCGTGACCTATGGCGACGATTTCGTAACGCTCACCATGGGCGACGGGCGTGTCATGACGCTGCCGGCGACTGACGATCCGGACACCTATGCCAAGGATGGCGTGGTCTGGCAGGATACCGAGTTCCGCACAGGCCGCCTGACGGACGGGCCCAAGGGTTACAACTGCGATCAGAGCTCCTACTGATCGCGGCCTCTTCCCAAGCCGAACTCTGTCAGCTAGGCTGACCTAAATGTCCCGTCGCGGGGCATTGTTCGGTCACGGGAGGGACATCATGTCAGACGACACCTATCTGCTCACCGCCGAGGAAATCGCCGCGATGGAGGGGTTGCGAAAAGCGCATTTTCTCAATCGGAACGCGCGACGAGTGAACAAATCGCTTGGCGATGCGACCGGGCTGACCAAGCTCGGCGTTCATATCATCGAGGTCGAACCTGGATGCGAAACGACCGAATTTCACCGACATTATCACGAGGACGAGGCGGTCTATGTCCTGTCCGGCACGGGCACGGCGCGCATTGGCGACGACCGCTTGCCGGTCAGGGCAGGCGATTTCCTCGGCTATCGTGCCGGCGGCGTTGCGCACACAATCGAGAACACCGGAACCGATTTGCTGCGGTGCCTTGTGATGGGCCAGCGGGCAGACCACGACGTGGCCGACTATCCCGATCAGGACAAACGGATCTTTCGCAATATCGGTGTGCCCTGGGCGATCGCCGACATGGACGACCTGGTATTTCCGGTAGCGGGCGCGAAGAAATAACCCGCCCTATTTGAGCGGCGTCGCCCCGGTCTCGGTGCGGATGACCTTGCCATCCTTGAGCATGTTGACCGACATGACGGCCTCGCTGCTGCCATCCGGGAAACTCATCACCGAATGGGCCACGACGACATCGTCGTTCTCATAGAGGCAGCGCTGATCCGAGACCGACCACTTGCCGGTTCCCATCATACCCTTGATCATCTCGGCCATCTGGTCGCGAGACATTGTTTCGCCGGTCTGGTGGCGTACAAACTGGTAATCGTCGTGCATAAGCCCGACGTAGGCGTCCACGTCCTGATCACGCATGGCCTGGGCCATGGATTCATATACTGACATTTCACCCTCCCCTGTTGGTAAGTCGTTACATACCACATTTTGCATCTCGCGTCGCGGAGACCCTCGGTTGGTTTGGTTCAGGGGGCTGCCGCAGATTTTCGGCGATGCCAGACTCAACCTGGAGAAAAGGGCCCGAGCCACTACCTGGAAGGCCCGGGTCGGGGATAGGCGAATCAATCCTAAGCCCCTTGACCAGTTGGGCGACGACACGGGCTTAACGCATTCGTCACCCCTGTCTTGTAGGCAAACCCAAAATTTGGGCCCATTAGGTAGGAGGGCAAATGAACAAGGACACCTATATTCTATCGGCAAAGGCAATTGCCGAGATGCCGGGAAGGCTGCGCACGCATTTTCTGAATAGTGGGGCCAGCCGCGTTGAAAAGGCATTGGGCGAGGCAGCCGGAATGCGCGAGATCGGCTTCAACATGATCGAAATCGCGCCGGGCGAGGAAAGCACCGAACATCACAAGCACTATCACGAGGAAGAGTGCATCTATGTGATCGAAGGCACCGGAACCGCGCGGATCGGATCGGACAGCCACGAAATCGGCCCCGGCGATTTTGTCGGCTGCAGAAAGGGCGGGCTGGCCCACTCGCTGAAGAATACGGGTGACCAGCCGCTGCGCTGTATTTCGGTCAGCCAGCGCAAGGATCACGATGTCTCGGACTACCCGCGCGTCGGCAAGCGTTTGTATCGCAACCGTGACCTGACCTGGAACCTGGTGGACCTGTCGGTGATCGACAGGCCCTTTGGATCAAAGACCTGACCGACTGTTAAAGTTGCTGGCCCGGCGTGGACCGCGACAGGGCGAGTTCTTCCTCGTCCATGTCCTCTTCCACCCCGTCGAACAGCGGCGTGGACAGATACCGCTCGCCCGTGTCGGGCAGCATGCACAGGATAACCGATCCGTCAGGGGCGGACTCGGCCACTTTCATGGCCACGGCGAATGTCGAACCGCCTGAAATACCAGTGAAAATCCCCTCTTCCTTCGCCAGTCGCTTGGCCCAGGCGATGCCATCGGGACCTGCCACGGGGATCAGCTCGTCGTAGACGTGCTTGTCCAGAGCCTCCTGCAAGACCCACGGGATAAAGTCCGGAGTCCAGCCCTGGATCGGGTGGGGTTCGAAATTCGGATGGCTTTCAGTCGGCTGATGACCTTCGTTGCGGGTGTTCACATAGCCCGACGACACGATGGCGGCGTTGGCCGGTTCGGTCAGGATGATCTTGGTGTCGGGCCGCTCGGAACGCAGCACTCGGCCGACGCCCGAGACAGTACCGCCCGTCCCATAGCCCGTGACCCAATAATCCAGCCGCTCGCCGTCGAAATCGCCGATGATTTCGCGCGCGGTGGTGCTTTCATGAATGTCGGCGTTGTCCGCTGTCTCGAACTGGCTGGCCAGGAACCAGCCGTTTTCCTCGGCCAGCGCCTTGGCCTTTTGATACATGCCAAAGCCCTTTTCGGCGCGCGGGGTCAGGACGACCTTGGCGCCGAGAAAACGCATCAGTTTGCGCCGTTCGATCGAGAAACTGTCGGCCATGGTGATGACCAGCGGATAGCCCTTGGCCGCGCAGACCATGGCAAGCCCGATACCGGTGTTGCCCGAGGTGGCCTCGACCACGGTCTGGCCCGGCTTGAGCCGCCCGTCGCGCTCGGCCGACTCGATGATGTTCAGCGCCAGGCGGTCCTTGACCGAACCGGCCGGATTGAATGCCTCGAACTTCACGTAGACGGTCACATTGCTCGGCGCGATGCGGTTGATCCTGATGGTGGGCGTGTCCCCCACCGTGTCCAGGACACTGTCGAACCGGCCACGGCCGTTGGTCTGGCGAATACCCATGTTGGCTCCCTCTCCTAATTGTTGAGAACAAGCCTAGCAGAATTGCGTCGCCCGCGCAGCGCCGAAGATGACCCAATAGACAATCAGGGAAAGTCTTCCACCGCGCACCGTCGCCGGCAACGCGCGTTTCGGACGCGATTAGTCCTCGACGATGCCGTTCAGGACCTGGTCCATGTTAAGGGCCGGCTGGTCGCACCCCGCCTCCCCCATGATCCGCGCCGGCACACCGGCTACGGTCATGCAGGGCGGAACCTCTTGCAACACCACCGAACCGGCCGCGATGCGACTGCAATTGCCGATCCTGATATTGCCGAGAACCTTGGCGCCCGCACCGATCAACACACCGTCCCCGATCTTGGGGTGACGATCGTCGTCTTCCTTGCCGGTTCCGCCAAGCGTGACCGAGTGCAGCATCGAGACGTTATTGCCTACGACCGCGGTCTCGCCGACGACGATCGAGTGGGCATGGTCGATCATCAGCCCCTTTCCGATCCGGGCATTGGGATGGATATCGACGCCAAAGATTTCCGAGACTCGCGCCTGGATAAAATAGGCCAGATTCCTGCGTCCCTGCTGCCACAGCCAATGGCCGACCCGATAGGCCTGGACGGCCTGGAAGCCTTTGAAAAACAACAATGGCTGCAACAGACTGTGACAGGCCGGGTCACGTTCAAAGATGGCCACGAGATCAGCGCGCGCCGCCTCACCGAGGCCCGTATCCGCAGCGTAGGCCTCCTCCGAGATCTCGCGCAATAGCTGCGCATCCATTTCGGGTGACGACAGCTTGAAGGCGAAACGATAGCACAGGGCACTTTCCAGCGTCGGGTGGTGCAAGACAGTCGCATGCACCATGCCACCGATCAAAGGCTCGGCCTCGATCGCGTTGTGGGCATCTTGTTTGATCCGGTCCCAGACCGGGTCGAGCGGTGCAACATGTGGGTTTCGCTTGGCCATAGCTGTTCCTTCTTTCGCCTTGGCGTTTTAGAACAGATAGAAGCGTGCGACCAAGTAAAAAGGCCGAGAGCGAAAAAATCTGGTGCTGAGTGATCACGACATCGAAGAGTTCCGTGCCGCGTTGACGACGGAGCAAAACGGGCTGGCGGGAGAGGATGCCGCAGGGCGCGAGGATCGCGCCACAGTGACGCTGGATCAGCAATCGGTGGGGCGTCTCAGCCGGATGGATGCCCTGCAAAGGCAGGCCATGGCCCAGGCGACGATGCGCAGGCGCGCGGCACGCGCCGCCCGTATCCGGGCAGCGCTGGAGCGTATTGAGGAAGGAGAATTCGGCTGGTGCCAGGACTGCGGCGAGCCGATCCCAAAGGCACGGCTGGAGCTTGATCCGACGATCGCGTCCTGCGTGTCCTGCGCCTCGGGTTAGGCGCGCGGCAGTGTCAGTTCGGCGAAATGCACTGCGAGCCGAATGGTGCCGGTGCCGTTGAAATTGCCACCGGTTGCCGTCAGAATCAGGTCGGTCGCACTGTAATACGCCAGGGGCGAACCGGTGACCCCCCGAGCCCAGGCCCCTGCCCCCGTACCGATTCCGCTGCCATAGCGATTGCTCGAGGCTGACACGCCGATTTCCAGGGTTGCCGCACCGCCGATGTTCGTCAGAACCCGTCCCGTGACACCATAGACGATGGTGTTCGCCGGAAGGGCCGCGGCTATGGCCGAGCTTGCTCCGGCAGCCACAGCATGGTCGATCTCGATCGTACGGTGCACAAAGCCAGCGCCATTGGCCGAGAGAGCGCCAGCGCCTTCGACCCAGTCATTGCCGTCGTACAGAACGCGTGTTCCGCCGGCCTCGGACCAGCCCTGCCAGCCTGCCGACGGGGTCACAAACGCCCAGCCGTTGTTCAGAAACAGCGCCAGTTTTCCGTCTTGCCCGGTCCAGGCGCCGGTCGCCCCCGCACCCACGCCATGGGCCTCTCCTTCGACCGGCGACGCCGGTGGAACCGCGCCGCCGACCGAACTCAGCGACATTTGTACCAGGGCATCCAAACGCCCCAGGGCCTCGTTCACGGTTACATGCTTTTGTGCCTGAGCCGGCGCCAAAAGGGGCAGCCCCAATCGAGTGGTGTCAGTCATTGATCACAATCCTTGTAAATTGGCCCGGCCCGTAAGGGTCGGAGATCTGTGCCACCTCGACATCGAAGGGCGGCGCGACGCCGTCGGTGGCCTTGGTGGCGACGTCATAGGTCCATGCGGACGTGGCGACGGTTTCTTCTCGCCGCAAAACGCCACCGGACAGAACCCGGATACGATAGCTTTCCTTGGCCTCGCCAAGCGGGATGTCCTCAAGCGCCCAATTGTCCCCGTCCAGGCGCGACCGGCGCACCCAGGTCAGGTCATGACCTCCCGCGCCATTTCGTTTGGCGCTAAGATGCGCAGGGCCATAGGGACGAAGTCCCACGCCCGCGGCGGTATGCTCGATTTCGACGAACGAATCGTGATCGACTGGCTTCGTCGCCGGGCCGATCCTGTATCGGCGTGGAATACCTCTGAGTTCGGCCGAAATATCAAGCTGTACCTGCGCTGTATCCAGAACGACCACGGTCGATCCCGCGGGCCAGAGATTGGGCATCACCCCGTCGGTGCCGCGCTGCCCGCGCAAGCGGTGAGACAAGGCCCATGTTTCAGGACCGGTCAGCGCTGCGTCGCGGAACTGGAACACTTCCCAATCATTCCCACCCGCCGAGATCGCGGCCACGTTGCCACCAGCGAAAAGAGCCGTTTCGTCAATCGAAGCCAAAGCGCCGTAGACAAGGCGCACTTCAAGGGCAGCCCCCCGGTCCCAAAGCCCTGGGACGGCGGCAGGCAGATCGTTCAACGTCTGGCCCATCATGGCCCGGCGACCGAGGTCGGTTTCAAAGCGCCATGCCGCACCATCAAGCGAGGAATAGACGGCCACGCCCCCCGGCCAGGGGTCGGACGAGACCGTGACCCAGGGCGCCTCAGGCGACTCGTCTCCTTTTAGCAGCGGCAAATCCATGATCTCCGCCCAGACCGGCAGCGGCACAACGGTGGGGCGCGGTGCCGTAAAGGGATCTTCCGTGGCAGCGTTCCGGTATAAGCCGCGCTCGATCCGTACGGCTTCCACCTGCTTCAGGCCCGCGTCCTCGATCCGGTCGACCCTGTAACTGTCGCCGTCGATCTCGACCACGTCGCCTGCACCGACCGAAGACGACGGCGGCAGAGCGAAGGCAATGCCGTCACGGGCAACACGGGCCTCCGCCAGCCAGCGCTCGACCGTATTGCGCGCCTCTCCCCCGGTCATCGCCAAGGGCAGTTCACTGCGCGAAACCATTGTCGTCGCCTCATCAGGAAAGATCCCCTCTGTACCGCGAATTTCATAATCGCCATCCGCTTCGACAAATGTCAGCCGGATGCGCCCCGACACCTCGGCCTCGGGCAAACGCGCCTTCGCGATCAACCCCTCACCTTCCCCGCGCGCAAAGACCGCTTGGTTCAGGACTTTGCTCGCCAGGCCATCGCGGTTGCGAAAGGTCAACGCGCCACCCTTTTCGATGGCATCGACCCCATGAGCCAAAAGAAGGGGTTGCAGCACAGCCCGTGCGCTCTCACCGCCATCGATCGGATAGCCGCGCACAAGGCCGTGCACTTCTGAGACATCCACATCGGACACGCCGGCGTCGGCACAGACCTCCGCGATCACACGCGCCAACGACCGCGCCGACACGCGCCCGTTCAGCCAGTGACCGCGCGCATAATTGTCGCCGTCACCCCAGGCCTCGGCATCGGCGGGGAAAAACGGATAGGGACGCGCATCCCAGGCCCAGACGAACATCCGGCCCGTATCCATCATTTTTCCGCCATAAACATTTGAAACCGGGTTGTTTTTCACATCCAACCAAAACTCGGACATGGCGCGCAGATACTGCATCTGGATCAGGTCGTCGCGCGCACCCGTTGAATGTTTTGGCACCGAGGACTCCGAGGATTTCGGATCGAGAAACTTGTTCGGCTGATTGGTTCCCTTGTCGATGGCGGCGCAGCCCAATTCGGTGAACCAGATCGGCTTTCCTTCGGGCTGCCAACTGGTAGAGGTCTCCTGACGAACCCCCGATATCCGCTCGTGATGGGCATTCGACCACCAGCTCTTCAGGTCCTTGTAGCGATAGATCCAAGGCTCCCCATGCGCGCCATCCGTAATCGGGGTGCGCTGTTGCACCGCCTCGGCCTGCGGCGAGGCATAATACCAGTCAAAGCCTTCACCGCCTGCGATATTTCCCTTCAAATATGACAGGTTATAGATTGATCCAAAGGTGGAATCCACGTGATCCCAGCCGTCACGCCAATCGCTCAGAGGCATATAATTGTCGATACCGATGAAATCGATCTCGGCATTGGACCACAGCGGGTCGAGGTGAAAGAACACGTCCCCCGACCCGTCCTGCGGGTGATAGCCGAAGTACTCCGACCAGTCCGCCGCATATCCAATCTTGGTGTCCGGGCCGAGGATTGCGCGCACCTCTGCGGCCAGGTCAATCATCGCTTGCACCGCAGGAAAACTGTTGTTCGCTCCCCTGACCTGAGACAGCGACCGCATTTCCGAGCCGATGCAAAAGGCCTCGACCCCACCCGCAAGGGCACAAAGATGCGCGTAGTGCAGGATAAAACGGCGATAGCTATACCCGTCGGCCCCACCATAACTGACGGTCGCTCCGCTTGCCGAGAACTCGCCCGCCGTAGCCGTGCCAAAAAACGCGGCAACCTCGGCTTCGGCGGCGGCGCTCCCATCGGGCGAGCCAGCCTGTCCCGGTGCAACCGAGGTCGTTATGCGCCCGCGCCAGGGCAAGACCGGCTGATCGGCGGCCCCGGTCCATGGATCGACCAACCCGTTCCCTGCAAGCTGGTCCATCAGGATAAATGGATAAAACATAACGGCTTGCCCGGCGGTCCTCAGAGCCTGGATAGCCTCGATCACCGAGGCATCCGCCGGCGTGCCTCCATAGATGGGCCGTCCATCCGCGCTCGGAACAAGCTCGGCCGTCGTGCGGTCCACCCCGGATACGACCCACGGCATACCCTGCCCGTCGAGGTCCGCCTGTTCGACCTTGGGCGCGACCTTGCATGACCCGCAGCGCAGGTCGTCGCCGAACCATGACACCACCAGGGAGACAGCCCCGCAATTCGGCAGCTCTTCGTTCAAAGCTTCCAACGCAGTATCGAAATCCGTGCCACCGATTGGCGTGTGAACGTTGGCCGAACGAACCCTGCCCTTGGTTTCCTCGAAATGCACCGGCGTGGTCGCCAGCGCATATTCGCCCGTCCCCGGAATCATCGCCACGGCACTAATGCGCGCGGCCAGATCGTCATCCCCCGTGCGCATCACTTCGAAACTGAATTGCGGAACCCGGTTGCCAAAGGGAGCAAGTTGCAGGTCCTCGATCACCACATAGGCCGTGCCGCGATAGGCCGGGGCATTCCCTGCGCCCTCCACCGCCTCGATCTTGGGATCGGGCAGTTGCTCACTCTGTCCGGTGTAAACGCGCAGGGACAAATCAGTTTTCGAGATCTCGTTGCCATCCGCCCAGATCCGCCCGACCCGTGTGATTTCACCCTCGCAAAGCGCAATCGCAAGACTCACCGAATAGGAATATTCGCGCCTTTCGGGCTGAGAAGGAGCCCCCTTGCCACCCCCTGACACGGTGACGTCCTCCTTGAACCGCGAGGCCCAGATCACCTGCCCTGCCAGGCGCGCGCGCCCATGCAGTTTTGCGATCGGTGCCCCTTCCGACGCCCCGGTCAGCCGGAACCGGTCGATACGGCCGGTCTCGATTGCAGGCGAACCCGCCCCCATGATCTTGGCGTCGATCACCCGTCCAATCGTCGCGCCCGCCGCCTTGCCGATGGCCGCTGCTGACAAACCCAGAACCGATCCGCCAACCGACGAGCCGATCGCGGCACCGGCCGCTGATAAAACGATCGTGGCCATGGGCCCCCTCACATCATTTGTGTTTCAGTCCAGACCGGGGAAAGCAAAGACCCCGGCAATGCGACGCCGCCATGGCTGGGTCAGCGCGCTTTCGACCACCCCGTGACCGGAATAGGAATGGATGAACCGCTCCTTGCCCGAAGCGATCCCCAGATGCTTGGCGACACTGCCCCGGCGCATCCTGAACAGGATGACCTCACCGGACCTCGGCGCCAGTCTAGGCAATTCGACCAGGTGCCGCCGCGCCGCCTCGAACAGGACTTCACGGCGTTCGACTTCGTCCCAATCCGGCGAATAGGGCGGCGGGTTTTCCGGCTCCTGGCCATAAATTTCACTCCAGACCCCTCGCAAAAGCCCGAGGCAATCGCAGCCAGCGCCGCGCATAGCCGCCTGGTGACGATAGGGCGTTCCGATCCACGCCCGCGCGACCGATTTGATCCGCCCCCGGCTGACCCTCGACAACTGCGTCCCGCCGCCAACGGGCTTTTCTCCCGTCGGTTTCATCGACCAAGGCTCCCACCGTCATTCACGCCCGAGCGCACAGGATAGGACACCAGCCAATCCTCACCGGGGATATCGGGAAAGCCTTGGAAATTCAGAAAATTACCGAACTTCTCGCGACATGTCTCCGCCCGTTTGTCGCAGCCGGGTTCCAGCCGGACCCGATCCCCCGGAGCAAGACCCGCGCTCAGCATCTCCCACAGTTCGATCACACGCTGGCCAGCCACCGCCCGATCCCGCTTGATCACACCGATCGCGCCGGACGCACTCCCGTCCAGCACCTGCACGCGGCCGCGGGCAAACCAGCCCTCGGCAAAGCTGCTCTGCTCGGGCAGGGTCAATTCGACGCCCCCGGCGATCGAAACGATGTCGGCCTCGCTCGCATAGCCCGGTGCGTCCAGGTCAAAGCGGCATTTACCATCGCCCAGAACTGCCGAGCAAGGACGTTGATAGACCCGCCCCTTCGGCTGGTTCAGCGCCTCGGCCAGCCCGCGCAACTCGGCGCGGAAGGTCTGCCCCTGCCGCTCGATTTCGCCCAGCGTGCCGCGAAACAGCAGCCTGCGCATGGACACATCGGACCAATTGACGAGCCAGCTTTTGACCTCGGCGCCGTCAAAGCGCCCGTCGCGCACATCTTCTTCGCGGATCGCCGCGTCGCTCAGTGCGCCAACCGCCTCGGTGTTGTCCACCGCGAGGCCCGTTGTCTGCTCGACCGCCCGCGCCGTCATGCCCGACGAGGCCTTGAAGGCGATCCCGTCAAATTCAAGCGTGCGATCATGGTCGGTGAACCCCAGGACCACGCCGTCGCGGCGCGTCACCGACCAGGCTCGGCAGAGCGTCGTCGTACCACGTTCAAGGTGCTCTTGCAGCGCGCTCATAGCCGCACCTCGACCACCGGGACCGACGGGATTTCACCCGCCTTGAAACTTGCAACCGACGTGCGGATCGCGTCGGTGTCGAACCGGACCGGCACGTCGAATTCGAACCCCGCGGTGATCGTCGCGCCCGGTCCCGGCGCCTCGGCAAAGGTCAATAACCCCGTGGAGGTGTCGACGTCGAAATCTACTCCCTCGGCCTTGGCATCTCCTTGAATACCGGCGCGCACCGTGCCGAGAACCGGCTTCTTGATCTGGCGCGTGTAACTCGCGGTGCCCGAGCGATAGGTCTTGGTCAGCTGGAAGGCGCGCGTTGCCCCGTCGCCGACTGCGATGATCTGGTCATCAAACCCCGGCTCATCCAGCGAGCCGGACGAGCGATAGTCCGACCAGTCCTTCCAGCGAAACCCGTAGAGCTGTCCCCGGCGCGCCTCGAAAAAGGCGATCAGCGCGTCGATGTCCGACAGCGAGCGCATACCGACGCCCGCGTCGTAGCGCCGCCGCGAATCCGCCCAGGGCGTGTTGCGCTCCTCGAACCCGTTGGCGAGGCTGACGATCTCGGTCAGCCGCTCGGGACCGCCGAGCGAGCCAAAGCTGAGGTTCGCGGGAAATCTGACTTCGTGAAACGACATGGGCTCCCCCGATTTATGACAGGTATTGCGCCGCGCCCCGGCGCGACGCGGTTGGCGAGGGGTTTCACCTCTCGCGCTCCCCGAGGATATTTCCGGGCCGATGAAGGCCGTTTAGCGGTTGCGCTGACTGCGCCCCAGGGCACGGCTCATCTGGGCCGCGATCTGGCTTTGGCTGCGCTGAAAGCTTTGGGCATCCTGGGTCTGGATGTTCATCACGATCTGCACGGGACGGCCTCCGCCTTCCGAACGCACGCCCAGCCTGCCGTCCGCACCCCGGCTGAGCGGCAAGATCGCCTCGGGACCGGCCTCACCCATCAGCCCCGTGCCGCCACGCATCGGGAAATGGGTCGGCGACGACACGATCCCACCACTGGCAAAGGGCATGACCCGGCCTTGGGTAAAGGCACCACCATCGGCGAACATGCCGGTTACCGCCTGCGCCAGCATGCCGCCGAAATGGTTTGTCACCGGCCTTATCGCAGCCGAATACGCCGTGTTGATGGCCGAGCGCGCCACCGCCTCCAAGGCATCGCTCGCGCGCATCCCGTCAAAGACCAGCCCGTCGAAGGCCCGCCTCAATCCGCGCGACAACCCCCGCGACAAAACCTCGGTGTCGCGGCTTGTCGCCGCAAGGGCGCTTTGCATCTTGGCCACCTCGGCCGAAAACGCCTGGGTCACCGCCCCGGTTTCGGCCAGGGCAGTCTCCAGGCCAGCCAACTGGTCCTCAAAGGCCGCAATATCGTCGTTATTCGCCATTTCCGTCCTCTTTCACCTGGTCCGGGTAAGCCGCCGCCAGGGCCTCCAGCCCCGCCCTGCTCAAGGGAGCCGCGCCCCCCTCCTTGCCCAAGAGCATCGACAATTCCGCCGGCGTCAGCCGCCAGAACTCCGCCGGTTTCAACCCCAGTGCCACGCCTGCCCGCATCAGCCCGGGCCAGTCGAACCGGCTCATTGGTCCGGAAAAGCGAAGGCCCGCGTCAGCAATACGCCTGCCAGCCGCGCCGCCTCGACCGGACCGCCCTCGATCTCTCCACTGAGAAGATCCCGTGCCTCGCCCGACCAGCCGCCGCCGCGCAGACCGGCGACGATCAACGCCAGCACATCGCGAGTCGAAAACCCGCCGGTTTCAAAGCGCGCGACCAAGGCGACCAGGCTGTCGGCCTCCATCGTCGCCTCCAGTTCGGCCAGGGCGCCTAGCGTCAGCCGCATCACGTGCCGCTGGCCGTCGATGCGGATCGCGACCTCGCCCTCCCAGGGATTCGCCATCAGATAGCCGTGAAGGTCAAAGCGCCCGCCGAAGCCAGGCTCAGTTCATAGGTCGCCTCGCCGTTGTGGGCGCCCGCATATTCGACTGAGGTCACCTGGAACGCGCCTTCGACGATGCCGAAATCGGGGATGATCACCTGAAAATCGGGAGTCTCGCCATCGAAAAAGATCTGCCGCGCGCGTTCATCGCTCGCTGCGTCGCGAAATACGCCCGATCCCGATATGCCCGCCGACTTCACACCTGCGCCGCCCAGCAACTCGCGCCACCCCCCCGTAGATTCCAGACTGGTGACATCGACGCTTTCGGCGTTGAAGGATATCCGCGTGGCCCTCAGCCCCGCGATCGTTTCGAATTGCCCGCCCCCCGTCATGTCCAGCTTGATCAACAGGTCTTTGCCGTTCTGTGCCACCATAGGCCTCACTCCGTTTAAAGGGGTCAACTCCCCAGATCACTTCAGAAATTCACACATCGTCCACGATGGCGCGAAAGGTCATGACGATGCTGCGCACCTGGCCCGACCGCACCCGCCGCGCCCGCGCCTTCTGCAGCCGCAAGGACACCAGATGCCCGCGTGCCAGCACCAGGGGCGCGTCCACCAGTGCGTCCGCGATCGCCCCCGCCACCGCCTTGGCCATGGCAAAACCCTCGGCATCGCTGGTGACATTCACCGTAAAGGCGTGCTCGGCCATCTGGGCCGTCTTGTCGGACAGGTCCTTCACATCGCCCGCACCCAGACTCACATAGGTGCCCTCGACGGGCCCCGGCGGCATCTCATCGTAGACTGCTGCGCCGACCAGTGCGGACAGCCCGGCATCGGCAATCAGGGCCTGATAGACCGCGGCCTGCAACGCGACGGCTGTTGCATAGCTCATGACGCCACCTCCTCATCCGCATAACAGACCAGGTGCCGGGCATCGCCGCCCTCGACCACGGACCGGATTTCATAAACACGCGTGCCCTCGCGAAACCGCTGTCCCGCCTTGGGACGTGCCGGGCTCATGGGTGGGACAGACCGCAGGGTGATGCGATACGCCCCCCGCGCCCGTGCCACGGCCTCGCCGCGCTCCAGGCGGCCGGTGGACGGCTCTACGGCCGCCCAATGGGTTCCCAGCACCACCCAGGCGCCGGAATAGCCGCCCGCGCCATCGGCGCTGCGCCCGCGCTCTTCGAGATCCAGCTTGCGCGACAGACGTTTCATCGACGACCTCCACCGAAAATCCGAAGCGGCCTGTGGCGGGCGCATAACGCCTCGACCCCCATCGGCAAGGCGCGTCCCTTCTCGGTGCTGGCCGAACGGTTCTCATAGAAATGCGCCGCCAGCATCAGGACCGCCTGGCGCAGATCGGCCGGCGCATCGGTCCAGGCCGCGCCGTATCCGGCGTCAAAGACAAACTCCGCCGTGCCGCCGACCGGGATCGTCGGCAGGGCCCACCCCGTACTGACCACCTCGGGAGCATGGACGTCGCGCACCAGCCGATAGCGGCTTGCATCGACGACATCGGAAGTGTCGTTCAGGTCGGTGATCGTGACCGATTGAACCGCACTGACCGGGGCTACCGGCAAAATCTGCCGCGCCACGTCCCGCCAGGCGGTGACCACGTATTGATAGACTCGCGGCAGCAAAACCTTGCCAGTCTCGCCCTCGACCGCACCAAGCGCGGCCCGCACCTGCGCCAAAAGGACCGCATCCTGCAACCCGTCGTCGGCAAAGCCGCTGCCAAGCTGCAGATGATCCCTGAACTCCGCAAGCGGAAGCGCCCCGTCCGGCACTTGGGTCTGTTCGATCAACATCATCTTCCACGACCTCCATTGGTCCAACCCGAACTGGGCGCCATCCTCGAATTCCAATCCCGCATGCCCGCTCCGCTTCTTCTTTTTCAAAGTACTGCGGGGGGCCGCCAAAGGCGGCGGAGGCAGCGCCCCCTCGCAGCGCGCCACCTGGCAAAAAAGAATGGGCGCGCGCCGACACCCCGGCCGCCAGAACGGAGGGGAGCAGCAGAACACGAGGGAAAACGCGACGCGCGCCCACAGGCCGGCCTCACCTCGGAGGCCGGCCGCCCCGACCTGCTACGAGATCGAGAATTTCAGGAACTTGATCGCGGCAAAATCACTGACATCACCACCGACGCGCTTGGTGGCGTAAAACAGGACGTGCGGCTTGGCCGAGAAGGGATCACGCAAGATGCGCAGCTCTGGACGCTCGGCGATGGTATAGCCGGCGCCGAAATCACCGAAGGCAATCGCATTCGCGCCGATGGCGATGTCAGGCATGTCCTCGGCGATCAGCACAGGATAGCCCAGAAGACGCGCAGGCTCACCTGCCGACAGACTGTCGGTCCACAAAAAACGGCCATCGGCATCCTTGATCTGACGCACGACCCCGGCGGTCTTCGAGTTCAGCACAAAGCTCGCATTGGCGCGATACTTGGCACCCAGCGAGTAGACCAGCTTGATCAGTCCATCGCCGGGGCTGGTGGCGTTAAAACCGCCATCGGTGCCCGTGGCGACATACCCCAAAGAGCCCCAGGCCCAGGCGGCATCATCGACATTCGGATGGGTCAGGATGCCTGTCGGCTTGTCCACGCCGTCACCGGCGATAAAGGCCGCAGCCTCGGACTGGGCAAAGGTGTCGGCGACGCGTCCGGCCAACCATTCCTCGATGTTGAAGGCGCTGTCGTCCAACAGTCGCTGACTGATCTTCGGAAGCGCCGACAACTCGTGCAGCGGGATCGAAATGCGCTCAATGGTCGGGGTCGAGGTTTCGACGCTCGCCGCAGTTTCCGTAGCCCAACCGGCCCCCGCCTCAGTCGAATCGATCAGCACGTCATAGGACGTGGCCTGAACATTCACCACCTTGGCAACCTGACGCAGGCTCGCGGTCGAGCGCAGCACCGACTGGATCGAGGCGCTCGTCTGCGGGTCGACCAGATAGCCGCCGTCCCCGGCCACGGCTGTCGACATGGCCTTTCCCTCCAGGACAATGCCGCGCAGGGCATCGTCGTCGCCCGAGCGGACATAGGCCTCGAATGCCTTCTGGTGCGGAGCCTCTGCCTCTGCAGCGGCGGCCAGCGCCGGACGGCGCATAGGGGTCTGGGTCGATTTTGCGCTCAGCATGTTCAATCGCTCTTCCTGTTTCTTGAGTTCATGGGTGATGTCGCCAACAAAGCCTTGAAGCGCTGTCTTCACCTCTTCGGCCGCCGACAAGGGGGACGCCTGGGGCTGAGGCACGGCCTCTCCGCCCCGGGACGCCGTCTCGGGTGTGCTCATTAATCTGTCCTTGAGTTGAAGGGCGCTATCGGCCCCGTGCAAATTCGCGGCGGGCCGCTTGAATGGCCGCCGCAAGATCGCGCATCACGCCGCTGCCGGGGGCATCGCCCTTGGCACCGACGCGCGCTTCGGGAAGCATCGGGAACGTCACCAAGGACACCTCCCAAAGCTCCAGTTCCGCAAGGCGCCTGCGCCCCGCACCGTCTTTTATTGCCTTGACCGTCCGATAACCGATCGACAGCCCCTCGATAGCACCGGCCTCCAACAGCGCCGCCGCTTCGCGAGCGCGTGCGACATCGGCCAACAGTCGCCCCTTGACGTACAGGCCACGGCCATCCTCGCGCACCTCATCCCAGACACCGATCGGCTGGGCCGGGTCGTGCTGCCACAGCATCCGAACCCGGCGCCCGGCCTTGGCCAGGGACTCCAGCGAGGCCGCATAGGCTCCCTTCTCGACGATGTCGCGGCCCCGGTCTTCCAGGCCGAACAGAGACGCATAGCCCTCGACCACGACCCCGTCCTTCACCGACAGGGCCTCGCCCGTGCTGCAGAACTTCCGCTCCAGATCACTTTCGGGATAATCCATCTTTCACTCCTCGTCGGTAAACTTCGGCAGGCCCAGCAAGACGCGCTTTTCCGCATCGCTCAGGAAATCCGCCCCCGCGATCCGCCGCCACTGCGCCTCGCGTTCGACCGCCAGAGCCGGCACCTGGTCGAGATCCGGCTTCAGCGCCACCGCCTCACCCGTATGCGCCGCCAGCCAATGCGAGAGGGCCGCGCCGACTTTTTGCACCAAGGGAAGCACAGTCAGGCGATAGAACGCCCGGTTGGCCTCCTGGTAATTCGCATAGGTCGCGTCGCCCGGAATACCGAGCAGCATCGGCGGCACCCCGAAGGCCACGGCGATCTCGCGCGCCGCCGCCTCCTTTGTCTTCTGGAACTCCATGTCGCTGGGGCTGAACCCCATCGGTTTCCAATCCAGCCCGCCCTCCAAAAGCATCGGACGTCCTGCGTTGCGCGCTCCGGTATGATGGGCCTCCATCTCGCCAAGCAAGCGATCGTACTGGTCCTGGGTCATGGTCTCATGCCCGTCCGGCCCCTTGTAGACGATGGCCCCCGATGGCCGCGCCGCGTTGTCCAACAGGGCTTTCGACCAGGCGCTGGCCGCGTTATGGACATCGACGGCCGCCGCGGCCGCCTGCAAGGGGGACAGCCCGTAGTGGTCGTCTTGCGGATGGAAGGCCTTGATATGGCAGACCGGCGACAGCCCTTCAATGACCGGAAAGCGGTGCTTCTTGCCACCCACGGCATACTCATAGGCCACCGGCCAGCCATCGCCCCCCGGCATCACCGACATGCGGTCCGAACGCAGAACATGCAGTTCGACGGGCGCGCCCGCCTCGTCGGCCACGACCTCGACATAGCCGTCGCCTGACAGCAAAAGCTGCCCGATCAAAGCCTCGAAGAATTCCGACCGGCTCTGACCCAGGTTCGGCCTTTCGACCAGCGCCAGGACCGGGTGCACGTCATACCGGCTCTCCGCATCCTGCAATACCAAAGGCAGAGACGCCGCCGCTTCGGCGATCATTTTGATCGCCCGAAATCCGACCGGATTACCACTGAACCCCTGCCGTGTGAGGCTCGCGGTGTCGCGCGGACTCCAGGCCACGCGGCCCGAGCTCGCATAGGCGATCACCGGCCCCGCGGCCGAGGCCTTGGCCTCAGGCAGGACCGAAGCCTGCCGTTTCAGAAAGTCAAAGACCATGACACCTGCTCCTTCTCCCCCGTCAGGGGCGTTTCCTCACACCAAAGGGTGCCGGAGAACGTGGCGATCCCCGGTTCGATTCCCGCCTTGGAAATCGGCTCCCGACTTGTTCAGAGACCCAAAGTCCTCACGCCTGGCCGTGGCTGGCTGGCGGGCCGGATCATCAGTTCCGTCAAGGCCCAGACCAGCGCATCGACTCGATCCGGGCTGCCCTTCCCGGCATAGCCATCCCGGCTCATCAGCCCCATCTGTTCCTCCAGATGACCAAGGCCACGCACGTGCCCGACCCGCCCCTGCTCGTAAAGGGCCGCGACCGGTTCGGCACGCTGTGCCTTGCCTCGACTCGCGTATACCGGCTTTACCGGCACCAATTCGTCCACCTGCCGCACGATCGCCTCGACCAGCTCGCCGCCCTGATTCACTTCGGCAACGATCCGGTCCGCGCCATGGCGGTGATAGGCCTCAACCGCCGCGCGCGCCCAGGCCGTGGGTGAAGCCGCCGACAGGCTCACGTCTTCCAAAACCACCGCGCGCCATTCTCCCCGGTTCGGCGCCAGGGTGACGCCGGCCACCACGATCCCGCATTCATCCGCGCTGGTCCCGCTCGTCACCGGCGGGTCTACCGCCACGACAATCCGGTCCAGCGCGCCAATCTCCTCGACCCGCGCCCCCTCCAGGATCTCACGGCTCCACAAGGCACCCTCGACATCCTCGATCAACACACCTTCGATCTCCTGCCGCCCCTGGCGCGTGCCCCCGAACTGGGCCTCGATCTCCTCCAGGAACGAAGCCGCCAGGTTCGCGCGGTTCGCGCTCGTCGGCGCGTGGGTCATCACCGTACTTTCCGCACCGAATATCCGTTTCAACACGGGCACATTGCGCGGCGTCGTCGTTACCACCTGCTGCGGATGCTCGCCCAGACGCAGCGCAAACTGCAACATATCCCAGGCCTCTTCGGCCTTGGGCCATTTGGCCAGCTCGTCCACCCAGGCCGCGTCGAACTGAGGCCCCCTCAGCCCCTCGTAGTCGCGTGCCGAAAACACCTGCGCCTCGGCACCGTTTGGCCAGACCAGCCGCCGCCGCCCCGCTTCCCAGACCGGTCGCCGGTCAGGAGGCGAACAGGCCAGGATGCCGCTGTCGCCGAACACCATCACGTCGCGCGCCTGATCAAAGGTCTCGCCGACCAGCGCCACGCGCCTGGCCCGCCCAGCATCCTTCGGCCCGGATCCCTCAACCTGTCCACGCACCCACTCGGCGCCGGCGCGCGTTTTGCCCGCGCCGCGCCCGCCCAGGATCACCCAGGTTTTCCAATCCCCTTCTGGCGGAAGCTGGTGCGGCAATGCCCAGAACTCGAACAGATAGGGCAGTCCCCGCAAAGCATCGTTGGACAGCCCTTCAAGAAACTCCCTCTGAACCTCGCGCGGCGCGGACGCGATCAAGACGGCTCCCGATTTCACATCGGATGGCGTCAAAGTCGAGGGCGCTGTCTGCGGTAAGACCCATTGACTGTAGGACACGTTTTTCATGCTTGTTCACCTCTTCGACCATCTGGGCGCGGACTTGCGCCATGGCTGTCCGAGACCGTGTGAGTTCGGCCAGCGACACGTTCTCGCCTTCCAGTATGCGCTCAGCCATCAATTCGAACGCTGCCAGGATGTCCTCCATGGCCTTCTCGCTTTGCGCGAGCATCCGCCGCGAATGAAAAGTCCCTGCGATTATTGTTGGATCGTCCGCCATCGACGCCCCGCCTGTTCTTGAAAAAAGAAAATGCGGCGCCGGGGTCACCCCCGTGCCGCATCGCCACCTCTCCTAGCGTGCCATAAGGTATAGCTTGGATCGTTCGATTGGTCAATAGCTAAGTTATTGATAGAATTGGCAAATACCGTACGGTGGGGTTAATGTCGCCTTAACGCGGCCCGCCCGGACCAACAAATAAAGGGGCCCAGCGCCCCGCCCGGATGGCAAGCCATCCCGCGCACATTTCATCGGCCCCGAAAA
The DNA here is from genome assembly GCA_050290245.1 of Silicimonas sp. GTDB lineage: Bacteria > Pseudomonadota > Alphaproteobacteria > Rhodobacterales > Rhodobacteraceae > JBNKHH01. The sequence continues at coordinate 26,863 of JBNKHH010000054.1, forward strand.
TATCCCCGCCAGAGGCCCCTGTCCGCAGCCTTCTGCGGACAGGAAATCAATCGAAAGCGGGGGGCGCCCCCGCCCGATTCCCGCGAGTCAGTTGCCGCCTTCGGACTGCGAGGCCGCGCGTTCGGCCTCGATCTCACGCCAGCGCGCCACGTTGGCGTTGTGCTCGTCCAGTGTCGCGGCAAACGCATGCCCGCCGGTGCCGTCAGCCACGAAGAAGATGTAATCGGACTCCGCAGGCGCAAGGGCCGCCTTGATCGAAGCCTCACCGGGGTTGGCGATCGGCGTCGGCGGCAAGCCCTCGATGATATAGGTGTTATACGGCGTCTCGCGGCGCAATTCGCTTTGCCGGATACCCCGGCCCAGAACACCCTCGCCATTGGTGATTCCATAGATCACCGTCGGGTCCGTCTGCAGCTTGATGCCCCTGCGCAACCGATTGGCGAAAACGCTGGCCACCAGCGGACGCTCGTCGGCCAAGCCGGTTTCCTTTTCGATGATCGAGGCCAGGACCAACGCCTGTTCCGGCGTCGCAACAGGCGCATCATCGGCGCGCTCCTGCCAGGCCGCCTTCAGCCGTGCCGCCTGGATCTCGGCCATGCCGGCCAGGAATTCAGCCCGATCTGCACCGGGGCGAATCTCGTACCCATCCGGCGCGAGCGTGCCCTCGGCGGGCACCTCAGCGACGTCGCCCTCGAACAAGTCCGAGGCTTTCAGCGCTTGGACCACCTGCCAGCTCGTCACGCCCTCTGCCACGATCACGCGATACCGCGTCGCAACATCGTCGCGGGCCTCGACATAGCTGGCGGGTATTTCCACACCCTCGGCGCGCGGGTCGAACTCGCCCGTGACTTCAAACTTCTGCGTCGCCGGATCCAGCTCGCGCACCCGCACTGTCTGGCCATTGACCGAGACGCGATAGATCACCTCGGTGCCACAGGTCGACAAACCGTCGCCCGTGATCTCTTCCACGATCCACTTCATCGACGCGCCCGGCTCGACCAGGAACGACCCTGCCTTCAGGCGCGACGTCCGGTCCGAGTAATCCGACCCAAGCCGAAAAATCGCCGCACTGCTGATGGCGCCTTTGGCCTCCAGGTCCTCCGCCACGGCGGCGATGGAACCACCACGCGGCACCTGCACGCAGATGGCCTCAGTCAGCGGACCCTCTGCCGCATATTGTTGACGCCCCCATCCGATCACACCGGCCAGAACGACCAGCAGAACGATCAGGATCGTCAGCATGTTCGAGGCGAAACTGCGCCACATCAGCGGTCCATCCGGCCCATGACCAGGCTGGCGTTTGTGCCACCAAAGCCAAAGCTGTTCGACAAGGCCACCTTGATCTCGCGCTCACGCTTTGTGTTCGGCGCCAGGTCAAGTTTCGGCTCGACTGCCGGGTTGTCCAGGTTGATCGTCGGCGGAGCCACCTGGTCCCGCAGGGCCAACATGCAGAAGATCGCCTCGACGGCCCCTGCCGCCCCGAGAAGGTGACCGATCGACGACTTGGTCGATGACATCGTCGCGCCCCTGGCCGCATCGCCCATCACGCGCTCCACCGCGCCAAGTTCGATCGTGTCGGCCATGGTCGAGGTGCCGTGAGCGTTGATGTAATCGATATCCGCGCCGGTCAGACCGGCGCTGCGCAGGGCATTGCGCATGGCGCGCTCGCCGCCCTCGCCGTCCTCACTCGGTGCGGTGATGTGATAGGCATCGCCCGACAGTCCGTAACCCAGGATCTCGGCGTAAACCTTCGCGCCCCGCGCCTTGGCGTGCTCGTATTCCTCGAGGATCACGACACCGGCGCCCTCACCCATGACGAACCCGTCGCGGTCGGCATCGTAAGGACGGCTCGCCCTCTCCGGCTCGTTTCCGCGCTTGGTCGACAGGGCCTTGCAGGCATTGAATCCGGCAATGCCGATCTCGCAGATCGGGCTTTCCGCGCCACCCGCCACCATGATATCCGCATCACCCAGCATGATCAGGCGGCTTGCGTCCCCGATCGCATGGGCACCGGTCGAACAGGCGGTGACGACCGAGTGGTTCGGCCCCTTGAATCCGAAGCGGATGCTGACCTGCCCCGAGGCCAGGTTGATCAGCGCGGCGGGGATAAAGAACGGCGAGACCCGGCGTGGACCACGCTCTTTCAGGGTGATCGCCGTCTCGGCAATGGTCTGCAACCCGCCGATGCCCGATCCGATCATGACGCCGGTGCGCAGCTTTTCTTCGTCGGACAAGTCACCTATGCCTGCATCCTTCACCGCCTGCTCGGCGGCTGCCATGCCATAAACGATGAAATCGTCGACCTTGCGCTGCTCTTTCGGCTCCATCCAGTCGTCTGGATTGAAGCTTCCGTCGCTGCCGTCGCCCCGCGGCACTTCACAGGCATAGGTCGTCGCCAGGTGACCTGCATCAAAGCGTGAAATCGTGCCTGCGGCCGACTGCCCCGCAAGAAGGCGCTTCCAAGTTTCCTCGACCCCGCTTGCCAGGGGAGAAACCATTCCAAGTCCTGTGACAACGACTCGACGCATGCCCATTCCTCAACTCGCTTGTTGTTTCCGAAATACATACACTCGCGTGGGGCATTCTGCAATCTGACGCAGCACCCTGCCTCTGTTAACCACTCGGAAAACCACAGTGCCTAACCTGTCTCCATCCACACCTCCGCCGATCGCACTGGAATGCCCCACTCGCGCCTCTTGCCCCTCCTGGTGGCCGTCGCCGCCACCGCCCCTGCTCCGGCGCAGGCCGATCCCTGCGACGCGACCGCCATCGTGGCCAGCATCCATGACCACTACCACGCCATCGTCGCCGAAGACGCCGACACCCGTGCACGCGCCGCCGCGCGGCTGTTCGCCATCCTGCCCGAACTGAACGGCAGCGCACTCGCCCACCAGATGTCCGGCGAAACCGTTTCAGTTGACGGCGAACGAATGGCCCGCATCTTCGGCGCCGCAACCCGCTTGTCGCGCGACCTGATCACCGGCGACAACGACACGATGGTCGCCCTCGCCCCCCATATCGCCAACGTTGACTGGCTGGCCGACCGCATCGCGGACACCACCTGCTTCGACCGCTTTGCGCCTCGGCCGAAAAAGACCGCGACAGCAACAGTCGGAAGCAGTCACGGGGCTTCGAAATCGGATGAGGATGGCAGGTTCCGGATCAGCCTTGGCGTCCTGCTCGCGATCCTTGGCGTCGCGGCATTCGGCACCCTCCTGTGGTTCTTCAGGAAATCGCGCACTTACAAGATCATACGCGCCGAACGCCTGCCGCGCCACCTGACGACCATCGCCGTCGACATCGACTTTGAAACGCCCATGCGCGGGCCCCAGTCGGCCCGGATCACCGGGCTCGACGTTTCGCTGGGGGGGATGAAACTCGCCTGGCAACAGGCGCCCCCGCGCGGCACCGAACTGACGCTCCACCTCCCCCCTGGCGAACGCAAGGCACTGGTGGTCTGGTCCAATGCTTATTACGCCGGCATCGTCTTTGAAAAACAGCTGGACGAGGACGAACTCAAGACTCTGCTCGGTTGATCCGCTCCCCCGCGCCGCGCCAAACGTCCGCTGCGACGGCGAAAAAGAAAACGGCGCCCGAACGGACGCCGTTTCGAAAAATCCTTAGCCAGACTGGCCTCAGGCGGCTTCCGTGATGAATTTCACGGCATCGCCAAAGGTCTGAATGGTCTCGGCGGCATCGTCCGGAATTTCAATCCCGAATTCCTCTTCGAAAGCCATCACAAGCTCAACGGTGTCCAGGCTGTCGGCGCCCAGGTCGTCGATGAACGAGGCGTTTTCAACAACCTTGTCTTCCTCAACGCCCAGATGCTCGACGACGATCTTGCGAGTGCGGTCTGCGATGTCGCTCATTTCAATTCCTCACATGTTCCTCGGGTCCGCCCCGGTCTTCTTGATCCGCCCCAAAGGACGCGAAATAAAGCCGGGTCCAGATGGCTCCCGGCAGGGATGAGCCGCCGCCTAAACCATCTTGCAACGAAAGGCAAATGGTATCGGCACCGGCCCGCACGGCCTACAACATGGCCATTCCACCGTTCACATGCAATGTCGCGCCGGTGACATAACCTGCCTCGGATGAAGCAAGGTACAAAACTGCCGCGCCGATCTCGTCGGCCTCGCCCATACGGCCCGCGGGCACCTGGGTCAGGATATTGGCTTTCTGGTCTTCTGTCAGCTTGTCGGTCATCGCCGTGGTGATGAATCCCGGCGCCACGCAGTTCACCGTGATCCCCCGACTCGCCACCTCATAGGCCAGCGATTTTGACATGCCCACCAGCCCCGCCTTGGACGCGGCATAGTTCGCCTGGCCTGGGTTCCCCGTCGCCCCGACAATCGACGATATATTCACGATCCGTCCCCACCGTGCTTTCATCATGCCGCGCATGACGCCCCGGCACAGCAGCATGGCGCTTTTCAGGTTCACCTGGATCACGTCATCCCACTCGGCATCAGACATGCGCATGAACAGGTTGTCGCGCGTGATTCCAGCGTTGTTTACCAGGACGTCGACCGCACCCATGGCCGCGATGGCCTGCTTTGGCAGTTCTGACACAGCGGCGCTGTCACTCAGGTTGCAGGGCAGGACATGGGCCCGCTCGCCCAACTCCGCAGCCAAAGCCTCCAGCGGCTCAACCCGCGTCCCCGAAATCGCCACCGTGGCCCCCGCCCCGTGCAAAATCCGCGCGATCGACGCGCCAATCCCGCCCGAGGCACCGGTTACCAGCGCCGACTTCCCGCTCAAATCAAACATCCGCCTCACCTTTCTTCTTGGTTCAAATATCCTGGGGGTCCAGGGGCAGCGCCCCCGGCCATATCAGCCCCGCGACGCCGCGGCGTCTGAAGCCTCGGCCGCGGTGCCCACGGTCCGTGTCGCCGCCTCTTTGGCAATCCGGCGGATCATCCCCGACAGGGCCTTGCCCGCGCCAACCTCCCAGAATTCGTCCACGCCATGCTCGACCATCCATTCGACCGAGGTACGCCAGCGCACTCGGCCCGAGACCTGGTCGACCAGCAAGGACCGGATCAGCGCCGCGTTATGCACACCCGCCGCCAGGACGTTGGCTACCACGGGCACCTTCGGCTCGGTGATGTCGACTTCGTCCAGCGCCTTGGCCATCTCGGCCGCCGCCGGCGTCATCAGCGCGCAATGAAACGGCGCCGACACTGGCAGCATGATGGCCCGCTTGGCACCGGCCTGCTTGGCCAGTTCTACGGCGCGCTCAACCGCCGCCTTGTTGCCCGACAAAACGTTCTGCATGGGATCGTTTTCGTTGGCCACCTGGCACACCTCGCCCTCGGTCGCCATCTGCGCGACCTTGGACACCGTGGCAAAGTCCAGGCCGAGGATCGCCGCCATGGCCCCTTCACCCACGGGCACGGCACTTTGCATCGCACGGCCGCGTATCCGCAACAAGCGCGCCGCATCGGCCAACCCGATCGCACCCGCAGCGCAAAGCGCGGAATATTCACCCAATGAGTGCCCCGCGACATAGGCCGCCGCCGTCACTTCGATGCCCTCGGCCTCCAGCGCCTTCATCGCCGCCATCGACGTCGCCATCAATGCGGGCTGGGCGTTTTCGGTCAAGGTCAGTTGGTCCTGCTCTCCCTCCCAGATCAGAGTCGACAGCTTCTCACCTAGCGCCTCGTCGACCTCATCGAAAACCGCCTTGGCCGCGGGATAGGCATCGGCCAGGTCCTTGCCCATGCCGATGGTCTGCGCCCCTTGTCCGGGAAATACGAATGCCAGGCTCATGGCCCCTCCTCACCGCTCTTGTTTTCTTGGTCCTATCCCGCCCAAGCGTTTCGGGCAAGGCAAAGGGATGAACCTTTGGTCGACCTTCGTAATCCTGCGCTGGCTACCCCGTCAGGCGCGCACGTCCACCACGACGCGGCCCTTGACCTGCCCCTTCAGGATGTCCGCGCCCAGCTTCGGCAGATCGGCCAGCGTGGCCGGATGAACCATCGGCTCCAGCTTCTCCATCGGCAATTCGCGCGCGATCCTTTCCCAGGCAACCTGTCTGTTTTCAAAGGGTTGCATCACGCTGTCGATCCCCAGAAGGTTCACGCCCCGCAAGAGGAACGGGACCACCGTCGCCGGAAGCCCGGCACCGCCGGCAAGCCCCACGGCTGCCACCGACGCACCGTATTTCATCTGCCCCAGAACCCGTGCCAGCATTGCGCCGCCAACGGCATCGACGCAGCCCGCCCAGGTCTCGGCTTCCAGCGGCCGCTTCACTGTCTCCGCCAGTTCCTCGCGGGCCACGACCCGGCTTGCGCCCAATCCTTTCAGATAGCCTTCCGTCTCCGGCCGCCCCGTCACAGCCGCCACCTCGTATCCAAGGCCCGACAGGATCGCCGTCGCGACCGAGCCGACTCCGCCCGCCGCTCCTGTCACTAAAACCTCGCCTTTCTCAGGGGTTAGGCCATGATCCTCAAGCGCCATTACCGCCAGCATCGCGGTGAACCCGGCGGTTCCGACCGCCATTGCGTGGCGCGTCGAAACCCCCTCCGGCAGCGGCACCAACCAGTCCGCCTTGACCCGCGCCTTTTCGGCATAGCCGCCCCAATGGACCTCGCCGACGCGCCAGCCGGTCAAGACCACCCGGTCGCCAGGCGCATAGCGCGCATCAGTCGACTCCTCGACCACGCCCGCGAAATCGATGCCCGGCACATGCGGATAGGTCCGTACCAGGCCACCACCCGGTCCGATGCACAGTCCATCCTTGTAGTTGACCGTCGAATATTCGACCGCGACCGTCACATCGCCTTCGGGCAGACTCGCCTCGTCCAGCTCCTGCACAGAGGCGCTGGTTACGCCCTCTCCGTCCTTTTCAACCACCAAAGCCCTGAACATCGTCGCGCCCTCCCGCTTTTTTGCACAAAATACGCAAGGCCGACCGTCAGGACCTGTCGGTCCGCGACTCTCTTCCCAAACGTTTCCATACCCCCTATATATCCCCTGTTCCGGCAACGGAACTATGGACATAAACGCGCTCGTAATAAGCGGATCGGACCCGGGGGCGGTACCCGGCGGCTCCACCAAATATCCCTGTATTGGGGGACCTTGGGGCCGAAACAGGATCGACGGACGTCTAAAGGGGTTTGCTTTGTCTCGGTGAGGTACCACCGTTATCGGTCCATAACGCATAGTTGCCAATACCAACCGTGCTCCGGTCGCGCTCGCTGCTTAAGCAGTGCGCAAGATCGAAACTTAAGCCCTTGCGCCTAGCCGCGTAAGGCGGGGTTCGCAGGCACCTGGCAACAGAAGCCTGCACTTACTTCTCCCTCGGATCGTGGCGACCTAATGCGAGATTTTTCCCCGCCTGCGCGCCTTTGCGTCCCAGCCAATGACAAGCTCTTCGAAGGCTTCCGCCGGCAAGGCTGGCGCCCACAAAAAACCCTGCCCGACCGTGACACCGATCTCCACCAGCCGGGCAAGCTGCGCCTCGTTTTCAATCCCTTCGGCAACGATGCGCAGCCCCAACCCCTGGCCAAGAGCGACAATTGCCGAAACGATCGCCAGGTCATGGCGCGACTGATCCAGGCCTTCAACGAAGCTACGGTCGATCTTGACTTCCTGCACCGGCAGGTTTCGCAGGTGCGACAGCGAGGCGTGACCGGTGCCGAAGTCATCCAGTGACAGCTGGAACCCGGTGTCGCGCAACATGTCGATCAGCATCGCTGCGTGGTCGGTCCCGCGCCCGGCGAAACATCCCTCGGTAATCTCCAGGACCACATCCGACTTCTCGACCCCAACATCGCCAAGCCGTGCAAGACGCTCGACCAACATATGGGGCGTTTTGAGGTCGACCGGATGCACGTTCACCGCCACAGAACCAAAGGCCAGCCCGATCTCTTTCCAGCGGGCGATATCGCGCCCCACGGCTTCGACGATATAGGTGCCGACCTCGGGCATGAGACCCCGCTCGGCCGACACCTCCAGGAACCGGTCCGGCGGCAGGTCGCCCATGATCGGATGCTGCCATCGCACCAGGGCCTCGGCCCCGATGACACGCCCGTCCGACAGGCAGACCTTGGGCTGATAATGAACCCTCAAATCATCGCGGGCCAACGCGATTCTGAGATCGGCGGCGATCTGTTCTTCCTCGTCCACAACCCGCGCCAGATCGGGCGAGAACAAAACGCAATTGGCCCGCCCGCGCGCCTTCGCGGCGTTCAACCCGATGTCCGCCGTCAACAGCAGACCTGGCGCAGTAGTCGCGTGGTCCGGAAAGAAACTGCATCCAATCGAGGCACCGGGGTGGATCACCTGTCCGCGCACCTCGGCCGGCTCGTTGATGGCGTTCAACAGGCGCGCTGCCCAGGCCTGCGCGATCTCACTCTCGTTGACCCCGGTGATCACCACCGCGAATTCGTCTCCGCCAAGCCGAGCGACCTGGTCATCGGAACGCACCTCGTGGCGCAGCCTGCGAGCGATAACGCGCAGCAGGTCGTCGCCCACCGGGTGGCCGAAACTGTCGTTGACGTTCTTGAACCGGTCCAGATCCAGCATGAATGTCGCGAACGGTCTGCCGCCGCCCTCCTCGCCCGTCAGCCGCTCGAGCGAGTCGATCAGCGCGGCCCGGTTCAGCAACCCGGTCAGCCCGTCCTCCATCGCCATGCGTTGGATTTCCTCGGTGGCCTCGGACAGGGCCCGCATCGACAAGTCCCGCTCGCGTGCGGTTTCGCCAACCACATGAGCCGAGAAGAACAGCATAGAACCGAACATCACAACGTAGAACACCATCGGCCAGGCCGCGGCACCGACGGACACCAGAATAGACACGCAGGCGACGGTCATGATGGTGCCGCAATAGATCAGCGCCGAGAACATGACCCGATGCAGCATCAGGATGCCACCAGCCGCCATACCCATCAAAAGGATCAGCGCCAGGATCTGGTCCTGCTCGCTCCCCTCCAGGCCGATGATGACTGCCAGCGACACCCAGGGTATCGACATCGTGAAAGTAAAGATCACTACCCGAATGATGGCCCGGCGCGAGACATGCGCCATCAGGTGGTCACGCACACTCATCGTCCGTTGGAAGACGACCAGCGAAATCCAGATCGAACAGATGCACCACACGCCCAGTACATTGGCATAGGGCGCTCCCAATCCGTTGACGTAATAGACCAGGACATTGGCAATAGTGACCAGCGCGCCCCAGGGAGAGGCTTGGGTGACCCCGCGAAAATCCTCGGGCTCGGGTCTACGCAAGATGTTGGAAAGCAGTCTTGCGGCAAAGGCCCGCACCCCGCCGATCCAGGTCTTGAATGCCGATTCCGCGTCGTCCAAGCGCCAAACGCTCCCGTTCCAGTCCGCTTGCAAGGCGCGCCTCGTCCACGTCCGGTTGTTCATGGCATCGGGGCTACTGCAAAAACGCATACAAATGGTTTCCGCGCCGGATCATCTTTCCTTCATTTTCGAATCCTATATGCTGGAGACAGCGAAGACGGAGACCCCATGAGCCGCACGATCGATTACGGGAACCTGATGCACCGCGCCATGCGCAGCCTCATTCAGGATGTTCTGAACGACGTGGCTGAACGCGGTCTGCCGGGCCAGCATCATTTCTTCATCACTTTTGACACCATGCACCCGGATGTCGAAATCGCCGACTGGCTGTCGGATCGCTACCCCGAGGAAATGACCATCGTCATGCAGCATTGGTTTGACAACCTCGAGGTCACCGACGACGGCTTTTCGGTCACACTGAACTTTGGCGACACGCCCGAACCGCTGTATGTGCCCTATGACGCGATCCGCACCTTCGTCGACCCGTCGGTCGAATTCGGGCTGAGGTTCGAAACACAGGACGATGACGACGACGATGGTCCCGCACCTACCCCGGTCGAAGAGGACGCGTCCGACGACGCAGATGGCGGCCCCAGCGGTGATGCCGAGGTTGTAAGCCTCGACAGCTTCCGTAAATAACGTCCCGCTCCGCCGAGGCCCCACCGGTTCCGGCGGCTGGCCCTTGGGTTATTTCCTGTATTCCTTGTGGCAGGCCTGGCACGCGCTACCGATTGATTTCAGTGCGACACGGACGTCATCGACCGTTTTGATGTCCCGGGACGCCGAGCCCGCCACGTCGGCCAGATGGTTGGACTTTCGGGCGAACCCGGCAAAGTCGTCCCAGATGCGTTCCCTCGCTTCCGAGGCCGGATCGGTTTCCTTGGTAGGGAACTGAGATATCAACGCTTCTCATGGAGAACGTCACAGTCACAGGTCTCAATTACCCGGCAACTCTTTGAGTTTATAGATTAAAGGGCGCGTACCGCTCAGGCAAGCGTGATGCCTTTGCGCCCCGCAAGATCGGTGAAAAATTGCCAGGCCACCCGGCCCGACCGCGACCCGCGCGTCGCCTGCCACTCGATGGCCTCGGCACGCAGGGTTTCGTCGTCGATCTCTACACCATAGGTTTCGCAATAGCGCCGGATCATCTCCAGGTATTCGTCCTGCGTACAGGGGTGGAACCCCAGCCAAAGACCAAATCGGTCAGACAGTGAGACCTTCTCCTCGACCGCCTCGCTCGGATTGATCGCGCTCGACCGTTCGTTTTCTATCATGTCGCGCGGCATCAGGTGGCGCCGGTTCGATGTCGCATAGAAAATCACATTGTCCGGACGCCCCTCGATACCGCCGTCCAGCACCGCCTTCAGGCTCTTGTAATGCTGGTCGTCATGGCTGAATGACAGGTCGTCGCAGAACAACAGAAACCGGGCGTCCGCGCCGCGCAAATGGCTAAGCAGACGACCGACGGAAGGCAGATCTTCCCTCTGAATCTCGACGATCTTCAGGCCAAGCCCTTCGGCCAGAACAGCTGCGTGGGCCGCTTTGACAAGGCTTGACTTGCCCATGCCGCGCGACCCCCACAATAGGGCGTTGTTCGCAGGCATACCACGCGCGAACTGGCGCGTGTTTTCCATCAAGGTATCGCGCGACCGATTGATCCCGACCAACAGGCCGATGTCGATCCGGTTGACCTTTTCCACAGGCTCCAGCCGGTCCGGGCTGACATGCCAGACAAAGGCGTCGGCAACCGTGAAATCCGGAGGGGCCAGCGGCGCCGGTGCCATTCGCTCAAGGGCGGCGGCGATCCGATCCATCGGGTCGTCGATCAACGCGACGGCTCCTCTTCTTCCTCATCCTCGTCGAACTCGGAGTACAAATCTTCGTCCTCGCCGAGGATTCCCTCTTCACGCAGTCTCTCGACGCGCTTCTTCTCGACCATCTTCACCAGCCAGATCGAAATCTCGTAAAGGCCATAGACGACCACGAAAAGAATGCTCTGCGTCACGACATCCGGCGGTGTCACCAGGGCCGCGAGCACCAGAATGCCAACGACAGCGTATTTCCTGACCTGAGCCAGCCCCCGCGCCGACACCAGCCCGGCCTTGCCCATCAGCGTCAGCAACACCGGCAACTGGAAGCAAAGGCCAAACGCCATGATGAATTTCAGCGTGATATCAAGGCTTTCGTTTACCTTCCCGAAGAAAGTAATCTTCACCCCTTCGGCCGTTTCCGGCACAACGGCCGCGTCCTTCGGCAGGTTATCTACGGTACTGGTCAATAGGTTGGCAAAGATCGAAGAGACGTCCGCAAAGCCCAGGAAAAAGTTCATCGCCAGAGGCGTGACCACGAAATGTGCGAATGATGCGCCCAGGAGGAACATGATCGGCGATGCGATGATAAACGGCAGAAACGCCGCCTTTTCAGTCCGGTAAAGTCCCGGAGCGACGAACCGCCAAAGCTGGTGGGCGATGACCGGGAACGACAGTCCAAAGCCGAAAACCATCGAGATGCGGAACAGCGTGAACAGGTATTCCTGCGGGCTTGTATACTGCAATGTCGGGGCCGGGTCGCCCAGATCGCGCAGCGTCGCCTCGATCGGAGCCAGAAGGAACTGCAGGATCGGTTCGGCCACCGTAAAGGCCAGAACGATCCCGATGATCAACGCGATGACCGAACGGATGAGCCGGGTACGCAACTCGGCAAGGTGCTCGATCAGCGGGGCGGAGCTGTCCTCAATTTCGTCGTTGTCGGCGCTCATGCCTTGTTCTCTCCGCCCTCATCCGACTGCGGCTTGGCATCGTCCGCCTTGGCCTCTGCCTCGGCCTTCATCGCTTCTGACGCCTTCTTTTCCGCCGCGATACGATCGCTGGCCTTCTTGGCAGACGCCTCTTGCATCTTCTTGGCGAACTCGGCGCGCTCTTCGCTCAGCTTCTCGGTCTCGGGGCCGATCTTCTTGGCCTTGTCCGACGGTTTGGTCGGGTCCCATTTTTCGAACTTGTCGGCCGCTTCGTTCAGCTTGTCGAGCCCCATCTTCTTGGGCGACGTCACGCCCTTGAGACTATCGGCCGCCTCCTTGACCCCGGCCTCGTCGGCCGCATCATCCATGGCACGCTGAAACTCGCGCGCCATGCGTTTGATCTTCCCGGTGAATCGCCCCAACGTGCGGAACATCCCCGGCAAGTCCTTAGGACCGACGACGATCAGCGCCACAACGCCGATCAGTAAAAGCTCGCCCCAACCAAGGTCAAACATGGATCACAACGGCCTTCAGGCCTTGTCCTTTTCCTCTTCCGGCGTCACGTCCTTGGCGACTGCGGAAGCTTCGTCCTCGATCTCTTTCTTGCCGTCATCCACGCCTTTCTTGAAGGCGGTGATGCCCTTACCGACCTCGCCCATCAAAGACGAGATCTTGCCGCGTCCGAACAGGACCAGAACGACGATGGCGATAAGAAGCAGGCCGGGAAGGCCGATATTGTTCAGCATGGGGGTCTCTCCCTGAAATCCGACAGGCTATTTAGGAACTCGCGCGACCAAGGAAAAGCGGGAAAAATGTCTGCCCCGGTGAAACGATTGAAAATCAGGGTTTTTTCCACATGTGCAAATTCAACTGACAGGTTAATGTCAGTTGGGGGATCCTATGAAAGGGCGTCTGAAACAGCGAATCGGAGATCATGACATGACCGCTGACACCACCCCCGTGCTCGAGTTCGCGAGCTTCCGCCTTGTCCCCGGCACAGACCAGGAGGCATTTCTGAACGCCGCCAAGGGCACCGAGACCATGCTGCGCGCACGCGGAAGCCTGATAAGGCGCGATCTGACAGTCGACAGCGACGGACTCTGGACTGACGTCGTACAGTGGCGCTCGTTGGACGAGGCACAAGCGGCGGCAAAAGAAGTGATGGACGACCCGGCATTCCTGCCTTTCCTGCAGTCCATCGATCCCGCCAGCGCCACCATGCGCCACGCCTCCATTCGCTGGCAAATGGAGTAAAGCATGCGCCGCACCGACCGCCTGTTCGAGCTGATCCAGATCCTGCGCGACGGGCGACTCCATCGCGGCAAAGACCTTGCGAAGCGTCTGGAGGTTTCTCTCCGGACGCTTTACCGCGATATGGACACGCTGATCGCCAGCGGCATCCCCGTCGAGGGCGAGCGCGGGCTGGGCTATATGATGACGGCCCCGATCACGCTGCCTCCGCTGAACCTGACATTGACCGAACTTGAAGCTTTGCACCTTGGCCTTTCCGTCGTCACCAAGGCGGCGGACCCCGAACTGCAACGCGCCGCGCGGACTCTTTCCGACAAGATAGACGCCGTGTTGCCCGAGGACCGCGCGGCGCCCGCCTCCGGATGGGGGTTTGCCGTCTATCCTTTCGCCGAAGCCGCACGAGGTTTCGTTCACATGGCACCCTTGCGGGCCGCGATCCGTTCGCGGCGCCTAATCGATATCACCTATGTCGACCAGGCCGGAAAAGAGACGACACGGCGTGCACGGCCGTTGCAGATGGAATATTGGGGACGGGTCTGGACACTGACGACCTGGTGCGAGTTGCGCCAGGATTTCAGGGTGTTCCGTGTCGATCGGATCAAGACCCTGGACGTCAGTTTCGAAGGTTTCGAAGAGGAACCGGGAAAGACTCTGGCGGACTACCTTGCGGCCATCGACGCCTGAGCTGCCGCCGACACCGATGCCTGCGGCAGTCTGGGGCGGGCGAATGCTTCAGGTAACAGGAAAGACAAAGCAGCGACCGCGTCGGATCATCAGCCACAGCCCCGTTCCCAACTGCGGCAGAAAAACTGAAGGGATGCTGGCTTTCAGGATCGATCCATCGTGATCCATGCGGAATTCTACCAGGCTTTCATTGCCCATGAAACGCGCGCGTATGACCGTTCCGCGAGCGGGCACGCCATCCTCGGGCGTCGGGTTCGGACCACGACCGTCGCGATCGAAATCGATCCTCAAATGCTGCGGCCGGATGACAATTTCCACCTCGGTGCCATCGGGCACGCCAGGAGCCAGAAAGGCACCAAAGGGCGTATCGGTCAGCGCCCCCCGCACCGTGCCACGGATGACGTTCACATCCGAGAAAAAGGCCGCCGCCTGCCGGTCCACCGGCGCGTTGTAAACGTTGTAGGGCGCTCCCTGCTGCACGATCTGACCGGCTCGCATTAGCGCAATTTCGTCAGCCATGCGCATGGCTTCTTCAGGCTCGTGCGTTACCAGGACCACGGCAGTGCCTTCTTCCTTGAGGATGTCCAGCGTTTCATCGCGGATGCCGTCGCGCAGCCGGTTGTCCAACCCAGAAAAAGGTTCGTCCATCAGCATGATGCCGGGCTTTGGTGCAATGGCACGGGCCAATGCGACGCGCTGCTGCTCTCCTCCCGACAGTTCGTGCGGAAAGGCGTCTTCGAACCCGTGAAGGTGCACGCGCTCAAGCATCTCGGTCGCGCGGGTGCGCTTTTCCTGCCGGCTTCCCGACAGGCCGAAAGCAACGTTCTCGCCAACACTCAGGTGAGGGAACAGCGCAAAATCCTGAAACATCAGGCCGATATGACGACGCTCGGGCGGCAGGTGCACCGTCGAATCCGACAGAACTCGACCGTTGACCAGGACACGACCGGCATCGGGACGGTCGACGCCGGCGATCATCCTCAGCGTCGTGGACTTGCCGCAACCCGACGGTCCCAGAAGACAGGTCACCTGTCCCGGCATGACCCGCAACGAGACGTCAGACACGACGTCCCGCCCGCCGAAACGGCGGGTCAGACCCTCAGCTGTAAGTCCGTCTGTCGATGCGCTCACGGTCGCCCCTTCAATTCCCGAGAGATTGTCTCGGGATTGGGGCGAGATAGCAATCCCGCCCCGCTGGGGCAAGGCCGTGAGGCGAAGAGCCTCACAGGGTGGTATTGACCCCGCCGCCATCCAGCAAAAGGTTCTGACCAACAATAAACCCGGCATGTTCCGAGCACAGGAAGGCACAGGCCTTGCCAAACTCTTCCGGCGTTCCGTAGCGACGCGCGGGAATCGTGGCACAGCGGCGCTCGCGGGCCTCCTCGATGGTGATGCCCTCGGCCTTGGCCACGCCGCCATCCAGCGACTCGGCGCGGTCGGTCGCGTGAATGCCCGGCAAAAGGTTGTTCATGATGACACCCGAGGGCGCTACCTGCCGCGAAGTTCCCGCCACATAGCCTGTAAGCCCGGCACGGGCCGAATTCGACAGTCCCAGAACCGGGATCGGTGCCTTGACCGACTGAGAGGTGATGTTGACGACGCGGCCCCAGCCGCGCTCCATCATGGCCGGGACCAGTGCCTTGATCAGGGCGATCGGTGTCAGCATGTTGCTGTCCAACGCCTTGATGAAATCTTCGCGTTCCCAGTCGGTCCACATGCCCGGCGGCGGTCCGCCCGCGTTATTGACCAGAATGTCGATCTGGCCTGCAGCCGCCAGCACCTTTGCTCGTCCATCCTCGCTTGTGATGTCTGCGGCAACGGTGATGACATCAACCCCGTGGGCATCGCGGATAGCGGCAGCCGTCTCGTCAAGCGTTTCTGCGCCACGCGCGTTCATCACCAGATCAACACCTTCGGCTGCCAATGCCTCGGCGCACCCCCTGCCCAATCCCTTGGACGACGCGCAGACCAGCGCCCGTCTACCTTTGATTCCCAGATCCATCCTGTGACCTCTCTGACACCTGTTTATCAGAGACCTAGCATCCGATCGCAGATTGTAAAACGCCTAGTCGAGTATCATGGCGGCATCGACTGTGATCGCCCCGGCCGGCATGTCGAAAACAAACCCGGCGATCATATCGGCTCCGGGCCCGGCAAAAACCGCATAGATTTCGCCATCGATATTTCTCAGAACGCCCTCGATCGTGACGGAACCGGTGGTGTCGATAAGGACCTCGCCGAAAGTGAAATCGCTTCCCGAGTGCAGCAGGTTCCCTGCCACGGCAGTCCCGCCTCCAACAAAGTTACCGCTCGAGTCAACATTCGCACTGTAAAAGCCACCTGAACTTCCAGATATCGTCTCGGCGGCAAAATTTGCCGTTAGGGTCGTCGATCCGATGACACCTTCGGTTGAGGTGATAAAGTCGTCTGCAAGTATTATGACGCCGTCATAGGTGACTTCACCCGAGGTCGGCATCGAAACTGTCGGGTCCAGTCCTTCGAGCTTCACCGCCAGGAACTCGGATTCCGCGACCAAAGCATCGAAACCATCGCCGCCGAACTTTGGTCCGGTCTCTCCTGCACTGCAGGCAACAAGTCCAAACGCGGCAACGAGATATGCAGAATGTCTGATCAACATCTTCATGGCACCCTCCCCAGCAATCCATCAGGCACAACTCTACAATTCAGATGACATGGCGGTTTTGATATATATCAATGCTTTTGGTCAGAATTACCGGTGCCCCCTTTCGTCGACCCGGAGCCATCGCTATATGCCCGCCTATGCTTGATCGTTCTTCCAATGCCGCCCCCCTTCCCCCGGAAATCGCCCGGCGGCGCACCTTTGCCATTATTTCGCACCCCGACGCGGGCAAGACGACGTTGACAGAGAAATTCCTTCTCTACGGCGGCGCGATTCAGATGGCTGGCCAGGTGCGCGCCAAGGGCGAGGCGCGGCGCACGCGATCGGACTTTATGCAGATGGAAAAGGACCGCGGAATTTCGGTCTCGGCCTCGGCCATGTCGTTCGACTATCGCAACTACCGTTTCAATCTTGTCGACACGCCGGGCCACTCGGACTTTTCCGAAGACACTTATCGCACTCTGACCGCCGTGGACGCCGCCGTCATGGTCATTGACGGTGCCAAAGGCGTCGAGAGCCAGACCCAGAAGTTGTTCGAGGTCTGCCGTCTGCGCGACCTGCCGATCCTGACCTTCTGTAACAAGATGGACCGCGAAAGCCGCGAGACGTTCGAGATCATCGACGAGATCCAGGAGAACCTGGCCATCGACGTTACCCCGGCGTCTTGGCCCATCGGCCAGGGCCGCGACTTCATCGGCAGCTATGACATGCTGAACGACCGGCTGGAGCTGATGGAGCGCGCCGACCGCAACAAGGTCGCCGAGTCGATCAAGATCGAAGGTCTGGACGATCCCACGCTCGCAGATCACATCCCCGCCACCCTCCTCGACCAACTGCGCGAAGAGGTCGAGATGGCGCGCGAATTGCTCCCGCCTTTCGACCAACAGGCCTTTCTTGATGGCACCTTGACACCGATCTGGTTCGGCTCGGCCATCAACTCTTTCGGCGTCAAGGACCTGATGGACGGCATTGGCGATTTCGGCCCCCTGCCTCAGCCGCAGACTGCCGATCCCCGTCAAGTCTCGCCGGACGAGAAGACTGTTGCCGGTTTCGTCTTCAAGGTTCAGGCCAACATGGACCCCAAGCACCGCGACCGCGTGGCCTTTGTGCGTCTCGCTTCGGGTCATTTCCAGCGCGGGATGAAGCTGCACCACGTGCGTTCCAGGAAACCCATGGCGATCTCCAACCCTGTGCTGTTCCTCGCCTCTGACCGAGAACTGGCCGAAGAAGCCTGGGCTGGCGATATCATTGGCATTCCCAACCACGGGCAATTGCGTATCGGCGACACGCTGACCGAAGGTGAGGCCATTCGTGTTACCGGGATTCCGTCTTTTGCGCCCGAACTCCTCCAAGGGGTGCGCGCAGGCGATCCTATGAAGGCCAAGCACTTGGACAAGGCGTTGATGCAGTTCGCCGAAGAAGGGGCCGCAAAGGTGTTCAAGCCGTCGATTGGCTCGGGTTTTATCGTCGGCGTTGTAGGCCAGCTTCAGTTCGAGGTTTTGGCCAGCCGCATAGAAATGGAATACGGTCTGCCTGTCCGTTTCGAACCGTCACAGTTCACCTCGGCCCGCTGGGTCCATGGTCCGAAAGCGGCGGTCGAGAAATTTGCTGCCGCCAACAAGGGTCATATCGCGCACGACAACGACGGCGACGTGGTCTACCTTACGCGCCTGCAGTGGGACATCGACCGGATCGAACGCGACTATCCCGAGCTGACCCTATCGGCGACGAAGGAAATGCAGACAACCTGACCGGCCCGAAGATTCAGCACGGCATTCACGACACGACGTGGAATCCGCTGAATGTGCTCCCAGCCGACTCATGACTGCGGGCATAGTGGAAACAGCGCTCTGCACCCGGCGTCCCGCCAGCCGCCGGGCGGTCGTCCCATTTGGATCGGCTCGCAGACGTCATGCCCCCGGCAAAACCCATGTGGATAAAAACTGACTGCAGAAAAGCCCCTGCGGAAATCAGCGATGGACGCCCTTGGTGTCGCTTCGCCGCACATTCCACTGACTTCTATGGGAAAACAAGTATCTGCCAACCGATCCTTGGCGCTCAAGCGGCCAAGCCCATATCGGTTTCAGTCAAGTATCCTTAACGTTTACCAGCATGCTTCCTAATGCCAATTTCGAAACAATCTCGTCCAAACAGAGCAAATTGTTTCGCATTGACTACCCTCCGTTGACGCACATCGCAGGATAGCTTAATGCAGTGCCACGCGCGGCAGCTTGTGGATAAGCTTGTGGTCATCCGGACCCGCGCCGCTTCGCCGACGGGCCGTGGACTGGTCCGTAACACATGGACCAATATGACGAAATTTTCCGATCTGGCGCTTTCGCCGAAAATCCTCAAGGCCGTTGAGGCCGCAGGCTACGAAACCCCGACACCGATTCAGGCGGGGGCCATTCCCTCCGCACTTGAAGGTCGTGACGTTCTGGGTATCGCCCAGACAGGTACCGGCAAGACCGCCAGTTTCACCCTGCCGATGATCCACATGCTGGCACGTGGCCGCGCCCGAGCACGGATGCCGCGCAGTCTGGTGCTTTGCCCGACCCGCGAACTGGCTGCGCAGGTGGCCGAGAATTTTGACACCTACGCCCAGAACGTAAAGCTGACCAAGGCCCTTCTGATCGGCGGCGTCTCCTTCAAGGAGCAAGACGTTCTGATCGACCGTGGCGTGGATGTGCTGATCGCGACGCCAGGCCGTCTTCTGGACCATTTCGAACGCGGCAAGCTGTTGTTGACTGGCATTGAAATAATGGTTGTTGACGAAGCCGACCGGATGCTCGACATGGGATTCATCCCGGACATTGAACGCATTTTCTCGCTGACGCCCTTTACCCGTCAGACGCTGTTCTTCTCGGCCACCATGGCCCCCGAGATTGAGCGTATCACCAACACCTTCCTGTCGAACCCGGTCCGGGTCGAGGTTGCCCGCCAGGCCACCGCATCCGAGACCATCGAGCAGGAAGTCATACTGGTGAAACCCTCGCGCCGTGACCGTGCCGCCAAGGAAAAGCGCGATGTCCTGCGCGCAGTGATCGAGCGCGAAGGCGAAAAGTGCACCAACGCCATCGTCTTTTGCAATCGCAAGACGGACGTGGACATTGTCTCCAAATCGCTGAAAAGGCATGGCTTTGATGCGGCGCCGATCCATGGTGACCTGGATCAGTCACAACGGACCAAAACGCTGGATGCCTTCCGAAATGGCGAACTGCGCTTCCTTGTTGCCTCGGATGTCGCCGCGCGTGGTCTCGACGTGCCTTCCGTCAGCCATGTTTTCAACTACGATGTGCCGACGCACTCAGAGGACTATGTCCACCGCATTGGCCGCACCGGGCGCGCCGGTCGCGAAGGCAAGGCCGTGATGATTTCAGCCCCGGCGGACGAAAAGAACCTGGCGGCGATCGAAAAGCTGATCGACAAGGCCATCCCGCGCAGCGAAAACCCGTTGAAAATGTCTTTCGCTGATGAGGCCGATGGCCCCGAACTGATCAAAGACGACAAACCGCGCCGCAGACGTGGCCGCAAGCCTGAAGCAAAGGCCGAGGAACCGGCAGCAGCCTCTGAAGCAGAGACCGCTGTTGAAGTTGTTGAGAACTCGGATCAGCGCGGCTCTCAAAATGACGGAGGCAACCGCCGCCGCGGTCGGCGCGAATCCAGCAAGGTGATTGGGATGGGCGATCATATGCCCAGCTTCATCGCCATGAGTTTTGACGAGCGCAAGGCAAGCTGACACCCCGGCCGGTCAGCCCTGTGCGAGAGCAGAACAGATGCCCGGCAGATCTTTGAAATCCGAGAAAGCCCGGTCGTGTGGAATTTCCGCGATCGGGAGTGTCCGGATACCTTCGGTATAAAATACGAACGGAACGCCTGCGGCGCGTGCGGTCTGTGCATCCACGTCGCTGTCACCGACATAGATACAGCTCTCGGCCCCCAACTCGGACATTGCCCAGTGCAGCGGCTCGGGATCTGGCTTGCGCCGGGTGAGATCGTCGCCGGCGACAACCACGTCAAAGCTCGTAGCCAGGCCGGCCGCCTCCAGCGTTGGCACTAGGGGCGCACGTGGCTTGTTGGTACACAGACCCAGTTTGGCGCCTTGCCCGCGCAGATCAGCCAGGGCTTCCAGGGCCCCTGGCATCAGCCGTGTCTGACGCGCGGCAATTTTGTAATGGGCAATGAATCCGGGCATCAGCCGGTCAAAGTCGTCGGGCTTCAGCGTGGTCGCGGCGATCAGCCGTTCAAGGAAGACACGCTCGCCGTGCCCCACGAAACCAGCTGTCTCGCTGACGGTGAGCGGTGGCAATCCTTCGTCCGCCAAAAGCGCATTTGCAGCGTCCGTCACATTCGGAAGGCTGTCGATCAGTGTTCCGTCCAGATCGAAAATTACAGCAAAACTCATGCGCTCAGCCGGCTGATAACAACTGTCACCTCGGGTTTCTTTCCAATCTCGTCGTCCGTCGATTTGCGTACCGTGCGCTTCAGCTCGTCTTCCAGCCTGTCGTCGTCAGCCAGCGTCGAACGTTTCGCGCGTCCGACAAGCTGGCTCAGGTCCTCTTCCAAGACATCCGCCAAGGGTGCCTTGGATGCCCCAATTTCGGCCAAACCGGAAATCTCGACCCATGGCTCGCCAAGAGGCTCATCATCTTCCAGGATCAGGGTCACAAGGATATGCCCGTTCAGGGCCATTCGGATGCGGTCGCGGATGATGCCGTCCATGGCACCGATCTGCACCTTGCCATCCAGATAGGTGCGCCCGGCCTCGATGTATTCGACGGCTTTGGGAACCTCACCGGAAATATCCACCATCGTACCGTTCACGGCCACGATCGACGCGCGCCCGTGCTCGGAGGCAAGCGCGGCATGTTCACGCAAATGGCGATGCTCACCATGCATTGGGATCACGATGTCGGGATTCAAAATCTCGTGCATCCGCAAGAGATCAGGCCGGTTCGCGTGGCCCGAGACATGGTAGGCGTCGGAATGGTCGTCCACGATGTCGACGCCTTTTTCGGACAGCTGGTTCATGATCCGAATGACTCCGCGCTCGTTGCCCGGAATGGTCTTGGAAGAGAACAGGAAGGTATCGCCTTCTTTCAGTTCCATCCCGAGGTATTTGCCGCGCGCAAGGCCCGCACTGGCTGCCCGCCGCTCTCCCTGGCTTCCGGTTACCAAAAGCATGAGGTTCTGCCGCGGCAAATCGGCGGCATCCTCGGGCGGGATCGTCTTGGGAAAATCTTCCAGAACTCCTGTCAGAACGGCGGCCTCAACCATGCGGCGCATGGCGCGCCCCATCAGACAGATCGTGCGACCGGCCGCTTCTCCAGCCTCTGCCAGCGTCTTTACCCGCGCCACGTTCGAGGCAAATGTCGTCGCTACGAACAGACCCGGTGCATTTTTGACCAACTCGGTGATCGCCGGCGCAAGCGACGCCTCAGACCGGCCGGGCAATGGCGAAAATACGTTGGTCGAGTCACAAATCAATGCCTTGATGCCCGGCTTCGCGATCTCGGCGAACATGCCGGCATCAAATGGTTCGCCCACGAAAGGCGTTTCATCCAGCTTAAAGTCGCCAGAATGCAGCAATCGCCCGGCGGGAGTGTCTATGACCAGGGCCGAGCTCTCGGGGATCGAATGGCTGATCGGCGCAAAACCGACGGCGAACGGCCCGGCCCTTGTAGTTTCGGGCCAGGGTGCGACCACGGTGACGTTTTCCGGGTTCTGCCCCTGATCCTCCATCTTGCGCTTGGCGTGATGGGCTGTGAAGGGACGTGCATACACCGGAGCGCGCAGACGTGACCACAGATGTCCCACAGCGCCCACGTGATCCTCGTGGGCATGGGTGATAAAGATCGCCTCGATACGATCCGCGTTTTCTTCCAGCCACTCGACGTCGGCAAAGATCAGGTCAACGCCGGGAGAGCCATCCATATCCGGGAAGGTCACTCCAAGGTCGACGACGATCAGCCGCTCTTTCCCCGGCGCGCCCCAGCCATAGACATAGGCATTCATGCCAATCTCGCCAGCGCCCCCGAGAGGAAGATAGATCAGTCGGTCTTTGCTCATACGTTTTCCTTGTTGAAGGCATGGATCACGGTCAGACCGTGTATGGTCAGATCATCTTCGATCACGTCGAAAAGAGCCTCGCCCTGGGCAAACAGCGGTGCCAGCCCTCCGGTTCCGACGACTTTCATCGGTCTACCGTATTCGTCCCTGATGCGTCGCGTGATCCCCTGGATCAGCCCGGTATAGCCCCAGAAGACGCCGGATTGAATACATCCGACCGTATTGGTCCCGATGACCTTATCCGGCTGACTGATATCGACGTGAGGCAAGGCGGCGGCACCGGCGTGAAGCGCCTCGAGGCTCAGGTTCACTCCCGGCGAAATCACCCCCCCGATATAGGCACCATCCCCGGCGATCACGTCAAAGTTCGTTGCCGTACCGAAATCGACGACAATCACGTCTCCCCCGTGGCGATCGAAGGCTCCCGCGGCATTGGCCAGCCGGTCGGGGCCAGGCACCACACCGCTGTCCACGCGATACGGCACCGGCAGGGCGCACTCGGGCTTGCCCACGACCAGGGGGCGGCAGTTGAAATACCGGTCGCACAGAACCCGCAGATTGAAAACGACCCGCGGCACCGTGGACGAGATCACCACTTCGTCGATCGCCACGCCCTTCAGCCCCTGCGCCTCCATCAGCGTCGACAGCCAGACAAAATACTGGTCCGCCGTGCGCTGATGCTCGGTCGAGGCCCGCCAGGTTCCAAGGAAGCTGTGCCCGTCCCAAATCGAGAAGACGGTGTTGGTGTTACCCGTGTCGATGCAAAGAAGCATATCCTTCCCCCCTCAGAAATAGACGTCTGCCGCCGGGACTGCCACCTTGCCAGAGGCGGTGACCAAGACCAACTGCCCTGCCTCGTCGACGGTTTCAAACCGCCCGGTAATCTCATCGCGCGCCGTCCGCGCAGTGATCACCTCGCCAAGGCGTGCGGCGTGCCGCAGCCATTTCTCTCGTATCGGCGCAAAGCCCATCTCCGAGAAAATGCCCTCTTCGGTGGCCATGTTGGTCGCCAGCCGTGACAGCATCTCGTGCCGACCAACACTGTCTCCCCCCTCGCCCACGAGCGAGACCGGTGGAAAGGCCGCGGCTTGCACGCCCTCGGGAACAGCGGCGAGGTTCACGCCGATTCCGATCGACAGCCAATCCAACGCCCGCGCTGTCCCCACGCTTTCCAGGAGAATGCCCGCGACTTTGCCCCCATTCAGCAAGACATCGTTGGGCCATTTCACAGACAGACGATCCCGATCGACGCTCAGCGCCAGGGCCTCATACAGAGCGTTTGCGGCTGAGAAGGACCGCAGCGCGGCCGTTGCAGCGCTGCCATCCGGGCGAAACACAAAGGTGGCGGCAAAGTTGCCTTGCGGATTTTGCCAGACATTTCCGCGCCGGCCCCGCGCAGCTGTCTGCCTCAACGCCATGATCCAAGTCGGGCGCTTGAGGTCAGGCGCCATCCGCGCCGCTTCGGCCATAGTGCTGTCGACTTCTTCAAGGATGATCCGGTCCGTTCCCTCGGGCCAGGGCAAATGCTCTGTCATTGGATCGGTCTACCACAGCTGTGGCCGACCGGGCAGAGGCCCGCCCGGTATGTCCGTGCCAAGGATAGTCTAGTTGACAAGCGTCGCCGCCGCCGCTTTTGCAACACCTTCAACGCCAAACAGGTTCACGACACCAACAAGCATTACGGCGGCGCTGGCCACCAGAAACCCCCAAAGGATCGCAGACCCGTTCGTATCCAGCTCGTTCTCATCCGCGCCGAAATACATCAGGTAGACGATGCGCAGATAATAGAACGCGCCGATCACACTGGCGATCACGCCCAAAACCGCAAGCCAGGTCAGCCCCGCGTCGACGGCAGCCAGCAACACCGAGTACTTGGCAAAGAACCCGACCATCGGCGGCACGCCGGCAAGGCTGAACAACAGGATCAGCATCGCCAGAGCCTTGGTCGAGTCGCGCCGCGAATACATCGACAATGCGCTGATTTCGACGACTGGAACGCCATCCTTCTCCATCGACAGGATAAAGGCGAACGTACCGACGTTCATGGTGACGTAAACGGCCATGTATATCAGCATCGACTCGACGCCCTGCGCCGTACCTGCGGCAAGTCCCATCAGGGCGAAGCCCATGTGCGCGATCGACGAATAGGCCATCAGGCGCTTGATGTTGGTCTGACCGATCGCGGCAATGGCGCCAAGGTACATCGAGGCCACCGACAAGGCGGCCAGGATTTGCTGCCAGTCCCCCACGACACCGCCAAAGGCGTCATGCACCACGCGACCGAAAAGGCCCATAGCGGCAACCTTCGGGGCGGTGGCAAAAAAGGCTGTGACAGGTGTCGGCGATCCTTCGTAGACGTCCGGCGTCCACATGTGGAACGGTGCGGCCGACACCTTGAACGCCAGACCGGCGATCACAAAGGAAAGTCCGAACAGCAAGCCAACCGAAGTCTGGTCGCCAACCGCCATGATGATGCCAGCGAAGGTGGTCGTTCCGGCAAAACCGTAGACCAGCGAAGAACCATACAACAGCAGGCCGGACGACAAAGCGCCCAGGACAAAGTATTTCAGGCCCGCTTCCGTCGATTTCTCGCTGTCGCGACGCAGGGAGGCAACGACGTAGAGCGACAGAGATTGCAGTTCGAGTCCCATGTAAAGCACGATCAGATCGTTCGCCGAGACCATGACCATCATGCCGACCGAAGCCAGAACGATCAAAAGCGGATATTCAAAGCGCAAGAGATCGCGCCGGGACATGTAGCCCTCGCTCATGATAAGGACTGCGGCGGCCGAAAGAAGCACCGTCACTTTGCCAAATCGCGCAAAAGCGTCATCTACCAAGGTGCCGCCAAAGGCTGGCGCCGTGCCTGCTCCCTTCATGCCGATCCAGGCCGCAACCGCGATCAACAGGGCCGAAGTGGCCCACAGCATGGTCGAAGCAAGTTTGTCCTTGCCGCCGTAGGCGCCGACCAACAGGCCCACCATGGCGAAGACCGAGAGAATGATCTCGGGAAGGATTATCGACAGATCGCCCGACTGCATCAGTGGCCTCCGTTCTCGGCAACTGCCGTAGTCATCGTCGCAAAATCAGCCAGCGCCGCGGTGTGGTCGCCCAACAGGGCCTTTACCGAGGGGCCGATAATCTCGGTTACAAGGCTGGGATAGACACCCAGCAGAATGGTCATGACGATCAGCGGAGCAAATATCCACCTTTCGCGCGTCGTCATGTCAGTGATGGTCTTCAGGCTTTCCTTGATCAGGTCGCCCATGACCACGCGGCGATAAAGCCACAGCGCATAGGCCGCCGAGAAGATGACGCCAAGCGCCGCCACAGCCGCCACCCAGGTGTTGGCCTGGAACATGCCCATCAGAGTCAGGAATTCACCGACAAATCCCGACGTGCCGGGCAGGCCCACGTTGGCCATGGTGAACAGCATGAAGACCAGCGCATAGGCCGGCATCCGGTTCACGAGGCCGCCATAGGCGTCGATTTCGCGCGTATGCATCCGGTCATAGATCACGCCGACGCAGAGGAAGAGCGCGCCGGAGATAAAGCCGTGGCTCAGCATCTGGAAGATGGCGCCGTCCACGCCCTGCTGGTTCGCAGCGAAGATACCGGCCGTGACATAGCCCATGTGTGCAACCGACGAATAGGCGATTAGCTTTTTCATGTCCTCCTGCACCAGCGCCACCAGCGAGGTGTAGACAATAGCGATGGCCGAGATCCACAAGACGAAATCCGCCATGATGTCCGAGGCGACCGGGAACATCGGCAGACTGAAACGCAGGAATCCGTAGCCGCCCATCTTCAACAGGATCGCCGCCAGCACGACCGAGCCCGCCGTCGGGGCCTGCACGTGCGCGTCCGGCAACCAGGTGTGCACCGGCCACATCGGCATCTTGACTGCAAAGGAGGCGAAGAACGCCAGCCACAGGAGAGTCTGCATCCCGCCGAGGATTTGTATCCCGAGAATGTCCATGGTCTCGGTGCCGAAATTATGGGTCAGCAGCGACGGTATATCGGTGGTGCCCGCATCCACGAACATTGCGATCATCGCGACCAGCATCAGGACCGAACCGATGAAGGTATAAAGGAAGAACTTGAACGCCGCATAGATGCGGTCCTTGCCGCCCCAGATACCGATGATCAGGAACATCGGGATCAGCCCCGCCTCGAAAAAGAGGTAGAACAGGACCAGATCCAGGGCACAGAACACGCCGAGCATCAGCGTTTCCAGAAGCAGGAATGCGATCATGTATTCCTTGACCCGGTGCGTCACCGTCCAGCAGGCCAAGATCACGATCGGCATCAGGAAGGTCGTCAGCATGACGAACAGGATCGAAATCCCGTCAACGCCCATCTTGTAGTTCAGGCCAAGAATCCAGGTGCCTTCTTCCAGGAACTGGAAACCGGTGTCTTTGGGTTCAAAGCCTGTCAGCAGGAACAACGAAGCGAGGAAGGACGCCGTGGTGGCCGCCAAAGCAAGACGCTTCGCGTTCAGTTGCGCCGCCTCATCATCGCCCCTCAGGATCAGGGCCAGGATCGCCGCACCGATGGCGGGAATGAAAGTGACGATCGAGATCAGGTTGTCGAGAAGCATGTGCTCAGTTCCCTCCCGACAGCGTCATCCAGGTGACCAGCACCAGAATGCCCAGAACCATCGCGAAAGCGTAAGTGAAAATGTAACCGGACTGCGCCCGGCCCGCGAGGCGGGTGAAAAAGGGGATGATCCCCATGGCGACCCCGTTCAGGAAGCCGTCGATGGTCGCCCCGTCGCCCTTTTTCCAAAGGAACCGACCGATGACCATGGCGGGACGCACGAACAAAAAGTCGTAAATCTCGTCGACGTACCATTTGTTCAGCAGGAACCGATACAGGATTGCCTGGTTCGCGGCCAGTTTTGCCGGGAGATCGGGGCGCCGGATGTAGAACAGATAGGCTGTCAGGAACCCGATCACCATCGCGATGAAGGGGCTGATTTTGACCCATTTCGGTGCATGGTGCGCGTTGTCCAGGACATGATTTTCAACGCCCATGTAGATCGCGCCCGTACCCGGAGCCGGCGCATCGCCGTGTGCGGCGTCTTCGCCATGGCCCGCTTCAGCACCGTGATCAGCCGCCGCGGCCTCGCCATGGCCAGCCTCTTCGGTCGCCGCATAGGCTGCACCAAGCATCAGCGCACTTGCGTGCTCTTCGTCCTGTGTGATGCCGAAATAGGTCTCGACCGCGTGGTGGTCACCAAAGAAGGGCTTGTACCAGATCATGCCGGCAAAGACCGCACCGATGGCCAGAACCCCCAGGGGGATCAGCATGACGGTCGGGCTTTCATGGGCGTGTTCGTGCGTATGCTTGTCTCCGCGCGGCTCACCGAAGAACGTCAGGAACATCAACCGCCAGGAATAAAAGCTGGTAAACAGTGCGGCGACGACCAGTGCGATGAAGGCAACGGTCGACGCTTCGGTCCCACCAGCAAAGGCGCTTTCGATCACCGCGTCCTTCGACAGGAACCCGGCAAAGCCGATTTGCGTCAGCGGAATACCCACACCCGTAATGGCCAGCGTGCCGATCATCATCGCCCAGAAGGTATAAGGCAGCTTGTGGCGCAGCCCGCCATAGTTCCGCATATCCTGTTCGTGATGCATCCCGTGGATGACCGAACCCGCGCCCAGGAACAACATCGCCTTGAAGAAGGCGTGCGTTAAGAGATGGAACATGGCGACCGAATAGACACCGACGCCCGCCGCAACGAACATATAGCCGAGCTGCGAACAGGTCGAATATGCAATCACGCGCTTGATGTCGTTCTGCACAAGACCGACCGTGGCTGCAAAGAACGCCGTCAGTGCGCCGATCGAGACAATGAATGTCTGCGTGTGCGGCGCGAATTCCATCAGGGGCGACATGCGGCAGACCAGGAAGACACCGGCCGTCACCATGGTCGCGGCGTGGATCAGCGCCGACACCGGCGTCGGGCCTTCCATCGCGTCCGGCAACCAGGTGTGCAGAACAAACTGGGCCGATTTGCCCATGGCGCCAATGAACAACAGGAAGCAGATGACCTCTGCCGCATTCCACGTCGTCCACAAGAAGTTCAGTTGAGTCTCGGCCAACTTTGGCCCTGCCGCCAGTACATCTTCAAAACGGATCGAGTCGACCACGGCGAACAGAGCGAAAATGCCCAGGGCGAAACCAAAGTCGCCCACCCGGTTGACCACGAAAGCCTTGATCGCTGCCGCATTGGCACTTGGCTTGCGGAAATAGAAACCAATCAGAAGGTATGAGGCGACGCCAACGCCTTCCCAGCCAAAGAACATCTGCACCAGGTTGTCCGCCGTCACCAGCATCAGCATGGCAAAGGTAAAGAACGACAGATAGGCAAAGAAGCGCGGGCGATAGCTTTCGCCTTCTGCAAAGTTGTCGTCATGGGCCATGTAGCCCATCGAATAGAGGTGCACGAGCGCCGAGACCGTTGTCACCACGATCAGCATGATCGCTGTCAGCCGATCGAGGCGGATGGCCCAGTCGGTGCTGAGCGAGCCGGAAATGATCCAGTCCATGATGTGAATCTGCTGGGTCTGCCCGTCAAAGCTCAGGAAGACGATCCACGACAGCGCGCAGGCAATGAACAACAGGAACGTCGCGGTCCACTGCGCGGCGTATTCGCCCATGATCTTCCAGCCGAAGCCGCACAATAGCGCACCGATCAGCGGGGCGAAGAGAATGATCGTCTCCATGATGGATCAGCCTTTCATCACGTTGACGTCTTCGACGTCGATGGTGCCGCGGTTGCGGAAGAAACAGACAAGGATCGCCAGGCCGATCGCAGCCTCGGCGGCGGCCACGGTCAGGACGAACAGGGTGAACACCTGCCCCGTCAGATCGTGCAGATAGGCCGAGAAGGCCACAAAGTTGATATTCACGGCCAGAAGCATCAATTCGATCGACATCAACAGGATGATGACGTTCTTCCGGTTCAGGAAGATGCCGAAGATACCAATGACGAACAGGGTCGCCGCGACGAAAAGGTAATGTTCAAGTCCGATCATCTTACAGCCCCTGCCCCGGCTTCACATCCTTCATCACCATGGCCTTGGCCGGATCGCGGTACATCTGCTGCAACACGTCCTGCCGCTTGACGTAGGTCCGATGGCGCAGGGTCAGCACGATGGCTCCCACCATGGCCACCAGCAGGATTAGCCCCGCCAGTTGGAACAGAAGGAAATACTTGTCGTAAAGGATGCGCCCCAGGGCGTCGGTGTTGTGGTCACCACCGCCCGCAATCGCATCCGGCGTCGTCGCCAGCGTCACGCCGTCCGCGGTCGTCCAGACGCCAAAGGCCATGGCCAGCTGCATCAGAATAACGACGCCGATCAGCAGGGCCAACGGCATGTAGCGCGCCAGCTCGCCCTTCAGCTCGGCGAAATCCACGTCCAGCATCATCACCACGAACAGGAACAGAACCGCAACGGCGCCAACATACACGATGATCAACAGCATCGCGACGAACTCGGCCCCCAGCAGAACGAACAGCCCCGCCGCCGAAAGGAACGCCAGGATCAGCCACAGCACCGAGTGTACGGGATTCCGGCTGATCACCGTGAACAGCCCACCCGCCACACAGGCGATGGCAAAAAGATAGAAGGCGAAAACCGTCATGCGTCGTCCTCCGACCCGGTCTCCATGACCGAGCTTGCCAGCTCCATCGCCTTGGTCA
Source organism: Silicimonas sp. (assembly GCA_050290245.1). GTDB lineage: Bacteria > Pseudomonadota > Alphaproteobacteria > Rhodobacterales > Rhodobacteraceae > JBNKHH01. The sequence goes on from JBNKHH010000054.1 coordinate 57,271, forward strand.
TCGCCGGGATACCCCCGAAGACGCCTA
>JBNKHH010000055.1:0-72158 GCA_050290245.1 Silicimonas sp.
GGGCGGAAAGCAGACTTTCGCTGCAGCAGCAATAGGATCTTGGCTCATCCCCATTGCGGACAGAAGCGACACATTGCTAGGGTCAGGACCCATTGATTTTCGCGTAGTGGCATGATTCATCGCCGAAAAAATGGCGGTGAGTAAGTCTGGTCTATTCTGGTTGACTGATGCGCAGACGGCGCGTCTTGAGCCCTTCTTTCCCAAATCCCATGGCAAGCCGCGAGCAGATGATCGGCGCGTGTCAAGCGGGATTATCTTCATCAATCACAATGGCTTACGGTGGCGCGATGCGCCTGCCGCCTATGGCCCATACAAGACGTTGTTTAACCGATGAAAACGGTGGAGCGACAAGGGCATTTTTGCCCGCAAGATGGTGGGTTTGGTCGCCGAGCACCGTGAAGAGAAGACAGTGATGATCGACGCAACTTACCTCAAGGCTCACCGCACAGCGACCAGTTTGGGCGCCAAAAAGGGGGGCGTGGGCGCCTGATTGGCAGGACCAAGGGCGGCATGAACACAAAACTGCATGCCTTTTGTGACAGCCAAGGCCGCCCGCTGAACCCGTTCGTGACGGCTGGTCAGGTCAGTGATAATATTGGCGCGAGGGCGTTGGTCGACAGCCTGCCAAAGGTCGATTGGCTACTCGGTGACCACGGATATGACGCCGACTGGTTCAGAGAAGCTCTGAAAGACAAAGGGATACGCGCATGCATCCCCTGCAGGAAGCAGCGCAAAAAGACCCTCAAGTACGACAAGCGCCGCTACAAACGGCGCAACAGGATTGAGATCATGTTCGGCAGGCTCAAGGTTTGGCGGCGTGTGGCGACCCGCTACGACCGATGCCTGAAGGTCTTCCTGTCTGCCATCACCCTTGCCGCACTCGTCGTCTATTGGCTATGAGTCCTGACCCTAGCTCGTCGCGCATCCGCTCGTTGAAGCTCTCAACGAAGCCGTTTTGCATGGGCTTGCCTCACGCGATGTAGTGCCATTCGAACCGGCGCTCGGAGCACCACCGCGGGACGATGTTACTGGGCAGTTCGGTCCCTTTGTCGCCGACACTTAACCAGGCCTTCCGCCGCGCTCGATCAGAGCTGTCAGTTCACACGCCATCCGGCGCCCCGAGATCGACGTGTCTGGGATTGCCGCCAGGCATGCCCGGGTAACGTCGTCCACTACGTTGAGCACGCGGAAGCGCTGGCCGTTGGCGAACTGATCATGGACGAAATCCAGCGACCAGCGCGCATTGGGCCGCGCCTCGACCAGGATCGGTGCCCGCGGTCCGGTCGCCTTGCACCGCGCCTTCCGCTTGCGCACCGTCAGCCCTTCTTCACGGTAGAGCCGATAGATCCGGTTGATGCCGGACGGCTCGCCCTCCCGCCGCAGTAGCACAAAGAGCCGCCGATAGCCAAAGCGTCGGCGCTCGTTGGCCAGGTCCCGCATCCACCCGCGCAGCACCGTATCCGGCGCACGCCGGGCTCGGTAGCGGACCATCTTGTTTTCCGCCCCGGCAATACGGCACGCCCGCCGTTCAGAGAGCCCGAGTAGGGACCTCAGATGCGCGACCGCCTCGCGCTTCACGGCTAGCGTTTTCACTTTCTTAAACCAGTTCCTACATCGCGGCGAGATCGAGCATCTGTTCGGCCAGCAGCTACTTCAGCTTCGCGTTCACATCCTCGAGCGTTTTCAGCCGCTTGGCCTCCGACACCGTCATGCCGCCAAACTTGGCCTTACAGGTGTAGAAAGTGCCCCCGACACGCCGTGCTTGCGGCACAGGTCCGCGCACTTCGCGCCTGCCTCGTGCTCAGCCATGATACCGATGATCTGTTCGTCCGTGAATCTCGTTCGCTTCATTGTCCGTCCTTCAGGCGGGCCGGACTCTAATCGACGGCGGAGGAAAAATCCCGTGGCCGGTCGAGGGCCGCATGTGTTCTGGGCGATCCTATAGCCTCCTTTTTCAGGCCAAGGTGTCCGGTCGAATTGGGGGCAGGTTCACCATCCTTGAGTCTGTTGCCCGGACAAAAAACCCGATTGCAGATCAAAATATAGGCGTTTGGAGAGAAAATTGTGTATCGTGGAAATCCTTCAGACCATTCGGGAATGGATGGGTTTGCAGCGTCCTGTCAAGTTGTGCATTCACGTTGCATGACCTCCAAGTTGACCATCGTTGTTGTTGAAGAGGATCGAGACCGAGCGCTCGGGATTGTTGATGCGTTGAGCAGTTCCGGCGACTACGAGGTCTTCGTGATCGGCAATTACAGCGGTTTGGCGCGCAAGATTGCCATGCACGAACCGGATATCGTGCTGATCGACATTGATAATCCGACACGAGACATGATGGAGGAACTCACTGTGGCCTCTGGCCCGCTTGAGCGCCCGGTGGCCATGTTCGTGTCCAGCTCCGCCGGCGGTCTGGCGCGGGACGCGATCGAGGCCGGGGTATCGGCCTATGTCGTCGATGGATTGGCTCCCGAGAGGCTGAAACCCGTGCTTGATACAGCGATCGCGCGTTTTGGAATGGTGCGGCAGATGCGGCAGGAATTGGCCGAGACACGTCGCGCCCTGGAAGAGCGCAAAGTCATAGACCGGGCCAAAGGGCTTTTGATGAAAGCCAAAGGCATCGACGAGGATGCGGCCTATGCATTGCTGCGCAAAACCGCGATGGATCAGGGGCGCAGGGTTGCCGATGTGGCCGAGGCATTGGTGACGGCAGCGGGGCTGTTGGGATGAGCCGTGTTACCATCCCCGTTGCCTATATACCCTTGGTGGATGCTGCCCCCTTGATTATCGCTCAGGAGATGGGCTTTGCCGACGCTGAGGCGATTGCGCTGGATTTGATCGCGGCGCCCTCCTGGTCTTCGCTGCGCGATATGTTGGCCTTCGGGCGCGTTGATGCGGCGCATATGCTGTCCGTTCTTCCAGTGGCCATGCATCTGGGACTGGGGGGGATGACCACGCCGCTTGCGGCGGTTTCAACCCTGTCGGTGAATGGAAACGTGTTTGGCGTTGGACGCCCTCTGGAAGACCGGATGCGCGCATCGGGGTATGATTTTGATTTCTCTGAAGCAAGACGCGCTGCCACCGTGCTGGCTCAGGCCCATGCGGGCAAACTGACCGTTGGCGTGCCTTTTCCTTTTTCGATGCATGTGGAACTTCTGCGCTACTGGGCGGACCGGACGGATCTAGGGTCCGGCAAGGTTGAAATCCGCACGGTGCCTCCGCCCCTCATGGCTGAGGCACTGGAAGCTGGAGATATCGATGCGTTTTGTGTGGGTGAGCCTTGGGGGTCCGTGGCTGTGGATCGCGGGGTTGGGGCGCTTTTGCTGCCAGGTCAGGCGATTTGGCAGGGCGCGCCCGAAAAGGTGCTGGCGACGCGCGCCGACTGGGCGGAAAGTGAACCTGATCTTCTGGGCCGCCTGATCCGTGCGATCTGGCATGCCAGCCGCTGGCTGGCCAAACCGGAAAGCAAAATCGCAGCATCCGAAATTCTGGGACGTGCGAGCTACCTTGATTTACCGCCCGAATTGATCGACAGGGCGCTGTCGGGCCGACTGATCGTTTCGAGCCAAGGCGAACAGCGCAACAACACTGAATTTCTTCGCTTTCACGGCGCTGCTTCAACCTTTCCTTGGCGCAGCCAGGCCAGGTGGATAGCACATCGCCTGATCCACAGACATGGTCTGACCGCCGATCTAGATGCCGCCGCCAAGGTGTTTCGACCGGATCTTTATCGCCAGCACATGAACCAAACGGACGTCGATCTGCCCGGCGCTTCGGAAAAACTGGAGGGCGCGATTCTGCACCCGACGGCCGTTGCGTCTACGCGCGGGCAGCTCAGTTTGCTGCCGGATCGGTTTTTTGATGGCGCAGTTTTTGACCCGGACGCGCCAGGTTGACCAGTTTTTAAGCAACTTCGGCGCTGCGCTGCGGCATTCTGTCAGGAGCGCAAGAAAACCTTAGCCAACCTTCCGGCGGTGTAGCATTGCTAGTGCATCGACCCGCAACGGGGTGGGTCGAACCGAATTCTTCCCAATGACAGGGATATTCTGAGCAAGGTCGCTCGCTTTCTGCCGATATCTTCGGCGGATAGTGATCGGCCTTTTTTGCGTTTTGCCCGGACTCCTCCAACACTCCGGGCGTATGGAAAGGACCAGCTATGAAAAAGCTCCTTCTCGGTCTTGCGGCGACAACCGCCCTGGCCAACCCTGCCTTTGCCGACCTGCTTGATCTGGAAAAGGACGAACTGACCTTTGGCTTCATCAAGCTGACAGACATGGCGCCGCTCGCCGTGGCCTATGAGAACGGCTATTTTCTCGACGAGGGTCTCTTCGTCACACTGGAGGCGCAGGCGAACTGGAAGGTGCTGCTGGATGGCGTGATCGATGGGCAGCTGGACGGCGCGCATATGCTGGCCGGTCAACCACTTGCCGCCACCATCGGCTACGGCACCGAGGCGCGCATCGTGACGCCGTTTTCCATGGACCTGAACGGCAACGGAATCACGGTCAGCAATGAAGTCTGGGAAAAGATGCTGCCGCATATCCCTAAAATGGACGATGGCCGCCCCCAGCATCCCATCAGCGCCGAAGCGCTCGTGCCGGTGATCGAAGATTTCAACAACAAGGGCGAGCCCTTCAACATGGGCATGGTTTTCCCGGTTTCCACGCACAATTACGAGCTGCGCTACTGGTTGGCCGCAGGCGGGATCAACCCCGGCTACTACAGCCCGGATAACATCTCGGGCCAGATCAGTGCGGATGTGTTCCTGTCCGTGACGCCGCCGCCGCAGATGCCCGCCACGCTCGAGGCCGGCACCATCCATGGTTACTGCGTCGGCGAGCCGTGGAACCAGCAGGCAGTGTTCAAGGGGATCGGTGTGCCGGTCATCACCGATTACCAGCTGTGGAAAAACAACCCTGAAAAGGTCTTCGGGTTGACCAAGGAATTCACCGAAGAGAATCCCAACACCACATTGGCCATCACCAAAGCGCTCATCCGCGCGGCTATCTGGCTGGATGAGAACGACAACGCCAACCGGCCCGAGGCAGTCGAAATCCTCAGCCGCCCGGAATACGTGGGCGCCGATTACGAGGTGATCGCCAACTCGATGACTGGCTTTTTCGAGTTCGAGAACGGCGACAAGCGGGACATTCCCGATTTCAACGTGTTCTTCCGCTACAATGCGACCTATCCGTTCTATTCGGACGCGGTGTGGTACCTGACCCAGATGCGCCGCTGGGGCCAGATCGACGAGGCAAAGCCCGACAGCTGGTATGACGAAGTGGCCAAGTCCGTCTACAAGCCTGACATCTATCTCCAAGCGGCACGCTTGCTGGTGGATGAAGGTCTGGCCAACGAGGCGGATTTCCCCTGGGACAGCGATGGCTACAAAGCACCAACACCCGCCGCCGATATCATCGACGGGATCGCTTATGACGGTAAAGCCCCGAATGCCTACCTCGAAAGCCTGCCGATCGGCCTGAAAGGTCAGCAGGTCGTTGTCGGCAACGACGTCGAAGGCTGAGCACCCGCAGCGGGGGAAACCCCGCTGCTTCCTCCTTCATCATTCGAGGTACTCAAATGACGACCGTCGATCCAAACTTTTCCGAGACGGCTGACCGCGAAGCGCGCAGAGCCAAGCTGTTCACCCGCATCAATGCCGCAGACAAATGGTTCCAGGTGCTGGGCCTGAGCTGGATCACACCGATCCTGCGCGCAGCAGCGGGCGACAATCCGCGCGCTCAAATCAAGGATATCTGGCGCCTTCTGGCCGTGCCAATCCTTGCGATTTGCGCATTTCTGATGCTCTGGGCTGTGCTCGCACCGAAAGTGCAAACATCCCTAGGTGCAGTCCCTGGCCCCGCGCAGGTCTGGACAGAGGTGGTAAACCTGCACGAAGACGCGCAAGCCAAGGCCGCCAGCAAGGCCGAATTCGATGCCAAGGTCGCACAGCTCAACGAGCGCCGCATCGAACAGGGCAAGCCGCCGGTAGAGCGCGCGTATACCGGTGCGCCAACCTATTATCAGCAGATCTGGACATCCATCCAGACAGTCTTCTTCGGCTTTCTGATCGCCACGATCGTGGCGGTGCCACTGGGGATCATGGCCGGTCTTTCGCCGATCGCCAACGCCGCGCTCAACCCGCTGATACAGATCTTCAAACCCGTCTCGCCACTGGCCTGGTTGCCGATTGTGACAATGATCGTCTCGGCCCTTGCGGCCTCAAATGACGGGCTCTTGCCCAAGAGTTTTGTGATCTCTGCCGTTACCGTTACGCTTTGTTCGCTTTGGCCCACGCTGATCAACACAGCGCTCGGTGTGGCGTCGATCGACAAGGATCTGGTCAACGTCTCCAAAGTGCTCAAGATGAACACCTGGACCAAGATCACCAAGCTGGTCCTGCCCTCCGCTCTGCCGCTGATCTTCACCGGCCTGCGGCTGAGCCTCGGCGTTGGCTGGATGGTTTTGATCGCCGCCGAGATGCTGGCGCAGAACCCTGGGCTTGGCAAATTCGTCTGGGACGAGTTCCAGAACGGCTCCTCGTCAAGCCTTGCCAAGATCATGGTCGCAGTGCTGACCATCGGCATCATCGGCTTCCTGCTGGACCGGGTGATGTATGCGCTGCAATCGCTGTTCACCTTTACGAACAATCGCTGAGGGGAAACCGATGAGCATTCTGAAACTCGAAAACGTCAGCCAGAGTTTCGGCACCGGGCTGCACGCCAGCCATGTGCTGAAAGACATCAACCTCGATGTCCAAGAGGGCGAATTCCTTGTCCTTCTGGGCTTCTCCGGCACCGGCAAGACGACGCTGATCAACCTGATGGCCGGGCTGGAGAAACCGTCGAAAGGCAGCGTGACCTTCAAGGGCAAACCGATCCTTGAGCCCAGCCCGGAACGCGGCGTGATCTTCCAAAGCTACAGCCTGATGCCGTGGCTGACGGTCAACGGCAATGTCGGACTGGCGGTGGATACGGTTTTCCCAGGTCTGTCCAAGGCAGACCGCGCCGAAAAGGTTGCGCATTACGTGCAGATGGTGGGCCTCAGCCACGCCGCCACACGCCGCCCGGCAGAGCTGTCTGGCGGGATGCGCCAGCGGGTCAACGTGGCGCGTGCGCTGGCGATGAATCCCGAAATGCTCTTGCTGGATGAGCCGCTCAGCGCGCTCGATGCGCTGACCCGCGCCAATCTGGCTGATGAGATCGAGCGCATCTGGGAGGCCGACAGGAAAACCTGCGTGCTGATCACCAACGACGTGGACGAGGCGATCATCCTCGCCGACCGGATCATCGCGCTGAACCCCGATGGCACATTGGGTCAGGAGTTTACCGTCACCATCCCACGCCCGCGCGACCGGATGGAGATGAACAGCAACGACACGTTCAAGCAGTTGCGCGCAGACGTCACTAAATACCTGATGGATGTCGGTATCGAGGCCAAAGTCGAAGGCTCCCGCACGTTGCCGGATGTCACGCCGATTCACAGCGTGCCTGCGGCCGTAAAGGATGCGCAGAAAGGTCTTATCGACTACCGCTTTCTGGATTTCAGCCAGTTGCACAAGATCTATCCGACGCCGAAGGGGCCGCTGACCGTGGTCGAGGATTTCGACCTCAAGATCGACCGGGGTGAGTTCATCTCGCTGATCGGGCATTCGGGCTGCGGAAAATCCACCGTGCTAACCATGGCCGCAGGTCTGAACCCGATTTCCAAGGGCGCGATAAAGCTGGATGGTCGTCACGTTGAAGGGGCTGATCCGGAGCGCGCCGTGGTGTTCCAGTCACCCAACCTGTTCCCATGGCTTTCGGCGCGGGAAAACTGCGCCATCGGGGTGGACAAGGTCTATCCCAAGGCGTCGCGGGCAGAGCGGCAGGACGTGGTTGAATACTATCTTGAACGCGTCGGACTGGCCGATGCCATGGACAAACCTGCCTTGGATATGTCCAACGGCATGCAGCAGCGTGTCGGAATTGCGCGCGCATTTGCACTCTCGCCCAAATTGCTGCTTTTGGACGAGCCCTTCGGAATGCTGGACAGCCTGACGCGATGGGAATTGCAGGAAGTCCTGATGGAGGTCTGGTCCCGTACCAAGGTCACGGCGATCTGCGTGACCCATGACGTGGATGAAGCAATTCTGCTGGCAGACCGCGTCGTGATGATGACCAACGGCCCGCAGGCCACAATCGGCAAGATCGTCGATGTGGACCTACCGCGTCCGCGCACGCGCAAAGCGCTTCTGGAGCACCCGGACTACTACAAATACCGGCAGGACGTGCTCGACTTTCTCGAAGAATACGAACACGGCGCTACGCCAAAACCAAAGGCGTCCGCACCCAAGCCAATTGCGGCGGAGTAATCCCATGACACAAAAACTGATAATCATCGGGGCCGGGATGGCCTCGGGCCGTGTGATTGAGCATCTGGTCGAAGATGCGCCCGGCACTTTCGATATCACCCTGATCAACGCAGAGCCGCGCGGAAACTACAATCGCATCATGCTCAGCCCGGTTCTGGCCGGTGACAAAACCTACGAAGAGATCGTCACCCATGACGACGCATTTTATGCTGAACACAAAGTGGCGTGCAAATTCGGCACTTGCGTCACGGGCATAGACACCGCTGCCAAGGCCGTGACCACCGATCAGGGCGAGGTCCTCAGCTACGACAAGCTGATCTTCGGCACAGGCTCCACCCCATTCATGATCCCGTTGCCCGGTCATGATCTGGAGGGCGTCATCGCCTATCGCGATCTGGAAGACACCGAGCGTATGATGGCGCTGAAGCCGGGCGCGAAATGCGTGGTGATCGGCGGCGGGCTCCTGGGGCTTGAGGCTGCAGCAGGCATGGCGGCGCGCGGTGTGGACGTAACGGTGGTGCATATCATGGGCCACCTGATGGAGCGCCAGTTGGACGAAGCCGCAGGCTACCTTTTGAAAAAGGCGCTGGAGGCCAAGGGCATCACCGTGCTTACCGCTGCCAACTCCAAGGAGATCGTTGGCGAGAACGGTCAGGTCAAAGCGCTGATGCTGGACGATGGCACCGAATTGCCCTGTGATCTTTTGTGCATGGCGGTGGGCATCCGTCCCAATACGACCCTTGCGCAAGAGGCAGGCCTGGCTGTTGGGCGCGGCATCCATGTGGATGACCAGATGCAAACCTCCGTGGAGGGTATCTTTGCCGTGGGCGAATGCGTCGAACATGATGGCGCGCTGTTTGGCCTTGTCGCCCCGCTTTATGATCAGGCCAAGGTGCTGGCGAAAACGCTTCTTGGTCAAGACGCCGCTTTCAAACAGAAATCCCTGTCCACCAAACTAAAGGTCACAGGCTGCGATCTGTTCAGCGCAGGTGACTTTGCAGACGGCGAAGGGCGCGAAGACATCGTATTCCGCGATCCCAGCCGAGGCCTCTACAAACGCCTCGTGATCGAAAACGACCGGCTGATCGGGGCGGTCATGTATGGTGGTACCGCAGACAGCAACTGGTTTTTCGGTCTGATCCAGTCTGGCGAAGACATTTCCGAGATGCGCGAAACGCTGATCTTTGGACCCGCCTACCAAGGGGGGGCCGTTGCGGACCCTCTGTCAGCCGTTGCAGCATTGCCGCCTGAGGCGGAGATTTGCGGCTGCAACGGCATTTGCAAGGGAACCATCGTTGACGCAATCAACGCAGGCGCCACTGATCTTGGCGCAGTCCGCAGCACCACCAAAGCCAGCGCCTCTTGTGGCACCTGCACAGGGCTGGTGGAGCAGGTCTTGCAGGTCACGCTGGGCGATGACTTTCAAATGCCCACGGCACAGCCGATCTGCGGCTGCTGCGATCTGACCCATGAAGACCTGCGTCGCCTGATCAAATCGCAGGAGCTCAAGTCACAGGAAGCTGTCTGGCAGGAACTGGGCTGGAAAACGCGTAATGGCTGCCATGTCTGCCGCCCTGCGGTGAACTTCTACCTGCTGGCCGACTGGCCGCTCGACTATCACGACGATCCGCAAAGCCGTTTCATCAATGAACGCAAGCACGCCAATATCCAGAAGGATGGCACCTTCAGTGTCGTGCCGCGCATGTGGGGCGGGATCACCAACCCGACCGAGTTGCGCGCCATTGCCGATGCGGCTGAAAAATACGATGTGCCCACGGTGAAGGTCACCGGCGGTCAGCGGATCGACCTTCTAGGTGTCAAAGGCGAAGACTTGCCGGCGATCTGGGCTGATCTGAACCGCGCCGGGCTGGTGTCGGGCCATGCCTATTCCAAAGGCTTGCGCACGGTGAAAACCTGCGTCGGCACGGATCATTGCCGCTTTGGCACGCAGGACAGCACCGGGCTTGGCATCAAGCTGGAGCAAATCCTCTGGGGGTCCTGGACACCCCACAAGGTCAAGCTGGCCGTGTCGGGGTGTCCCCGCAACTGCGCCGAGGCGACCTGTAAGGATGTGGGCATCATCTGCGTCGACAGTGGCTATCAGGTGGGTGTCGCAGGCGCGGCGGGTATGGATGTGAAGGAAACCGAACGCCTGGTAGATGTCCCGACCGAGGCGGAGGCCATCGAGTGGACCACCGCCTTCGTCCAGCTCTATCGCGAAAATGCCAAATACCTGGACCGGCCCTACAAATGGGTTGCCAAGGTCGGGCTGGACTGGGTCAAGGAACGGCTCTCCGATGCGCACGAACGCGCGCGGCTGGTCGATGCGTTCGAACTCTCGCAAAGCATCTATCGCAAGGACCCCTGGGCCGAACACGCAAAACAGGCCGATCGGTATCAGCCATTGGCCGATCTGACATTGGAGGCGGCAGAATGAGCTGGATCGACATTTGCGCCATAGATGATATCCCCGTTCGCGGCGCTCGCAAGCTGAAGACAGCTCTGGGATGCATCGCGGTCTTCCGCACCGCAGAGGATGAGGTCTTTGCCGCCTCGGACACCTGCCCCCACAAGGGCGGGCCGCTGTCCGAAGGTATCGTACATGGCCAGTCGGTCACCTGCCCGCTGCACAATTGGGTGTTTGACCTCAATACCGGGCAGGCAAAGGGCGAAGACGGCAAGATCGCCACTTTTGCCCTGCGCATTGAACGGGGCCGGGTCCTGATCGACGCGTCGCAACTGGCATCAAGGAGTGCGGCGTGATGGACGGCTCCGGCCTGCCTGAAACGCGCTCGACCTGCCCATACTGTGGGGTTGGCTGCGGTGTGCTCCTGCGCCCGGACGGTCAGGGAGGGCTTGATGTGCGGGGTGATCCGGACCACCCGGCGAATTTCGGGCGGTTGTGCTCCAAGGGCTCTGCGCTGGGGGAAACGGTCGGGCTGGAAAGCCGCCTGCTTGCCCCGCGTGTGAACGGCCGGAACAGCGACTGGGACAGCGCCTTGCAACTGGTGGCGGACCGGTTTTCTCAAACCATCGCACAGCACGGCCCTGATAGTGTGGCCTTTTACGTCTCGGGCCAGTTGCTGACCGAAGATTACTATGTCGCCAACAAGCTGATGAAAGGCTTCATCGGGTCGGCCAATATCGACACGAATTCGCGGCTTTGCATGGCGTCGAGCGTCGCGGGGCACAAACGCGCCTTTGGCACGGACACTGTGCCCGGCACCTACGAAGACCTCGACGAAGCGGACTTGGTCGTTCTGGTGGGATCGAACCTCGCCTGGTGTCATCCGGTGCTGTATCAGCGGGTGCTGAAGGCGCGAAAGGCGCGGGGCACGAAAATCGTCGTCATAGATCCCCGCCGTACCGCCAGCTGCGATGGGGCGGACATGCATCTGCCGCTCAAGATCGGCTCTGACGTGGCATTGTTCAACCGGCTCTTCGCTGAGATCTACGAACAAGGCGCGACCGGTGCAGCATTTCAGAGGCATACCAATGGCTTTGATGCAGCGCTTGCGGCAGCACGGAAAGAGGATTGTTCCGTCACAGGCTTGGACGAGGCGCAGATCAGGGCCTTTTGCGATCTTTGGGTTCGCACCGAAAAGGTTGTGACGATCTACTCACAGGGTGTGAATCAATCGATCAGCGGCTCGGATAAGGTCAACGCGATCCTCAACTGCCACCTTGCCACGGGCCGCATCGGCAAACCCGGCAGTGGGCCTTTGTCTGTCACCGGCCAGCCGAACGCCATGGGCGGCCGCGAAGTCGGTGGACTGGCCAATATGCTGGCCTGTCACCTTGATCTGGAAGACGCAGATCACCGCGCCGCTGTCCGCGATTTCTGGCAGGCAGCGCACTTTCCCGATCAGCCGGGCCTCAAGGCCGTGGACATGTTCCGCGCCGTGGGCGAGGGCCGGATCAAGGCGCTGTGGATCATCCATACCAACCCCGCCGTTTCCATGCCCGAGGCTGATGCCGTGCGCGATGCTATCGCAGGCTGTGACTTCACCGTGGTCAGCGACATCACCGCAGCAACAGATACGGCCCGGCTGGCAAATGTGATCCTGCCCGCCACGGCCTGGGCCGAAAAAGATGGCACTGTCACCAACTCTGACCGCACGATAAGCCGCCAGCGTGCCGTTCTGCCTGCGCCCGGTCAAGCGCGGCCCGATTGGGATATTCTGGCAGAAGTCGGCAGGCGGATGGGCTATGGCACCGCGTTCGACTATGCCACGCCTGCGGAGATATTGCGCGAATACGCCGCGCTCTCTGCGCTTGGGGGGGCATTCGGGCGCGACTTCGACATCTCCGCACTCGCCAGCCTGACCGATGTGGATTACGCCGCCATGCTGCCGCAACGCTGGCCTTTGACCGCCACGCGCAAGGGTGGACGGTTTTTTGCAGATGGCGCTTTCTACCATGCCGATGGCAAAGCTCGGCTTGTGCCCGTCAGATGGAAAGCTCCGGCCGCGCGGACCGAGCCGCGCTTCCCCTTCCGGCTCAATACCGGACGACTCCGGGACCAATGGCACACGATGACCCGCACGGCGCTTAGCCCACGTCTGTCCGCGCATTTGCCGGAACCCTTTGTGGATATCCATCCTGCGGATGCGGCCAACCTGTCTGTTGGACCTGCCGATCTTGTGCGGCTTTCCAGCCCGACCGGCACCGCGATCCTGCGGGCGCGCATCACGGACGCTGTTCAGGTGGGGCAGGTTTTTGCCTCGATGCATTGGACCGGGGAAACCGCGCCATCCGCACGGATCGATGCGCTTGTTGCGGCGCAAACGGATCCGGTGTCCGGCCAGCCGGAAAGCAAAGCAAGCGTGGTAGCTGTCGAACGGCTGGAGGCGTCCTGGTATGGGTTCGCCGTGTCGCGTGGCTCCCTTACACCCAGCTGCGCTTACTGGGCGCAGGCCCGCACAAACACCGGGTATCGCGCGGAACTGGCTGGTCTGGAAAAGATTGCGGATTGGGAAGCCGAGGCGCGCCGGTTGTTCGGAGCGCCCAAGGCTCTGGCCACAACGGTGACAGATGCGGCCCGAGGCGCGGCGCGTGTCGTTTTGCACGAAGATGGACTGGTTGTTGCGGCCCTTTTCGTTGCACGCCAGCCAATTGCCGTGATGCGCGACTATCTGACAGCGGTGCCGGGCACGCCTGGTGAGAGCGTGCTCACAGGCGCGCCGCCCGCTGATGTGCCCGATCCCGGCCCGGTGCTGTGTTCGTGTTTCGGCATCGGCATCAACACGATCGTCGCCGCGATAGAAAGTGGTGAGGCGCTGAGCGTCGATGCCGTCGGCGCGGCCCTTGGAGCCGGTACAAATTGCGGCTCTTGCAAGCCCGAAATTGCTGCCTTGCTTGACAGGGTCCTACAGCGTGAGGCGGCGGAATGAGCCTGTCCGAGCATGTACGCATCCTTGGGCGCGGTCCCGGTCGATCCAGAAGCCTGACGCGGGACGAGGCGTTCAACGCGATGCGCCTCATGCTGTCTGGCGACGCTGCTCCTGAGGCCGTTGGTGCGGTGCTGATGCTTTTGCGGATGAAAGGCGAAACAGCCGATGAAATCGCGGGCTTTGCCGACGCTGCCGCGCAAGCTGCCCCAGATTTGCCAAGCGTGGACCTTGACTGGCCCAGCTACGCGGCAGGCCGCACAAGGGGGCAACCTTGGTTCCTGCTGTCGGCCAAGTTGATTGCGCAAGCGGGCCATCGGGTGTTGATCCATGGTTGGAATGGCCAGGATGAAAAGGTGTGTGACGGCCTCGGGCAAGCGGGCATTGGCGTGGCGCGAACCTCAGAAGAGGCCGCGCACCTCCTGGAGCGCGACCGGATCGCCTACATGCCACTCGAAACCATGCATCCTGCCTTGTTCGGGTTCTTGAACCTGCGCGATGCCCTGGGGCTGCGGTCCTGCATCAATACGGTCTGCCGAATGCTGAACCCCGCCCGCGCACGCGCCAGCGTTCAGGGCGTTTTCCATCCGTCTTACCGTTTGCTGCAGGCGGATGCAGCAGCCCTTCTGGGCTGGGAGGCGCTGAGCGTCATCAAGGGCGGTGGCGGTGAGTTTGAATGTAACCCGGCGAAAGACCTGGCGGTGTTTGGCCTGCGTAAGGGCTCCGTTTGGGAAGAAACCCGCGGCGCGCTGCGCCATGACGCGGTCCGGCTGGCCGAAGCGAGTGACCTTGAGCTCAGCCAGCTGATTGATGGCGCCAGCCCGCCTGGAATCGTGACTGACATTGTCACCGGCACCGCAGCATTGGCCCTTGAAACCCTGGGACAGGACGACGCGCTGTACGCCGCTGAAACACTCTGGGCCGACCGCCTTTCGCGGCTTGCCGCTTAACTAGGAGACACGACCGTGAAAGCCTTTCCAATGTTCATCCGCACCACGGGTCGCCGTGTTGTGATTGTGGGAGGCGGTGAGCAGGCTGCACATAAGACGCGGTTGATGCTCAAGACCGATGCCGAATTGGTTTTGGTGGCAGAAACGCTGGAGCCCGAGTTGCAGGGCCTCGTGGATCAAGGCAGGGCCGTGCACGCGCGCACATTGGGCACGGCAGTCTTTGAGGATGCTGCCATGGCCTTTGTCGGGACAGGCTGTCCCGGACTGGACGCAGCGGCGCATGCGCTCGCCAAGGCGGCGCGCTGCCCTGTGAACGTGGTCGATCAGCCCGATCTGTGTGATCTGACGACGCCGGCAATCGTGGATCGTGATCCCTTGGTTGTCGCAATCGGGTCCGAAGGCACTGCACCGGTTTTGACACGCGATATCAAGACGCGCCTCGAACAATTGCTGCCACAAAACATCGGTGGACTGGCCGCGTTGGCAGGGCGCTTGCGACCTTCGGTAGATGCACGCGTGCCCCGCCAGCAACGCCGCGCGCTTTGGGCATGGGTTTTCAAAGGGGGGCCGCGTGATGCCTGGGTCCGTGGGCACGAACGCGACAGCGCACGCGCCATCAAGGACGCCATCGCGGCAGGTGCTGCACCGAAAGATTCAGCATCCGGCCATATAAGCCTTGTCGGGGCCGGTCCAGGTGCGCGTGATCTGTTGACTTTGCGCGCAGTGGAAAGGCTTCAGGAAGCAGACGTGATTTTCTATGACAGGCTCGTCGATGAAGAAGTCCTTGAACTGGCGCGCCGCGATGCAGAGCGGGTTTTTGTTGGCAAACATGTGGGCGCGCATGCTTGGCCGCAGGATAAGATCAATCAGATGATCGTTGCCGAGGCGCGCAAAGGCAGACGCGTGGTACGGCTCAAATCCGGTGATCCGGGCATTTTTGGGCGCGCAACCGAAGAGTTGGATGCAGCAAGAGAGGCTGGAATTTCGGTGGAGATGGTCCCTGGCGTCACGGCTGCGACAGCCGCAGGCGCAGCCTTGGGTACCAGCCTGACGGAGCGCGATGTGTCCGATGTTTTGATCCTGGCGACGGCCAGCGGCTCAAGCCTCGATCCTGAACCCAAAGCAACACGGCATTCCGGCCCCGGAACAACGACCGCAATTTACATGGGCGTCTCACATGCGTCACGTCTTGCGTCAGATCTGATGAACAAAGGTTTGTCGGAAAGCGCGCCGGTGCAGGTTGCCGTGGAGGTGTCGAAGCAGGGCCAGCTCTTGCTGGACACAACCTTGGGCGCGCTTGCTCAGGCATTGGCGGCAAAGAAAATAAAGGGATGTGCATTGATCGTTGTTAAGTGGCCCAAGAGTCAGGCAGCGACCTGCACGGCCCAAATGAATTTGCAGGCACGGATTTCCAGCTTTCGTTCACCAGTTGCGCACGGATGAAAACTTAGAGGCATAATGCCATATGAGTAAAACGTAGTATCCCGCTTGATAAGCAACCACTTCCCGCGCAAGTGGACATCCCGGAATGCACAAGTCTCACGGTCAGTGAACCCGAGCAGCTTTGAGTTTTGCAGGCGCTGCCAATAGCAGCAAAGCGGCCTGCGACCGCAGCATTTGTGTCGGCGGCTGGAAGTCGGCTCTGGGTCGGGACGTCTTGATCGCAAAAGGCGCATTGGCGACACGGGATTCCGCGCCGGGGCGAATGGAGTGGGCGGCGGAGGTGTTGCGCCGCTGCCTCCACTTGATAGGATTGCCCGGAGCACCGGAGCACCGAAGTATGGACGTTGAAAGCCCAATACCGCGGGCAGATCTTCTGGCGATGATCGCTGACCGGATTCCAGAGGTCTATCCGGACTATGGCATCAAGAAGACCGAGGCTCTCGCCGAACGGGTGTTAGAGGATCTGTATATCTTGGCGAGATGTGCGATCAGCAAGTGCCGTGTGACTTACACCGATGCGATCACCCTTCGGGGCTATGGGATTAGGCAAAACGGCAGATGGCTGGATGACGTCTACAGCTTTGCAATTTCTCCTTTGGGCTTCCCTGATCTCACTATGTTGGTGGTGAACGCAGCCACCGGCAAGCCCAGTGAGGACGCCTTCGAGGCACGCCGAAGCAAGCTCAGTGAGATCCAGATCTCAGACGTCCCTCGGGAGCAGAACCGGTGTATTTGGTTCGATGCCTATGAAGCAGTGCTCGGACCGCTGGAGCCTATTCCAGAGGAATTTCACTACGCACGATCGCCGATGCCAGAGCCGCCACTGGAGGCCGAGATACGTCGGGCAGTCTTGAACGCGATCCAACGTGTGAATGGCGTCGGCAAGATGACCGTGAAGGTTGGCAAGGAGTACGTGGGCTCTGGGAACTACTCGGAGCTTTGTCTTCTGACGAGCCAGCTGCTGGATAAGCAGGAACGTCGCTGCGCTTTG
Source organism: Silicimonas sp. (assembly GCA_050290245.1). Classification (GTDB taxonomy): domain Bacteria; phylum Pseudomonadota; class Alphaproteobacteria; order Rhodobacterales; family Rhodobacteraceae; genus JBNKHH01. Next base: position 17,125 of record JBNKHH010000055.1, read on the forward strand.
ACCGGCCAGCCTTTCGAGACGCGCTCGGCCGAGGAGGGCGGCGTCCAGGATGATCGAATGTCACTCGACCGGATCGACAACGCTCTCGGCTACTACGATGGGAACGTCCAGCTAGTGACGCAGTTCGCAAACCGCGCACGAGGGCAAATGTCGATCCAGGAAGCGCGGCGCCGACTCATTCAGTATGTGGAGCCTTGATCGCTCACATATCTGAACCGTCACCAGCGGCCGGTTTGGATAAGCTGCAACGCAGCGAGGCCCAGCCCAGCGAATGGCCGCATTGGGCCGATTGACGTCAAGGCCAGGTATTTCATCTGGAATGTTTTCACCTGTGAAAACTTTTTTCACGCCGTTTATGAAGAGAAGACTGGGCGGCGGTTTCCAGTCTGGCTGCCCCTCGGAACTCGACCTGCCCCCCTATGCCTTTGGTGTGGGTGAAGCCCCGCCCAACGGGGCCGTTCACACCCTTATGGGTCATAGGGTGTGTGTTGCCATAGGGGTTGAAGGGGGAGTGAAGCGGGGGTTGAAGGCACTTGCGAACCCGGAGTGAATGGGGGTTGAAGGGGGAGTGAAGGCTTTCATTCGGGTGCCTCCACGATGAACGATACCTTCCGGGATCGCGGCCCTTCGGTCGCGATTTTCAGCTTGCCGGACGCCAAAAGCGTGTTCATTGCAGCCCTGAGTGCGACCTTGGTGACGCCTTCCGAGGCCGGGTGTTCAGCGAAGACTTTGGGGGCGTAGGTTGAACTGCCCGCATGGTTCACGCGCCGCCCCTGATGGGTGAACTCGCGCAGCAACTTCAGAAATACCCGCTCGGCCTTCGATGATGCGGACTTTGCGTCAAGCCTGTCTTCCGGTTCATCGTTCTCGAAGCAGCCTGCTTTCCAGGTCATCTGAACTTCGCCGCCGATCCGGCCATAGTTGGACTTCATAGTGCGCAGGTTGCGGCGATCGGGGTTTGGCTCGTAATCTGAATCCATGATGCGAGTCAGATAAAGCCGAGACCGCACCGAGTTGTTCCAGGCGGTCGATCCTGAGGAACCGCTGCCGCTGGTCATGCCGCTTAGGGACGGGTGCGCCAGCAGGACAACGGCGCAGTCATGGCGGATCGCCAACCCCCGAAGCATTCCGACAAACTGGCGGACCTTGGCGCGGTCGTTTTCGTTGGCAGGGAAGACGTCTGCCAGGGTGTCTACGACGACAAGCGCGGGCCGGGTTTGCGCGGTCGCCGCTTCGAGTTCCTCGAACAAGGCGGATTTGGTCAGGGCCAGCTTGTCCTCGAAGGCCAGCAGCGCGTCCTCTCCCGCAACGCTGCGGTCCCGAAGTTGGGCTACATCGTCATAGGCCAGACCGAGTGATTGCAGAATGTCGTCCAGGCGGTGGTGCAATTCGGCGTCTTCATCCTCGGCTGAGAGGTACAGGGCAGGCCCGCCATTGACCGGCATTCCAAGCCAAGGGCGATCTGCAGCACAACAGACCGCCAACTGGTAGGCCAAAAGCGATTTGCCGGTGCCGCCGTCACCGTTCAGAATCGTGACGTTCCGTCCCGGTATCCAGTCGGGCACCAGCCATTTGCGCGAGGGCACCGGCTTACCCTTGCGAGCTGAAGCCTGCCGAAAACCGTGGGTTATTTCGGGCACAATGCGCTGTGGCATTCCGGCGTCGATATCGGCAAACCGATTCATGCCGTCACCTTCGATTGCACGTAGCCAAGAAAGTCACTCTGATCGCGGACATTCATCGCGTTGAACGATGCAAGCGCGAAGGCCCTTAGTTCGTCTGGCGCTGCCACGGACGCCCAGAAAGCCGCCTCGCTTGATAAGTACATGAAAGGGGGAAGCGGCCGGCCTGCGGTGCCTAGAGCGGTTTCCACCACATCCCAGGCCGTTTCTGGCTCTATCGCGGTCAAGCACGTGTATGCCATCGCGCCGATCTCGGCGGGTTTCAGGCGCGCGCCCCAGATAAAGCGTGTTTCGGCCCACGCATCGAAGTCTCCGAGCGTCAGCGCGAAGCCCAACGCCCTTGCAGCTGATTTATGTTCGCCGCTTATATGATTGAAAAAATTACTTTTCATGCTCGTGTGCCTGTATTGCGCACGGGCCGGTTTCGGGGTATATAGGTCTTGCCTGCTGACCTATTGGAAACCCGTCGTTACCGTCCAGTGCGGCGGGTTTCTCTATGCCAAGACCTTCGACCGGACCGGCACCTGCTCGTGTGCCAAGAGCCAGTCGCGGACGGCGGCTTTCCGGTAGAAGATCTTGTTGCCGATTTTTATGAATGGCGGACCCATGCGCATGGCGCGTTCGCGCTGCGTGGTGCGCTTCGACTGGCGACGGGCGCTGGTATATTGGTCTTCCGTTAACAGGTCTTCGAAGGGATCATGTTCGGGCATTTGGACCTCGCTTGGCCATTTGTTTCGGTTAATGCGAGGTCTTTGTCGGAATTATTCGCCCGTGTGTCGTAGGTTCTTTTGTTCGAGCAATTCGGCCTACAATTGCCACCCTCGCAGGGCGCGTTCGGCGCTCCACATGTCCTGAACGCCTTCATAGGAGTTGGGTTTCAGGCGAAGCTCTCGGAGCGCCTCCGCAACGGCATCGCAAGCGCTGTCTTGTGCAGACATCGCTCCACGCGTCGGATTCATCCCAGACTTGACCAATTCCCAAACCGCTCGTCCGATGAAGTGCTGCACTTCACCCGGTCTTTTTGCTGACCTATTTGGCGGGGAGGGATTGCGGAATTCGCGAGCGGCCCATTCCCGCAATTGCTCCGACAACTCTTCACCGTTCTCGACCCGCCTTGCCACCATCTCTTTCAACAAATCGTAGGACATACGCCCTTCGCTTTGAAGCAAGCCGCTTTCAATCTTCTCGTAGTCATCTAGGATCGGAAAAATATCCGAAAGCAGCCTAACCTTTTCCACTTCCGCGGCACGCTTCGACACAAAACGGCTTGCGGGCGGCGTCTGAAAATAGACCTTCGCCCATTCAACAGCCTCCGAGTAGTTCATGCCCCTGTCCTCCCGATTGTCACCACGTTGCCGACCTCGGGATCATGCCCCTGAACAAGTGACAGGAGCCGCCTTTCCCAAACTTCTAACGCAGCCTGTATTTCCGGTTCAAAACCGTGTTGATCGTAGACTGCGACGATGCCTTGTTTCGTGTGTCCGATCACAAGTTCCGCGACATGCGGTTGCACTCGGCAGGCCGAAAGCCCGGTGCGCATAGTGCGCCGTAGGTCATGCGGAGACCAACCGCCCCATTGCGGCGCATCCTTTACGCCAAGAGCCTCCGCATGGCGCTGCACAGCCCGCCAGAGGGCCGAGACGGTGACCGGGGCGTCAGGGGTGGCCTCAAAGCAGTATCCCGCCCCCTCGCCGCCCCTGCGGCGCGATAGCCGGTCTTTCTCGGCCTTGGCGTCGGCAAGGATTCCAAGTGCGGTGTCCGTCAGATAGACCCGATGCTCAGTCTCGGTTTTGCCTCTGCGGCTGGCCGGTATCGTCCACCAGCGCCCACTAACTTCGCTCTCATGCATCCCGGCGACTTCGCCCGGCCTTTGCCCTGTGACAAGGATCATGCGCAGCGCCAATGCAGAGAGACGATGCATGCCGCAATTGGTTGCAGTGTTCCAGAAGGAAGCAATTTCGTCAGCATCGAGGATGCGCTTTCTCGCGCGTGAAGCCAGAGCATTGCGCTTGCCCTTCACGGTCACGGAAGACGGCTTGAGGCCGGCCAGCGGGTTTGCCGGGATGTATTCCCGGTCGGTCGCGTAATCCAGCATCTTGCGGGCATAGAGCAACAACTGTGCGGCCGCGCGTGGTGCCGTCTCGGCCTTGTCCTCTATCACTTTAATCAGATCGCGGCGACGCACGTCTGCCACCTTCATGCGACCTACAGCCGGGATCACGTCATTATTCATGTAGCCTCGGATAGCGCCTTCGCTCTTGAGGCCGGTGGCGTATCTGTCCAGCCAATCAGCGGCGAGGTCAGCAACGGTCGGCGCAGCCTTCCGTCTCCGCTTATCTTCCAGCGGGTCTTCGCCTTGCTGAACCTTTCGCGATATTTCCCGAGCCTCGGCCCGCGCAGCTTCAAGAGACCATGTAGGCCAGTCGCCGATGGTCTTTCGCCGCTCCCGTCCGTCTATCTTGTAGCGAAGGATAAACGCCTTTCCGCCGGCCTTGGTTATCCGCAGCCCGAATCCTCGCGGCGCGTCCCTATGGTCATCGAAAATCAGCCGCTGGCCCTTCTCCGGCAATTCTGCCGTCTCGATCCCGTTTTTCGTCAGCTTGGCCATTTGTTACCGGATTTGTCACTGCTTGTCACAGTAACAAGTTGCGGCGAATGTCGCTCTTTGTCAATTGGTCATGGGTGTTTTACGTATATTTCATTAGGATTTGATCCGCCGCCATTCCGAATTTGTCACAGCTTCAAGGGCTTGATTCAGTGGCCGCAACATTTCTGTTAATCAATTGGTCGTAGGTTCGATCCCTACCGCCGGAGCCAAAAATCCTACAGAATTCTGAGCGCTAGATGTGCGCCAGCATATCGAGTGCGCGATCCATTGGGGCGCGGGAAGCGCTTCGGAAACAGCGTAACCTGAAGCTTCGAGCATCGCCGGGCTGCACTGCACCGTTCGACCAAAAGTGGTTCTGAACCGCTCCGGGACGCCTTTGACCCGAAACTGGCCTGTTCGGACAAACTACAAGATTTCTGGTCACAAAGACCTGCGGCGCATTTCGCTACGAACATCCGCATAGCGGCTATCGAACGAACAAGATCAGCAAATTACCGGCGTTGCAGCGATGGCCAGATTGCCTTTTCGCTGCCGCAGGCCGATGTTGAGATCAGCGCCGTCAATCCGGGCGCAAGACAGACATCCTTGGGACCAGCGGGCATTCAACCTTGATCTGGTTGTGTCCCGGCTTCAGGCCGCCGGCGATGTCGAGCAGCAGCTCGGCCGCCAAAACCCCCATGTCGTAGTGCGGCAAGACGAGGGTCGTCAGTGGAGGTCGCATGAACTGTGAGATTTCCCGGTCATCGAAGCCAATCACGGAAACGTCCTCGGGAATTCGTATGCCAAGCTCCCTCAAGGCATCATAGCAACCGACGGCCATCATATCGTTGGCACAAAAGATGCCATCCGGCGGGTTGTCCAGTTTCATGAAACGCATGGTCGCTTCATATCCCGCCGACGGTTCCCAGTTGCCCGGAAAAACGAGCTCGGGGTCGTATGGGATGTCGGCACTCGACAACGCCTGGCGATACCCGCGCAGCCTGTCCCGCGAGGCGTCGATTCCCTGCTGGCCATTTATCAACGCTATCCGGCGCCGTCCCGCTTTGATAAGGTGGTCGGTCGCCGTGTGACCGCCCAGGAGTTCCCCCGGCAGGATCGACGGGAGTTTCCGGCGAGCATCGTAGCAATTCACAAGAACCGAAGGCGTCTCGAAAAATGTCTTCGGAGGTTCGACCAGGCGCGTCAGCATGGTCGCATAGATCAGGCCGAGACGGGGTTGTTGCGCCATCTGGTCTATCAACTGGCTCTCCATGTCACTTTCGCCACGGATGACGGCCATGGTCATCGTTACACCGAACTCCAGCGCCTTTTCGCGTGCACCTTCGAAAATGAGCGGCGTCCAGGGGTCAGTGGTCACTTCGTCGGCAATGAAACCAATCAGCTTGTCACTGGCCGTCGATTTCTTTTGCGAGCGGCGGATCAAGGTATAGCCAAGATCCTTTGCCGCCTGTCGCACCCGGGTTTTCGTCTTTTCCGACAGGCGTGCGCCAGCACTACCGTTCAGAACCAACGATACGGTTGCCTGTGACACACCTGCGCGCGCGGCTACATCCATCATCGTCGGTTTCAATTTTTCCCCCGGTCTGTTTACCGAATTCATGAACCCTATTCTGCTCCGCTAGCCTCTTGCGTGCCGGATCCTGTCAAAGGAAACCGCGACAATGATGAATGTTCCGATAAACATTCCCTGCCAGAAGGTCGAGATGCCGAGCAAAATTAGTGAGTTCCGTATTACCTCAATCAGCAGCGCGCCAACGACGGCACCGATTGCGGTGCCCTCGCCGCCATTCAGGTTTGCGCCGCCGATCACCGCTGCCGCGATGACGGTCAGTTCCATTGCCGTGCCCAGATTGGTCGTGACCGAACCAAGCCACCCCGCCATCAAGATGCCGGTGATACCGGCGGTAAAGGCTGAGAACATGTAGATCGACACCTTCAGCGGTTTGACCGCGATGCCGGTCAGTACGGTCGCTTCCTCGTTCGAGCCGATGGCAAAGACGTACTGACCCCAGCGGGACCAGCGGTAGACGACGCTCATGATGGTGGCCAGGGCAACCAGCACGAACAGTGGGTGCGGCAGACCGAAGGTCGAACCACCACCGACCCACAAAAGCAGGTCGTGATCGGGACCGAACTCCCAGATCATCTTGTTATTGGACAACACCATCGCCGCCGACCGTGCGGCGGACAGCATGCCAAGCGTCACGACAAAGGCCGGCATGCCCGCATAGGCTACAAGCACCCCATTGATCAGACCGACAAGCAACGCAGCCCCAAGCGCTGCCAACGCCGACAGCCAGAACGGGTTTCCGCCCTCCATCAGAACCGAAATCACCATCGCAGAAAGGACGACCGTCGATCCAACCGAAAGGTCAATGCCTCCCGATGCAATGACGGTCGTCATTCCAATTGCGATGATGGCCACGAAAGCGAAATTGCGGGCCACATTGAACAGGTTGCGTTCCGAGGCGAAAGCATCGGTCAGGACACTCAACGCAAGGCAGGCCAGCACTGCGGCGATAAAAACCCAAAACACCTGAAGGTTGGCCAGCCGTGCAATCGTGCTGCGATGCTGGGCCTGGCCGATTACTTGCTCCAAAGATTGCGACATGTCCCCTCCGTCACGCATGCTCGATGGCACCGGTGATCAGACCGGTCACTTCTTCTGGTGAGCTGCTGTCAGCCCTCTTGCTGGCAACCAGCTCTCCACGCCGCAGAACGGCAACCGTATCGGCTACCGCAAAGACATCCGGCATCCGGTGGCTGATCAATATGACACTGATTCCGTGATCGCGCAGATTGCGGATCAGGTCGAGAACCTCCGCGACCTGCCGAACGGATATCGCGGCGGTCGGTTCGTCAAGCAGCACGATCTTGGCATCGGACAACAACGTCCGAGCGATGGCCACGGCCTGACGCTGACCGCCAGACATGCGGCGGACGACATCTCGGGGACGCGTCTCGGACTTAAGACGAGCGAAAAGCTTTGCCGATGTGCGTCGCATTTCATCATAGTCGATCACCTTGAGCGGACCGATGCGCCGCATGGGCTCACGGCCAAGAAAGACGTTCGAAGCGGCGGTCAGGTGGTCGCAGAGCGCGAGATTCTGGTGAACGATCTCAATCCCCTCGCGGCGCGCGTCGATCGGCTGGTGGAAATTCACCGCCTTATCGTCGATTCGAATCTCGCCGGCCGACGGGCTGAAGTTTCCGGCAATGATCTTGACCAAGGTCGACTTGCCGGCACCGTTATCCCCCATGAGCCCCATGACCTCTCCAGGCCCAAGCTCAAGCGATACATTCTGAAGCGCCTGTATGGCGCCGAAACTTTTTGAAATGCCGGACAGCTTTAGCCGTGACATCCGTTCCCTCCCTTTCGGACCCGCGCGATTTCCGTTGCCGCGTCATGTCCACCACTTGCCGAACCGGACCCACTTTGGGGGCAAATCCGGAACGCCGTCGAAAATTTATAACTTGACTTGCTAATATTAGTAAACATTTATTGTCATCAATTAAAAACGACTCTCGACAGGGGGTTTGGGAGGAAAATGCGACTGCTTTTGACAGGTGCGGCTGGCAAAGTCGGACAGAATTTTCTGCCGTCATTTCTAGCTTCAGACCGGTTTCGCGACTGGTCGGTGGTCGCCCTGTGCAACAACCGCACAATCCCGGAATCAGATCGGGTTTCAGTCGTTCGGGGCTCCATCAGCGACAACGAAACAATTGCGGGCGCATTGAAGGATGTCACTCACGTCCTGCATATGGCTGCAGTCAAAGAATCGCCCGACCTTTGCATGGATGTCGCTGTCAAAGGCCTCTTCCTGATGCTCGAAGCCTTTCGTCAATCCGACAGCGCGCAGCAATTCATTCTCATCGGCGGAGACTGTTCTGTCGGGCACGCCTTTCAGCCCTACCCCGGTCCCGTGACCGAAGAGTCTCCGCGCAAGGCCTATCCCGGATGCTATGCGCTGACCAAGGTGATCGAAGAAGTGATGCTGGAACAGTACCAGCACCAATACGATATCAACGGCTGCATCCTGCGGGCGCCGTGGATCATGGAGAAAGACGATTTCCGCTGCGCGCTGAGCTTTGGTCAAGACCAATTTGGCGGACCACCGTGGACAGATTTCATGGATGGCGCGGAAGTCGCGGAAAGTGCCCGTCAGGGGCTCGTCCCGATCATGTTCGACCATGAAGGCAAGACGTTGAAACGCAACTTCGTGCATGTGGATGACCTTGTTTCGGCGATCCTCGCCGCCCTCGACAACCCCGCCGCACATCAACAGACATTCAATATCGCGATGGAACGCCCGGTCGACTATGGCGAGGTCGCCGCGCACCTTGAACGAACCCGAAACATTTCGGCAATGCCGGTCCATACGCCGCTTCACAGCAACTGGCTGGACATTGCAAAGGCGCGCCACCTCCTCGGGTGGCGGCCGGAAACAGACCTTGAGAGCCTGATCGAGCGCGCTTGGGAATTTCGGCGCAAGACCGATGACCCCAGAAAAATTTGGTACCCGGGGTAAAGCCCGGGGCCAGAAAAACGCAGAGTCACAAATATCGGGAGGATAACTAAGTGACACATAAAATCAAACTCTTAGCAACGACAGCAGCAATTGTCAGCATCGCGGCCGCCGCGGCGGATGCGCAAGACAAGAAGACACTGGCCATCGTCGTAAAAGGTCTGGACAACCCCTTCTTCGAGCAGATCAACCTGGGCTGCCAGAAGTGGATGTCCGAGAACGCGGACAGCGAATATGAGTGCCTTTACACGGGTCCGGCATCTTCGGCCGATGAGGCCGGCGAGGTTCAAATCGTCGATGACCTGCTGACCAGCGGCGTTGCCGCCATTGCGATCTCGCCATCCAACGCGCCGGCCATGGCGAACCGGGTGCGCTCGATTGCACCCGACGTTCCGGTGATGACAATCGACGCCGACTTCCTGGCGGAAGACCGCGATCTGCGCACGACCTACCTTGGCACTGACAACTATCTGATGGGCGTCAAGATGGCCGAGGAAGCAGCCAAGCTGAAGCCCGAGGGCGGCACGGTTTGCCTCCAGCTCGGCAACGTCGCTGCTGACAACATCAATGCCCGCGCACAAGGTTTCCGTGACACGGCGGGAGGCTCGGACGGCATTGACCGTCTGACCGGCCAGGGCGGATGGACCGAGATCGAAGGATGCCCGGTCTTTACGAACGACCAGGCCGATCTGGCCAACCAGCAGATGGCTGACACCTTTATCGCCAATCCGGATCTGGACGCGTTCATCCTGGTCGGTGGCTGGGCTCAGTTCGCCCCGCAGGCCTACACGCAGGTGACGGACCAGGTGATGGACAAGCTCAAGTCGGGCGACCTCATCATTGTCGCCGGCGATACATTGCCGCCGCAGACCAAGGCGTTCCGCGAAGGTCGCAGCCATGCCCAGGTCGGCCAGCGGCCGTTCGAAATGGGGTATCGCGCACCCGACGTGATGATCCAGTTGATCAACGGCGAGTCGGTCGATGATCCGCTTTATACCGGGCTCGACGTCTGCAACCAAAGTGATGCAGGCTTCTGCGCCAACAACTAGGCCGCACAAAAATACCGGCCCCTCCTCGGGGCCGGTACCAGCCAAACCTGATTTGGTAATATTAGCAAACAGATGACATTTCGCGCGCCATCGGGTGGGCGTTACTGGAACCTAATCTAGGAGCAAGAAACATGAGTATCGCAAGGACATTGGCCATAGCCGGGATCGCGGCGACGCTGGCATCCGGGGCCGTGGCACAAGAAAAGCAGAAGATGGCGTTCGTTGTGAACGCGGCGTCCGATTTCTGGAAACTCGCCGAGGCGGGCGTCAAGGCGGCACAAGCCGAACTGCCAGACTACGAACTGCAGTTCCGCTATCCGGCGCAGGGTACTGCCGCGCTTCAGAACGCCTTGATGGACGACCTCGTGGCGGCCGGAACAGATGCCATCATGATCTCATCGGTCGATCCCAAGACCTCGATCGACGCTTTCAATCGCATTGCCGGCCAGGTGCCGTTGTTCACGACCGACTCTGACGCACCGGCGAGCAACCGGATCGCCTATCTCGGATCATCGAACACGCAGGCAGGCATTCAGGCTGGCGAGATCGCGGTCCAGGCCCTGCCCGACGGCGGTCAGTGCATGGGCTTCGTCGGCTTCCTCGGCGCAGACAACGCAGTCGAGCGTATCGCTGGCTTCCGGCAGGCGGTCGAAGGATCGGGGATCGAATTGGTCGATGTGCGCGGCGACGATGTCGACTTTGCGCGGGCCCGGTCCAACGTCGACGACGTCCTGGCTGCCATGCCCGAGATCAACTGCATGGTGGGCTTTTATTCCTACAACCCGCCAAAGATCTACGAGGCGCTGCAGGCCGCCGGGAAACTGGGCGAGATCACAGTCATCGCCTTTGACGAGGACCCGGTCACGCTCGGCGCCGTTCGTGCCGGTGATTTCGCCGGTACGGTCGTCCAGGACCCCTATCAGTGGGGCTATCAGGGGATGCACCTGATGGCGGATTTCCTGGCAGGAGACAAATCCGGGGTTCCGGCAGATGGTCTGATCATCGTTCCGACAAAGGTGATCAACCAGTCGAATGTTGATGCATTCGAAGCAGAACTGAAAGCAAGGATTGCTGGATAAGCGGTGTCCTCCCGCTTAAAAAGGGCTGTGCGAGAGGCGAATGTCTTCTTGCGCAGCCCGACTCTCAGGAAGCACGATTCCCATGAACAAAGCCGCCATCGATCTTGCGCTTTCACAGGTGACAAAGGTCTACCCCGGAGTCGTCGCTCTCCAGGATGTCAATCTTGACATCCGTGGCGGTGAGATCGTCGGTGTCATCGGAGAAAATGGCGCAGGAAAATCGACGCTGATGAAGGTCCTCGGCGGCGCCATCGCACCGGACGGCGGCACCATAGTGATCGACGGCGAAAGCCACAGCGCCCTGACCCCGCGGGCGGCGACCGACCATGGCATCGCCTTCGTGCACCAGGAATTGAACACATTTGCCAACCTGGATGTCGCCGGGAATGTCTTTCTCGGTCGGGAACTTGCCAGCCCCGGATTGCGCATGCTGGACAACCGCGCGATGGCGCGCGAAGTGCAACCCATCCTTGATTTGCTCGGCGCCCGTTTTGGTCCCGGCGATCCCGTTGCGGGACTGTCGATCGCCGACCAGCAGTTGATCGAGATCGCAAAGGCGCTTTCGATGGACGCACGCCTCGTCATCTTTGACGAACCGACGTCAAGCCTGACCCTCTCGGAAACCGAACTTTTGCTCGACGTCATGCGGAAGCTGAAGGCCAAGGGCGTGGCGGTTCTGTTCATCAGCCACCGGCTCACAGAAATAATGGACGTCGCAGATCGCGTGGTGGTGTTGCGCGACGGCAAGAACGCCGGCGGACTTTCCGGTCAGGAAGCGACCAAGGACCGAATGGTCGAAATGATGATCGGTCGGAATATCGGGCGCGACGAGCACCACCGCTCGCACGCCACATCCGCCAAATCTCTGGAAATCGTCGGCGTGAGAACAACAGCCTATCCCGCCGCGACCGTCGATCTGACAGTCCATGCCGGAGAGATACTTGGCCTGGCCGGCCTGGTCGGCGCGGGGCGCTCGGAACTGGCCCGAGCCATTTTCGGCATAGACCCGCGCCACGGCGGAGAGGTCCTGGTAAACGGCACAAGCGTGGCGCCCAACTCGGTCGGCGACGCAATTGGTGCCGGGCTTTGCCTTGTTCCCGAGAACCGCAAGGAAGAGGGCCTGCTGCTCGATTTCCCCATTCTCGACAATATATCGCTGCCGAACCTGCACACGATCAGCGAAGGGGTTTTCGTAGATCGCAAAGCAGAGGCCGGTTTGGGCCAAACCTCGAAAGACAAACTCAGAATCAAGGCCTCCTCGCTCGGCGAAGCCGTCGCCTCGCTTTCCGGCGGGAACCAGCAAAAAGTCGTACTGGCCAAATGGTTGGCGATGAACCCGGCCGCGATCATACTGGACGAACCGACCCGTGGTATAGATGTCGGAGCCAAGGGCGAGGTCTATGCCTTGATGCGCGAACTTGCCGAAAACGGCGTCGCGATTCTGATGATTTCCAGCGATATGGAAGAGGTCATCGGCATCTCGGACAGAGTGGCGGTAATGAATGCGGGCCGGGTGACAGCCTTGCTCGAACCGGAAGAACTGACCGAACAGAACATCCTTCGGATGGCGGTTGCGTGAAGGCCCAGAGATGATGGAGGTATTTTAGGGTGCAAAAGAAGGATATCGGACTTGCCGTTCTCGTTCTGACCGTTGCGGCGGTCGTGGCGACGCTGAACCCGCGCTTCCTCTCCCCGATCAACCTGTCTAATACCGCCAACTTGATCGGCCTTTTCGGGCTGTTCTCGATTGCCGAGGCCTTCGTCATCGTGACCGCTGGCATTGAGCTTTCCGTTGGCTCGGTCATTGCCCTGCTCGGCGTTCTCTTTGTCGATATGATCGTGAATCAGGGCGTACCTTGGCCGATTGCCATGGTAATCGTTCTGATCCTTGGTGGCATAATCGGATTGCTGCACGGCCTTCTGGTGACGCGGCTCAAGTTGCAGCCATTCGTCGTCACGCTTTGCGGGCTTCTGATCTACCGGGGCATCGCCCGGTTTTATACAGCGGACGGAACTGCCGGATTTTCCTTCGGGGACGAGTTTCCGATGCTCGAATGGCTGGTCTCGGGTCGCACGAGCGGTGTTCCGCATTCAATTCTGACCTTTGGCGTCGTGGCTATCTTCTCGTGGTTTCTGCTTCATCGTACCGTCTTCGGCCGCCACCTTCTGGCAGTGGGAAAAAACGAGGAAGCCGCTCGGTTTTCCGGCGTCAACACCACGCGGGTCATCATTCTGGCCTATGTATTATGCGCAGTGCTGACAGGTGTCTCAGCCATCTTCTTCGCCATGTATACGCGTTCGATCCATCCGGCGTCGCACGGAAGTTTCTATGAGCTCTACGCGATTGCCGCCGCCGTGCTGGGAGGCTTCTCGCTGCGCGGCGGAGAAGGCTCGATCGTGGGCGTGGTTCTTGGTGTCATCCTGCTTCAGGTCTTGCAGAACCTCGTCAACCTGCTCGGGATCCCGTCATCGCTGAATTTCGCCGTCATGGGGGGCGTCATATTGATCGGTGTGATCGCCGACACCCAATTTGGGCGTTACCGAACGGCCAAACGCCAGTCTGCTGCGCTGTCCAATATCCAGACCGCCGGAAATTTGCAGGAATAGCAAACTGGCGATTGCCACGCGTCGAATTGCCCACGGCTGAGGACAGCATTTGTCGACCGGTTCGGCCTTCTGGAGGCTCCGGCACCGCCGCCGCTACGATCAGCGCATTGCCCCCTCACCACGGTTCGATGCAGCAATTCTGTGCACGCCGTTCGGTCCGTCCAGAACGATCCTGCCGCGCTCGGTGTCTTAAGCTCGACCCGTCGGCAGTTCGACAATAAAAACCGCGCCCCTGCCGGTTTGCTGGGACAATTCGATGGCTCCGCCATGGGCAATGACGATCCTGTGGCAAAGCGCGAGCCCCAGGCCGGTCCCCTTGCCCGCCGCTTTTGTTGTGAACAAAGGGTCGAAGATCCGGTCGCGGATATCGGGCGGCACTCCCGGCCCGTCATCGATGAAACGCACACATACACCCGAACTGTTTGGCACGACTTCGATGCTGATACACGAACCCTTGCCAGCCTGAGACATCGCCTGCGCTGCATTGGAGAGAATGTTCAAAAAGACCTGCACGATCTGCACTTCGTCAACCTGCAGCTTTGGAATTGCATCGGCGATATTCAGGTCGATCTTGATACCGTTCGACTGTTCGCTGGCCTCGAACGCTTCGACGGCTGTCCCAATCAGTTCGGACACCTCGTGTGTTTCAAGTTTCAAAGGCCGGTCGCGCGCCATCGAAAGAAAGGCGCGCACGATCCGCACGCAGCGTTCGGCGGCATGGGTCATGCGTTCGATCCTCGGGCGCAAGTCGTCGGCAATGTCTTCCTCCAGCAATAGATGGGCATTTCCCACGACCACCGACAGGGGATTGTTCAACTCATGGGCAATCCCTGACAAAACCTCGCCAAGGGCCGACATCTTTTCCAACTGAAACAACTGTTTCTTCTGCCGCTCGATCTCGGTCGCGGCGCCGATCTGTTCGGACAGATCGCTGATGCTGGCAACGATGACGTCCTCGCCCCGGTAATCGACGATCCGTGCCGAGATCGTTGCCGGGAATGTCGCACCCTCCTTCCCACGCGCCGTGATCCGCATGTCGTCAATCCGCTCGGTCGGCAGCAAGGCCGCCAGGAAATCTGCACGCTCGGTCGGGATGGCAAAATGCTGTGCGCTGTCGAACCCCTTGCCGAGAAGTTCCGTGGCGGCGGGTGAACGATACAGGATGCGCCCATCCCCGATACCCGACATGATCAGGCAGGTCGGACATGCGTGAAGAACCTTCGACATCACTTCTTCAAGTTCGGATTCCGAAGCATCGTCCGCCGCCCCCACCGGCGTTAGCGACACGACAAACCCGTCGTCGGACGTGCGTCGAAGCACGACGCGCGACCGCACACCACCGGCACCAGCAGCGGTGACTTCGGGTTGCGCATCGGGCCGGTCCAGATAGCGTTCTTCGATCACGCGCAAAACGGAAGCGTCAGCCTCGGACAAGATCGTCTTGCGCACGGCCTCGGACAAAAAGACGGTCCAAGGCGTTCCATTGACAAGAAATCCGGCCAAGGGGCGCAATGCCTCGCGGAACGCTGCATTGCTGATGCGAAGAACGGCGTTTTCGTCGAAGACCGCCATGGGTTCCGAGGTCAGCTCAAGCGCTTCTTCGAATGTCAGCCCGTCGGACACCGGATCATGCCCCGCCGCCGTCTTGCGCCGGCTCCGCTTCCAGAAGGGCCTGAATGGCCGCGTCTGCCTTGACCGACATGGCCGATGCCTGGCGGCGCATTTCCGAGGCCTCGATTACGGCCGGGCCGAAAACGTCGTAAACATACTTCTGGACACCTACGACCGAGCCGATGACTTGCCCGCTGGCAATGCCGATCCGGATCCGCCACGGCAGTTTGTGACTTTCGTTGCGCCGCTCGATGTACTTTAGAAACCGCTCGGCCGCTCCTGCGACCGCACCGGCGTGATCGTGCCTTGGGTCCGGCACGCCAGCGACGGCGAAATAGCTGTCCCCCATCGTGCGAATGCGCTCGCAGCCAAATTGCTCTCCGATCCGGTCGAAGGCCGTAAAGATGTCGTTCAGTTCGGACACGATCACTGAAGGATCGTTCGTCGCAAGCATCCCGGTAAAGCCCTCGAAATCCGCCGACAGCACCGAGACCTGGTCAAATACGCGCGGCTCCACGGCGCCAAAGGATTTGAACTCCTCGTAGGCTGTCCGCGGCATCAGGTTCAAAAGCAGTTTTTCGACCTGTTCCTTCTCGCGTTTTATCTCATGCGTATTGCGCTCGACCATCATGGCGTAGGAGTCGATCATCGACTCCAGCTCCTTGATCCGGCTGATGTTCTGGCACACGAGGACGGCCAGATTTTCCTGCGCAAGAGCCTTGTTGAACTCGACCGCAACGACCATCGTCCTGCGGCCAATCTTGAACGACACCTCGACGCTGTGGCGCCCGTCTTCGACCAGCTTTTTCAGCGCCGCCTTCAGATCCAGCGTACCCAGCTCAAGCGGTGCGTCCGCGTTCGCGGCACCGGTGAACCACTGGCCAAAGGTGTCATTGGCAAATCGCAGCGCACCGGTCTCGATGTCGACCAGCGCGACACCGACGCCGATAGCGCGCAAGAGCTGTTCGTTGATGGCCTCGATCATGAGCTCGACGCCTTGACCAGGGCGTTCCGGCGGATCTCGATCTGCGCAAGGATCGCCGCGGCATCATCTTCTTCGACCCCGAAATCGCCCAGGGCTTCGTCCACCAGTTCTTTCAGGCGATCAAAGTGCAGATCGCTGATCTTCATTCCCCGATGCGCCCCGGTGATGTGGGCATCGGTGAAAGACGCGGGCCCGCCCATCAGCGATGCCACGAACTTGGTCTGGTGGTCGATCAGCTTGGGCATGTCGGTGTTTTCAAAGAACGGCCCCAACTCATCGTCGTCGAGGATGTAATCATACAACTGCAGGACTATACGGCTCACGGTCGCGAAACCGCCGTACTTGTCGTAGAGTGACTGGCTCACAAAACTCTCCTTTCGAAATTGGGCGAGGCCAACGAGACCGACCACGGTGTCGGGCAGCAACGCTGCCCCACAGCTGTCGCCAAGTTTCGACGTACCCCGCAGATAATTCAAGCTGCGCGTGCTCGGGGAGCAAATTCGGCCGCCATCCACTCCTGTTCCTGACGCATCGCCTTTGCCAGGTCGTGGAAGGCCTCGGCAAGTTCTGCCATGGGCATGTCAAAGGCAGCTATCCGCTCGGTCACCGACCAGATGCCCTGTGTGACGCTGTCGCGCTGCGCCTGATACCTTGCCAAGGCGTCATCCCCGCCGATTGCGGCGGCATTGGCCAACAATTCGGCATCGCGGAAAGCGTCGGTGATGCCGTGCGCGGTTACCGGGTCGCGGAAGTACCCCGCGTCTCCGACCAGTGCCCAGCCCGGCCCAGTGCAATCGCGGACAAAGCCGTTCACCCCGGCAAAGGCGCGCAAAGGCTCGGTCACCTCGGCGTCGGCCAGCATGTCACCAAAGCCAGGGCTGGCACGAGATGCCAGTTCGCGCAGCACCCGTTCATCCGTGGACCCTGCGCGCATCCCGCGCAACCGGTCCTGCTGGGTCGTGGCGATGACCACGGTGGCATTTTCGTTTGTCGGCATCGATCCGATCATGACACCCGGCGCAAAGAAAGCGTGGTTTTCCGTCAACGGTAGGCCTTTGAAATATCCGTACATATGGCCCAGGGCGTGCTTGGCTTCCTTGCGCACCTTGGCCCCGACCCGTCGCGCAAGTGTCGAACGGATGCCGTCGGCGCCGACGACCAGTGGCGCGAAGACCGTCACGTCCTTGCCCTCGCTGTCGGTCAGCATTGCACCGATAACGCGTCCATGGCGGTCGGTGACGACATCGCGAAAACTGACGTGGAAATGCACCTCGGCCCCGGCCTCACTGGCCGCTTCGACAAGTGCCATGTCCAGCACGGGACGGCGCGGCCCCAGGATGCCGGGCATCCCCATGACCGGCTTCAGGTCGATGGGCAGCACGCGGTCGCCAAAATGCAGCGTGGTGCGCTGGATGCGGGGCGTGCCCAGGTCAAGCAATCGCTCGCCCAGACCCCAACGGGCAAGCTGGGCGACTGCGCCACGCGTCAGATTGTGAGAAGAAACCGTGTCCGCGCCGGGCTCGTTGCGTTCGACAAGAAGGACTTTCATTCCTTTGCGTGCCATCAACATGGCGGTTGCAGCTCCGGCGCAGCGGGCGCCGATGACGATAGCGTCATAGTGGTGTGCGTTCATGGCGTCTCTCCTTTGGTGCGCCGTTGAAAAAGGGGGGCCGGGGCCTGGGTGGCCCCGGTGCGTCAGGCAATCCAGCCTTCGTCCTTGCGAGGCGTGGTCCTGGGAAGGGAAACCGCGCGGCGGATCGCTCTGGTGAGCGACCGGCCACGGGCCTCGTGCGTGGTCAGCCTCATGCGACCTCAACCTGCACGTCAGTGCCATTCTGCAGCATGTCGACGACGGCCGAGCGGGCGACGGACTGTTCGACGATCCGGGCCAGCTTGTCGGCAGGGGCATCGCCCTTGATGGAAACCTTCACACGGATCGCGTTATAGCCGTTGCGCACCTCTTCGTTCAGGCCCAGCATCCCCAGAAGGTTCATGTCGCCTTCGACCGAGGTTTCGACCGAGTGCAGCTTGACCTGACGGGCGCTTGCGATGTTGCCGATACCGGCCGTCAGGCAGGCGGCCAGGGCCGAGATCAGCATTTCCGGCGGGGTCATGCCGCGGTCGCCGCCACAAAGAACGGCGGGGTGATCCGAATTGACAGTAAAGTCGGTGTCACGGCGATGCTCACCACCAGCGCCAAAGTATCCGTTGACCGTGGTGCTGCTGTGGGTGCCGTCTTTCCATTCGCCCTTGGCGCGGAACTGGAACTGAGCAGCTTCGGGGTTCTCGCCGACGAATCCGATGGTGCCAAGAAGCGTGGGTACATCAACGCCGTTCATGGCGACGCGGGGACGATCGAGAGTTGCGGTAGTCATGTCTTTTTCTCCGTTTGGGTTAAGCGCGGGTCTTGCCCGTCGCAAAAAGGTGTATGACGCGCCGACGTTTCAGTTTTCGGTCTGAAAGGCCGCTTTCTCGTTTCGAGTGTTTCAGTTTGAAGAACTCCATGTAACAGTCTGCAAAACAATAAAAAAAGCCCGCCATAGAGGCGGGCCAGGACACAACGAGGGAGGGTGTTGTCAGGGTCGATCGCTTGCCGGGTGACGTCGCGCGATATGGCGTTCATAGGACGGTCCCAGAGTGCGTTTGCGCATCACTTTTCGCATTGGCTCATCCCTTTCGACCGGGACGGTCGGCCGCCGATCCGATGATGTCGGCCAGGATGTAGCGCGACTGGGAATACGCGCGGGACTCTGTGCGACGAAAGCGCCGGTCCGGGGTGGCGGCAAAAGGTTGGTTCGTGGTCATCTGACTGATCCTTTCTCTGGTCTCTGTTTCGGTCGGCTGCAGCGCGAACGGCGTCCCGACCCTTTCATGAACACTGGTGTACCCCATGGTTGTTTCAGCCCTGCGTCGCGCCTGAGCAAAACGTGTTTCAAATGCTTCAGCGGGCCGTTCCAAAACGAAAACGGAGCGCCGGGGCGCTCCGCGAAGTTGCTTGACTGAATTCGCACCCTAGCGCGGATGCAGCCACATCGGCAGGTAACTGTAGGCGTTTTCGGCCACCGCGTTCATCGCGATCGACTTCGCCTCCAGAAGCTCTTTCAGCCTGCCCGAGTTGTAGGCGTCGAAAGTTTCCGTAGCGCCGCCGATGTATTCGCCCGCGACGAAAACCTGCGGGATTGTTGGCACGCCGCAGATTTCACGCAGCGCGGCGCGCAGCCTGCCACCTCTGTCGCCCTTGCGATAGGCCGCGCTGTCCAGGTCGACCGAGAGGTACTCGATCCCGGCTTCTTTGAACATATTGCGCACCGACCAGGAAAACTCGCACCATTCCAGCGCATAGACAACGACCGGGTGGGACGCGACAGTCTCGCGCACCTCGGCAAGCGCCTCCGGCTCGGCCGCAGGTGCTGCCGACACCGGAGCCTGTGCTGCGGCCGTCGGCACGTCGAACCGCAGATCGGCGGTTGTTTGCGAGATCGCCATCTCTTCGGCCGTCATCTCTTCGGTGATATCGGCAAAGAGCGGAGTCGACAGATACCGCTCGCCGGTGTCGGGCAGCATTGCGAGGATCTTTGTGCCTTTTGGCGCCGTTTTTGCGATCTCCAACGCAGCGGCAAATGTCGCTCCGGCGGTGATGCCCACGAAGATACCTTCCCTTTGCGCCAAGTCCCGCGCGCAGTTGATCGCGTCGTCCCCTTTCACCTCGGCGAACTGATCGATCCGGTTTCCTTCCAGCGCTTCGAAGGCGACCTTGGAAATGAAATCCGGGGACCAGCCCTGCATCGGATGCGGGCGAAATCCCGGATGGCTTTCCGCGGCCGAGCCATCCTTGGCAAAGGCCTGGACGAATCCGGATGCCAGGATCGCCGAATTTTCAGGCTCGGCCGCGACAACACGCGTCTCGGGGCTTTCAGCCTTCAGGGTGCGTGATACGCCGGAAATCGTGCCGCCGGTGCCGAAGCCGGACACGAAATAGTCCAGACCCGTCGGGAAGTCGGCGAGGATTTCCCGCGCTGTTGTTCTGGCGTGCACGTCCGCATTCGCCGGGTTTTCGAACTGCCGCGCCAGGAACCAGCCGTGGGTTTCAGCCAGCTCCTTGGCCTTTCTGACCATGCCGGTTCCCTTTTCGGATGCCGGGGTCAGAACGACCTTGGCGCCCAGGAACCGAAGCAACTTGCGGCGCTCGACGGAGAAACTTTCGGCCATGGTGACCACCAGCGGATAGCCCTTTTGGGCACAGACGATGGCAAGGCCAATTCCTGTATTCCCCGAGGTGGCTTCGACGACAGTCTGGCCGGGCTTCAGTTCACCGCTCCGCTCGGCGTCTTCGATGATGGCCAGAGCCAGTCGGTCCTTGACCGATCCGCCCGGATTGGCTGCTTCAAGTTTGACGTACATTTCGACGCCCTCCGGCGCCAGGTTGTTGACACGCAGGATCGGGGTGTTGCCGATGATGTCGAGGACTGAATTCTTGATGGTCATGTGATTAATCCTGTGGAGTGACGGGGCGCCCTCAGGCGCCCTTGATGTAGCGTTGAAAGTTCGTGCCGCGCAGGCTGTCCCGCCAGCGGGTGTCTATTTCGCGGCGGGTCCGGCGAAAGGGTCTGAACCTGATCACCATTGGAACGACGCCTTGCGCATCAGGTCGACACCGGGCTCGACCGGAGGTGGGGTCAGACCGATGTCTCGCATCAGGTGCGGATCCAGCCGGGACAATTCTCTCCGAGTGATCCTGCGCATGTTCCAGATCGTTATTCTGCGCACGAGACGACCGAAGCCGGCCCAGGTCGCGGCGGGAGCGATAGAAGTAGTAGCGAAAGCGTTCATGTTCTCTGCCTTTCCTTGGGGACGGCGTGGCCGTCGTTTTCGATGGCTCACTTCTGACCGGTTCATGTTGCAGGTCGTTGTCTGAAATCGCGCTCGCGTGTTTCAATTGTCGCCAAAAACGACCGACAGCCGAAAAGGCGCGCGGAAGCCTTTTACGCAAGGTTAATCTTCGCGCCCGGCCCCGGCTTCAGTGCCCCGCGACTGATACAATTGAAACAAAACCCGGCTCGGCTGAAATGCGCATGAAACACAGACGCTGTAGAAAAAGCTTATGACTGGTCAAGCCAACGATTTCACATCCATCTCGCCCGAGCTCTTGTCCGAGGCTTTCGAAGCCCTGGAAGAAGGCATCGCGATCTATGACGCAGACGAACGTCTCGTCATGT
This sequence comes from Silicimonas sp., assembly GCA_050290245.1. Lineage (GTDB taxonomy): Bacteria > Pseudomonadota > Alphaproteobacteria > Rhodobacterales > Rhodobacteraceae > JBNKHH01. Next base: position 38,488 of record JBNKHH010000055.1, read on the forward strand.
TCAATCAACGTTACAAGGAGCTTCTCGGCCCCATGTCCGACATGATCAAGCCGGGCATGCACTGGCGCGACCTGATCCACGGATGCGTCCAAAGGGGCGTCGTCACCAAGAAACACGACAGCGGTGCCGAATGGGTTGACGTGTCGGAAAGCGACCGCGACGCCGGAGCGCAGCGGACCGAGATCCGGCAGCTCGACGACAGGTTTTTCGAACTCTCCTATCACCCGACCAAAAGCGGCGGTTTCGTCGTCACCCGTACCGATGTGACCGACAAGCACATGGCGGAACTGCACGCAGAAGAGCGTGACCGTCTCTTGTCGCGTATCCTCGAAGCCAATCCGATCCCGGTGGTCATGGCCCGTGCTGATGATGGCAAGGTTGTCTATCAATCGCCGGCAGCGATCGAAATGATCGGCGTGGTCGACGACGCGCGGCCGGTCTTTATCGAACCCGATGCCCGGCCCCGCTACGTCGATCTGATGCGAAGGCACGGCAAGGTCGAAGACTTTCGCACCCGGTTCAAAACCCCTGATGGCCGCATCCTGTCAATGTCCCTGACCGGTGTCCTGACCGAGTTCGGCGGCGAGACCTGTGTCGTCTCTTCGATGACCGACCTGACCGAAGTGCTTGAACGCGAGGCTTTGATCCGCCGTGTCGTCGAAGCCTTCCCGGCCCCCGTCCTGATGAACCGGGCCGAGACGGGTGAAATCATTTACCGCTCCCCCGAACTGGTGAAGCTTTTTGGTGAAGGTCTCGACGCCAGCCAGTTTTATGTCGACCCGAACCAGCGAAAGGGCTTCATCGACGCTCTTCGGGCATCGGGCTCGGTGACCGACTATCGCGCTGAATTCAAAAATGCCGAGGGCCAGCCCTTTGTCGGCGCCGTCTCGGGCCGCCTGACCGAATGGAACGGAGAAGAGGTTCTGGTTACCTTCTGCCGCGACCTGACTCACCAGCTCGAGATAGAGGAAGAACTTGAGCGCCAGCGCGAGCAGATGTTCCAGAACGACAAGATGATGGCCCTGGGCGGGCTGATGGCCGGCATAGCACACGAGTTGAACAACCCTTTGTCCGTCGTGGTCGGCCACGCCATGATGTTGCAGGACGAGGCCGGCGATCCCGAGATCAAGCGAAAGACAAAGAAGATATCCGACGCGGCAGAGCGCTGCGCCAAAATCGTCAAGGCCTTCCTGACAATGGCGCGGCATGAGCCTGTGCAGATGGAAGAAACCAACATCAATGAAGTAATCGAAACCGCGGTCGAGGTGGCCTGCTATGGCGACACGCTGGGCTCGGCCGAGGTGGAAATGACGCTTGCCTCGGACATCCCCCAGATCTGCTCGGACCCCGATCAACTCACCCAAGTCGTGGTCAACCTCGTGCTGAACGCAGCCCAGGCGATCGGTGACCGCAAAGGCCGCATCAAGATTTCATCCTCAGCAAGCGCCGATGGTGTTAGCATCATCGTCGAAGACGATGGCCCCGGCATTCCAAGCGACATACGCTCGCGGGTGTTCGAGCCGTTCTTTACAACCAAAGGCGTTGGCCAGGGCACTGGAATCGGACTCGCGATGTGCCATCGGATCGCCACTGCGCACAAGGGCAGCATAGCCGTGGAAGAAGCCGAGGACGGCGGCGCAAGATTTACCGTGACATTCCCCCGGAATGCCGCAGGAGAGAAAGGACGGGACGTGAACCCAGTCGATACGGCAAGGCGGTCAGCGGCTCGCGTCCTCGTCATCGACGATGAACGCGACGTCGCCGAACTGAATGCCGAAATCCTGACGCGGGCCGGATTCGACGCCCAGATCGTCTATAACGCGCGCGATGTTCTCAAGACTCTCGACACGTCCCATTTCGATGCCGTTCTCTCGGATTTGAATATGCCCGGCATCGACGGGCGTGGCGTCTACGAGGCCATCGTCGAACGGAAACCGGAACTGGCAGCACGCACAGGCTTCCTGACAGGGGACACCATGGGACAGAAAAGCCAGGCATTCCTGGGCGAAGTGAACCGACCCTACATCGAAAAACCGGTTTCCCCGAAAGAACTCAGGGAATTCGTGTCGCGGCTGGTCATGGGAGGCTCGGAATGAACACCACCTCTACAATCCTGATCTGTGACGATGAAATCGACCTCCGAGAGATGTTGCAGGAATACCTGCAGAAACGAGGCTATGACGTGGTCCTTGCCTTTGATGCCATCTCGATGCGCGAAGCGGTCGACGCCAGCGCACCCGATCTCATTCTTCTCGACATCAACATGCCAGGCGAAGACGGCCTTTCTGCCCTCCGAAACCTCAGAACGGAAAACGACGTTCCCGTGGTGATGCTCACAGCGGCCGGAGAGACCATCGACAAAATCGTCGGCCTCGAAATGGGCGCCGACGACTATCTAGGCAAACCGGTCGATCTTCGTGAACTGGAAGCCCGGATCAAAGCCGTCTTGCGTCGGCGGAGCGCACCGGTGTCGCAAGCGGTGAATCGTGCGCCGACACAACGTGTTGCCATGGGCGACTACACGCTGGATCTGGAATCTGCGAAATTGACCGACGCGGAGGGGGCGGATGTTTCTTTGACAGCCATGGAATTCCGGCTTCTCAAGCTTTTTGCCGAAAATAAGGGCCGGGTCCTGAACCGGGACCAGATTCTCGAACAGGCGCACGACCGATCATGGGATCCTTTCGACCGGTCAATCGACATCCGGATCTCGCGGCTGAGACGAAAAATCGAACGCAACCCCCAGAAACCCAGTATCATCCGCACGGTGCGCGGAATCGGGTATATATTCGATCATGAGTGAAATAACGTTCTGCCACGATCGACGACCGCTGCGTCCCGCCCGGTGATCGGCCGTCCGATGCGGCGAAGATCCGGTCCGGTTCCACAATGCTGCATCCCGCGCACCGGCTAGATAATGCGTTGCTCCAACTCGGCGGGATCATCGACGTCCACATGCCAAAAGTCCCGAGCTTCTGGCGGCAGTTTCCCAAGCACTCTCTCGAAGTCCCTGGAGTTGGTGCAGCGACGGATAGCCCAGGCGGTTGCCTCAATCGCATTGTCAGGCGTCAAGTTGTGGTTTACTCGCACCCGTTTCACCTCGGAAATCAGCGAGCTTCGGTCGACGAACGGCTTGGGTGGCACCGTAACGTCCCAATCCTTAACGAAGATCGCCCGAAGCACCGCTGGCAAAACACTCGCGAAATTCAATCCTTGCTGGGCGGTCAGGCGGCGCCTGAACACCTGAAGAACAGCATCGACCGCTGTGTAGGCCATGTTGTCGGATTCCAGGCACATACGCTCTTTCACGTCATCCAGAAAAGCGCGCCACTCCTTTGACGAATGCCGATAGGTCCATGGCATTGGCATGTGTTGCCCTCTGTGTACTTTTTTGATTGCTCCAATTCTAAATGGAGCAGGCCTGGCATGTCGATCCAATGTACCGCCGCACCGCTTGGCATGCTTTCGGTACAACAGCCCCGACCGGGAATCGCGCGCCTCCCTCTGTCTCGCCGATCCGCCGACCCATAGCCTCGGCGCTGTCCGACTGTGGGTATCGGATCACCCGCAAGATTGGTATCCGCAAAGAATACAAGGTGAAGATAGAAGCATATTTCTTTGTAATATAACAGTTTTAGTCATTCAAAAAATCCAGAACTCCGCCAAAGGACATTTTTCGTTGACCGGCTAAAGTTAAATAGTAGTACTATACGACTATAAGTAGCCGTGGCAGTTCAGCGATGCGGCGCTTTGCTTTTTGGGAGGAAACCAATGACATTCTTTAAACCCGTAGCAGGGGCTGCTGTCGCATGCCTCATGGGCACCGTCGCCTTCGCCGACGTCACCATCGGCTTCAGCCAGGTGGGTTCGGAAGGCGACTGGCGTCCTGCGTTCTCCAAGAACATGCAAGACGAGGCCGCGACCTATGGCGTCGATCTCAAATTCGCCAACGCCCAGGGCAAACAGGAAGAACAGTTGCGCGCCGTGCGTGCCTTTATCGCCCAGGGCGTGGACGCCATCATCATCGCGCCGGTCGTCGTCACAGGCTGGGAAGACGTTCTCGAGGAAGCCAAGGACGCCGAGATCCCGGTCTTCCTGGTGGACCGCGACGTCGACGTCGATGACAAGTCGCTTTACGTCACCCGCATCTCCGCCGACTTCAACCTCGAAGGCAAGATCGCAGGCTCCTGGCTTGCCACGGAATCCCTCGGCGACTGCAAGATCGTCGAGATGCAGGGCACCACGGGCTCGGCCCCGGCCATTGAACGCAAGGGTGGCTTCGAAGCGGTGATCGACCAGTTCCCTGCCATGGAAATCGTCGCCACCCAATCGGGCGATTTCACCACCGAGGGCGGCAAAAAGGTCATGGAAGCCTTTATCAAGTCGACCAATAACCTCGATGGCATCTGCGCGGCCTTTGCCCATAATGACAACATGCAGCTCGGCGCCATCCAGGCGATGAAGGAAGCCGGCCTCAAGCCTGGTGAAGATGTGCTGATGGTCTCGGTTGACTATGTGCCGGCCATCGTCGACGCGATGAACGCCGGCGATGCCAACGCCTCGGTCGAACTGCGCTCGGCTGTTGCCGAGTTCATCTATCCGGTGATCACCGCCTACCTTGAAAACCCGACCGACCTGGACAAGTGGATCGTGATCCCCTCCGATCTGCACACCGCCAAGTAAACCGGCGGGCGGGTCTCCGCCCAACCGTGGCCCGCCCCTTGCCGGGCGGGCCACCTGCTCCCTGCTTCAACCGGAAGGCCGCGGTCAACGACCGACGCGCCACAGGCCATGACAAGCGATCAGACTTTCCACCCCCGCGTCTCCATGCGCGCCATTACCAAGGCATACCCAGGCGTCTTGGCGCTTGACGCCGTGGACTTCGATCTGCTGCCCGGTGAAATACACGCCCTGCTTGGCGAGAACGGAGCCGGAAAGTCTACCCTTATCAAGGTGTTGACCGGCGCACTCATCCGCGACAGGGGCGACATCCTTCTGGACGGCGCTCCGGCCAGCTTTGCCACCACGGGCGATGCCCAGGCCGCGGGGATTTCAACAGTCTACCAGGAAGTGAACCTGATCCCGGCCATGTCGGTGACGCAAAACCTGATGCTGGAAAAGGCACATGGCCGTTTTGGCTTCGTCTCCTGGCGCAAGGCCAAAGCCCAAGCACGGGCCAAACTCGACCGACTGGGGTTGGACGTCGACCTTGACCGCGCGGTCAGCAGCTACTCGGTGGCCGTCCAACAAATGATCGCCATCGCCCGCGCGCTCGACGACGACACCAACGTGCTGGTGCTGGACGAGCCGACAGCGTCACTCGACGCCGAGGAAACGGCGGCGCTTTTCGCAGTGATGAAAAGCCTCAAAACCAAGGGCATCGCCATCGTCTTCATCACCCATTTCCTCGACCAGGTTTACGAAATCTCGGACCGGATCACCGTCCTCAGGAATGGCCGCAAGATCGGCACACGGAAAACAGCCAGTCTCTCGCGACAGGATCTGATCGCAATGATGATCGGCCGCGAACTGGACGACGTCGAAAAAGCCTTTGCCGGCCAGAAACGCGCGGCACAGGGCGACGTCGTACTGGACGCCAAATCGGTTGGGCGCAAACGGCTCATGGCACCCTTCGACATCACGCTGCGCGCAGGCGAAGCCCTCGGGCTTTCGGGCCTTCTCGGCTCGGGCCGGACGGAACTGGTCAAGCTGATTTTTGGCGCGATCCGCCCCGACAGCGGCACGCTGACCCTTGCGGGTGGCGGCACGGCGGGCAGCACCCCCCGCGCCTCGCTCGACGCGGGCATCGTGTTGTGCCCGGAAGACCGCAAATCCGAGGGTCTGGTCGGCGAACTCTCGATCCGCGAAAACATCATCCTGTCGATGCAGGCCAAGCAGGGCTGGTTACGCAAGGTGGCCCGTGCCGAGCAGGAGGCGATTGCCGACGAGATGATATCAGCCCTGGCGATCGCAACGCCGGATGCAGAGAAACCTGTGCGCCAACTGTCCGGCGGCAACCAGCAAAAAGTCGTGCTGGCGCGTGCGCTGGCATCCCGGCCGCGCATCATGCTTCTGGACGAGCCGACCCGCGGCATCGACGTGGGAGCCCACGCCGAGATCCTGACCCTGATCCGCAAGCTCTGCAGTGAGGGCCTCGCGCTCTTGGTCGCCTCATCCGAACTGGACGAGGTCGTCGCCTCCTCCGACCGCGTGGCGGTTCTGCGCGACCGCCAGAAAATCGGAGAACTCTCGGGCGACGACATCACCCGCGACAAGATCGTCTCGATGATCGCAGGAGACAGCGCATGAGCCGGCCCCCCTCCTCCACGCCATCCGCGCTGCGCCAAATCCTGCAGGGCCGGGCCATCTGGCCCCTGCTGGCGCTGGCCATCATCCTGATCGTCGACGGGATTATCTCGCCCGGTTTTTACGACATCCGCATCGTCGAAGGCCGCCTGTTCGGCAATGTGATCGACATCCTCTACCGCGCTGTCCCGACCGCGATGGTCGCACTGGGTATGGCGGTGGTGATCGGCACCAAGGGCATCGACCTGTCGGTGGGATCGATCGCGGCCATCGCCGGGGCAATGATCGCTTGGCGCATCCAGGCCGGAGACCCACACGGGCTCGTGCTGATCTATGCCCTTGGCGTCAGCCTGATCTGCGGCGCCTGGAACGGGGTGCTGGTCGCGGTCCTCGGCATCCAGCCAATCATCGCCACGCTGATCCTCATGGTGTCCGGACGGGGCATCGGGATGCTGATCAACCTGATCTACGGCGGCACCGATCCCAGCTTTCAAAGCGACCTTCTCCAGGGGCTCTCGACGGGCTCGCTGTTGTATATTCCGACCCGCCTCTTCGTCTTTGCCGCGGTCTTCCTGGCGCTCTGGCTGGTGATCCGGCGCACGGCGCTCGGCCTCTTTGTCGAAGCCACCGGCGGCAATGCCGCGGCCTCGAACCTCGCGGGGGTGAACGCCCGGATGATCACCTTTGTCGCCTACCTGATCTGCGGGCTGATGGCCGGGTGGGCCGGGGTCATCCTGACCGCCGACACCCATACCTCGGACCCGGTCTCGGTCGCGCTCTACATCGAACTCGACGCCATCCTCGCGGTGGTCATCGGCGGAGGTTCTCTGGCAGGCGGACGCATCTACCTCGGCATGACAGTGATCGGAGCCCTGGTAATCCAGGCGTTGACCACCTCGATCCTGATCTCGGGACTGCCGCCGGAATACAACCTGATCATCAAGGCGCTGGTGGTGTTGCTGGTCCTTGTCCTGCAATCGGACAACGCGCGCCGTGGCGTCGCGTCCAAATTTGCCCGGAGCCCGCGATGAGCGCCCTTCTGAACAAGAAATATCTGCCGTTCTATGCCACGGTCTTCGTCTTCGTCGCGATCTTCCTGATCGGCGGCGCAACCTACAAGAACTTCCTGTCGATGCGGGTGCTGGGAAATATCCTGGCTGACAACTCGTTTATCATCATAGCCGCCGTCGGCGCCACATTCGTGATCCTGTCAGGCGGCATCGACCTGTCCATCGGCTCGATGATCGGCTTTGTCGGCGTGTGCATGGCGGTGCTTGATAGAATGGGGGTCGATCCGCTGACCACGGCCCTCCTGATGCTGGCCTTCGGCTTTGCCTTCGGAGCCTTCCAGGGCTGGGTCATCGACGCGCTCGACATTCAACCCTTCATCATCACCCTGGCCGGGCTGTTCCTGCTACGCGGCCTTTGCTTCATGGTGACGATCAATTCGGTGCCGATCACCCACGAATGGGCCGACCTTTACACCGACATCAAGATCCGCTTGCCTGGGAAAGGGCTCTTGCGCTCCTCGGCCATGGTCATGCTGATCAGCCTCGCCGTGGGCATCTTCATAGCCCATTTCACTCGCTTTGGCGCCAACGTCTACGCCATCGGCGGCGACCGGGAATCGGCGCGCCTGATGGGGGTGAACGTGCGCCGTACCACGGTGTTGATCTATGCCACCGCGGGCGTCTACTCGGCGCTGGCGGGCGTGGTCTACGCGCTCTATACCAAATCCGGTTATCCGCTGGCGGGATCGACGCTCGAGTTGTCGGCCATCGCCTCAGTCGTTCTTGGCGGCACCCTGTTGACCGGAGGCGTGGGCATGGTCGCCGGCACTCTTTTCGGCGGAATGATCCTGGGGCTGATCTCCACTCTGATCATCTTCAACGGCTCGCTGAACTCGGCCTGGATTCTGATCTCCAGCGGCGTCCTGCTATTTGCCTTCATCGTATTGCACCGCTTCCTCGTGGGCTACTTTGGTCTGCGCACCCAATGATGTAAGGTGGGCCGACAACAAGGAGACCTGTGATGAATGTCAGGCAACAGGCATCAGAATCGGCAACGCGGCTTTTCGAGGCCCGCAGGGGTTCGTCGAACCTCGTGGACGAGCTTGGTCGCGCCATCGTCTCGGGCACTTTCCAGGCAGGTGCCGTCCTGCCGAACGAAGCCGCCATGCGTGAGCAATTTGGCGTCTCTCGTACCGCCTTGCGCGAAGCCTATTCCAAGCTGACTGCCAAGGGCCTCGTCCAGGCTCGTCCAAAGGTCGGCACCTCGGTGCGTCAGCGCGCCGACTGGAATATGCTCGACCATGATGTGCTCGGCTGGCACCTGCAAACAGTCCCCGTCGACGAGATCGCAACCGATCTTTACAGGTTGCGCCGCATGATCGAACCCTCGGCCGCGGCTCTGGCGGCCGATAGCCGAACCGAGGAAGACCTCGCAGACATCTACGCCGCCCTGAACGATATGAAGGACAATTCCAAAGTCGAAACGGCGCTGGTCGAAGCCGACTTCAGATTTCACGTTGCCATCCTGACCGCGACCAAGAACCCGTTCATCAACGCGTTTTCTTCGCTGATCCGCGCTGCCATGCTCTCGGTCTTCGAATTGTCCTGGCGCGGTGCCGAAGTCATCAAGGATTACCGGCTGATGCAGCATGAACGTGTCGCCGACGCCATCCGCGACAAGAACCCCGAACAGGCGCAGCAGATGATGACGGCGTTGCTCGATGACTCGATCAACGACGCGCAAGAGGTTGGCGGTTAAGCAACCCGAACCAGCCCGGTCTCAGTGCGTCCCCATGTTCGTGGCTACCAAAGCCAACAGGCGCAGGCACAAAGGATTCAACTGGCGCGACCTGTCCCGGATCAAGTGATAGGGCGTCATGATGTTGGCCTTCGCCATGTCCAGTGCCCGTAGCTGCCCGCCCTGGGTGGCCTGCAAGAGGTCGGCGACCTCGCTCGCAACAGCAGTCACCGCATCCGAGCTTCGCAGATAGGCTGACATGAACAAGATCGAGGGCGAGTTGATGATGGATTTCGGCGGCGCCATGTTTTCCGCCAGGAAGGCCTGATCGATAGTCGACCGGATCGGCATTCCCGCAGCTTGGGTTACCCATGTCAGATGCTGCAATTCGCCGATCTCCAACTGCCGCCGTGCGAGCAATTCGTGCCCTTGGCGGACCAGAAATTTCAAAACTTCGACCCGTCCGCCAAGAATTTCAAGCCGTTGAATGTCGGTGCCCTGAGGCACGCGCGACAGGATGAAATCCAAATCCCCCCGCAACAGTTGCGCCATCAAAACCTCGCTCGGCGCAACCTCGACCGAGAACTCGGCGGCCTCGTCGGCCAGTTCCTGGATCGCGGGCACCACATAGGCCACTGCCGCCCCGGTGACTGCGCCGACACGCACCTCGCCCGAGCGTCCCGCCTCAAAGGCCATAAGCTCGCTGTCAGCATGCAACAGATCGTTCATTATCGTCTCGGCATGGCGCGCCAGCACCTCACCGACCGGCGTGGGCGACATTCCCTTGGGATGACGATGAAATGCGGGCTGCCCCAGCACGGCCTCGATCTCTTTCAACGTTCGCGACGCCGCCGGCTGAGTCAGAGCCAGCCGGTCCGCAGCCAGAGACAACTGCCCGGTTTCTCCGATCGCCCGGATCAGCCGGTAATGCCTGAGTTTCAGTTTTCCTGAAATCTGAACCATGCATCGACATACCTATTTTGCTATGCTTTTGTCAAAACATCTCATTTGAATGGTATGTCTCTATATGACACCGTCTCCGGAGGGTCCAACATGCGGCCTGAGTCTTGAAAACTTTGACGGGCCGCCAAACCACATTCGGCTCGATCTGGGAGGACACTATGAAAAAACTGACCACGGGGCTTTCCGCCCTGGCACTTGGCGTTGCCATGCTGGCCGCGCCTGCAATGGCCCAGGACAAGGGCACCATCGGGATCGCCATGCCCACCAAATCCTCGGCGCGCTGGATCTCGGACGGCGAATCCATGGTCGCCGAGTTCGAAAAGGCCGGCTACACGGCCGATCTTCAGTACGCTGAAGACGACATTCCCAACCAGCTTGCCCAGATCGAGAACATGGTCACCAAAGGTGTCGATGTTCTGGTGATCGCCGCAATCGACGGCACCACGCTGTCGAACGTGCTGGAAAACGCGCATTTCGCGGGCATCAAGACCATCGCCTATGACCGCCTGATCCGCGACAGCGAATACGTCGACTATTACGCCACCTTCGACAACTTCAAGGTTGGTGTTCAGCAGGCTTCTTCGCTGGTCGGCGGCCTGAAAGAGCGTTTCGGCGATGGCCCCTACAACGTCGAGCTTTTCGGCGGCTCGCCCGACGACAACAACGCCTATTTCTTCTATGACGGCGCAATGAGCGTGCTTCAGCCGCTGATCGACGCGGGCACCATCAACATCGTCTCCGGCCAGATGGGCATGGACACGGTCGGCACGCTTCGCTGGGACGGCGCGGTGGCACAGGCCCGCATGGATAACCTCCTTTCGGCCCACTACACCGACAAGCAGGTCCACGGCGTGCTCGCCCCATACGATGGCCTGTCCATCGGCATCCTGTCCTCGCTCAAAGGCGTCGGATATGGCTCGGGCGATCTGAAAATGCCGATCGTCACCGGCCAGGACGCAGAGCTTCCTTCGGTCAAGTCGATCATCGCGGGCGAGCAGTACTCGACTGTCTTCAAGGACACCCGCGAACTGGCCAAGGTCGCCGTCGGCATGGCCGACGCCCTGATCCAGGGTGGCGAGCCTGAGATCAACGACACCTCGACCTACGACAACGGCGTGAAAGTTGTTCCCTCCTACCTGCTTGAGCCTGTATCCGTGGATGTGACCAACTACGAAGAGATCGTGATCGGCTCCGGCTATCATTCAGCTGACGACCTGAAGTGATCTGAAAGACCTTTCCTGCCCGCCACGGTCGCGGGCAGGAAACCACGGGGGGAACCATGGCCGCTCTTCTGGAAATGCGCGAAATCACCAAGACCTTTCCGGGGGTTAAGGCGCTCGACAACGTCAGTTTCAGCGTCGAAGAGGGTGAAATCCACGCCCTTGTCGGTGAAAACGGCGCTGGCAAGTCCACCCTAATGAAGGTGCTTTCCGGCATCTATCCGCACGGCGACTACGATGGCGAAATCCGCTATGATGGTGACGTCGCCGCCTTCCACGGCATCCGCGACAGCGAGAATCGTGGCATCATCATCATTCACCAGGAACTGGCGCTCGTGCCGCTTCTGTCGATTGCCGAGAACATTTTCCTTGGCAATGAACGCGCCAAGGGTGGCGTCATCAACTGGCACGAAAGTTTTCAACGTACCGAAGAGCTGTTAAAAAAGGTCGGCCTGTCCGAAGCGCCTGCCACCACGCTCGGTAAACTTGGCGTCGGCAAACAGCAGCTTGTGGAAATCGCCAAGGCGCTCTCGAAAGAGGTCCGCCTGCTGATCCTTGACGAACCCACTGCCGCGCTCTCCGAGGCCGATAGCCAGGCGCTCCTTGACCTGATCCTCGAGTTGAAAACACAGGGCGTCACCTCGATCATCATCAGCCACAAACTCAACGAGGTCCGCCGCGTCGCCGACACGATCACCGTTCTGCGCGACGGGGCGACCGTATCGACCATCGACGCCCGCGGCCAAGACATCACCGAAGACCAGATTGTGCGCGACATGGTCGGCCGCGACATGGCGCACCGCTACCCCGAGCGCGAGCGCTCCGTCGGCGATGTGCTGTTTGAGGTCTCGAACTGGAACGCCGGCCACCCCGAGCATACTGACCGCCAGGTCGTGAACGACGTCAGCTTTAACGTTCGCGCGGGCGAAGTTGTCGGCATCGCTGGCCTCATGGGCGCGGGCCGCACTGAACTGGCCATGAGCCTGTTCGGCCAAAGCTATGGCCGCAACATCTCTGGCGAGGTTAAACTGAAAGGTCAGCCTATCGACGTCTCGACCGTCTCGGCGGCGATCAAGAACGGCCTCGCCTACGTCACCGAGGACCGCAAGGCGCTTGGTCTGATCCTGGAAGAACCGATCAGCCGAAACATTACGCTGGCCAACCTGCCTGCCGTCGCAAAATCGGGCGTCCTGAACCAGTCCGAGGAAACCCAGGTCGCCGAGAAATACCGCAGGGCGATGAACATCCGCACCCCTAGCGTTTTCCAACGGGTGATGAACCTCTCGGGCGGCAACCAGCAAAAAGTCGTCCTGTCCAAATGGCTCTTCACCGACCCGCAGGTCCTGATCCTCGATGAACCTACCCGCGGCATCGACGTCGGTGCCAAGTTCGAAATCTACAACCTGATCAACGACCTCGCCGCCGAAGGCCGGGGCGTCGTGATGATCTCGTCCGAAATGCCCGAACTCTTGGGCATGTGCGATCGCATCTATGTCATGAACGAAGGCGCATTCGTCGGCGAAATGGCCGCCGGCGACGCCAGCCAGGAGCGCATCATGTCGCTCATCGTTACGGAATAAGGGGGCAACAATGTCCGACATCGCCAACCAAGACCACGCCTCCGAACACAGTCTGGCCAGCTATCTGCTGACCCACCTGCGCGAGTACGGGCTCTTGTTTGCCCTGATCGCGATCATGGTATTCTTCCAGATCGTCACCGGTGGCACGCTGATGAAGCCGGTAAACATTACCAACCTTTTCTTGCAGAACAGCTATATCATCATCATGGCGCTCGGCATGTTGATCGTCATCGTCGGCGGCAACATCGACCTCTCGGTCGGCTCGGTCATGGGCTTCGTCGGCGCACTTGCTGCCGTGATGATCGTCAACTGGGATTGGGGCGTCGTGCCCACAGTCATCGCCTGCCTGCTTTTTGGCACGCTGATCGGCGCGGCCCAGGGCTATTGGGTCGCCTATTGGAAGATCCCATCTTTCATCGTGACGCTGGCGGGCATGCTCGTCTTTCGTGGCGCCTCGCTCTGGCTTCTCGAAGGCCAGTCCATCGGCCCCTTCCCCCGCTCGTTCCAGAAACTCTCGACCGGTTTTATCCCCGACATCTTCGGCGTGGACCGCCCCAATATGACCGCCCTCGTCGCGGGTCTGATCATCGTCGCCGTCATCGTCTATCTCGGCCTGACCAAGCGCAAGCGCAACGCCGCCTACGGGATCGAAGACGAACCCATGGCCTTCTTCGCCGTGCGAAACCTGATCGTTGCAGGCGCCATCATGTTCCTGGTCTACTCGCTCTCGACCTTCCGGGGCCTGCCAAACGTGCTGATCACAATGGGCGTTTTGACGATCATCTACGCGTTCATCACCGAACAGACGACACTGGGTCGCCGCATCTACGCCCTCGGTGGCAACGAAAAAGCCGCGAAACTCTCGGGCATCCCGACCGAACGGTTGACCTTCCTGACCTTCGTCAACATGGGCTTTCTTGCCGCGCTCGCGGGCCTGATCTTCGCCGCCCGCCTCAACACGGCCACACCCAAAGCCGGGTTCGCCCTGGAACTCGACGTGATCGCGGCCGTCTTCATCGGCGGAGCCTCCATGTCCGGCGGCGTTGGCAAGATCCTCGGCGCGGTCGTCGGAGCCTTCATCATGGGCGTCATGAACAACGGCATGTCCATCATGGGCGTCGGCATCGACTACCAGCAGATCATCAAGGGCCTGGTGCTCCTCGCTGCCGTGATCTTCGACGTCTACAACAAACAGAAACAGGGCTGACCCTGCCCTGCCATCGCGCCCAAGGGAGGGCAGGATGACCTTCAAGCCAGCACAATGGCCCCGGAAATTGCGTTCGCAGCATTGGTACGGCGGCACCTCGCGCGATACGATCTATCATCGCGGCTGGTTGAAGAATCAGGGCTATCCGCACGACCTGTTCGACGGACGCCCGGTCATAGGCATCCTGAACACCTGGTCCGAACTGACGCCCTGCAACGGCCACCTGCGCGAGCTGGCTGAAAAGGTGAAGGCAGGGGTGTGGGAGGCCGGTGGCTTCCCGCTCGAGGTCCCCGTTTTCTCGGCTTCCGAGAACACCTACCGCCCGACGGCGATGATGTACCGCAACCTCGCCGCGCTGACGGTCGAGGAGACCATGCGCGCCCAACCCATCGACGGCGCCGTTCTGCTCGTCGGCTGTGACAAGACCACCCCCAGCCTGATCATGGGCGCGGCGTCGACCGACCTGCCCTCGATCGTGGTAACTGGCGGTCCGATGTTGAACGGCTGGTTCCGGGGCGAACGTGTCGGCGCAGGCACTCACCTCTGGCGCTTTTCCGAAGCCGTGAAAGCCGGAGAAATGACCCAGCAGGAGTTCGTCGACGCCGAGGTCGCCGTCACCCGTTCGACCGGCACTTGCAACACCATGGGCACGGCCAGCACGATGGCCAGCATGGCCGAGGCCCTAGGCATGGCGTTTTCCGGCAATGCCGCCATCCCCGCCGTCGACGCCCGCCGCCGCGTCATGGCCCAGATGACGGGCCGGCGCATCGTCCAGATGGTCAAGGACGACCTCAAGCCATCCGACATCCTGACCCGCAAGGCCTTCGAGAACGCCATCCGCACCAACGGTGCCATCGGAGGGTCGACCAACGCCGTCATTCACCTCATGGCTATCGCGGGCCGGGTCGGTATCGACCTGACACTGGACGACTGGGACCGGCTCGGGCGCGACGTCCCCACGATCGTGAACCTGCAGCCTTCCGGCAAATACCTGATGGAAGAGTTCTTCTACGCTGGCGGTCTGCCCGTCGTTCTGAAACGTCTTGGCGACGCGGACCAGCTTCACAAGGACGCCCTGACCGTCTCCGGTGCCTCGGTCTGGGACGAGGTCAAAGACGTCACCAACTGGAATGAAGACGTCATCCTGCCCGTCGACAAGGCCCTGACCCCCCAGGGCGGCATTGCGGTCCTCAAAGGCAACCTGGCGCCGAATGGGGCCGTCCTGAAACCCTCCGCCGCCTCGCCCCACCTGATGAAACACCGGGGCCGCGCCGTCGTTTTCGAAGACATCGACGACTACAAGGCCAAGATCAACGACGACGCGCTCGACATCGACGAAACCTGCATCATGGTGCTCAAGATGTGCGGCCCCAAAGGCTATCCCGGCATGTCCGAGGTGGGCAACATGGGCCTTCCCCCTAAGGTCCTGAAAAAGGGCATCGCCGACATGGTCCGCATCTCGGACGCCCGTATGTCGGGCACCGCCTACGGCACCGTCATCCTTCACACCGCCCCCGAGGCCGCTGCCGGAGGTCCCCTGGCCATCGTCCAAGACGGCGACATGATCGAAGTCGACGTCGCCGCCCGCCGCATCCACCTTGACCTGCCGGACGAGGAGATCGCCTCACGCCTCGCCGCCTGGACCTGCCCGGAAGAGCCGCCCACCAATGGCTATGCGCGCATGTTCCACGATCACGTCGAGGGGGCCGACACCGGCGCGGACTTCGATTTTCTGAAAGGTTGCCGCGGCGCCGACGTTCCTAAGGATTCGCATTGATGACCATGAAGATAGCCATTGTCGGCGTGGGCAAGATCGCCCGTGACCAGCATATTCCGACACTTTCCGCCGATACCCTTTTCAGCCTGTCGGCGACAGCCAGCCGCCATGCGTCGGTCGCTGATACCGACGCTTTTGCCGACCTTGCCACGCTTCTCGAAGCCCGTCCTGACATCCCCGCCATTTCTCTGGCGACACCGCCCCATGTCCGCTATGCGGACGCCCGTCTCGCGCTCGAGGCCGGTCGCCACGTCATGCTGGAAAAACCGCCCGGCGCGACGCTCTCCGAGGTGCATGACCTGATCGACCTTGCCCGGGCCCAGGGTGTCACGCTTTTTGCTACCTGGCATTCGCGCGAGGCTGCTGCCGTTCGGGCAGCGAAGGACTGGCTGGCCGACAAGACCATCGAAAAGATCGATGTCCAGTGGAAAGAGGACGTCCGCCGCTGGCATCCGGGTCAGGACTGGGTCTGGACCCCCGGCGGCCTTGGCGTCTTTGACCCCGGCATCAACGCGCTGTCAGTCCTGACCGCCATCATGCCCCGCGCCATCCACCTGTCCGCCGCCAACCTGTCTTTCCCCGCGAACCGGGACACCCCCGTGGCCGCCGCCCTCACTTTCCACGACCCCCAGGGCGCCCGGATCACTGCCGAATTCGACTGGCTGCAAACCGGCCCGCCCGCCTGGGACATCCACATCACGACTGCCCAGGGCGCGGCCACCCTGTCGGAGGGAGGCGCAAAGCTTGCCATCGACGGTGAGAACGTCGATTGCGGCCCCAATGCCGAATATGCTGGCCTCTATGCCCGCTTCGCCGAGCTGATCGAAACCGGCGCCAGCGATGTCGACCTTTCGCCGATGCGCCTCGTCGCCGACGCCTTTACCCTTGGAAAGCGCCTCCAGGCCGGCCCCTTCGAGTGGTAAGACCGCCACCGACAGACAAAGGACAGACCCCATGACCACGCCCCTGACCGGCATCCTCCCCGTTGCCCCGACCCCGTTCCACGCAGACGGCCGCATCGACGAAGGAGGTATGCGCCGCGTCCTCGACTGCCTGATCGACCAGGGGGTCGACGCGATCTGTATTCTCGCCAACTATTCCGAGCAATTCGTCCTGTCGGACGCAGAACGTGCAACGCTGATGCGCGTCAGCCTCGAACACGTCGCGGGCCGCGTCCCCGTGATCGTCACGGTTAGCCACTATTCCACCGACATCGTCGTTCAGCGCGCGAAGGACGCCCAGTCCCTGGGCGCTGCCATGCTGATGATGATGCCCCCCTACCACGGGGCTGGCCTTCGTGCCGACGACCAGGGCATCTACGAACACTTCCAGGCGGTCTCGGACGCCGTCTCGATCCCGATCATGGTGCAGGACGCGCCCCTCTCGGGCGTCAACCTCTCGGTGCCCCTCCTCGCCCGCATGGCCAAGGAAATCGAACACGTCAGCTATTTCAAGATCGAATGCCCTTTCGCCGCCGACAAGCTGGCCGCGCTGATCGAGGCGGGCGGCAAGCACATCCTCGGCCCCTGGGACGGCGAAGAGGCGGTGACGCTCCTGGCCGACCTCGACGCAGGCTGCACGGCCACCATGACCTCGGGCCTCTTCCCCGAGCACATCCGCCCGATCGTCACCCACTACCTTTCCGGCGACAAGGACGCGGCGCTGGCCCAGTGGATGAAATGCCTGCCCCTGATCAACCACGAGAACCGCCAGTGCGGTCTGCGCGCCTGCAAGACCGTTTATGCCGAAGGCGGTGTCATCGGCAGCGACTTTGTCCGCCACCCGCAAAAGCCCTTGTCCGAGCGTACCAAGACCCGGCTGCTGCAATTGGCCGGCGACCTGGACCTCATTGCCCTGAAATGGGGGAAATAGGACAGGCGCTCAGCCCGCCCAGGAAAACCGGTTGCGATCGGCCTGCTGCCGCGATTTGCGTTCAAGAACGACATCGCGTGCAACCCAGTCGTAATCCGTATCTTCATCGACCAGCGCAAAGGTCAGAACCCCGCCAAGCCGCCAGGGATCCAGAACGATCCCGTCGCGATAGCCGTCACCCTTGCGGCTGATAATCGCCGTCGAGTGGTCGATGCGGAATGGATTGTCGGCACTGGCGATCGCGCGATGCATCTGAAGCGTCTCGAAACCTTCCTGGTTCAACCGCTTTTCCATGTCCTCGGCCCAGTGCCAGCAAAGGCCCCGCGGACGCAGGCCCATGTTGACTTTGGTGTTGTGCACCAAGGGCGAGTCCGTGATCTGATAGGCAATTGCCAGCTCTCGCGTATGGTGAAAAGCAATCCGCGCCGCCCGGTCGGCCTCTTCGGCATCGATACCCGGTCCAAGCGCGAGGATGGCCTGGCGCAACTCGGCGATCTCGATCTCACCCGCCGGAGCCCGTTTTTCCGGCGACACGCCACAGCCGGCAATAAAAAGCGCCACCATCAAAAGTGCAACGCCGCGGAATATCCGGTAGATCGTCATCAGGTTCAGTTTGCCCATCTGCCTCGGTTTTAAACGGTGCTAACCCGCCTCTTTCGGCCTGTCGAGGCTGATCACACCAATTTGTATCTGTCTGTTGCCGCACGCTTGCTGTGCCATGGTTCAGGTTTCGTGGTCCACCGACCCGTGTTAACCTGCGCACACAAAGCGGAGGGGAACATGGCCGATATCAGAAAATTGCAGGCTCAGGGCGTGCACCACATCACCTTGAACGGGGCCGATCGGCAAACGTCCATCGACTTCTGGGAAGGTCTTCTTGCCATGCCCTTCATTTTTGAGCAGCCCAACCTGGACAATCCGGGTGAAAGCCACCTCTATTTCGATCCGGGCGACGGGCGTCTGATCACGATCTTCACCAATGAATCGCGCAAGGTGGACGGCAAGCCCGTTTCGACCGAACCGGGCAGCGTCCACCACATTGCCCTGAACGTCTCCAAGGCGACCTTCTCCCAGGCCGAGGAACGGCTCGCCGCGCGGGGAATCAAATACTATGGTCCCAAGGACCGTGGTTTCATGGACTCGATCTATTTCCGCGATCCGCTCGGGCTGATGATCGAACTGGCCTGCTACCGCTTCGAACCGCCCGAGGGGCACCGCCACGCCGAGGTGATGATCGAGGCGCACCGCCTGCGCGTGGAACGCGGCGACCATCACATCGATCAGGTCCACCTGGCCGACGCCATCGAGATGCTGGTCGAGCGCAGTCAGCAATCGCTCTCTTCGGACCGCTCCCCGCGAAACCCGTATTGAAGCGACGCGTCGAATTGCCTAGGCAAAAGGAAAACCCAGGAGGAGTTTTCTCATGCCTACCCCGCCATTTCGCGCCGACCACGTCGGCAGCCTTCTGCGCCCGGCGTCCATCGTCGAGGCCCGCAAGAAATTCTATGACGAACAGTCGATCAGCGCCGCCGAACTGAAAGCAGCCGAAGACGCCGCCATCCCCGACCTGATCAAGATGCAGGAGGAAGTTGGCCTGAAGGCGGTCACCGACGGCGAGGCGCGCCGGTCCTTCTGGCACTATGACTTCATGGGGATGCTGACGGGCCTCGACCTCGACGAACGCGACCCCGAGGGCGGTGTCCAGTTCGCCGGCGTCAAGCTGCGCCCCATCTTCCCGACGATCACCCAAAAGCTCGACTTTCCGGCCGACCACCCGATGCTCGACCACTTCAGGTTCGTGAAAGACCACACCTCGGTCGTCCCCAAGATCTCGATCCCCGGCCCCTCGTGCTGTCACTTCCGCACCGCACTGGACGACATCCTTGTACCAGAATACCGCGAAGACCCGCAGGCGCTGT
The DNA here is from genome assembly GCA_050290245.1 of Silicimonas sp. GTDB lineage: Bacteria > Pseudomonadota > Alphaproteobacteria > Rhodobacterales > Rhodobacteraceae > JBNKHH01. The sequence goes on from JBNKHH010000055.1 coordinate 58,080, forward strand.
TCTCCGACCTGGCAGCGACCTACAAGAAAGCCGTCCAGGCCTTCTATGACGCCGGTTGCCGGTACCTGCAGATGGACGACATCTTTTTCGCCTATCTCTGCGACCCCAAGCACCGGGCTGACAAACAGGCCATGGGCCAGGACCCGGACTGGCTGATCGACCGGTATTCCTGGATGATGCGCGAGGCGATCAAGGACCGCCCCGATGACATGGTGATCGGCATGCACATGTGCCGCGGCAACTTCCGCTCGACCCATGCGGCCGAAGGCGCATATGACGCGGCCGCCGAGGCGATCTTCTCGACCGGGGTGGACATATTCTTCATGGAGTATGACACCGACCGCGCCGGAGGACTTGAGCCGCTGAAGCTGCTGCCAAAGGGAAAGCAGCGCGTTATGCCCGGGTTCATCACGACGAAAACGGGAGAGCTTGAGGATATGGACTGGCTGAAATCCAAGTTCGACGAAGCCTCCAAATACGCCGATATCGACCAGCTTGGCATCGCGCCCCAATGCGGGTTTGCCTCGACCGAAGAAGGCAACGCCATCACACCCGACGACCAGCGCCGTAAACTGGAACTGGTCGTGCGCTGCGCCGAGGAAATCTGGGGCGGCGTCTGAGATTTCAGCGGGCTTTCAGCACGTCGACCTACCGGGGGAGCGCTGCTCCCCCGGACCCCCACGGGATATTTTTGCCAAGAAGAATGTGATTGGCGTTGGTCTTTCCGTCGTGGTATTCACGAATGTGAATGCATGATTGGGAGGTTTTTCATGCTCCGTATTCTTACCGCCGCCGCAGCACTCGCGTTTGTTGCCCTGCCCGCCCTCGCGGTCGAAATGGGCGACGACGGTCTGCACAAGCCCGACTGGTACCGCGACACTTTCAAGGATCTGCAGGAAGACGCTGCCGAGGCCCAGGCCGAGGGCAAGCGCCTTTTGGTGATCGTCGAACAGCGCGGCTGCATCTATTGCAAAGAGATGCATGAAAAGACCTTCCCGGACGAGCGGGTCAGAAAGATGCTGGAAGAGAACTATTTCCCGGTTCAGATCAACCTCCACGGGGATACCGAGATCGTCGATCTCGACGGGGAGACGCTGACCGAGAAACAGGCGACTCGCAAATGGGGTGTTCTGTTCACGCCGACCATGATCCTGTTTCCGGCCGAAGTGGACGACAGCGGCTCAGCTACCCGGCAGGCCGCTGCGATCATGCCCGGCGCCTTTTCCGCAGGCACCACCTGGGACTTGCTGACCTGGGTCTGGGAGGATCGCTTCCTCGACCAGTCCGACGAAGACTTTCAGCGATACCACGCCCGTCGCATCAAGGAACGCGCCGACGGCGATACGCGCTGATCACTCGGCGGGAATGGCGCCTTCACGCGGGGCGCGCGTCAGTATCCGGTCCGCGAGCACAGCGCCCGAAATAATCGCGGCCAACGCCAGGATCGCGGCGATGCTGAGCGAACCGACGCCCGACAGTCCCGCGCCAACGGTGCATCCCCCCGCCAGGACGCCGCCCAGCCCCATCAGCGCCGCGCCGGCAAGATAGCGCAGGGTCTGGGCGGGGCTTTCAAAGCTCACCAGCGAGAATTCACGCCGCGCGGTCGCCGACAGGAAGGCTCCGACCAGAACGCCGCCGACCAACCCCGTGCCGAACCCGGCCGGGATCGCAGAGGCCGCGACGCCCCAGAACAACGTATCGGCCCAGGGTGCTGTAAACGAAAGCGAGGCCAGAGGGATCGGGTCGAACTCGTCTAGGAGAAGGAACCCGGTTCCGACCCAGCCAATCGGCACCAGGGCGCCAATGACGGCGGCCAGCGCCAAGTGCAGGAGCCGCGCGCGCGACGTCCAGATCAGGGCGATCAATCCGATCGACAGGGCCGCTGTCCAGATCGGCGCGCCGCCGGGCAATGCAGCCAGCGAAGTGATTTCGCCCACGTCGACAGTCCAGGCCCCCAGCGAGCTGCGCACAGGAGCCAGAACGCCTTTCAGCGTTGCATGCGCCACGATGGCAAAGACCACCAGCACGAAAAACGCCCTCAGGTTGCCAGAGGCACTCAGCACCGTCAGGCGCGAAACGCAGCCGCGGGTCAGCACCATTCCGGCGCCGAACAGCAGACCTCCGACAACGATGGCCACCGCGGGGAGCGCCGCAGCGTGCAACCGATGCTCGGAGAAATCGACAAGGCCAAGGCCGACGACGACCTGCGTGCCCAGTATGGCCACAAGAAGGCCGGTCAGCCATGTGCCGAGGGCCCGGCCCCGGTCTTCGGACGCCACCAGCCCGCGCCTCAGGCAAAACCGTGACGCCTGCGCGGCCGCACCAAAGATCAACCCCAAAAGGCCGCCCAGAATGACCGAAGCAAGAACGGGGGAGATATCTGTATCGAATGTCTCAAAAATCATGGCACGCGCTCGCTTGTGGGATCTTGCAGGATCACGCGACCTAGCGCTCCGGCGCAGCCGTGCCAAGGGCACACCGGTGCGACCGCGTTTGCGGCCGCGCGCCATCGGGAAAACGTTTGCCCAAGAACCGTGCCAGGGCAGAAATCACCGCCCAAAACGCAGGAAAATAGGGGAAAATTCTCCCTGAATCCCCCGGTCGGAAATAAAAATACGCCCGTCTTTGGGGGACGGGCGCTAGTTTCGGAACGAGGGACAGTGATAAGGAACCGAGTGTTCCGAACCCGGCCCATGCCTATCATATGGGGATGGACAGGCCTCGCATCCAGTTCTCTCTCAAAAACGTGAACAGGCTCTTAAACATCAGCCATTTAGCACGCTGGGCCAGTTCGTATCGGCCAGGGCGATATTGCCATCGATATCTTCACGCCAAATGCTGCGCACATCCGTCGAAAAGTTCAGGTACAACCGACCCTGGTGCACGGTCCAGGCCTCGGGATCGGTCGGCGCTATGGCTCCTTTTGAAACGGCATAGGCGCAATATCCGCCGTATTTCGGGGCATAGGCGCCCCGATCGGCGTCGAACATCGACTTGTTCTCAGCGCTGGAAAACAGCAGCCGCGCGCCCTCCCATTCTGACGAGAATTCCGGATTGCCGGGAACAGGGCGGCCTTCGGTGAAATAGGCGACAGGGTCGAACCCGTTGATGGCGATCCCGTCGCTGGCGAAGACCGGGGGCTTTGCGGCAAGGGCGGGCTGGGCCAGAAGGGTGGCAGCTGGAACAGCGATGGCAGAGGAAAGAATGGCACGTCTGGTAAGCACAATCGGACTCCTTTGGCGTATTGTCCCAGGATGTGCCCACTCGCCGCCCCGCGAAAGCCCCTCTCGCGGCCTTGTGATCCGGCCGTGTTCTCAGTCGAAAATGTCGAACAGGTCCTCGGCCGTGTCCCACAGTTCGCTCATGAACCGCTGCGACAGGCTGCGCTTTCGTTTCTTGCGTGGCTTGTCCCGCTTGGTCGAACGCCGCTCGGCCATCGGCCGGGTCACCTCGCGGGCTCCCAGGGCGTGGCTCTTAAGCCTTTTCAGCTCGTGCAGAGGCGCGCCGCAGTTCGAACACGCCAACTCGTGGCGTGCTCCGCCCCTCAATTCCAGCGCCGCTCGGGTCCCGCAATAACAGCAGGTCGCAATCTTCTGGTTATACCGCATCGCCCTACCCCGAATGCCGTCCAGTCGCATAGAGGGAGACAGCGGCCGCGTTTGAAACGTTCAGCGACCCGAATTCGCCTGCAGAATCAATTTTCGCCAGGGTGTCGCAGGTGTCCTTGGTCTTGTCGCGCAACCCAGGCCCTTCCGCCCCCAGGACCAAAGCGATCCTGTCGCCCGCCCCCTCCAGCGCGGTTTCCAGCGATGTCTCGGCTTCTCCGTCCAGGCCGATCAGGTAGAACCCTTCCTTGCGTAGCTCTTCCATTGCGGCGGCCAGGTTCTTGACCCTCAGATAGGGCTGGCGCTCAAGCGCACCCGAGGCGGTCTTGGCCAGCGCTCCGGTTTCGGGTGCGGAATGGCGCGCGGGCGCGATGACCGCCGATGCGCCGAACACCTCGGCCGAGCGTAGAATTGCGCCCACATTGTGCGGGTCCGTCACCCGGTCCAGGCACAAAACAACGCGCCGTCCGTCTCCACGAACCAGGTCGCGCAGACGCCCCCAGTCCAGCGGCCTGACCTCAAGCGCCGCGCCCTGGTGCACCGAGCCCGGATCCAACGGCGCGGGAAATTTCCTCGGGTCGGCGATCTCGGGCTCGATCCCGCCCGTTGCTACCGCGCCGCCCAGACGGTCTGCGGCGTTCTTGGTCAGGACAAGGCGCAGCTTTTCGCGGGCCGGGTTCGACAAAGCGTCCCTCACCGCGTGCAATCCGAACAGCCACACGGTGGCCGAGGCGGCCTCGCGCCGCTCCTGCTCTTTCTTGACGACCCACTTCGGTTTCTTCATCGCCTATCTGTCCCCGGCTGCTTGCCTAAACGCCCTACCTGCCGCGACGCGCCTTGCCAAGCATCCCGTCCACCGACGGCTAGGTTTTGCATGGATTTCAAAGCCACCCCGCCCCCGGCGCATTTCCTCCTTGACCGGCCATTGTGGCCCGGTTATCTGACCCCCCGTGCCGGTTGATCCGGCACAACGTGGGCGACAGGCCGCAAGGTGTGGCAGGGGACTGTAACTCCCTCGCGGAGACGCACGCCTGGTTCGATTCCAGGGTCGCCCACCATTTCAAGATATATCAGGGACTTAGGGTGCCAAAACCGCAGGTGGGCCACAAAGGTGGGACACATCATGCGCCTCGCAACATATCTCTGCACATCCCGGCACGGCATCTACTATTTTCGTTTTCCGATCCCGGCGGACAGTCAGCCAGGGGGCAGCCGCTCGCACATCAAGGTTTCACTAAGCACCCGAGAACCCCGTGAGGCCGAAACCCTATCTCGGCTGCTGGCTCTCGCTGGACAAGCAGCCCTCTCCCAGCCAAAGGTCCGCAACATGAGATACGATGAAATGCGCGATCATGTGCGCGAGCACTTCGGACAATTGCTCCGGGACTTCCACGAACGCAGCGCAGCGGACGGCCCAGCCAGCGGCTTGGATTTGGATGCCCTCAGGGCCTCGCAGGCGCTGTCTCAGGACGCTCCAGAGGACTGGGCGGCCCTATCCCATCCCAATGGCGCAGACGGCCTCTTAGCCGCATTCTGCGAGGCGCGTGGGATCGTACCCGAACCGGAGGGCCGGGAGCGCGAACTCCTGCTCAGTGAACTCCAGAAAGGCTATCGCGAATACATCGCAGAGGCGCTGGATCACACGGCTGCCTTCGACACGGTTGGTCTGGCGCAGACTGCCAGCAGCGCTGTCAAACCACAGTCTGACGCGGCCACAAGTAGTGCACTCGAACCGGATACCTTGCCTTTGGCAGATGTGGTGTGCCGATACTTCGATGAACTCACCCGCTCGGAGGCCCTTGCGGCCAAGACTTAGAGCGACAAGAGGGATGCGCTGGCGCTCATGGCCGAACTCACCAACAACAAAGCGCCTGCTGAGATGACCAAGACTGATGCTCAGGAGGTCAAGGCGGCTTTGTTCAAGCTCCCGAAAAACCGGACCAAGAACCCCAAGACACGCGATCTACCGTTGCGCGATATGCTAGAGATGAGCGGGGTGGATCGTATCGCGGCACGAACGATGAACGTCTACCTGGGGCACATGCAGCATTTCTTTGGCTGGGCCGTGGACAACGGGTACGCCTCCGACAACCCCTTCCACGGATTGCGGCTCAAGCGTACTGCGCGGAGCGGAGGCAACTCAGGCCGCGCGGCATTTACTGCGGAACAACTCCGGCTGATGTTCACGCAACTCACCGACCCGAACAGCCTGTTGGTCAAGAAGGACGTGCACAAATGGCCCGCGCTTCTCGGGATATTCACCGGTATGCGGCTCAATGAGATCGCGCAGCTTGAAGTTCAGGACATCGAGCAGCGTGACGGAGTGTGGTGCATCAACGTGACGCCTGATGGGAACGATCACAAACGCCTCAAGAATGCATCTTCCAAGCGCCGGGTGCCGGTGCATGAGCGCCTGATTGCCTCGGGCTTTTTGCATTTCTATGAAGCGCAGAAGGCCAGCGGACAGTCACGGCTGTTCCCCGACCTCACGTACTCGCCGCAGAATGGATACGGGCGAAACGCGGGCCGCTGGTTCAATGAACGCTTCCTACCTGAACTTGGGATGGGAAGTCAGGGGCTTGTGTTCCATTGCCTCCGCCACACGATGATTACCAGACTGGCGCAAGCCGGTGTCGAGGAGCCTATGGTCAAGGCGCTCGTCGGACACAGCCAGACTGGCGTGACGTTCAGCACTTACTTCAAGGAAGGGTACCTACCCGAGCAGTTACACGCCGCGATTAACAGGTTCGACTTTTGAACACCGGGCTGACCGGGACGTTCTCGCAAACGCGGCGATTGTCAGCGAAGAGCCCAACCTACTCACTTGTTTGTTCGCGGCGAAGGTCTGAGTCTTTTGGATTGGCTTTAAAAATTTGAGACCACTATGCGCTAATATTCTTTATGAGAAGCGGTTCTCCGGAGACGTAAGCTTCGTCCTTTGAATTAGTCACTCCTTCTTTGCGCTGGACTGAACCTTGGCGCATTGACTATCGACCATGTACCTGGGTTGCAAAACAGCAATCACCCTCTGTTCATCGATCCGTCTGCAGCAAGGTTTCAAAATAGCTCATCGCCAAAATTGCTGCTATGTGTAAGAGCTGCCGCTTTGTTCTACTTTGACTCGCTACCTACCAAATGTAACGCAGATTCTGCGCAGGTTGTCGTTTTTACCAGGACAGCAACTAATTTGATAGACTCTTCTGAAGCAATAAGGGGCTTACCTTCGGAAGCGAAAGGCACCCATATGATGACTTTTAGGCGTCAAGAAATAAGGTTTGCACTGATGATCACATTCCTTGTGCTGACCGTCGCACCTACGAGTGTTCTCGCGGCCTCGCAATATGCCGCCCTAGTTTTGGATGCGCGAAACGGGGACGTGTTGCATTCAAGGAATGCGGACACCCGATTGCACCCTGCGGCCCTTACAAAATTGATGACGCTATACATCGCATTCGAGGCGATTGAGAATGGTGAGATTTCTCTTGATACAGAGGTTCGAATTTCCAGGAAGGCAGCATCGGAACCTCCTTCCAAGCTAGGTTTGAAGCCGGGTCAGCGCGTATCCTTTCGGCACCTAATCAGGGCGACGGCGGTCAAGTCAGCCAACGACGCCGCGACGGCTATTGGCGAGGCGATTTCGGGCTCGGAGGATGTTTTCGCGTTACGTATGAACAGGACCGCCATGGCCATCGGCATGACGAAGACGACATTCAAAAATGCTCATGGATTGACTGAGGAAGGGCATATGTCCACTGCACGTGACATGACGCTCCTCGGACGAGGCCTGATTTATCATTATCCGCAGTACTACAGCTTGTTTTCACACCGATCGACCGATGCCGGTGTGCGTAGAGTCGCAAATACAAACCGGCGACTTCTGACCGCATATCCCGGTGCGGACGGCATCAAAACCGGATACACACGCGCTGCGGGATTTAATCTCGTTGCATCTGCAGCACGGGAAGAAAAACGCATTATCGCTACCGTATTTGGAGGCAGTTCCGGTGCCTGGCGAAATGCGCGGATCGCGGAGCTTTTGGACCTGGGGTTCTCGAGAGCGCCGAGAAGCGTTGCCGTGCTTGAGCCCAAACGCCCGCCTTATCTTGCAAACTTGGGACTTCCGGTGATTTCAGGCCCTGAATTCATCATTGAAGAACTTGAAAGGCCGAAGCCGAGACCCGTTTTTGGTCAATTAAATCTTCGGATGCCTCAAAACGCCACCACTGCTCCGCCGCAGCGACCCGCATCAAGGTAAATTGTGCAGGTCACCGCGCAAACTCCCGAAGCAACTTGCGCGGGTCTGTGGCCTGCGTCGGGCCGCCATTACGGATCACATCACAATCCCCGGCATGGGACCGTACACTGTGAATGCCGTGCAGTGAGCACCGACCGGCATATGAGTCAACATTGGCACGGTCACAATATTTGTGCGGCAAACGGTTCCAAATCGAACACTCGGCGAACGGCGACTAAATCCACGGTTATTGTGGGCTGATCCGTGTCTCGGCTGTGCGGACCGAAATCCGCCCTTTCCAGCTGCACGGTCATTAATGCCGGGCCCGACAATGCGACTTCCTACTTGGCTGCCAAACGGCCCAGCAATGTAGTTTCCGAGCGCTCCTGCCGCTTCATTCGTGGCGCGGCGCGCCAGCGGAGTGAGAACAGGACTTTCAACATTGTTACCGATGAAGTTCCCAACAGTGCCTCGAAACACACCACCGTCTCCAAATAGACCCCCGGCGCTCGCTCCCGAGGCGATACCGAGAAAAATCGCGCATGAAATGCTACGAACAGCAATTTGTATAGACATTCTTCCATTCCTCTACTGACTTGTTTTCGCGTCAACGAACGCGGGTCGTTTGCGGGAGGTGCTTAGCAAGATTGCACCTCCCGCGTTGCCGTTAATGGCAGGCAACCTGCTCACCCCATTTGTTGTAGAGCGGCTCGCAGTGCTCTTTCAGACCAAGGTCACGACGGACCGAGTTTGTGAAGTTCTCTTCCCACTTGCCGTAGTTTGGGTTTGCTTTCTTGAAGCCATCGTGAGCTCCATCGAGAAAGTCACCCGAACCTGGTGCGATGACATTCGCAATGTCACCGATGACGCCACCGCGACCGTCAAAGAGGCCACCAATATTAAAGGCAAGGGCAGGCGCCGTAGTGAGAGTTGTTGCCACCAAAACAGCGGCTGCGATTTTCGATACACCCATCTTAATTCTCCATGTCTGAGCGTTTCAGTTGATGCCGACGATCTCTCGCCGTGCAAATTGAAATTGCACCGTTGTGGTTCGCATCTGAAGTGCCACTCGGGTCGCCAACGAGCGCAACTGTCCGCAAAGATGACCGTCGGCTTCCAAAGCGGGTCAGAAGTGCCCGTCGGCGGCCAAATTGCTGAAGTTTTGTCATTGAAATTCGCAAGTTGCCGACATCTGCATCTTGCCTACACCCGTTGCCCCTAGATGCAGCTTTCGGGACATTATTGTCCCAATGATGTACGGAGCTGTCCGTGCACGATGTGCTATATCAAAAGTCGAAGCCGCAGAAAGCGGTCGCTCGGACTGGAACGGGCACAAATAGGCAGGTTACCTTAGGAGATATGACATGCGCCCAATCAGGCGTGGCGATACCATAGCGCTGGTTAGTCCAGCTTCTCGAGCAGAAGAGACCGTCTTTGCTGAGATTACACACATACTCGCAAACCGCGGTTACAAAACCAAGCGATATGGAGGCCCAGGATTAGGCATTGGGCGCTTTGCGGCGTCGGACGACGACCGTGCGCGGCATTTGATCGACGCTTTCGAAGATCCAGATGTAAATCTGGTCCTGAGTGCACGAGGCGGTTACGGCAGTGGTCGAATACTGGAAATGCTGGACGTCACCAAGATAACCGAGAAAGCATTTGTGGGGTACAGTGACGTATCAAGTTTGTTACTTCATCTTAACGCCAAAGCTAAGCTCACGACGTTTCATGGTCCTATGGCGTCTGACTTGACCGTTAAGGCAAACCCGCAATCTTTGGAATGGTTTTTCTCTATGCTGGAAGGTCAACGCCAGGAGTACGTTCTTTGTGACGATGACTTTCTTGCTCACCGAACGGGAACCGCCGCCGGACCGGTTTGGGGCGGCAATATCTCGATGATAGAGAGCCTCTTGGGAACAGATAGCATTCAGGTTCCTGACAACGCGATTGTTCTCTTGGAGGATGTAAACGAGTTCATGTATGCCTTCGATAGGTCTATGGTCCACTTGAAACGCGCCGGAATATTCGACAAGGCCTCGGCCATTCTCCTGGCTGATCTTAATCTGAAGGATGCAGGAGATCGTGACAACTCGCTGGGCCTCCTTCAAGAAGAAGTCATCGAGATGAACTTTGAAGGCTTTAGCGGTCCGATTGCCTATGGGCTTCCGTGCGGGCATACCGAAAGGCAAATGACGCTTCCGATCGGTGCGCAGGCGCATCTAAGCGTTACCGAGCAGAAACTCGAGCTATCTTTTAATGATTTCTGGAAACCCACTACAAACGAAGCATTGGCCGCCTAGCCGTCAGCCCGCTATAAACTTGTCTGTAATTGAGGAAAGCTCGGCCTCAGCGGTTTCGTGCCAAAGCTCTGAGCGCAGGTGAGATCCCATTCTGGGATCCGCTGTGTCCGCATCAAAAACCTGATCTGTTTTCTCGATGTAAACTGGAGTGGTTGCGGGATAGTATCCCAAGTCCGCAATTTCATTCAGCCCGACCAAGACGCCTTTAAAAAAAGCGGTGATAGTACCTCGAAGGGATGTACAAGTCATAATGCGATTGAAACCCTGCTTGTTTTCACCGATGAATTGAGTACAGCTTAGGCCAAGCGGGATCGCGATATCGCCGATGAAGCTGTACCGGAAAGTCTTTCCTTCCGAATTCTTATTCTGTTGATTCTCGCGGAACCGAAGACAGCTACGGTCAAAGTCCCAGAAAATTGTGAGGTGAGCGCAGATGATTTTCTCCGGGTAGTCATACGATCTCCGGAAACTGTAGTAGTTACCGCAGTAATGCTTGCTGGATTCCAATGTGTACCCGCCAAGCCGTGTTGCTGCGGTTAGGGTTTTCTCGTCATCTTGCCCAACGATTTGCTTGGAGATGATTTCGAGCCCTAGGACCTCTTCGACAGCTGAAAGGTTTTGAATTCTGACTTTCGTGCCTTTTCGTATTCTGGCCACGGTACGCCGGTCAATTCCCGCCTTATAGGCGACAAGTTCGGAACTCATGCCCTTCAAGAGCATCGCTTCATTTACCGCTTTTCCAGCGCCGTTCCAGTCAATGTCGATCATAATTCCCCCCAGGAATAAGAGTCGAAAGTACTTATGACAAATAATTTCTGATTCGGTCAGTTAAGTCGCAAGCATAGATGGAACTGCTACACAATGATAGTTCACGGCCAGGAGACTAAATACAGCATTGACGTTTGTGGCTCGTGTGGCTGCCTTGTCCGCAAAGGAGACCATGAGTCAGCGGCAGCCTGAGACTGCCTAGCTCATTTCAGCCAAAGAAAATAGATATTGGCGCAGAAACGGAACCCTATGTTTCGCGATGGGGAAGCCTCGCCAAACGTTGTTCCATAACAAAATATGTAGGGGCGAGAGCCGCCGTTGGAGCGGCCCTCAGGGTGCGTCAGATTTCGCCATCCAGCCATTTCTGGAATAGTGTTCGCATGCGTTTCGCCGGGATGTAGAGCGCGATCTGTTTGCCATCGCGAATTGCAGATCGGTAGACGAATTGCACCAGTTCAGAAACCGCGTATAGATCGTTGAAATCACCCTGAGGTGGAACTCCAAGGGTCTTCGCGATGCCTGGGTTCAAGTTCTTGTCGTAAAGGTAGATCACGGTCTCGCAATCGCGGAAGGCATTTGTTCCACGGGTGACGTTTGACGACCAGCAACAAAGATTGAATAGCCCTGTCGTTTTGCTTCCCTGTTTGCAGATCGGCCCCTGCTGCGGTTTCTTGCCTTCCGGCAGATTAGCCTCGGATTTGCCGTCCTTGAACCAAAGCGCCTTTAGGCAGGTCACTAGCACTCTGCCGGGGGTAGCATTCTTGAGGTCTGTCACGCGGAGCCTCTTGAGCGCGTTCACCAGCTTATCTTGTTGCCCACGTTTCAGCTTGCTCGGGTCCATCGCGTTTGCCGAGAACTTTAAACCGTCGAGGCCCGCAATAGATTTGATCGTGATGAGTTCCCTTGCCTTAGCCCGGAGCCGTTCTTCCTCGGCTTGGTGCTCAAGGGTTCGCTCGTCGTGGAACTTGATCTCGTGCTTCTGCATGAACGCTTGCAAGAGGCTCCCCGCAAACCTGTAGGTCATCACGGTGACAGAGCGTCCCGTAGTTAGCAGCGCAACAGGGAGTTCCCAGACCAGAACAGTTTCGCCCGAAGACCAGAGGCAGCCCGCTTCCGCATGGCTGAAAAGCGTTTGGCTCAGCGTGTTCTCTCCCCGGAGCACATCTTTCTGCCATTTCTCGGTCGGTAGAACTTGCCCGTTGTCACGGATGGTCGCGTAGCCATCCCGGAGATATTGGTTTCGCCAGACGATACCGTTGACCCGATCAGGCTGGTTTCGCTTCGACCCAGAGGACAGAAGTTCAGAAGTCTTGGGAACCTCATCAATGATGATGTCGTAGCCCGCGAGCAAACCTTCCCGAGCGACATAGGCGAGATCGCTGTAGAGGGCGTGTGTGCAGACAACGCTCTGGCCGTCCAGCAGGAGTTCTCGAAGGTGGCCTCGCTTCGTGTGGCTGATGTCATTCGGATCGTCCGGGTTCAAGAGTTCCAGCCTCGCCTTGGGCTGAACCAGAGGCAGATTGGCCCGGTTGATGATCTCCTGCACATCGTCAAGGAGTGGGGTCACGATCAGGTACTGCCGGAGTGGGTTCAGGCCCGAGATCATGGCAGATGTCTTACCCGCTCCGCAGATGCGGTCGATGATCTGGACTGTCGGTACAGCCGTTTGGATTTGCGGAATGAGTGCATCCGGGTCGATCCCGAACTGCGAGTGATCGAACATGCTATGGTCCTTTCATGCCGATTTGCCCCGTGGCGTGGAACCGCGAGGCGTGATTTCTGTGGGTCTGGGAAGGTGATCGGGCGGCTGTCTCCAGCCTGATCTTCCAGAGGTTTCTGGGTATCTTTTTCTCTATACGGAAAGGGCCAATTTGAGCCATATAAATAAGGGGTTTCAGAGAGGCTGCGAACGAACTTTTCGTTCGTGACCCCAAGGGCGAAACCTTGCAAAGAGCGTGATCCGGGCCAAATCAGAGGCCGCTAAACCAGGCTGTACTGGAGTGCGTATCTGTCCGAAGACCGGGTTAGCCTCTCAGCTTCCAGTTCGCGTCACAGGTTTCCAAAAACAGCAGGAGCCAGCCGGGATAAAACCCAGTGTCCTGCGTGTATTGGGTGCGGAGATTTGGCGGGTTGATATACCCAAAAGTCCAAATACCTGTTTAGTTACAGTACGATATAAGAATATCACCCTCATCGGATCGCGACACAGCTGCTCGCAAAATTCAGAGATACCGGGTGTTCTGTCTATGAGAATGCGGATTAAGCAATCGGCTTCTTCTGTCTATGAGGTGACACCTTAAGCAATCGGGCTGCTCGGAGGGGCCGGGGCTGGGCGAACTACTGTCTATGAGATGTCCGGTTAAGCATCTGAGCCATGCAGAACAGAGCGCCCCAGCCCCCGCTCACAGGAGAGTGGAACGAGGATTGTTGCCTGGGCGCTCAGCACTACGCGGGCTTTCTGTCTATGAGATGACAGGTTAACCAATGGCTGACGGGGCATCGGCTGCTATGTCTATGAGGTGTCCAGTTTACTTGGCAGCCCATACAATCACCGGGCCGACATGCACGCTTCCGCGATTGAGATGCTTCCTGTCTCTTATGAGGTGGAGGGACAAGGCTGCCGCAATCCAGCCGGAGCCGAAGACGCGGCGCATCCTCTGTCATGAGGTGAGGGATCTAGCCCCCGGCGCGGTTCCTTTGTCTATGGGGGTGGCAGTTAAGGGCCAAGGGCCAGTGCGCACCCGCCAATTCCTCGGCATCACTCGTCAGAGCCACGCAGCGCCCCGCTGAGCAGCCTTTGCGGTTCCAGATAGCCACAGATAGCTGACCAGCCCTGAGAACGCTGCGCGGGCCGAAAACTCAACGAATACAGTATTATGTGTAGCTGTGGTGCCTATCTGTTGCGTGCTAGTTTGGTGGCGCAGTATCTGGTCTGGCCCAATGCCCGCATCTTGAGTATCAACGGGCGAAAACAGGCAAAAAATCTGAGAGAGTTGTAGATGAATAGATTGTTGGTGTTTGTTCTTGGCGTTCTGCTTGGTGCCGCAGGCGGAGTTGTAGCAGGTGATCGTGTTTGGCATTGGATCGATGTCCAGAGCATGCACATGAATGGATGGGTAACCCGCTCAACAGGCGCAGATGAGAATGGGCGCTACACCGTACTCAGCAG
>JBNKHH010000056.1:0-37366 GCA_050290245.1 Silicimonas sp.
TTGGCACCTCGATGTCGGCTCATCTCATCCTGGGGCTGGAGCAGGTCCCAAGGGTACGGCTGTTCGCCGTTTAAAGAGGTACGTGAGCTGGGTTTAGAACGTCGTGAGACAGTTCGGTCCCTATCTGCCGTGGGTGTAGGATACTTGAGAGGAGTTGCCCCTAGTACGAGAGGACCGGGGTGAACGATCCACTGGTGGACCAGTTGTCATGCCAATGGCAGTGCTGGGTAGCTATGATCGGAAAGGATAACCGCTGAAGGCATCTAAGCGGGAAGCCCCCCTCAAAACAAGGTATCCCTGAGGACCGTAGTAGACTACTACGTCGATAGGTCGGAGATGTAAGCGTGGTGACACGTTCAGTTGACCGATACTAATTGTCCGATAGGCTTGATTTGATCCAGAAGCAGCCAGGCTGATCCAGCCTTGGTCTGGACATCAAAAGCATACACTAGCGTGTACGCGACTTGGAATTCGTGTGTTCTCTTGGTTTGGTGGTCATAGCGCGAGTGAAACACCCGATCCCATCCCGAACTCGGCAGTTAAGCACCGTCGCGCCGATGGTACTGCGTCCTAAGACGTGGGAGAGTAGGTCACCGCCAAACCTAGTGAGCACATGAAGTAATCTCTCGAACGATGTTTCAAAAAACGCCGCCCTTCGGGGCGGCTTTTTTGTGCTTCAACCTTCCAAATCTACTGATAGCAAAGGGTCAAGTTCCAATCTTTGCGATACAGGCCATACTATTGGGTGCTAGAATGGTGATCGTGGGGCGTCATGTTCATCTCTGTTTGGGGAAACCGGTCTGGTTCGATTGGAATCCAGACCCTGAAGAGATTCGCCGCAACACGAGAAAATCCGCATGAACCGCCGGTTTTTTGCTTTCGTCGCGATCTACGTGTCGCTGGTGGTAATCAGTTGGCAAATTGGCGGTTATGTCACCCGGCTCGCGGGCTACGCAGATGGCGATGGCACGCATCCGATGATGCTGGGCATCTCGGCAGTCTACATCATCACCGCGGCCCTGCCATTTGTACCTGGGGCCGAGATTGGCTTCACTCTCTTGGCAATGTTCGGCACCAGGGCTGTGGTCCTCGTGTATTTCAGCATGATCGCGGCTTTGTCGATAGCGTTTTTGGCCGGGCGGTTCATGCCTGCCTCCTGGCTCGCCGCGTCTTTGCGATTTGTCGGAGCAGCTCGAGCAGGTGAGATGGTCGCCGATTTGGATTCTATGTCATTGAAAGAAAGAGAAGAATATCTACTTTCGCGCCTGACAAATCCTTTTCTAGCAGCCCTGGTAAAGCACCGCTACCTGGCATTTGCCCTGGCGCTTAATCTCCCTGGTAACAGTCTCGCCGGCGGCGGCGGCGGGCTTGCAATGATGGCGGGCATGAGCCGTCTTTATAATGTTGTCGGATTCTTCGTGACCATCCTGTTGGCGGTCGCCCCCATACCGCTCCTGGTCTTGGTGACCGGTTACCAGCCGTGGCATTGATCCAAGACATGGATCATTTTGCACCGCCTCCGGTAAGGTAGTCGAACAACAGTCCCAGCCGGAATGGCAGGCTGTCTTTGCGATCTGCCAGTTGCCGCACTGTCAATCTGCGTCTGCGGATAACCGCGCGGGCCAAGCGATAATCAAAACGGCGTTTTCTCTCGAGCCAGGATTCGGGCAAAAGACGGCGGACGCCCTTCCAGACCAGCGACAGTTGCAAGAACGCGACAGCTTTGAAAGTCATTTTCTGCACACTAAGCCAGGTCATGCGCCATAACGCGGCAGTCGCTGCAGCGAACCAGATCGGAAGCTTGACTGAAAAAAGGATCAGCCAAAGGCCCAACGACGTGACCGACAGTGCGACGGTGGCAAAAAGGATGATCAGGGCAGCGACAATTTTTTCGGCCGGGTGCAGTCCATCGTACCAGGCCATCATAGCGGCATAGCGTAGGCCAATGCTTTCACGATACCCGTTGATGAACCGCGCGACACGCCTGAGGACGGTGCTGCCCACAACAAGGGGCAGGACGGTCGTCATCAGCCATTTTTTCAGCAACTCGATCTTCAGGAACACGCCACCCTGCGCCTTGAGCCATGCCAAGACGGCTGCAAGTTCGATCTGCATCAGTTTCTTGGCAATGATTTTTGACTGGGTCAGAATCAAGCCCAGGGCAATCAGGACGTCTGCGCCGAAATACACTGTCGCAGCCCAGGAAAGAGCGATGGCAACCAGCAAGAAGCTTAGAGCGCGGACCAGCATGTCTCCTTCGATAGGCGCCGCGGGTGTGTCGAACAAGCGTGCACTGTTAGTTTTTTGGGCACTGACGTGTTGCCGGCACAAAGCCGATTTGGAAAACGTCGCGATTTCATGGGTTTGATCTGATGTGGGTCAACTTCTCTCTGAACGGTGAGCGCCGGTTTCTGGCCTTGGCAGGTGTTTCGTGATCGGAGCCGATTTTATCAGAAAAAGTTACGGCGCACCCTTGCGGTGCCCCTCATTGACAGTTAGATGAAGGGCCTGTTGGCGCGGGGTGGAGCAGCCCGGTAGCTCGTCAGGCTCATAACCTGAAGGTCGTAGGTTCAAATCCTACCCCCGCAACCAATGTCTCGAAACAATCTCGGTCGACTGCTGCGTGTCGAAGCTGTTGCGACCGCCGCTGATCACTGATCTTTCAAGGGCTGTCGAAGTCTGCGGAAACTGGGTCCATCTTTGGTCCTTCGGTAGCAAATTCCTTTGCTCCTGCCTGCGGTACCGATCGGAGCCACCATTCAACGAGCATATTGAACCTGTCCCGCGATAGATTCCTGAGATCTTGCCAATGGCGCCGCCGATTATGAGGTTCTGGATGTCTGTCGTGGGATCCCGCAGTATTCCTCTTGGTGATTTGCAAAAAAATGCAATTCCCTGGAAAGATCAGTTGTGCAAAGGGCGGAATATGCATTATAACGCACAATTAGGGCTGGCACGAACTGGGAGGATTCATGTCTCGCCAACGCTTTGAAGACCTTGTTGCCCGCATTGCGAGCGACATTCAGGGAATGAAGCTGGATGACGATCTGACTCGGCACCTGAATGCAGCATGGTCATCGGACAGTTCGGAGTTCAAAGAACTTTCTTTGCTGTGCGCCGAGGGAGAGCGGGACGGATGGCTGATGGCTCACCAGGCTGGTGGCATCAAATTCGGGCGTGCTCTCAAACCAGGAGGGCGAGCGGGTGCCTTCAGTGTTGACGTCGTGCGCATGCGCGACGTCAAAGGCCCACATCACGTCCATCCAAACGGAGAAGTCGGTGCTGTCATGCCGCTTGAGGGAGAACCACGTTTCGATGGTTTTCCGGAGGGCTGGTACGTCTATGGTCCGGGGACCGATCACCATCCAACCGTAACTGGCGGCGATGCCTACGTGCTATACCTGCTGCCTGAAGGCGCGATCGAGTTTACGGGACAATAGGTCAGGAGGCCGCCTGAACGCGGCGAGGGAGGATATCCGGTGAGCGTAGCGACAAATGAGAATGCGGCTTTGTACTTCGTGGATCGCCACCTGAAAGAAGGTCGCGGCGAGAAAGTCGCTTTCCGCGAGGCCGACGGAGCCATGCGCAGTCTGACCTATGGAGAACTTGCGTTGGACACATCTCGTTTTTTCGGCGTTCTCCGCGGACTGGGGGTGCGACGGGAGGAACGTGTGGCGATGATCGTCCGCGATCAGATCGAATTTCCGGTCGTATTCTGGGGTGCGCTAAAGGCCGGGGCCATTCCCGTGCCGATCAATACGTTGCTTTCCGGAGCCGTCTTCGACTCAATCCTTCAGGACAGTCGCGCCTCGGTGCTGGTGGTAAGCGAAGCCTTGTATGAAGCGGCAAAGCCCGCAATCGAGGGCAACCGTTTCCTGCGTGCGGTCATCGTCGTTGGCGAGGCTCCGGACGGGACCGAGGGCTATGGTCAACTCATGGGCAACGCCTCGCCGGAAGAAACGGTTGAGGCCTGCGGTGACGAGTTGGCCTTCTGGCTTTATTCCTCTGGTTCAACCGGTACGCCAAAAGGGGTGCGGCACGTCCACTCGTCGTTAAAGGCCACAGCAGATACTTTCGGCCAGAACATCCTTGGCCTGAGGGAAGACGACGTGGTGTTCTCGGCGGCCAAGATGTTCTTTGCCTATGGTCTTGGCAACGCCATGACATTCCCAATGGCGGTCGGTGCGACGACAGTGATCTGGGGCGGACGGCCGACGCCGGACGCCATGTCGGATGTCCTTACGCGTGAGCGCCCGACGATCTTCTACGGGGTGCCGACGCTGTTTGCGGCCATGGTGGCGGCGCAGGAAGCTGCCGGAACGCCCCCCGACCATAACTTGCGCCTTTGCACTTCGGCAGGCGAGGCGCTGCCACGGGAGGTCGGTGAGAAATGGGAGAAGATATGGGGAGCCGAGATCATCGATGGCGTTGGCTCGACCGAGATGCTGCACATTTACCTGTCCAACCGTCCGGGAGACTGCGTCTATGGTACGTCCGGCACAGCCGTTCCGGGATATGAGGTGCGGCTGGTGGATGAGCATGACGAAGACATCGCTGAAGGCGAGGTTGGCGAGATGCTGGTGCGCGGCCCATCCTCGGCAGAGGGCTATTGGAACCGTCGTCACAAATCCATGGCGACATTTGCCGGCCACTGGACCCGGACGGGCGACAAGTACGAACGCGGGCCGGACGGACGATATATCTACTGTGGCCGGGCCGACGATATGTTCAAGGTTTCGGGTATCTGGTTGTCTCCCTTTGAAGTCGAGCAGGCTTTGGTCGAACATCCTGCCGTCCTGGAGGCTGCCGTTGTCGCACGCAAGAACGACGATGGTCTTGAAAAGCCTGCGGCCTTTGTCGTTTTGAAGCAAGGGGTGGAACCCGCCGTCGTCGGGGAACTGAAAGAGTTCGTGAAGGAGAAAGTGGGGATGTGGAAGTACCCCCGCTGGATCGAAATCGTCGATGAACTGCCCAAGACCGCGACTGGGAAGATTCAGCGCTTCAAACTGCGTGGCACAGAAGGGGCGGCTTGATGGCCCTGGAATGGTCCGCCGGCTCTGGGTGGCTTGATGCCGGTGGGCATTCGCTCGAATGGGCCTGCTGGGGGACGGTTCCGGACGGCACGCTACCGGTGATCGTCCTTTTGCACGAAGGTCTTGGCGCCGTAGCGTTGTGGCGGGATTTTCCTGCCAGGCTCGCCGAGGCGACTGGGTGCCCGGTCATGGCCTATTCCCGCGCAGGCCATGGCCTTTCCCAGCTGTGCGAGCTGCCGCGTCCGCTCGATTTCATGACCAATGAAGCCTGCATCGTACTGGCCGAGATTCTGGGGCAGATTGGCAACCACCCTATCATTCTGGTCGGTCACTCAGACGGGGCGACAATCGCGGCCGAGTATGCGGGGCGCGTATCCGATGCGCGGGTGTGCGGCATCGTCCTCATCGCGCCGCATTTCTTTACGGAAGAGATGGGGCTTGCCGAGATTTCAAAGACCGCCGAGGCCTTCGAGACAACTGACCTCAAACAGCGTCTGGCCAAGTATCACTCCAATCCGATGGTGACATTTGGAGCGTGGTCCGGTGTCTGGCTGAGCCCGGATTTCAAATCCTGGAACGTGGCCGAAGTGATCGACTGCTGGCGCATACCTGCCCTCATCATCCAGGGGGTCGATGATCAATATGGCACGGTCGCCCAAGTGAAAGAGGCAAAGACGCGCAGCCATGCCCCGGTCGAGGTTACGCTGCTGGACGACTGTCGTCACGCCCCACATTTCGACCAGCCCCAGAAGACCTTGCAGACGATTGCAGAGTTCATCGCACGCTTGCGCCGTACGGAAGACGCTCGGGTGGCGGCTACATGAGGCCTGAAAGCTATTTCGTCAGTTCCGATTTCGTGGCGCCGACGCTTATGCGGTGCAATGGTCCTTCCAGCGGCAAGTCGGTTCGCGAGATCGAAGTGTGCGGGCTTTGCGCGACCAATTCGCCTTGCAGTGGCGTGGCGCAGACTGAGGTGTTGGGCGCAAGACCTCAAGCCGGCGCAATATAGTGCACAATGCCGCTGCGCCCCGATCGAGGTGTTTTCGCAGTTTTTTGGTAATTGCGCCGCATATCCAATGGTTTTGAACATTTACATCCTGGTGGTTTGCATTATTATGCAACAAAATGCGATAGGAGACCGCTTTCGTGACAAAGGTCATCGACTTCCAGACCGACCCTTCGAAGTACCGGCACTGGCGTGTCGAATATGACGGGGACATCGCTAACCTCTTCATGGACGTGGACGAGAATGGCGGTCTGTTCGACGGCTACCAGCTCAAACTGAACTCCTATGATCTGGGTGTCGACATCGAGCTTGCTGACGTCGTACAGCGCATGCGGTTCGAGCATCCCGAGGTCAAAGTGGTCGTGATGCGTTCCAGCAAGGACAGGGTGTTTTGCGCAGGCGCAAACATCCGCATGCTTGGCGGTGCCAGCCACGCGCACAAGGTGAACTTCTGCAAGTTCACCAATGAGACGCGCAATACTTACGAGGCCGCCGAGGCGGACTCGGGCCAGAAATATATCTGTGCCGTCAAGGGGGCTTGTGCCGGCGGCGGGTACGAATTGGCCCTGGCGTGCAATCACATCATGCTGACCGACGACTCGTCCTCTGCCGTATCTCTGCCCGAGGTGCCTCTTTTGGCAGTCCTTCCCGGTACGGGTGGCCTGACGCGCGTCACCGACAAACGCAAGGTTCGCCGTGATCGCGCTGATGTCTTCTGTTCGACCGAAGAGGGTGTGCGTGGCAAGCGCGCCAAGGATTGGAACCTGGTCGACGACGTATTCCCCAACTCGAAATTTGACGAAGCTGTCCTGGAAAGGGCGCGTGAGTTCGCTGCCGCCTCCGACAAGCCAACCGGTTCCGGCATTCAGCTGACGCCGCTCGATCGCACCTTCTCCGAAGACGGGTCCGTGAGCTACTCGCTGGTTGAGGTGGCAGTCGACCGCCCTGCCGGAAAGGCCACGATCACGATCAGCGGGCCGGATGCCGAAACTCCGTCCGACATGGCGGCGCTGCGTGCGCTGGGCGACAAGTCTTATCTTCTGCGTCTTGCGCGCGAATTGGACGACGTCATCCTGCACCTTCGCTTGAACGAGATGGAACTTGGCCTTGTCGTGTTCCGCAGCCAGGGCAACTCCGATGCCGTCGTCGCCGAAGAGGCCCTGCTTGCCGACAGCCAGAGTGACTGGCTTGCCCGTGAGATCCTTGCCTATTGGAAGCGTGTACTGAAACGCATCGACGTCACTTCGCGCAGCCTTGTGGCCCTGGTGGAGCATGGGTCGTGCTTCGCGGGTGTCCTGGCAGAAATCCTCTGGGCCGTGGACCGTTCGTTCATGATGGAGGGCGAATTCGAAGGGGATAATCGCCCCATGGCGCACATTCGCCTCAGTGAGGGCAACTTTGGCCGTTACCCGATGGGAAACGATCTGACGCGGCTTGAAACCCGCTTCCTGGGCGATCCCGATGCGGTCCCGGCCCTAAAGGAACGTATTGGCGAAGACCTCGAAGCCGAAGAAGCCGACGAGTTGGGTCTCGTAACAGAGATCCTTGATGATATCGACTGGGAGGACGAAATCCGGATTTTCATGGAAGAGCGTGGTTCGTTCAGCCCTGACGCCATGACCGGACTCGAGGCAAACCTGAGATTTGCGGGTCCTGAAACCATGGAGACACGGATTTTCGGGCGGCTGACGGCTTGGCAGAATTGGATATTCAACCGCCCGAATGCAACTGGCGAAAATGGCGCGCTTCAGCGCTATGGCACCGGCATCCGCGGTGACTTTAACAAGCAACGCGTCTGAGACCCCGGACCGCGAAGGAGGAACGAATGCTCGATCTCATTAACGTCAGCTATGACACGCAGATCCCGAACAATGTCGGGCTCAGCTCGGACAAGCGGGTTCTGAAGGCGTTGGAAAAATGGCATCCGGGCTACATCAACTGGTGGAGCGAACTGATCCCCGACAACTTCCAGCAATCGCTGGTCTATCTGCGCACCGCGGTTTCGGTTGATCCGAAAGGCTGGGCCAAATTCGACTATGTAAAAATGCCGGAATACCGCTGGGGCGTGCTTTTGGCGCCGCAAGTGAACGAGCGGACTATTCCTTGCGGCGAACACGCGGGCCAGCCGGCCTGGCAAGAGGTGCCTGGCGAATATCGCAACATTCTGAAGCGCCTGATCGTAATCCAGGGCGACACTGAACCGGCGTCCGTCGAACAGCAGCGCTTCCTCGGTCTGACCGCGCCATCGCTTTACGACCTGCGCAACTTGTTTCAGGTGAACGTCGAAGAGGGCCGCCATCTCTGGGCTATGGTTTACCTGCTGCACAAGTATTTCGGAAAAGATGGCCGCGAAGAGGCCGATGACCTGCTGCGCCGCTCGTCGGGTTCCGAAGAAGCCCCGCGTATGCTGGGGGCTTTCAACGAAGAAACGCCAGATTGGCTGTCGTTCTTCATGTTCACCTATTTCACCGATCGTGACGGCAAGATGCAGTTGGAATCGCTGGCCCAATCGGGCTTCGATCCTCTCAGTCGCACCTGCCGCTTCATGCTGACCGAAGAAGCGCACCACATGTTCGTCGGCGAAACCGGCGTCGGCCGTACCATCGAGCGTACCTGCCAGGTCATGAACGAAAATGGAATCGACGATCCCTATGATGTGGACAGGATCCGTAGCTATGGCGTGATCGATCTGCCCACGATCCAGAAAAAGCTGAACCTGCATTATACTTTGTCGCTCGATCTCTTCGGGCAAGAAGTCTCGACCAACGCCGCCAATGCGTTCAACGCAGGTGTCAAGGGGCGCTACATGGAGCACCGGATCGAGGATGACCACCAGTTGGTCAACGACACCTACATCGTCTGGGACCTCGAGGACGGCAAGGCGGTCCAAAAAGAGGTGCCCGCCCTGACCGCGATTAACATGCGCCTGCGTGACGACTACACGCGCGACGCAGCCGGTGGCGTCGGCCGCTGGAACAAGATCATCGAAAAAGCGGGCGTCGATTTCCAGCTCAAGCTTCCCCACGAAAGCTTCAACCGCAAGATAGGTGTCTTTGCCGACAAGCTGTTCGACCCAAACGGCAAGCTGGTTTCCGGCGCTGAGTATGACGAGCGTGTCAAGGACTGGCTGCCGACACATGCGGACGGCGACTATATCCAATCCTTGATGAAACCGGTCTATGAACCCGGGCAGTACGCTGGCTGGATTGCACCACCCAAAGTTGGAATCGACAACAAACCGGGTGATTTCGAGTACGTCAAACTCCACATGGCGTAATATACTATCTGGCACCCTGCCGATTCTGTCCGTGGGGTGCGCAACATGGGAATGGCACAAGCGATGGACGTTGAACGCAAAATCGGACATGCGCCCAAGACCAGCGAAGTGGGACGGGCTGCCGTGACCCTTCATGGCCCCTGCGTTGGCTGCGAAAACTGCCGTGGGATGTGTTGGGAATTCCTTGAGTTGCTGACGCTGCCAAAGGCAGTTGTCCGAGAGACCTGATGAACACACCAATCAAGCAACACCTGATCGATCCCGAGATCTGTATCAGGTGCCATACCTGCGAGATGACCTGCCGGATTGAGGCGATCACCCATGACGACAACAATGTCGTGGTGGACGCGTCCAAGTGCAATTTCTGCATGGACTGCATCCCGGTTTGCCCGACAGGCTCGATCGACGAATGGCGTGTGGTTGAACAGCCCTATTCGCTGGACGATCAATTCGGCTGGATGGAATTGCCGGAGCAACTAGAGGTTGGCGAGGGCACGGACACCGGGATCGAGGCTCTTGATGAGGCCGTGGCGGCCTTGCTGGCCGAGGCACATCAAGGCGCAGGTGGCAAATCGGTTGCTCCGATGTCGGCATCAAAACCCAGCATCAATCTCTACAATCTGGGCAAGCCAGCGGCAGCCACAGTGCAGGGTACCTATCGGCTGACGTCCGAAGATGCGGATTCTGAAGTTCGCCACGTCATCCTGGATTTCGGCGCCCAGCCATTTCCGGTGCTTGAGGGCCAGTCCATCGGGATCATTCCGCCCGGCACCGACGAAGACGGCAAGCCACACCTGCCTCGGCTTTATTCCGTTTCATCGCCCCGCGATGGCGAGCGCCCGAACTACAACAACGTTTCGTTGACCATAAAACGCGAGGAGAACGGGCTGTGCTCTAACTATGTCTGTGACCTGCGAAAAGGTGACACGGTGCAAGTCACCGGGCCCTTCGGCGCAACCTTCCTGATGCCGGACGATCCTTCGGCGCGTTTGCTGATGGTGTGCACCGGCACCGGTGCTGCTCCGTTCCGGGCCTTTACCATGCGGCGTCAGCGCATGGCGGCCGGGGCGGCTGGTGACATGGTTTTGTTTTTCGGCGCCCGCACGCCAGACAGCCTTCCCTATTTCGGTCCGCTGAAGAAGGTGCCCGCCAACCTGATGAAAAAGTACCTTTGTTACAGTCGCGTGGAGGGACAGCCCAAGGAATATGTCCAAGACCGCATGATGGCGGAAGCCGACGCCATCACGGGTCTCCTGGCCGATCCCAAGACTCACGTCTTTATCTGCGGACTCCGCGGTATGGAGGTCGGCGTGGACAAAGCTTTCGCCAATATCGCCGAGAGCGCTGGCATCCCCTGGGAGACGACGCGCGACGCCATGCGAGAGGACGGCCGCTATCACGTTGAGACCTATTGATGGCCTTTACGCACGAGGTCCGCGTCACCTGGGGGGACTGTGATCCGGCGCGGATAGCCTATACAGCCCGACTTCCATGGTTCGCGCTGGATGCGATCAACGCCTGGTGGGAGCATCACCTGGGACAAGGGTGGTTCCAGATGGAACTGGATCGCGGTATCGGCACGCCCTTCGTCAGCATGTCGCTGGAATTTCGTGCTCCGGTAACGCCGCGCCATCGGCTGATGTGCGAAGTCTGGCCCAATCGGTTGGGCGAAACTTCGGTAGGATTCCACGTCGCTGGTTATCAGAATGGCACTATGTGCTTTGAAGGTGATTTCGTTTCGGTCTTTGTCCAGGCTGGAAAGCTTGCCAAGCATCCGCCCCCCCGAGATATCCGGGACCTGGTCGGCAAGCACCTTAAGCCCGCCACTTAAAAAACAATTGAATCGACGGCTCAGAACCCATAGCTTTATGCAATATAATTCATAAGGTGCAGCAATGAGCGAAGTGACCAACTTTCGCGGCGAGGTTCTGGAGTCAACATCCAGAAATGCTGCCGACGAAGCAGTTGACCACCTCATTAAGACAGTTGGCGAGCGGGTGCGCAAGGCCCGCGAGATGAAGGGCATGCCGCGGCGTGTGGTGTCCGAGCTTTCCGGTGTTTCTCCGCGCTATCTTGCCCAGCTCGAAGCCGGCGAAGGCAATATTTCTATCGGCCTTTTGAAGCGCATTGCCATCGCGCTCGACCATCGGATCGAATGGCTGGTCGGGGATGAAGACCCATGGACCTCCGAGGCGCTGCGCGTGACCGATCTTTATCGTTCCGCGCCGTCTAAAGTGCGCGCCTCGGTAATGGACGCCTTGGCCCCCGAGCCGCCCGAAACTCTTCGAGCCAATCGTATTTGCCTGATCGGCTTGCGAGGTGCCGGGAAATCGACGCTCGGATCATTGGCAGGGGAAAAACTTGGCCTTCCTTTCGTTGAGCTCAATCGCGAGATCGAAAACTACTCCGGCATGCCCGTGAATGAGGTAATCGCGCTCTACGGCAATGAAGGATATCGCTGGCTTGAGGCTCAGGCCCTGCAGCGCGTCATCGCGACCTACGATGCGATGATCCTGGCCGTTGCTGGCGGGATCGTGGCCGAGCCCGGCACCTACCAAATGCTTCAGGCGCATTTCCATACTATTTGGGTCAAGACATCCCCGGAAGAACACATGGCTCGCGTCCGCGCTCAGGGCGATACCCGCCCCATGGAAGGGAACCCCGAGGCGATGGAACAATTGCGTACCCTGTTGCGGAGCCGCGAAACGCTTTATGGGCAGGCTCGAGCAACGCTCGACACTTCGGAAAAACCGGTGGAAGAGTCACTTTCCGACCTTCTGCAATTGGTCGGCAGCCGCAACTTTTTGGCGGCGCGATAGGCGTCAGTTGAACTTTGCGGCCCGTTTTTCAAGGAAGGCAAGCACACCTTCCGCATAGTCGGGATGTCGCCCGGCGTTCCCTTGTGCTTCCGCTTCGATCGCCAGATAGTCCCGCAACGGCAGATGTGCAGCGGCGACAGCCGTCTTGATCCCGGACATGGATATGCGCGGTGCGACGGCCAGTTGGCCGAGCAGGGCTTCGTGTGCGCCATGCAGTTCCTCTTCCGGTACGGCGCGCCAGATCAGCCCCGCGTCGGCGGCTTCTCGTGCGGACAGGTTCAGCCCCAACATCAACAGCGCGCGCGCCTTGGCCGGGCCTAGTGTCTGCACAAGGATACGCCCCAGTCCGGCATCGACGGAAAGCCCAACTCTGGCAAAGGAGAATACGAACTGTGCGTTTTCTGCCGCCACCGCGATGTCCGATGCCAGTGCGATCGCCGCACCCGCTCCAGCGGCAACGCCGTTGACGCAGGCGACGATAGGTTTGTCGGTTTGGTGCAAGGCGCGCACGACGGGGTGGTACAATTCCTGCTGCAGAGCTTCCAGGTCCAGCGGCCCGTCCAGTTTGCGCGGATCGCGTTCCGACAAGTCCTGGCCGGCACAAAATCCCCGTCCCGCACCCGTCAGCGAAATCACGCGGACGTTGTCGTCGCCCGCCGCGTCCTCAATGGCGACGCGCAACTCGACGATCAGCTCGCGGGTAATAGCATTCATCCGGGCAGGTCGATTCAGGGTGATCCGCGCGACGCGGTCCTGCTTTTCAAGGATGACCGGGACTTCTGCCATGGCGGCCTCCATCTGACTGCAGTACATTTCCCCTGGTGCAGATTTTAGCATTGTCTGCCGTTGGAGGGGAAGGTGCTCCGCAAACGCATGGATGGCCGCTACGGCTATGTCGAATTGGACAATCCGCCGGTTAATGCCATCGGTCAGGCCATGCGTCAGGCGCTGATCGACGCGGTGGAATGGGCTGAGATGGAACGTCTTGAGCGCGTCATTCTTTCAGGTGGCACAAAGGTATTCGCGGCCGGGGCCGACACCCGCGAATTCGACCGGGCGCCTGAACCACCGCACTTGCCGGAGGTCGTGAACCGTATCGAAAGCAGTCCGGTTCACTGGATTGCGGCGATCTCGGGCGCAGCTTTGGGGGGTGGCGCCGAAATCGCCCTTGCCTGCCGGTACCGGATTGCCCGTCCTGATGCCAGCGTCGGCTTTCCCGAAGTGATCCTCGGTGTCGTCCCCGGTGCAGGTGGGACCCAGCGTCTGCCGCGCCTCGTTGGCCTGGGGAATGCGCTCGAACTGGTCTCGACGGGCCGCCCGGTTTCGGGGGTAAAGGCCGCCGAGATCAGGTTGGTCGATGAACTCAGTGACGATCCGGTCTTACATGCCGAAATGCTCAACTCCGAATGGCTCGACATGGCCGTGCCCGTAGGTGAGTTGAATTCTGGCGAACTCGACGCCGATGTCTTCGAGGCCGCACGCGAGACCGCGGCCAAAAAGATGCGAGGGCAGGCTGCGCCACAGCGGGCGATCGACCTTGTGGAACTTTGCCAAACCGCCACGCTTGCCGATGGTATGGAGGCAGAGCGAGCAACCTTTCTAGACTTGCGGGCATCGGCCCAGTCTCGCGCCATGCGCCACCTCTTTTTTGCCGAGCGGGAAGCCACGCGTGTTCCCAATGACCTCGGCGCCCCGGCAGATATGGAAATGGTTGCCGTTGTCGGCGGTGGCACTATGGGAGCAAGCATCGCCTATGCTTTGTTAAGCGCCGGTCTGTCGGTGACGCTTCTGGAAGCGGATGAAGGCGCGGTTGATCGCGCGGGCGCCAATCTTGAGCGCCTTTTCAAAGCCGATGAAGAACGCGGCATGACAACCAGGTACAAGGCGGCGGACCTTCGACAGCATTTGGCCTTCAGTACCGATTATGACTCAGCCGCAGAGGCTGATCTGGTTATCGAGGCGGCTTTTGAAAGTATGGAGGTCAAGGCCGAGGTATTTGCGAAGCTGCAAAAAGTAACGAACGCAGGTGTGCCGCTTGCAACCAACACGTCGTATCTTGATGTAAATGCCTTGGCAGCAACTCTCGACGATCCCTCCCGGGTCCTTGGTCTGCACTTTTTTGCTCCCGCACACATCATGAAGCTTCTGGAAATCGTGCGCGGCAAGGCCACCAGCCCCGCCGCGCTGGCCACCGGCTTTGCCTTGGCCAGGCGCCTGCGCAAGATCCCGGTGGTTGCGGGCGTCTGCGACGGTTTCATCGGAAACCGTATTCTTGCCCGCTATCGCGAAGCGGCCGACACGCTCTTGATGGATGGCACCACCCCATGGGAACTGGACGAAGCTATGGTCGAGTTTGGTTATGCCATGGGCCCCTATGAGGCACAGGATCTCTCAGGTCTCGACATTGCTTTTGCAAACCGGCGCCGCCAGGATGCGACCCGCGATCCCAGACGCCGCTATATCCCGATATCCGACCGTATGGTGAACGAGGGCCGCCTGGGGCGCAAAGCCAGCGTCGGTTGGTACCGTTACCCCGGCGGGGGAGGCAAGGTGGTCGATCCCCTGATCGAGGATCTCGTCCGCGAGGAAGCCTATTTCGCCAAGGTCGAGCGGCGGGATTATTCCGCAGACGATATCCGCCGTCGCTTGTTGCTTGCGATGATTAACGAAGCCGCCGACATCCTCCGTGAAGGTGTCGCCAAGACCGCGTCGGACATCGACCTTGTGACGGTCCATGGCTATGGCTTTCCGCGCTGGCGGGGCGGTTTGATGCACTATGCGGATACGCTTGGGGTCAAATCCATTCGCGATCAGCTGCGCGATCTGGCCGACGAAGATCCCGTGGCTTGGACGCCTAGCCCCCTGATCGAGCGACTTGCTGACAGGGGGCGCGGATTCGCTGATCCCGCTTAGCGCAGGTCCGGGATCAATCCGGTCACGCTCAAATCGGTGTTCTGTCTGTCAATTGGCGCGATCCAGCCGGGCTGCGATCCCCAATCAAACCGCCTGAGCGTGGTGGTTGTCAGCATGTGCGTCGTCTGCATGCCGTCACAACGTCGCACCTTCGACCTGGCGTTCGAGCCGCGCCAGTGATTCTTTCAATCCCTCGGCATTGGGATGCAACGCGCCGACTTGCCGCCACGCCTCCAGCGCATCCTCAGGCCGCCCGATATCCTCAAGGATAAGGGCCAAGCCGGTCATTGCACCGAAATGGCGGGGGTTCAGTTCCAGCGTCCGGCGAATGTCCTCAAGGGACAATCCGAATTGGCCTGCCTGGAAATAGGCCGTGGCGCGCGCGTTATAGCCCTCGGCAAACTCCGGCGCGTGGTCGATCAGGGCCGAGAAATGTTCGATGGCCAGCGCGATGTCCCCGCTTTCAAGGGCTTGGCGTCCGCGATCCATCAAAAGGTCCATTGAGGCAGACCCGGATTGAGACCAAAGGGCCAATATCCGCGACTCGATCTGCGCCGCAGCCAAAGGATCGGCGGTTTGAAGCCCCTCAAACAGCGCCTCCAACTCGGCATCGTCAGCCAAAGCAGACGTGGAAAATAGCCATCCGGCGGCAAATGCCGCAAAGATGCGTTTGAGAATTGAGACTTTACCGCCCATATACCAAGCTTAGCTTAACATGGGGCGATTGCGAGTCCCCGTAACACCCAAGTGAGGATATCAGCATGAGCGATGTTATCGAACAGGCGGTTTCGGCCTTGAATAAGAAGATGGCGGGCGCCGGGTTCGATGGATCGGCAAAATTCATCATCGATGGTGAAGGGGCGATCATGCTCGGTCCCGATGGGGCCCGGGCAGCGGACGAAGATGCCGACGTGACGCTGACGGCCAGCACCGACACTTTTCGCGACCTGCTGGAAGGGAACCTTAACCCCACCTCGGCTTTTATGACCGGGCGGCTAAAGATCGATGGCGACATGGGGGCCGCGATGCGGCTTGCGCCTGCTCTTTCCTAAGTGGCGGAGCCAGCCCCGTTTCGTGAGGAATTGACCGAAGCACCTGGCGGGGTCGTTTCGACCTGGCGCAGGGCCGCGGACGGTGTGCGCGTGCGCCTAGCCTATTGGGCCGCTGGGGGCAGCAAGGGCACAGTTCTTCTTTTCCCTGGCCGCACGGAACACATCGAGAAATACGGCCGCGTCGTGCATGACCTTGTGGCAGAGGGCTATGCGGCCATCACGATCGATTGGCGCGGCCAAGGCTATTCCGACCGGCTGACGGGTGACAGGCACCTCGGTCACGTTGGCGATTTCAAAGACTATCAACTGGACGTGGCTGAAATGATCGGCGCGGCGCGGGAAGCGGATTTGCCCCAGCCGTGGTATCTTCTTTCCCATTCCATGGGTGGCAGCATCGCGCTGCGGTCCTTGATAGAAGGTATTCCCGTGCGCCGCGCCGTGTTTTCAGCTCCGATGTGGGGACTGCGGCTGCCTTATTCCATGCGCATCCTGCCTTTCGTCCTGCCGCCCCTGTTCCGTTTGATCGGACGGCACGAAACCTACACGCCTGGCACACGTCAGACGAACTATGTGTCCAGCGCGGAGTTTCACGAAAATCTTCTGACCAGCGATTCCGAAACGTTTGGCCGCCTGGCGCGCAACGCGAGGTCTGATCCCGCCTTCGCGATCGGTGGGCCTTCGATACATTGGGTGGGACGTGCCGCGCTGGAGGGCCGCCGCCTTTCAAGATTGCCGAGACCCAAGGTTCCCGTGCTGACCGTCCTTGGAACCAACGAAGGCGTGGTGTCGACCGATGCCATTCACCGTATTCATGCGAATTGGCCAACGGCGCGCATCAGGATCGTGCCTGACGCGCGGCATGAACTGATGATGGAAGCGCCAGAGCGCCGGGCACAGTTTTTCGACGAGCTGTTTTCATTTCTTGCCGCAGATTAGCCGCAGGCAGCCTCGCGGGCATCGCCTGGATGGTGCTTCGATCTTGGCACCACATAAAGAATTTCTGCCAAGCGTTCGCGACGCGAGCCGGTATCGTCAAGCCCAAGTGCCTCGATCATGAAATCTCGATCGAGAAACCCGTCGTATTTCAGATTTGCCGCGCTTGCAGCTGCCTGTACCAGGCCGTGTTTCCCCGCGCTTTTGCACTTTCCGGGGCAGGGCGACGACTGATTGAGGAAGCACCCTTTTTCACTGTCGCAATATTTGAACTCGCACATCGAATTACCCACCATTTTCACTCGTTTATTAATGGCGTTGCTATGTCGGAAATGTGGCAGAAAAAAGGCGAACAGCCTTAAATGTTGAAATATAGTTAATTAAAACAGTAAGTTAGATTAAATAAATTGAGGCGCGTTTCGCCCCACCGAAACGCGCCTCGCCCCACCCAGCACGGTACGGTCGGCAGGCAGTTGCCGTGACCCGTACCGCCGAGCATTCTGTTATTTCGCTGCGTGTTTATCCCGGACCGATTGGTGAGCAGCGCCTCCGTTACAGGCACAGGTTGCCCCGGCAGCCGAACAGGCTGCCTGGGGCACAGTCACGTCGAGGGAGGATGAATTGATACCGGCGGTCGCCAAGTGGCAACGTGAGAGAGCCGGACGTGTAGACGAGAAAACCATCGTCATAACCATTCACCATTTACACACACACGAGGCCGGGACACGTTGGCCTCGGTGACATTCTTAGGGCAGAATTATGGCAGGATTAGGGCGTCTTTGATGAAATATGGCAGCAATGTGGGCATCTATGCCGCCGGATTGGGCCGGATTAGCGCCGGTGCGCGAACAACAGGGAAGATTTCTGCGCGGCGCCCGAAATCTCCGGGTGAATCAAGGCGGAAATTTGACAATATTCTCCGGGTTTGATTCCGAACAGGCCGCCGATGGCCAGGTCCACGGACGGCAAGGAATGCCCTGCCGTCCGAATTGTTGTTCCGTGACTTGACGAGGCTCAGCCCATGTCCTTGTAGCTGACCGTCTTCACATCTGCGTCCGGATCCGACTTTTCGCGCCGCACCAGCAGGCGGTTCAGCGCGTTCACATAGGCCTTGGCCGAGGCCACCACCGTATCCGTGTCAGCCGACTGGCCGGTGGCAATGCGACCGTCTTCCTCCATACGCACGCTGACCGTGGCCTGTGCATCGGTCCCTTCTGTCACGGCGTGCACCTGGTAGAGTTGCAGGTGCGCACTGTGCGGGAAAAGCTTTTTGACAGCGTTGAAGGTCGCATCGACCGGACCGTCGCCCTGGGCCGTGGTGCGTTTCTCAACGCCATCGACTGACAGGATCAGATCGGCAGACTGGGGAGCTTCGGTGCCACAGATCACGCGCAGGAACTTGACCTGGATGCGGTCGTGAACGTCGCCTGACTCCTGGTCGCGCATCAACGCCACCAAGTCGTCCTCGAAGACCTCCTTCTTGCGGTCAGCCAGGGCCTTGAAGCGCACAAAGACATCGTTCAACTGGTTGTCCGCCAAATCAAAGCCCAGTTCGTTCAGCTTCGAGCGCAGCGCGGCGCGGCCCGAGTGCTTGCCCATGACGATGTTGGTTTCGCTGAGGCCCACGTCTTCGGGACGCATGATCTCAAAGGTCTCTGCGTTCTTCAGCATCCCATCCTGATGAATGCCGCTTTCGTGCGCAAAGGCGTTCTTGCCAACGATGGCCTTGTTGTACTGCACCGCAAAACCGGACACGGTCGCGACCCGGCGCGAGATGTGCATCAGTTTGGTCGCATCGACGCCCGTGTCATAAGGCATGATGTCGCCGCGGACACGCATCGCCATCACCACCTCTTCCAACGCGGTGTTGCCCGCGCGCTCGCCCAGGCCGTTGATCGTGCACTCGATCTGCCGCGCACCGCCTTCGACCGCGGCCAACGCGTTCGCTGTCGCCATCCCGAGGTCGTTGTGACAATGGGTGGCAAATACGACCTCGTCGGCGCCCGGAACCGTTTCGATCAGTCGCCGGATCAGGTCGGCGCTTTCGCGCGGCGCGGTATAGCCTACCGTATCAGGGACGTTGATCGTCGTGGCACCGGCCTTGATTGCGATCTCTACCACGCGGCACAGGTAATCCCACTCGGTCCGCGTTGCGTCCATCGGCGACCACTGCACGTTGTCGCAGAGGTTGCGGGCATGACTCACCGTGTCGTGAATCCGATCGGCCATCTCGTCCATGCTCAGGTTGGGAATGTCCCGGTGCAGGGGCGAGGTGCCGATGAAGGTGTGAATGCGCGGCTTGGAGGCGTGCTTCACCGCCTCCCAGCACCGGTCGATATCCTTGTAGTTCGCTCGGCTCAGCCCGCAGATCACCGCGTTTTTCGACCGCTTGGCGATCTCGCTGACGGCCTCGAAGTCACCTTCCGATGCGATCGGGAAGCCGGCCTCGATGATGTCGACACCCATTTCGTCGAGCAGTTCGGCGATTTCCAGCTTTTCCGTGTGGCTCATGGTTGCGCCGGGGGATTGCTCTCCGTCGCGCAGGGTCGTGTCGAAAATCAACACTCTTTCTTTCGTACTCATGTCAGAATTCCTTGATCCTTAGCTTTGTCGTTCCGGCGCGGTGTCCCCTCTGAGCGGTCGCGCCGAAAGGCACGCTCAGAGGCGGCTAAGGAGAAGAAGCAGGCCAGCAGGCAAAAGCCCGCGGATGTCGATATGTGTCACCTGGTTCATGGGGCGCGAAGATAGGCGGGGGTTCCCGGCTTGTCAAAGGGTCGCGGTCAGGAAATTTGCCTAGGTTGACGCATTGGTTGCAAGGCTGGCCTGGCGCGAACTGGCCTCTTCCAGCCAGCCGGGTTCCATCGTCGGGACCGATGCCAGCAGCAGCTCGGTATAGGCGGGGTAGGGCGGCTCGAAGATCGCTTCCTTCACACCCTGTTCGACGACTTTTCCCTCCAGCATCACGACGACCTCGTCGGCGATGGCGCGCACCGTGGCGATGTCGTGCGTTATGAATATATATGTGACGCCCAATTTCTCCTGCAGCCGCATCAGAAGCTTCAGAATGCCCTCCTGCACCACCTGGTCCAGAGCCGAGGTGACCTCGTCGCAGATGATCAACTCGGGGTTGGCAGCCAAGGCGCGCGCAATGCAAATCCGCTGCTTCTGTCCGCCGGACAATTCACCGGGCAATCGGTCCGCAAAACCTTCGTCCAGCTCGATCAACTCAAGAAGGCGGATCACTTCGGCATCCCGCTCGCGCCCCCGCATTCCGCGATAGAACTCAAGCGGACGCCCGATGATGTCGGCCACCCGGTGGCGCGGGTTCATCGCCGTGTCGGCCATCTGGTAGATCATCTGGATGCGCTGCAACTGGTCCTTGCTGCGTGATTTCAGATCACGCGGCAGGACCTCGCCATTGAACCGCACCTCGCCCATCATCGGTGGCAAGAGCCCCGTCACCACCCGCGCAGTTGTCGATTTGCCCGATCCGCTTTCGCCGACTACCGCCACGGTCTTGCCGCGCGGCACCGAGATGCTCACGTTGTGCAGAACCGGAACGGTGCCGTAAGCCGCCGTCACACCGTCGATTTCCAGAACATGGTCGTCGCTCGTTGATCCCGCCCTTTCGATGGATCGTACGGCCCACAGCGACCTGGTATAGGGGTGCTTGGGATTGGCCAACATCTCGGCGGTCTCAGCCTCTTCGACCTCCTCGCCATAGCGCAAAACCTTTATGCGGTCCGCCATCTGCGCAACGACCGCGAGATCGTGGGTGATATAGATCGCCGCCGTATTGAATCGATGCACCGCGTCCTTCATCGCCGCCAGAACGCTGACCTGTGTCGTCACATCCAGCGCCGTGGTCGGCTCATCGAAAATGATAAGGTCGGGCCGTGAACTCATCGCCATAGCGGTCATCGCGCGCTGCAACTGGCCGCCCGACACTTGGTGCGGATAGCGGAAGCCGATGTTCTCCGGGTCCGGCAGGCGCATTGCGGCATATAGCGCCTTGGCATCTTCGATCGCTTCTGCCTCGGACCTGTCACCGCGCCGAATGCTCGCTTCGACAGTCTGGGTGATAAGCCGGTGTGCCGGATTGAATGCCGCCGCCGCAGATTGCGCCACATAGGCGATCCGCGTGCCCCGAAGCGCCTGCTTCTCGGCCTCGCTGGCTTTCATCAGGTCTTTGCCGTCGAACAGGATCTCACCGCTGGTCAACCGGCATCCGGGCCGCGCAAATCCCATGGACGCCAGCCCCAGCGTCGACTTCCCGGCACCGGACTCGCCGATCAGTCCCAGGACCTCGCCGCGCCTCAACGTCAGGTCGACGCCCTTGATGATCGGATGCCATGCCTCGTCGGAAAAACCGTCGATTACGATGTCCTTCATTTCCAGCAGGATATCAGTGCTCATCGCGCAATCCGCTTGTCTTGATCAGGAACCAATCGACCACAAAGTTCACCGCAACCGTCAGCAAGGCAATCGCGCCTGCTGGCAGCAGTGGGGTAATTCCCGCTTTCAGATCGTACTGCGCGAATTGGATAAGCGAAGCGTTCTCGCGCACCATCGACCCCCAATCCGCCGTCGGCGGCTGGATGCCGACTCCGAGGAACGACAAGGCGGCGATTGTCAGAAAGACAAAACAGAACCGCAACCCGAACTCGGCCACCAGTGGCGGCATGATGTTCGGCAGGATTTCCCGCCGCATGATCCAGCCAAGTCCCTCGCCGCGCAGGCGGGCGGCCTCGACGTACTCCATGACTACGACGTTCATCGCGACCGCTCGTGTCAGACGAAAAACCCGCGTCGAATCCAAAAGGGCAATGATCACCACGAGTGACCAGACCGAAGAGCCGAAGATCGACAACAGCATCAGCGCAAAGATCAGGGAGGGGATCGCCATCAGGACATCCACCGCCCGGCTGATGATCTGGTCGACCCAGCCCCGGCTGATCGCTGCCGCCAGACCCAAGCCGCCACCGACCAGGAAAGCCAAAAACGTCGTCATGATCGCGATGCCGATGGTATTGCGGGCGCCATAGACCAGGCGCGAGAAGATATCCCGCCCGATCTGGTCTGTTCCCAACAGGAACTCGCTTGTCCACGGGGCAAACGGCTGTGGATGCACTTCGGCCTCGCCGTAGGGTGCAATGACCGGCGCAAAGATGGCCACCAGGACATAAGTTGCGATCACGATCATCCCGAACCAGGCGGTCGGCGGGGCCTTCTTCAATTCGATCCACGCCCGGTCCCGGCGACTGCGGCGCGTCAACACCTGGCCGACTTCGTCCTTGGCGGAATATGTGCCGGGGGTGTCGCTCATCTCGGGTGCAATAGCCTCGGGTTGGTGGCGATCGAGATTATGTCGGCGATCAGATTCAGGACGATATAGGTCGCCGCAAAGATCAGTGCGCAGGCCTGCACCACGGGAATGTCGCGCGACGTCACACTATCGACCATCAGTTGCCCCACGCCCGGATAGACAAAGACCACCTCGACGACGACCACGCCGACCA
The DNA here is from genome assembly GCA_050290245.1 of Silicimonas sp. Taxonomy (GTDB): domain Bacteria; phylum Pseudomonadota; class Alphaproteobacteria; order Rhodobacterales; family Rhodobacteraceae; genus JBNKHH01. The sequence continues at coordinate 22,553 of JBNKHH010000056.1, forward strand.
CCAGGTAGGCCAGGTTGAAAGCGACAACGTTGGCGATCGGTGCCCAGGCGTTCGGAAGCGCGTGACGCAGGATCACCGTCTTGGGCGAAAGCCCTTTCAGCCGGGCCATCTCGATATAGGGCGAAGCCAGAAGATTGATGATTGCCGCCCGAGTCATCCGCATCATATGCGCCACGATCACCAGGGTCAGTGTCATCGCAGGCAGGGCACAGCGGTAGACGCGCTCCCAGAACGGGGTGTCGGCGGTGATGTTTGCAAGGCTCGGAAATACAGGATTCAGCGAGGCCAGGAACAGGATCAAAAGATAAGCGACGAGGAATTCGGGCATCGAAATCGTCGATAGGGTGACCGCGTTTATCGTCCGGTCATACACCGACCCCCGCCACAGGGCCGCAGTGACCCCAAGGGTCAGGGCCAGAGGTACCGCGATCACTGCCGTCATCGCAGCCAGGAACAGCGTGTTTGCCAGGCGTGGCGCGATCAGTTCCGCCACCGACCGCGACCGGTCGACACCCGAGGCAGCGCGTCCGGAGAAGGATTGCCCCAGGTCGCCGGTTGCGACGGAACCAATCCAGTCGAAGTACCTTATGTAGGCGGGCTGATCCAAGCCCAGCTCGCGCCGAAACGCGGCCACGGTCTCTTCTGTTGCTGCTTGCCCGAGGACAGCTTGAGTGAAGTCGCCGGGCAGGAACTCGATGGCCGAGAAGATGATTACCGAGACAAAGAACAAGGTTAACACGCCCAATCCAAGCCGCTGAATTACCGTCGACAGGATCGGATGCAATCTGGTCTCCCCTTTGTTCCTTTTGGCCGCTCCCGGCCTCTTTTTCACAAAGCCTAGGCAACCCAGGCCAAGGTGACAACAGGCCCGGCACAATTAAATCGTTCTGGGGCCAGGTCTCTATGTTGCCTGGTGTCAGTGCTTGTCGGCCAAGTTTTGGTCGGGACATATCTCGAACCGACAATCTACATCCTGCGATGCCTTTGCTGCTCGTGCTGCTATTCGGCCAGCGTCCTGCGCCAGTGCATTGGCGGCTGGGGCAGGAGGCGGCTACGCACAGGGTATGCGGCCGCACCAGCTTGAGCCAGAGCCATAGGTCCGGCGGAGACTGGTTGGCATCGGTCGCACAGCGCAGCCTACCGCAACGGAATAGGGCGCTGTTCTTCTATTGCTTCCATGGCGAAGTAGGAGGTTACTGTTTCAAGTTCTATCTTTTCGATCAACCGTTTGTAGACGTTGTCGTAGCCAGCCATGTCGCGGGCAACGATTTTGAGAAGATAGTCGTACTCGCCGCCGATACGGAAGAAATCAATGACTTCCGGAATGGCTGAAACGTGCTTGCGAAACTTCTGTAGCCATTCCGATGAATGATGGCGTGTTCGCACGAGAGAGAAGACAACAAAGCTGCTGCCCATTTTTTCTCGGTCAATGACGATTGTCCGGTTCTTTATCAATCCCGAAGCATCGAGTGTCTTCAGGCGCCGCCAGCAAGCGTTTTGAGACAGGCCGACTCGGTCCGCCAGGCTGCGTTGAGATTGCGCGGCATCGCGCTGCAGCTCCTCAAGAATACGACAATCAAAATGATCTATTTTATGGGTCATATTTATATCATATGACACGAATTTATCCGAATTTCTATGAATAACTGTGAATTTTCTCCACATTATTGTGTCATAAATTACTTCAGATGAAAGGAGGGCAAAATGAAGGTCTTGGACGACTTTAAGGCCCGACTTGCCGGCGAAGACATTCATGGCAGAATTCGCGAAGGGCTGATTGGCGAGGGTCGGCGGCTCGACGGGCCGTTTGGCGAGCAGCCGCTTGTCTATGCGGACTACGTCGCTTCCGGCCGTGCGCTCGCGCAGGTCGAGGATTTTATCCGCGATGAGGTACTTCCGTTTTATGCAAACACCCATACTCAGGCCTCCTACTGCGGCGAGTACATGACCAAGCTGCGCGAGGCTGCGCGGGCAGAGATTGCCCGGATGACGGGTGCAGGTTCAGGGACGAGTGTGGTGTTTACGGGAGCCGGGTCTACGGCTGGAATCAATCGTATCGTGGGGCTTCTCGATCTGGCAAAGTCGGTGCGCAGAGGCGAGCAAGTCGTCGTCGTGACAGGACCCTATGAGCACCATTCCAACATCCTGCCATGGCGCGAAACCGGTGCCGCATTGGTTGAAGTTGCCGAAGCCGACTCTGGTGGCGTCGACCTGGCCGATCTTGAGCGAGTGCTGAAAGCCGCCAAGGGGGCATCGCTGGTTGTCGGCACCTTTTCTGCGGCGTCAAACGTCAGCGGCATTCTGACGGATGTTGATGCAGTCACACGACTGTTGCGCGCCAATGGTGCGCTGGCGATCTGGGACTATGGCTGTGCTGGTCCATATTGTGCAATGGAAATGAAACAGGGCACCGATGCCGAGAAGGACGCCATCGTCTTTTCGCCGCACAAGTTCCCCGGCGGACCGGGCGCAAGCGGCGTGGCCATCATTCGAGATGGCATTGCCCGACATGCCACGCCGACCGTTCCGGGCGGAGGGACTGTCAGCTTCGTTTCGCCTTGGGGACACGTATATGCCGACAAATTATCAACGAGAGAGGAGGGCGGCACGCCCAACGTAACGGGAGATTTGAGGGCGGCCCTGGCCATGTTGGTGAAAGAAGCCCTCGGCCAGGACTGGCTGGATGCGCGGCAATCTGAATTGCGGACCAGGGCTTTGTCGGTCTGGACAAAGAACGATCAAATCGAGCTCCTGGGCAAAATAGATGCACAGGCCTTGCCGATCTTTTCTTTCCGAGTTCGCGATGGTCATGGCGGATTCATCCATCACCAGTTTTTCACACGGCTTTTGAGCGATGCCACGGGCGTTCAGGCGCGGGGCGGTTGCGCTTGTGCCGGTCCCTATGGTCATCGGCTTCTCGGACTGGGACGAGCTGAGTCCGAAGGCATCTACGCTGCGCTGGAAAAAGGCGAGGAGACCGCGAAGCCGGGCTGGGTCCGTCTCAATCTTTCGCCGCTCATGACTGATCAGAAGGTCATGTACATCTTGGATGCTGTGGATAATCTGGTGCGAAAGGCACCAGAATATGTGAGTCGCTACAAAGTCGATCCGGACACCGCACGGTTCACAGTGCAGGATTTCCCGGAACATTCCCTGTCTTTGTGATGGCCCGCTCACTTTGAATGTCGTCCAAACAGGGGCAGGGCAGTAGGATCAGAACGTGAACGGCCACGCCGAAACCACGCTGACCGGTCCGCATCAGGATTGCCAAGCCAACGCCAAGGTCAAGATCAGCCCGCAGAACCCATTACATTTCGACGCGCTGGGTGCACGGCTCGCATAGGGAGAACCCAAGATGGCTCAGTTCATCAACGCCAAGGAAGACCTCGTCACCGAGGCCATCGACGGCCTTCTTGCCGCGTCTGGCGGAACCCTCTCACGGCTGGATGGGTATCCTCACATCAAGGTCGTTTTTCGCTCGGACTGGGACAAGTCCAGGGTTGCTCTGGTGTCGGGCGGAGGCTCGGGTCATGAACCCGCACATGCGGGGTTCGTTGGCAAGGGTATGCTGACGGCGGCGATTTGCGGCGAGGTTTTCGCATCGCCATCGGTCGAAGCCGTTTTGGCGGGCATTCTGGCCGTCACGGGCGAGGCAGGGTGCCTTCTTGTCGTGAAGAATTACACCGGCGACCGACTGAACTTCGGGCTGGCCGCCGAGCGTGCCAGGGCACTGGGTCGAAAGGTCGAGATGGTGGTCGTCAACGATGACGTTGCCCTACCCGATTTGCCGCAGCCAAGAGGCGTCGCGGGGACGCTCTTCGTCCACAAAATCGCCGGGGCCATGGCCGAATCCGGCTCAGACCTTGAAACCGTTGCCGCGGCGGCGCAGGCCGTTATCGGCAAAGTCGCCTCTGTCGGCATGAGCCTGGACACCTGCACCATACCGGGTTCGGCGAAAGAAAACCGGATCGGTGCAGGCAAGGCCGAACTCGGACTGGGTATCCACGGCGAGCCAGGTGCGGAACAGGTGGATTTCTCGACCGCCATGAGCGCGATGGAGGCCGTAGTGGCAAAACTGCGTGGTCACGTCGGAAAGGGCGACCACGTTGCCATCGTTAACAATCTCGGCTCGACGACGCCGCTGGAGATGTCTGTCCTGACACATGCCCTGACGGAAAGCGGTCTTGTCGGGCACATCATCGGCCCTGCGCCGCTCATGACGTCGCTCGACATGCACGGGTTCTCCGTGTCGATCATGAAGACCACGCAGGCCGAACGCGACGCGCTCGCTCAGCCGGTCGCCATACCCGCATGGCCCGGCATGATGTCCGTCGGTCAGCCGATCGTCGTCGCGCTGCCTGAAGGCCTCACCCCGATCAAGCCGATCCCCACCAAGAACGACAAGACGCGTGCGATCATCGAAAAGGTCGCCGAACTGCTGATTTCGTCCGAAGCCAGCCTGAACCGGCTGGACGCCAAGTCGGGTGACGGCGACACGGGCAGCACGCTTGCCACCGCCGCCCGCGCGCTCAGATCAAGCCTTGACCGGATGCCGCTTGCAGATCTGACACAGCTCTTTCCGGCGCTCGGCAACGAGCTCAGTCAGACCATGGGTGGTTCATCCGGCGTGATCCTGGCGATCTATTTTAACGCGGCGGGGGATGCCTGCGCCAAAGGTGCTTCGGTGCTCAAAGCCCTTTCGGATGGCCTTTCCCGTGTAAGCCAGGTGGGCGGCGCCGCTGTTGGCGACCGGACCATGATCGACGCGCTTGCTCCCGCGCTAGAGGCGCTACCCAGCGGTGTCGCCGCGGCAGCCGAAGCGGCGCGCAGGGGTGCCAACGGCACGGCGTCGATTTCCCGTGCCGGGGCCGGGCGTGCGGCCTATGTGCCTGAGGACAACCTCAAGGGGCACAACGATCCCGGCGCCGAAGCCGTTGCGCTCCTCTTCGAAGCACTTGCCAATGAAATGACGAACCAAGCTGTCAAAGGCGCATCTAAATGAGATCGCAAAGCCGACGGACAACGGCATAGCCCTTGTAGCCGGGAACAGCCTGGCGATCTTTGATCGGCTCGACCTGAAGGAAGCCCATCGCGTCGCGATGTTCTCGCCCGAGACCCCCTACGTACGTGACGCCGTCAAGCGTTCCCACGGCAAAGGGTTTGCTGCGATCTCGCTGGTGTCCGACCTCCGGACTTCAAAGCGCGACCATTTCGTCGGAATCGACAACGTGTCGGCAGCGCGATTTGCCAGCGTTCCGTTCCAAGTCAAGGCAACCCCATCTGCCTCGAATGACGTCTACAAACCTCGGCTGGCTCACTTATGGTACCGTTGAGGTAAGCCTGAAAAGGACGGGCCTGCTGCTATTCCGGGCGCCCCCGCGGCTGAAGGTCGGTGAACGCTTTTCCGGTTTCTTCCTCGTATTCCGTTTCGTCCCAGAACCCGATGAGTATGCCTGTTTGTGCCGCCTGTTTCTGCCGTGCAAGAACCGCGGGCGTTGCGGTGATCCGCGTATGATGCTGCTTGGCCCAGTCAAGGAGCGCTGCTTCGAGCCGCGTTCGCGCTTCAATGTGCTCCGGCTCTTGTGATGCGCCAATGTCCACCAGTTCTCGAGGATCGTTTTCCAGATCGAACAGGACGGGGCGAAAGCCTTCGCAACGGACATACTTCCAGCGCCCGTCGAATATCATCGTTGTATGCGCATCCTGTTGGGGTTGGCCGAGGGTGCGCGCCATGTCCGACCAGTGGTAGTCGTGCTCGCTGATGGCGTAACGCCGCGAAAAGCCGGGCTTGCCGTGCAGCAGCGGCGTCAGATCCCGGCCCTCGATCACATGGGGTTTTGGACGACATCCAAGTGCCGTCATGAAGGTTGGTGCGAGGTCGATCATTTCGACCAGGTCCTCCGCGACGAGGCCGCGGGTCGCATCCGCCTCCTTGCGCGGATCGCAGATGATCAGCGGTACTTTCACAGCCATTTCGTGATAGAAATCCTTGTCGCCCATCCAGTGGTCGCCCATGTAGTCGCCATGGTCCGAGGTGACGGCAATGATCGTGTTTTTGCTTAGCCCGGTTTCGTCCATCCAGGCGAAAAGGCGCCCGAGATTATCGTCGAGTTGCTTGATAAGCCCCATGTAGGCCGGGATGACATGCTCACGCACATGATCGCGGGAAAAGCTCTTGCAGACGCGTGCCGCAAGATAGGCCTGCATGAGAGGGTGATCTGTCTGGCGCTCGGCGTCTGATCGTACGGGCGGCACGATGTGCCTTTCGTCATACATCTCGTGATAGGGCGCGGGTACAATATAGGGCCAATGTGGCTTGATGTAGGACAGATGGCACATCCAGGGCCGTCCATCCGACTCCGCCTCGGTCATGAAATCCATCGCGCGATTGGTCATGTAGGCGGTCTCGGAGTGCTCTTCTGGCACATTGGCCGCCAGCCGTGAATTTTTCAACAGCCAGGCCGACAGCAATTCGCCGTCTTCATCGAGCCCAGAATTCGCGAAATCTTCCCAAGGATTGTCAGAGAAATATCCGTGAGCCACCAGGTAATCGTCGTAGGCGGACCAGTTCTGGCGCGGGCTGTCAGGATGAAGTCCGTCGTCGCGCTCGTATGGTTCGAACCCACATTCGGATACACGGACGCCGATTTCGCTGGAAGGATCAATGCCGAGCCAGGCCATGCCTTCTGCGTCTGCCGTCATATGGGTCTTGCCCACCAGAACTGCGCGCGCGCCAGCTTCGCGCAAGTGATCTCCGAGCGTGGGTTCACCCACTCTGAGCGGCATACCATTCCAGGTCGAGCCATGGCTGCGGACATATCGTCCAGTATAGGCCGACATGCGTGACGGCCCACAGACAGGAGACTGCACGTAAGCATTGGTGAATCTCACACCGCGCTTCCCAAGGGCATCTATATGCGGCGTGTTCAGGTGCGGATGACCATAGCAGCTAAGGTAATCGAACCGAAGCTGATCGGCCATGATCCACAGCACGTTTGGACGGCCGGTCATTTGGATTCTTGCTCTTCGATGATCTTGTCGATGGGTTGGCGCAGGAAATCCTCAAGACGGTCAAGGAAGCCGACGAACTGGCGGACTTCATCTTCCGAAAAGATGCGCCTCAACGCCTTGCGTCGTTCGGCCATGATGCCGGCCGCGTTCTGATATGCTGCGCGACCGGCCGGTGCCAGCGCCACCACGGTCTGTCGGCCGTCACGGTCATCGCGTTGCATGGTGACATAGCCTTTGCGCTTCATGGCGGGCAGCGCGCGGCTGAGCAGCGAATGATCGGTGCGTTGAATCGTGGACAGGTCGCGGATCGTCGTGGGGCCAACCTCGTGCAAATCCCATAGTGTGCGCCACTCGACGATCGAGAGCCCACCGCCGAATTTCAGCAAGTCCTGTCCCTGTTTGCGGGATGCGGAATAGACGGCAGGAAGACGCGAGAACACGTTCTGATCTTCGCGTGCCAATCGAGCCCGGAAACGCTCAGCATATGTTGGAGCGCCGTTATCAGAGGTGCTTTCCATGTCTTTCCTCCCGTTCGTATTAAGGCTCAAAAAATAATACGTGACAAGTCATATAATTTCTGTAACCTTTCTGGCACACCCCTGAAACCGGGGGGGTCGTCTTTGGAGGAAGGCGAGGCAAAAGGGAGGACATAATGATACGTGCAACTTTGCTGGGTGGAATTTTGGCGCTGGCACCCATGGCCGCAACGGCCCAGGCCACGCTTACGGCTGAAACCACGACGCCCGGTTCGACGCCACACTACATCGATTCAACGCTCGCCGCCGTTCTCGACAGCGCGGGAGTGGCCACGATGCAAATCACCGAAGGCGCCACGCTGACAAATTCGGTTCAGGCTGTGGCCGAAGGACGGCTCGACATGGCCCCCGCACCGCTCATTCTTCCGTTCCTTCTGTCGCGCGGCATCGGACCCTATAGCGGTGTCGGTCCCGAAAAGGGTGCTGAACTGGCCGACAATATCCGCGTGATCTTTTTCAATGCCGGGTCGGCGCAAATCTTTGGCTATTACAACAGCAATCCGGTCGAGGATATTCGCAATCTCGATGGTCGTCGCATCTGGAACGGCCCGCCGCGCGGTGCAGCGCTGACTTCCGGCCGGGCGATGCTTCAGCTTCTATCCGGCAAGAAAGAAGGCGACGGCTACGAAGGCGTGCAAACCGAATGGCCCGACACGGTATCCACGATTACCGGTGGTGGAGCAGATGCCTGGACAACCCCTGAGGGCCTGCCATCGGGGCGTCAGATCTCGATTGCTGCCGCAGGTGGAATTACCATTCACGATGTTCCCTCCGACTTGCTCGCAAGCGAACTTGGCCAGCAGATTCTTGCTGCGCCTGGGCACGCACCCTATTCGTTGCCGATTGATGTGTTCCGTGCGGCTTACGAGGGCAACGACATTACCGTCGTCGTCGATGACGACAGCTTCGACACCTTTGCCCTTGCCTTCGGTCAAATCGTGCCCGCATCACTTGACGAGGAACTCGTCTACCAGATCACAAAGGCCTACCTCGACGGCGAAGACCGTTTCATCAAGGGCTCGCCGCGCGGACCGTATGCCAAACTCAGTTTCGGCGATATCGACGGCGTCAGCCAAGGCGCCTGCGGTGCCGTCCAGATCAAGATGCACCCCGGCGCAATCCGCGCGTTTGAAGGCGCCGGCCATACCATCGCCGATTGTCTGCGACCCTGAGCATTGACGTTGCAAGTGGCGGCGTCCGCGCGGCCACTTGCACGATAGGAACCCTTGCCCGATGACCGACGTCACATTTTCCCAGCCACTGGGCAAACGTATTGCACGCTGGCTAGCCTTCCTGCTGGTTGTGGTCGGTCTGATCAACACGATGCCGGAAATTCCGGGACTTCAGGCCTGGGCGAGAGAGTTCACAGGCCGCCCCTTTTTCCGCGTTTCCGGCTTTCAGCCGCAATTCTTCTACCCGCCGGTGTTTTTCGTGATGATGCTGATCGTCGCGCTAAATTCTTCAGTTTACCGGGCCATGAAGTCGAATGGCCGGGCGCGGCCATGGCCTGGGCTTCTACTTGATTTTGGCTTGGTCCTGGCGGCTTTTCTCGGCGCCTTCGGATACCTTGTCGAAATCGACTCGGTGTGCCTGATCGACCAGATCACGGGCGAACGTGCGCGTTTGATCGCAGAAGCTCTGGAACGGTCAGCCGGGGTCATTCCTGGCATCTCCTTCGAAGCAGAAGTGCCCGCCTGCCAAGCGCGTTTCGGCATTTGGATCATCCCGCTTCTCTTTACCATCATTACGCTCTTCTTCCTTTACAACGTAAGGGTCTGGGGCTTGCCTTTGGTGCTGGTTGCCAGCGTCGTCGTTCTCTACACGGTCGGGACTGCGCTGATCTGGATTTTCGATCTCTCCGACAATAACTTCCTGCTGACCAAACTGGGCGCGGATGGTGGCGACGTGCGTGCGGCGGCGATCCAGAAGGCTACCAACGTCTTCATCACGCCGGACGGCTTCATGGGCCGGTTCATGGATATCGTCGTGAACCAGGTGTTCCCGTATGTGATCCTTGGGGCACTTTTCGGAAGCAGCGCGGGAGGCACATCCCTGATCAAGCTCGCCGTGCGTCTGACCCGGCGCCTGCGTGGCGGTCCAGCGCATGCGGCGATCGTCTCTTCGGCCATGTTCGGAACCATCACGGGTGGTCCGGTGACCAATGTCCTATCAACAGGGCGGCTGACGATCCCGATGATGCAGCGAAATGGATTCTCGCCGCAATTCGCGGGCGGGGTCGAGGCCGCAGCCTCGTCAGGCGGTCAGATCATGCCGCCGGTTATGGGGGTGGCGGCTTTCGTCCTCGTGGCCTTGACGGCGGTTCCCTACACAAAGGTCATCACCGCCGCCTTTTTGCCAGCAATGTTCTTCTTCTTTTCGATCTTCCTCGCTGTGATGTTCCAGGCGCGCCGGGAAAAAATCGTGGCAATGCGCGAGATCCCCGAAGATCTCGTGATGGAACGGCACGACTGGTTCAATCTGATCATCATCTTCATTCCGATCCTGACCATCTTATTGCTGCTTCTCGGCAACAAGGATGCGATCGGCGACGGCATTCTGTCTTCGTTCTTGCCGACCGGGGTCCTCCTGATGATCGTCAACGCCACAGGCGACGCCGTGTCCGCAGGATGGTGGGCGGTTGCCGTACTCATTCCGCTTTTGTTCATCGATGCAGAAACTCGTGCAAAGCCTGGGAAGGTCGTTGTCGCGCTTGCCGAAGGGGGCATCCTGCTTTCAGGTCTTTTCCTGCTCTTGTTTGCGGTCTCCATTATCTCCGCATTCCTCAACGAAAGCGGCCTGACTGGAGAATTGACGCGGGCGGTCACGACGTGGCTCGAAAATGCTCAGACGCTCCGACTGTTCGGCTACGACATCCAGATCGTAGGCGGCGTCTACCTGATGCTTGCTTTGTTCTGTGCGATGCTTTGCGCGGTCCTGCTCGGCATGGGCATGCCCACCGTTCCGGCCTATGTGAATGTGGCTCTTCTACTTGGCCCGCTCCTGGCCAATCTCGGTGTAAGCTTTTTCACTGCGCATATGTTTGTCTTTTACTTTGCCGTTGCCTCGGCAATTACCCCGCCGGTGGCCATTGCCGCATTCGCCGCTGCATCAATCACTAAAACTGAACCTATGCGCACCGGGTTTGCGGCCGTCCGCGTTGGCGTCGTCATGTTCACTATCCCGTTCATCTTCGCCTGGTATCCTGAATTGCTTCTGATCGAGGAAGCCGTGACCATCACGGACGAAGTCGGCCGCAAAGTCCTTATCGAGGGCTATAGCGGTGCTATCGCATGGGGTAGCCTGTCTATGCTCGGGCTTCGTTTGGTCCTGGCGTTGTATCTGATTGCTTCGGCTCTGACCCGTTTCGATCAGACATCGATCCCTCGCTGGGAGGCTGGACTGCGCCTGCTTCTCGCAATCCTCGTGCTTTGGAAGACCACACCGGTCATGCTGGCAGGCGTCGGGATGTCGGCGGCACTTCTTGGGTTCCACAGCCTTCGGGCACGGCGACCCGCGGCTCAGACTTTGGCTTGAACAAATCCGGCACGACTCCACCCTGAAACGCTGGGGATGTCATTGCGGCCTAATTGCGGGGGAGGCGCCGGCGCCTTGTTTTATTGGTCGGAGTGAGAGGATTCGAACCTCCGACCCCTGCCTCCCGAAGACAGTGCTCTACCAGGCTGAGCTACACTCCGACCGTGAGGGGCGGATTACTTGGCTTCCTTGGATTTTGCAAGGGCTTCGTGACCGGGCAGGACTCGGTCTGCGCGGGCGCGCAGCATGGCCCCGACATTTACCGACGACGCGGCGCCCGGGCGGGTACGTGTACGCAGAACAGGCGTATTGCGCGACCGGCCGCCAAGGCTTTCGCGGATGACGACATAGACGCCCGCAGCGATGATCACGCCGGCGCCGATTCCCGTGTACTGATCCGGGGTTTCGCTGAAAAAGACAAAGCCGAATCCGGCACCCCAGATGATTTGCGAATACTGCATCGGAGCAACCATGGCCGCATCGGCGTTGCGATAGGCACTGATGATGCACAGCCCCCCGGTAAAGCCCAGGGCGGCCAAGACGGCCAACAGTCCCAGATCCTCAACCGGCATGGGGCGATAGACGAAGGGCAGGATCGCGCCCATGGCTAGGAAATTCGCCATCATCGGGTACAGCATCAGCACGGCCGAGCGTTCTTCCTGGCTGACTTTGCGCGTGATGACCGAGACCACGGAGCTGCCCGCAGCAGCGGTCAGGCCGGCAATATGACCCAAGGTAAGCGGCTCGGCGCCGGGGCGCAGAACGATCAGGACCCCAATCAGGCCAAGCGCGACTGCAGCCCAGCGGTGGACCCCAACCTTCTCTCCAAGGATCGGGATCGACAGAACGGTGATCAGCAACGGAGCCGCAAAGATAAAGGCATAAACCTGCGCCAGGGGCAGAACTGAAAACGCATAGAATGCAGAAGCGCCGGTCAGTGCCCCGGCCAGGGTGCGAACGGCGATCCACCTGGGGTGGACCGGCCGCAGGGTGCCTGCGGCCTTGTCCTGCATCAGCATCAACGTGGCAAAGGGAAAGCCCAAAAGGACGCTGAAGAACAGGATCTGGAACGGCGAATACTGTCCTCCCAGAAGCTTGATGACCGCGTCGTGGGTAGAGAAGACGGCAAAGCCGACGAGGGCGAACAGCACGCCTGTCAGGTTGGATTTTTCAGGGCTCATTTCACCCCGAATGTCACCAACACGACGGGCACGTCAATACCCAACCTCAGCTGCGCCGAAACATGTTTCTGAACCAGACCAGCGGCAGAAGAAGGATGATCCAGAACTTCTTCAACAACAAAAGCCCGGCGGCCAGAAGGCCAGCCTTCGAGGTCAGCACCTTGCCCGCGATCAGGCCCGCGACGCCGACCGCGGCAACCTTGTCGACCGAGGGGTCGAAATCGGTATAACGCTGGCCGTTCACGAATGACACCATCCCGGAGACCTCGGGCAGGGCATGCTTGATGAGGTCCAGTTGGTCCATCCCGGCCACAAAGTTCATTTGCAGAACGCCGTATCGTCCCAGTGCGCGCAGGTCATAGTTCAGGGTAGAGGATTCATCCGCGCCGAAACGGAATTCCTTTGCCCAATGCAGCTTGCGGGTCTCGGGATCATAGCTCGGCGGCTCGGCCCAGCCGATCAGTTCGACGCTGTCGAACCCCTGCTGGACCATCTCTTGCGATTCCGCCTTGGTGTCGGCCTTCATTTCGACCAGCAGTGCGTCATAGTCATAGCCTTCCGCGTCCACGTCCGAGACGTAGCCGATCTCGTCGAACTGGATGACCGCGCCCCACGCGCCTTCGTCCCAGGGTGTGTACTCGGTGGGAAAGATCATCCCCAACGTCTCGCCGTTGGGGTTTCCCCAAAGCTCAGTCAGCACCGTATCGGCGTCGTCCATGCCAAGGTAATAATAGCCCTCGGGCACCTGCAGTTCGGCGCGCCCGCCGGGCAACACGATCAGGCCCTGGCGATAATTGAACGTGCGCAGGATCCGGTCGACTTCAGGCTCGTCCTGGTATCCCGGATGGTTGGGAAAGACGGCATCGAAAGGCTCGGCGTCTGCGGTGCCGATGCTGACCAATAAGATCGTGGCTGCAAGAAAATGTTTCATCGTCCAAATGTCCTTATGCAAAATACATCGGGACTATTTGGACGATGAACTGTGTCCGGAATGGGACCAATGGGGCAAAACAGCCGAGACTGTTGCCCCTTTGTCTCAGAGGCTGTCCGAGAGTTTCGCGACGATGGCGTCGCCCATTTCCGAGGTCGAGACTGGCTCGACGCCTTCCTGGCCCAAAAGATCGGCAGTGCGCAGACCGTCGGCCAGAACCCCGTTGACGGCGGTTTCCAACCGGGCGGCTTCGTCGCCTTTGTCGAACGAGTACCGCAGTGCCATGGCAAACGACAGGATACAGGCGATCGGGTTCGCCTTGCCCGTGCCCGCGATGTCGGGGGCCGAGCCGTGGACCGGTTCGTACAGCGCCTTGGGGCGGCCATTGGCCATCGGCGCGCCAAGGCTGGCCGAGGGCAGCATCCCAAGTGAACCGGTCAGCATTGCGGCCAGGTCGGACAAGAGGTCACCGAACAGGTTATCGGTCACGATCACATCGAACTGCTTCGGCCAGCGGGTCAATTGCATGGCGCCGGCGTCGGCATACATGTGGCTCAGATCGACGTCCGGGTATTCGGCGTCATGCACTTCTTGCACCACTTCGCGCCACAAGACGCCCGACTCCATCACGTTGGCCTTTTCCATCGAGCAGACACGGTTGTCGCGCTTGCGGGCAAGTTCAAAGGCAGACCGCGCCACGCGGGCAATCTCGCTTTCGGTATACCGCTGGGTGTTGATGCCGACCCGCTCGTTACCTTCCCGGACAATGCCACGCGGCTCACCGAAATAGACGCCCGAGGTCAACTCGCGGATGATCATGATGTCCAGGCCGCCCACCACGTCCGCTTTCAGCGACGAGAACTCGGCCAGAGCGTCAAAGCACTGGGCGGGGCGCAGGTTGGCGTAAAGGTCCATCTCCTTGCGCAGGCGTAGAAGGCCGCGCTCGGGCTTCACCGAGAAGTCCAGAACGTCGTACTTGGGGCCGCCAACGGCACCCAGCAGAACGGCGTCCACCGACTGTGCGTGCTCCATCGCCTCGTCCGTCAGGGGGGTGCCGTGCACGTCGTAGGACGCGCCGCCTACCAGATCTTCGCTAACATCGAAATTCAGGCCACGGTTCGTACCGAACCAGTCGATGACCTTGCGGACCTCGGCCATAACTTCGGGGCCGATGCCGTCGCCCGGCAGGATAAGGAGGGAGGGGTTGGCCACTGGATGCTCTCCGGATCAGTCGTGAAAAAGGGTCCGAGTTGGCCTAGCCAAAGGCAAGGGCGCGGTCAAGCCGCCGCGCCTTTCACGCAGGTTGCAGTTCCGCCTGCACGCCGCGCTGGCCGCGCCGCCGCTTCTCGGCGATCATGCCCGCGATGCGGCCCATCGCGATGCCCCGCATCAGCAGCGAGGCGGGCAGGAACGCCCAGGCCGTCATCGCCCAGATCAGCGTCTGCGGGCTTTCGAGCGAGACCGGCTCGAACGAGCTTTCCGCGATCCGGATGCCGGCGGGGATGACGAAGGGCAGCAGGATGCCCACAACGATGTTGAAGCGCGCATCGCGTTGCAGGCGCCGCACGACATCGCCGCCGGTCGTGGGGTCGAAGGTCGGAAGGTTGACCCAGACGTTGAA
>JBNKHH010000057.1:0-25058 GCA_050290245.1 Silicimonas sp.
CCTGTTTGGTGTCAAGGTCAAGGCCGTGAACACCACGATCACCAAGGGCAAGGTCAAGCGCTTCCGCGGCCAGCTGGGCAAGCGGAAGGACGTGAAAAAGGCCTATGTCACCCTTGAGGAAGGCAACACGATCGACGTGACGACGGGATTGTAAGCAGTCCCGTCCCGGGCTTGACCCGGGACCTCGACCGTCTTGGTGGTCCAGAACGAACGATGAGGCCCCGGATCACATCCGGGGCTTTTTCTTTATGGGTGGTGCCGGGATTGCCGGGGTGAAGCCCGGCCTCGGGTCGCCAAGCCCGGGCGCGGAACAAGGCCGAAGGCCGCCGCGCCAGCGCCGGACCGGTCCGCGGTCTGGCGCTTTGGTGACGTTGGCGCATAGCTCAGTCAAGCAATGTGTATTGGCTGCCATAAAGCGCGTCACACAACCGATAGAGCGCCAGCCCCCGCTCCGGCGCTGGCACGGCTTACGCCGGTATTAATCGCGCGGTGGTTTGGTTTTGGGCCTGAACTGTGCCCGTTGTATCCGATGGATCACGTAGCCTACCGGTACTAGGATGAGCGCTCCGGCAAAAGCCTTGGTCGCAATACCGAATTGGCCGAGAGCCACTGAGAGAACGCCCATAACCATGCAAAAAAAGGGCCGCCGCAACGTAGTGCCAAATTTTTTGGCGCTTCTCATCGCTAAAACCTGACAAGAACCCGGATAAGCGTTGTTTCGACATCGATTTTTGAAATGGGAGCTTTGACGTTGAAAATCAGGGCCCTTTGGCCCTTGCCACCCACCCCCAACCTCGCTAAACACCCCCATCGCTTCACCCCGGATTCGTCCGGGGTGGTGTACTTTTGGAATACCCGTCCCGGGCGTGACCCGGGACCTTGTGGCCGGGAGGCCCTGGATCAAGTCCGGGGCGGGCGAGCCGAAACAAATATAGCTGGGGGTCTACCCCCGCAAAGCAAACGGAAGACAGAAAGCATGGCACTCAAGTCGTATAAGCCGACGACGCCGGGCCAGCGCGGGCTGGTGCTGATCGACCGTTCGGAGCTTTGGAAAGGCCGTCCGGTCAAAGCCCTTACCGAGGGTTTGACCAAGAAGGCGGGCCGGAACAATACCGGACGGATCACGATGCGTCGTCGTGGTGGTGGCGCAAAGCGTCTCTACCGGATCGTTGATTTCAAGCGCACCAAGCGCGACGTCGAGGCGGTTGTTGTCCGCATCGAATATGACCCGAACCGCACGGCCTTTATCGCGCTGGTCCAGTACACGGACGGCGAACAGGCCTACATCCTGGCCCCGCAGCGCCTCGCCATCGGCGACAAGGTCGTGGCCGGTGACAAGGTCGATGTGAAGCCCGGTAACGCGATGCCCTTCAGCGGCATGCCGATCGGCACGATCGTCCACAACATCGAGATGAAGCCCGGCAAGGGCGGTCAGATCGCACGCGCCGCGGGCACCTATGCCCAATTCGTCGGCCGCGATGGCGGTTACGCTCAGATCCGCCTGTCCTCGGGCGAGCTGCGTCTCGTGCGCCAAGAATGCATGGCCACCGTCGGTGCCGTGTCGAACCCCGACAACTCGAACCAGAACCTCGGTAAAGCCGGTCGTGTCCGCCACATGGGCAAGCGTCCGAGCGTCCGTGGTGTGGTTATGAACCCGGTCGATCACCCGCACGGTGGTGGTGAGGGACGGACCTCGGGTGGTCGTCACCCGGTCACCCCCTGGGGCAAGCCGACCAAGGGTGCACGTACCCGCAACAAGAACAAGGCGTCGCAAAAGCTCATCGTGCGCTCGCGTCACGCTAAGAAGAAGGGCCGCTAATCATGAGCCGCTCAGTTTGGAAGGGCCCCTTCGTCGACAGCTATGTCCTGAAGAAGGCCGAGAAAACCCGCGAGTCGGGCCGCAACGAGGTCATCAAGATCTGGTCGCGCCGCTCAACCATCCTGCCCCAGTTCGTGGGCCTGACGTTCGGCGTCTACAATGGTCAGAAGCATATCCCGGTCAACGTGACCGAGGACATGATCGGCCAGAAGTTCGGTGAGTATTCGCCGACGCGGACCTATTACGGTCACGCCGCCGACAAGAAAGCGAAGAGGAAGTAAGTCATGGGCAAGGAAAAGAATCCGCGCCGCGTGGCGGACAACGAGGCGATGGCCAAGACGCGCATGCTGCGCACCTCGCCCCAGAAACTGAACCTCGTGGCGGCGATGATCCGCGGCAAGAAGGTTGAAAAGGCCCTGTCGGACCTGACCTTCTCGAAACGCCGGATCGCCAACGACGTGAAGAAGTGTCTTCAGTCGGCCATCGCGAATGCTGAAAACAACCACAACCTTGATGTGGACGAGCTGATCGTGGCGGAAGCCTATGTCGGCAAGAACCTGGTGATGAAGCGCGGTCGTCCGCGTGCCCGTGGCCGGTTCGGCGCTCTGCGCAAACCGTTCTCGGAACTCACCATCAAGGTCCGTCAGGTCGAGGAGCAAGCGTAATGGGTCACAAGGTAAACCCCGTCGGCATGCGTCTCCAGGTCAACCGCACCTGGGACAGCCGCTGGTACGCAGACACGAAGGATTACGGTGATCTTCTTTTGGAAGACATCAAGATCCGTGAATTCATCAACGAAGAGTGCAAGCAAGCCGGCGTCAGCCGTGTGATCATCGAACGTCCGCACAAGAAGTGCCGCGTCACGATCCACACCGCCCGTCCCGGAGTCATCATCGGCAAGAAAGGTGCGGACATCGAAGGTCTGCGCCGGAAACTGGCCAAGATGACCGACAGCGAGCTGCACCTGAACATCGTCGAAGTCCGGAAGCCGGAACTGGACGCCCAACTTGTTGCCGAGTCGATCGCGCAGCAGCTTGAGCGTCGTGTTAGCTTCCGCCGCGCGATGAAGCGGTCGGTTCAGAACGCCATGCGCATGGGGGCCCTGGGTATCCGGGTCAACGTCGCGGGTCGTCTGGGCGGCGCCGAGATCGCTCGGACCGAATGGTATCGTGAGGGCCGCGTGCCGCTTCACACCCTTCGCGCCGACATCGACTATGCCCTGGCCGAAGCCATGACGCCCTATGGCATCATCGGTATCAAGGTCTGGATCTTCAAAGGCGAGATCATGGAACACGACCCCCAGGCTCGTGACCGTCGCCAGCAGGAGCTCCAGGAAGGCCCCGCGCCCCGTGGCGCCGGCGGCGGCCGCGGCCGCAACTGAGGAGTGAATTGAGATGCTGCAACCAAAGCGCACCAAATTCCGCAAGATGCACAAGGGCCGTATCCACGGTCAGGCAAAAGGCGGTTCGGACCTTAACTTCGGTTCCTATGGTCTGAAGGCTGTCGAGCCCGAGCGGGTCACCGCCCGTCAGATCGAAGCCGCCCGTCGTGCCATGACGCGCCACATGAAGCGTCAGGGTCGTGTCTGGATCCGTATCTTCCCCGACACCCCGATCTCGGCCAAGCCGATCGAGGTCCGGATGGGTAAAGGTAAAGGTTCCGTCGATCGCTGGGCCTGCAAGGTCAAGCCGGGCCGCATCATGTTCGAGATCGACGGTGTCAACGACACCATCGCCCGCGAGGCCCTGCGCCTTGCCGCGATGAAGCTGCCGGTCAAGACGCGCACGATCGTTCGCGAGGATTGGTAAAACCAATCCGCGAGTGCGGTGCAGCGAGTTTTCGTGTGAAAACTTGCGGGCCGGCACCCGGTTCAAATTAGAGTAGGGCGGGGCGAAAGCTCCGCCCTTTTCTTGTCTTGATTTTCTTTGACCTGGTGACCCTGCTCCGTCTGATCACCCTTCCTTCGGCGCCTTGAAGATCGCGCTGTACCTCGGCGCGAAAAACGCCGTAAACGCCTTCACCTCGGGGCGCTTGTAGGCCTCGGGGCTGACCAGCATCCAGTGGTCGGTGTCTAGTTCGGGAAAGGTGTCGCCGCATTGCACGAGGTCGTCAAAGTCCTCGGCGTGGCGGAGGTTTAAAAGTCCGATCCCGAGGCCAGTGCGCATCGAAGCGACATGGGCATCGACATCGAGGCAGCGCATGACGATCTGGTCGTCGGGTACGTGATCCTGAAGCCAGTTGTGCAGGCGCCCACGCGTGACGACGAGGGTTACGAAGGAATGGCCCGCGATATCGTCGAGGCCAGAGGGCTTGCCGTGTTCCTCGATGTATCCGCGCGAGGCAAAGAGGGCGAAACGCGCTGTGCTGATCTTGCGGCAGATCAGGGATTTGTCCGTGATGTCGTTGGTCAGGCGGAGCGCGATGTCGGCCTCACCCGCGCTGAGGTCGAGGACATGAAAGCTGGGGACGAACTCGAACCGGACGTGGGGATAGTCCTTGGCGAAGGCGGCGAAGATCTGGGTGAAGCGACCGGAGAAATTGGGCGAGGCGGCGGTGATGCGGATCGGGCGCGCATTGGCGGTGGCCTCGGCTTCGACAGCCTTGGCAAAGGCGTCGGCGGCGGCTTCGATGGCTTCGGCTTGGGGGATGAGGTGATTGGCGGCGTCGGTCGGTCGGAAACCGCGGGTGTCGCGGTGAAACAGGGTGAGACCGGTTTCATGTTCAAGCGCCTCAATGCGGCGGGCGACGGTGGGCTGGGCCATGCCAAGGGAGCGCGAAGCAGCGAGCGTCGAGCCCGCGCGGGCGACGGCCAGGAAGACGCGGATATCGGACCAGCTTCTGAAACCGTTCTTCATTTTTGCAGAACAGCACAACGACAGGCCGGATACCAAGGAGAATCTTCCGGGGCTAGGGTTGGGACAGATCAACCCGATGAGGTCACGTCATGTCAGATTTTGCTGCAAATGCTCCCGGTTTCGGCCTTTCCACGGTGTTCTCGGCCCTGTTTGGCAGTTCCGCCGAGGAGGTGCTGGCAGACGAGCTTGGCGCCGACACCCGGCGCGCGTTGATGAACGATCTCTTGAGTCGCTGCCCGACGGCGGTGACCAGCGAAGCGGGGATGCATGAGCTTATGTCGGTCTATCCGGAGGCGTTCTAGCGAGGAGACTTCATTTGGGTTCCGGGCGGCAGAATTTCTGCGAAAACCGGCAATGCCGCACTGTTCTCATATTCCTTGTCATTGTATGACGCGGAATATGAAAACCAGATCTCTTTTTGCCACCCGCCTGTACCAGGCATCGCTTTCCGAACATGGACCCGCCGTCGATACCGACGAGCTGGCCGCGTCGTGCTATTCCATCGCCGAGGATGACGAGGCCGGGCAGGAATGGTGCGAGACCGAAGGCTATCCTGGCTATACCAGCTACGCGAGCCTGACCGATCTGCCCTGGCGGTTTCCGATTTTTGCCGATGTGGTCGAGGCGCTGGACGCGCACGTCGCCGCCTTTGCCGAGGATCTGGCGTTCGAACTGGCCGGGGGCAAGCTGGTTCTGGAGGATCTGTGGATCAACATCCTGCCCGAGGGCGGGATTCACACCAGCCATATCCACCCCCATTCAGTGATCAGCGGGACGACCTATGTGCAGATGCCCGACGGCGCTTCGGCGCTGAAGCTGGAAGACCCGCGGTTGACGATGATGATGGCGGCCCCGACGCGGAAGAAAGATGCGCGCGAAGAGCTGAAGGCCTTTGTCTATGTGAAGCCTCATGTGGGTGATGTGCTTTTGTGGGAAAGCTGGCTGCGCCACGAGGTGCCGATGAACATGGCCGAAGAAGAGCGCATCAGTGTCAGCTTCAACTACAAGTGGGTCGACGGCTGAGCCTTTACGACTTCTTCTCTGTGCAAATACTCCGGGGAGGTCTGGAGGGAAGCCCCCCCTCCGGCGGCTCGACGCGCGGCAGCGCGGCGAAAAACCTCGAAAAAGGGGTTGCCATGGGGGTCTATCCCCCTTAAACGGCAGCCTTCACCTAAGGACCTCCACCGGAATCAGGGTGACGCAGCGATGCGGCCTCCCGGTGATGTTGAAAGGAAGACAGGCGATGGACGCCAAAGACCTGCGGGACAAGACTCCCGATCAGCTTCGTGACGAGCTGGAAAATCTCAAGAAGGAGGCCTTCAACCTCCGATTTCAGCAGGCAACAAACCAGCTGGAAAACACTGCCCGTATGCGCCAGGTGCGCCGTGACGTGGCTCGTGTAAAAACCATTTTGAACGAAAAAGCGGCCGCTGCCGCTGCGGAGGCTTGAACCTATGCCCAAGCGTATCCTTCAGGGCGTCGTAACTTCGGACGCCAACGCACAGACCGTCACTGTTTCGGTCGAGCGCCGTTTCAAGCACCCTCTGCTGCACAAGACTGTTCGTAAGTCCAAGAAATACCGGGCTCACGACGAAAACGACACCTTCAAGGTGGGCGACCAGGTTCGCATCCAGGAATGCGCGCCGAAGTCCAAGACGAAACGCTGGGAGGTGATTGCCGAATAAGGCAGTCTCCTTTCGGTTTGAGCGAAACCCCGGGGTCGATGTCCTGACAAGGCGGCTCCGGAAGTCGGGAGAAACCAAATGATCCAGATGCAGACCAATCTGGATGTTGCTGACAACTCCGGCGCACGCCGGGTTCAGTGCATCAAGGTCCTGGGTGGTTCCAAGCGCAAATACGCGTCCGTGGGCGACATCATCGTCGTCTCGGTCAAGGAAGCCATCCCGCGCGGCCGCGTTAAGAAAGGTGACGTCCGCAAGGCCGTCGTCGTGCGCACCGCCAAGGAAGTCCGTCGCGAAGACGGCACCGCGATCCGTTTCGATCGCAACGCAGCAGTCATCCTGAACAACAACAACGAGCCGGTTGGTACCCGTATCTTTGGCCCGGTTGTCCGTGAACTGCGCGCGAAGAACTTCATGAAGATCATCTCGCTTGCTCCGGAGGTGCTGTAAGATGGCTGCTAAACTCCGCAAAGGCGACAAGGTCGTCGTGCTGGCCGGCAAGGACAAGGGCAAAGAGGGTGAGATCACCCAGGTTCTGCCCGCGAAAGGCAAGGCCGTCGTGGAAGGCGTGAACATCGCCATCCGTCACACGCGTCAGACCCCGAACAACCAGGGTGGACGTCAGCCGGTCGCTGTGCCGATCGACCTGTCGAACCTGGCGCTTCTGGATGCAAACGGCAAAGCCACCCGCGTCGGTTTCCGCGAGGAAGACGGCAAGAAGGTGCGTTTCGCCAAGACCACGGGGGACGCGATCTGATGCTTGACGCTGCAACCTATACCCCGCGTCTCAAGACGCTTTACACCGACAGCATTCGTGCCGCTCTGAAGGAAGAGTTTTCCTACAAGAACGACATGCAGATCCCGCGTCTGGACAAGATCGTCCTGAACATTGGCGCCGGTGCTGAATCGGTCAAGGACTCGAAGAAAGCCAAGTCGGCCCAGGACGACCTGACCAAGATCGCCGGCCAGCAGGCCGTCATCACCAAGGCCAAGAAGTCGATCGCCGGCTTCCGCGTCCGCGAGGACATGCCCCTTGGGACCAAGGTGACGCTGCGCGGCGATCGGATGTACGACTTTCTGGATCGTCTGATCACCATCGCTCTGCCCCGCGTCCGCGACTTCCGCGGCGTGAAAGGGAGTTCGTTCGACGGCCGCGGCAACTATGCCATGGGCCTGAAAGAGCACATCGTGTTCCCGGAAATCGACTTCGACAAGGTCGACGAGGTCTGGGGCATGGACATCATCATCTGCACCACCGCACCGACGGACGCAGAAGCCAAGGCGCTGTTGAAGCATTTCAACATGCCGTTCAACAGCTGAGCCTGGGAGAGTAAAGACATGGCAAAGAAATCCATGATCGAACGCGAAAAGAAGCGGGCCAAGCTGGTCGAGCAATACGCTGCCAAGCGTGCCGCTTTGAAAGAAATCGCGAATGATGAATCGAAGCCGATGGAAGAGCGTTTCAAGGCCCGCCTGAAATTGGCGAAACTGCCGCGCAACTCTTCTGCAACTCGTCTTCACAACCGTTGCCAGCTGACGGGGCGTCCGCACGCCTATTACCGCAAGCTGAAAATGTCGCGGATCGCGCTCAGGGATCTTGGCTCTGCCGGCCAAATCCCGGGCATGGTCAAGTCGAGCTGGTAAGGAGGAATTGAAATGAACGATCCTCTCGGTGATATGCTGACCCGCATCCGCAATGCGCAGATGCGTGGCAAATCCACCACCCTGACCCCGGCGTCCAAGCTGCGGAAATGGGTTCTCGATGTGCTGGCCGACGAAGGCTATATCCGTGGTTACGAAGAAACCACGGGCGCCGACGGCCACCCGGCCATCGAGATCAGCCTCAAGTACTATGAAGGCACCCCGGTCATTCGCGAACTCAAGCGTGTGTCCAAGCCTGGCCGTCGTGTCTATATGGGTGTCAAGGACATCCCGCAGGTGCGCCAAGGTCTTGGTGTTTCGATCGTCTCGACGCCCAAGGGCGTGATGTCGGACGCAGCGGCTCGCTCTGCCAATGTTGGCGGCGAAGTCCTCTGCACCGTCTTCTAAGGAGGTCTGGTAATGTCTCGTATTGGGAAAAAACCGGTCGCTCTGCCCTCGGGTGTTGATGCATCCGTCTCGGGTCAGACCGTGACCGTCAAGGGCCCGAAGGGCCAGCGGACCTTCACCGCAACCGACGATGTGAACATCGCCGTTGCCGA
Organism: Silicimonas sp.; assembly: GCA_050290245.1. Classification (GTDB taxonomy): domain Bacteria; phylum Pseudomonadota; class Alphaproteobacteria; order Rhodobacterales; family Rhodobacteraceae; genus JBNKHH01. The sequence continues at coordinate 8,558 of JBNKHH010000057.1, forward strand.
TGGCGCCGTTTCGATCGAACCTCGCGGTTCGTCCAAGCGTGCCCGTCAGCAGTGGGGTATGTCGCGCACCATGGTCGCCAACCTGGTGACCGGCGTCACCGACGGTTTCAAGAAAGAGCTTGAGATCAACGGTGTCGGTTACCGGGCCCAAGCCCAGGGCAACAAGCTGACCCTGAACCTTGGCCTGTCGCACGACGTTGTCTTTGACGTACCGGACGGGGTGACCGTCACGACGCCGAAGAACACGCAGATCGTCGTCGAAGGTATCGACCAGCAACTGGTCGGCCAGGTTGCGGCGAACATCCGTGAGTGGCGCAAACCCGAGCCCTACAAGGGCAAGGGCATCAAGTATTCCGACGAATATATCTTCCGCAAGGAAGGTAAGAAGAAGTAAGGACCGGACATATGGCACTTTCCAAAAGAGAGCTGTTCCAGAAGCGCCGTCAGCGCGTCCGGAACAAACTTCGCAAGGTCAACACGGGCAAGCCTCGGCTGTCGGTGCACCGTTCGAACAAGAACATCAGCGTTCAGCTGATCGACGACGTTCAGGGTGTGACGCTGGCCTCTGCTTCGAGCCTGGAAAAAGACCTGGGCGTTGTCGGCAAGAACAACGTGGAAGCTGCGGCCAAGGTTGGTCAGGCGATCGCCGAGCGCGCCAAGAAGGCGGGCATCGAAGAGGCCTATTTCGACCGTGGCGGTTTCCTGTTCCACGGCAAGGTCAAGGCTCTGGCCGACGCAGCGCGCGAAGGCGGGCTGAAGCTCTAACAAGCCTTTGCGGGGCGCACCATGACTGTGCACCCCGCGTAACGATTGTAGGGTGCACATTTCTGGTGCGCCTTCGATGACCGGGGCCCTTGGGCACTTCGGTTGGACAAACGGGCGCAAGCCCAGGAAATGAAATAGGAGGCCAGATGGCCAGAGAACCCAATCAGCGAGGCGGCAACCAGCGTGGCGGTCGTCGCGAGCGCGAGGAAGCACCGGAATTCGCCGACCGCCTGGTCGCGATCAACCGCGTGTCCAAGACGGTTAAAGGTGGTAAGCGTTTCGGCTTTGCCGCCCTGGTCGTCGTCGGTGACCAGAAGGGCCGTGTCGGCTTTGGAAAAGGTAAGGCCAAGGAGGTCCCCGAGGCCATCCGCAAGGCCACCGAGCAAGCCAAGCGTCAGATGATCCGTGTGCCCTTGAAAGAGGGTCGCACCCTGCACCACGACATCGAGGGCCGTCACGGCGCCGGTCGTGTCGTTATGCGCACCGCTCCGACTGGTACCGGTATTATCGCCGGTGGTCCGATGCGCGCAGTCTTCGAAATGCTGGGTATGCACGACGTCGTCGCCAAGTCGATTGGCTCGCAGAACCCCTATAACATGATCCGCGCTACCATCGACGGCCTTCAGAAAGAAGCGTCGCCCCGTTCGGTAGCGCAGCGTCGTGGCAAGAAGGTTGCCGACATCCTTCCCAAGCGGGACGATGCCCCGGCTGCTGAAGCCACAGCCGAGACCGAGGAGGCCTGATCATGGCAAAAACGATTGTCGTCAAGCAGGTCGGTTCGCCGATCCGCCGCCCGTCCAAGCAGCGCCAGACGCTGATCGGCCTGGGCCTGAACAAGATGCACAAGACCCGCGAGCTGGAAGACACCCCTTCGGTCCGCGGCATGGTCAACTCGATCCCGCATCTGGTGGAAATCGTCGAAGAGCGCGGCTGAGCGTTTTTTCAGACGTTTGGAAAGCGCCCCTTTTCGGGGCGTTTTTCTTTTCTTATCGTGCCCCGTGACCGACGCTTGTGCAGGGAAGCTGCACAATCTTGGACGGTTCGGTCCTGAAACCGCCACAATCGGCGCAGATTGTTTGTCGGCGTCAATCAAACGGAACAGCCATGCCGCTCTACGATCTCTTGCTGGTGACGACGGCGATTCTTGTCGTCCTGGCGCCCATGCACGCAAGTTTCCTGCAGTGTTGGGCGGACCGGGCGCGCGAGGGGGATACCTGTGGTGCGCCCCAGGGTCGATCGCACTGCGATTCCTGCGGCAAGACGCTGGCCTCGGTCGATCTGGTTCCAATCCTGGGCTGGCTATGGAATCGGGGCAGGGCGCGGTGTTGCGGAGCGCCGTTGCATCCGACGTTGTTGTATTCGGAACTGTTGATCCTGCTGGTCGCAATCTGGGGTGCAGTGGTCGTGCCCGTTCAGTTCGCGATTCCGACCGTCTTTCTGGCTTCGGGCTTGCAGGCGGTGGTCTTGCTGACCGGACCTTGTCCCAAGGTGGCGCGCATGTTCGCGGCGGCATTGGCCGTCATGGGACTTGCGGTCACGATGGTGTTGCTGCCCGGCTATCTGTTGACCCATGCAGGGGCGACCCTTTTGGGGCTGGCATTGTGGCTGGCGGCGCGGATGCAGCGCGCGGTCGCTCCCGACGCTTTGTTCCTGCTGGCACCGGCGGGGGCTTTCACCGGCTTTCTCGGCCTGGCCTTGATCTGTTTCATCGGCATCCCGGCAGCGCTGTTGTTCAGGGTCGCAAAGCCCCTTTTCTATCCCGCCGACAGACGTCGCCCGGTTATGCCGGCGGAGGCGGTGGTCTTTGGGCTGGCTGCAGCCATCTGGGTGGTTTGGCTGTATTACGGTGTCATCTGACGACAGGTCGCGCCGCCGGGACGAATTGCGCCGCGAATCCTCTTGAACCGCACTGTGGGGACGTCTATACGCCCCCGGTGGTCGAAAGACCTGAAATGAATCAAGAAACGCCGTGGCCGCCCATGTTCGCTTCGGGGGCGCGTCCGGCAAAGGAGAAGCGATATGAAACTGAATGAACTTCGGGACAATCCCGGCGCGACCAAGAAACGCAAGCGCGTTGGCCGAGGCCCCGGCTCGGGCACCGGCAAAACCGCCGGTCGCGGGATCAAGGGTCAGAAATCCCGTTCGGGTGTGGCGATCAACGGTTACGAAGGTGGCCAGATGCCGCTGTACCAGCGTCTGCCCAAGCGTGGCTTTAACAAGCCGAACCGCAAACAGTACGCCGTTGTGAACCTGGGCCTGATCCAGAAATTCATCGACGACAAGAAGATCGACGCCAAGAAAGACATCACCGAAGACGTCCTGGTCGAGTCCGGCCTGGTGCGCCGCAAGAAGGACGGTATCCGCGTCCTGGCCAAGGGTGAATTCTCGGCCAAGTCGACCATCGCCGTTACCGGCGCTTCGAAGTCCGCGATTGCGGCGGTCGAGAAAGCCGGCGGCTCTCTGACGGTCACATCCGCGTCGGCAGCCGAGTAAACGGCTTGTGGGCGGCGGAGCTGCCGCCTACATGATTAAGCAGTTTTCCACGCCGCCGACCGGGGAACGGGTCGGCGGCGTTCGCACATAAGAGAGGCCGACCATGGCATCCGCAGCAGAGCAAATGGCATCCAACGTCAGTTGGGGCATGCTTGGTAAAGCAACCGAGCTTCGCCAGCGTCTATTATTCACCATCGGTCTTCTGATCGTTTATCGCCTGGGCACCTATATCCCGGTTCCGGGCATCGACGGTCAGGCGTTGCGTGATTTCATGGACCAGGCGGCGGGCGGAATCGCGGGCGTCCTGGGCATGTTTACCGGCGGCGCGCTGAGCCGGATGGGCATCTTTGCCCTGGGCATCATGCCGTACATCTCGGCCTCGATCATCGTGCAGCTTCTGGGCGCGACCTGGGGGCCGCTTCAGCAGTTGAAGAAAGAGGGTGAGCAGGGGCGCCGCAAGATCACCCAGTACACCCGCTATGGCACCGTTCTTTTGGCCACCGTGCAGGCCTATGGCCTGGCCGTGTCGATGGAGGCGGGCGACCTTGTGACCGATCCGGGCTGGTTCTTCCGCATTTCGACCATTGTGACGCTGGTGGGCGGTACCATGTTCCTGATGTGGCTGGGCGAGCAGATCACCGCGCGGGGTGTAGGCAACGGTATTTCGCTGATCATCTACGTGGGTATCGTGGCCGAACTACCGCGCGTCTTTGCCCAGTTCTTTGCGCAGGGCCGCGCCGGTGCCATGCCGACGGGCGTTCTGCTGGGCGTGTTGGCGATGGTGTTCGCGACGCTGGTGTTCGTGGTCTTCATGGAGCGAAGTCTGCGAAAGATCCACATCCAGTACCCACGACGCCAGGTCGGCATGAAGGTCTATGACGGCGGGTCCAGCCACCTGCCGATCAAGGTGAACCCGGCAGGGGTGATCCCGGCGATCTTTGCCTCGTCGCTGTTGCTCCTGCCGACGACGCTGAGCACATTCTCGGGCAACAATGCCGGTCCGGTGATGAGTTGGATCCTGGCCTATTTCGGCCCCGGTCAGCCGCTGTACCTGTTGTTCTTCACGTCGATGATCGTCTTCTTCACGTACTTCTACACGCTGAACGTGTCGTTCAAGCCCGATGAAGTGGCCGACAACCTGAAGAACCAGAACGGCTTCGTTCCCGGTATCCGTCCGGGCAAGAAGACCGAGGAATATCTTGAATACGTCGTGCGCCGTCTCTTGGTGCTGGGCGGTGCCTATCTGGCGCTTGTCTGCCTGATCCCAGAGATCGTCCGCGGCAATTTGGCGATCACCGCCTATTTTGGCGGCACGTCGATTTTGATTATTGTCTCGGTCGGTATGGACTTTATTCAGCAGGTGCAGTCGCATTTGCTGGCGCACCAGTATGAAGGCCTGATCGAGAAATCCCAACTGCGCGGCAAAAAGCGCGGTGGGAAGGGAAGAGGGACCGCAAAACGATGAATATTATTCTCCTCGGACCGCCGGGGGCAGGTAAAGGCACGCAGGCGCGTTTTCTGGAAGACGAGCGCGGCATGGTGCAGTTGTCGACAGGCGACATGCTGCGAGAAGCGCGGACTTCGGGCACCGAGATGGGGCTGAAGGTTGCGGCGATCATGGACGCGGGCGAGCTTGTCACGGACGAGATCGTGATCGGTCTGATCGAGGAGAAGCTTCAGTCGGCTGAAGGCAACGGATTCATTTTTGACGGTTTTCCGCGCACGCTGGCCCAGGCCGATGCACTTGGCGAATTGCTTGAGGCCAATGGCCAGGGGCTGGACGCCGTGGTCGAGATGCGCGTCGACGACGACGCGCTGGTGGCGCGGATCACCGCACGGTCGACCTGTGCCGGATGCGGCGAGGTCTATAACGACATCACCAAGCCGATCCCGTCGGATGGCAAGTGTACAAACTGTGGTAATACCGAGTTCAAGCGCCGCGCCGACGACAACGAGGAAAGCCTCAAGACCCGGTTGATGGAGTATTACAAGAAGACGTCTCCGCTGATCGGGTATTACTACCACGCCGGATCGCTGAGGCCCGTGAATGGACTGGGCGAGATCGACGAGGTGCGGGCCGAGATCGCGGGTGTTTTGGACGCCTGATCACTCGTCTCTTCGGGCCACGAAGTCGTGCGTTGAGTTGCGTGACGGATAGGGCTGGTCTGGCACGGGCACTTGCAGGAAATCGCAGAGCGGCTTCCAGCCATCTCCGGGTGCATATTCAAGCAGGCGATCTGCGGGGATCGCTGCGCGCACGGCGCGGTTGTTTTCATTGAACGCGGCGATGGCGGTGTCGCGGTCGTCGGGCCGGCCGTTGAAGACCTGTTTTCCGATCAGGTTCCAGCCGACGGTCTCGCCGATGTCCTTGTCGGCCATGATCGGGTTCAGGATGGTGCGCGAAAAGCTCGTCCACCAAGCCTCGGGATCGCGCAGGGACAGGACGACCTTGGCGTCGGGGTAGAGTTGGGACAATTCGCGCCAGTAGAAAGATGAGGGCCAATCGACGCAGGCGTTATATCCTTCCAGAAGCTGAGGCAGGGGGATGTCTTCGTCCAGGGCCTTGCGGCGCCACAGATCCTGCTGGTTGGGGTCGTTGCCGACCTCGAACATGTGATGGCAGGGGCCGAAGCCGAGGATGGTCAATGCCTCGCGCAGCGAATCCGTTCCGGTGCGCCCGAACCCGGCGCCGATCACTCTGATTGTCATGATTTCACCCCCTTGTTTCGTTGATCCTAGCGGCGGATGGCGATAGTTTCACTTGGTTCCGAAAGCGAATTGGAAAAATAAGCTTGACAGGGGCGTCAAAGCCTTGACCCTCCGCGGATTACCTCATAGATACCGCCATCTCGACTGAGAATCATATGGAAGCCCGTGGCCGAATCGCCTCGGGCTTACGTTGTGAAAAAAGGGTCTGGCATGACGGACCCGCAACGAAAGGACAAAGAACGTGGCACGTATCGCCGGCGTGAACATCCCGACTGCCAAGCGGGTTCCCATCGCCCTTACCTATATCACCGGGATCGGCCCCGCATCGGCCAAATCCATCTGCGAAGCTGTTAACATCGACGAGACCCGTCGTGTAAACGAGCTGTCGGATGCCGAGGTTCTGGCCATCCGCGAGCACATCGACGCGAACTTCACCGTTGAAGGTGACCTGCGCCGCGAAGTGCAGATGAACATCAAGCGTCTGATGGACCTGGGCTGCTATCGCGGTCTGCGCCATCGTCGCAACCTTCCCGTTCGCGGTCAGCGGACTCACACCAACGCTCGCACGCGCAAAGGCCCCGCAAAGGCCATCGCCGGCAAGAAGAAGTAAGGGAGGGTCCGACCAATGGCACGTGATCGTCGCGTAAAGAAAAAGGTCTCCAAGAACATCGCTACTGGCGTTGCTCATGTGAACTCGACCTTCAACAACACAAAGATCCTGATCTCGGACGTCCAGGGCAATGCGATTGCCTGGTCCTCGGCCGGCACCATGGGCTTCAAGGGTTCGCGCAAGTCGACCCCTTACGCCGCCCAGATGGCTGCCGAAGACGCGGGCAAGAAGGCTCAGGAACATGGCGTCCGCACGCTGGAAGTCGAAGTTCAGGGTCCCGGTTCGGGTCGTGAATCGGCTCTGCGCGCCCTGGCTGCTGTCGGTTTCAATATCACGTCTATTCGTGACGTGACGCCGATCGCGCACAACGGCTGCCGTCCGCCGAAGCGCCGCCGCGTCTGACGCTGCTCTGATTTCAAGGCGGGCCGACATTCTGCGCGGCCTGTCTTTTGTCGATTTTAACCTCGGGTGTCGCGTGCCTTTGGACATGGGTCCGCGACGAGAATTGAGGAGAGCCACATGATCCATAAGAACTGGCAGGAACTGATCAAGCCGACGCAGCTTGAAGTGAAACCGGGGAACGATCCCGCACGTCAGGCCACCGTCGTAGCCGAGCCGCTTGAGCGTGGCTTCGGCCTGACATTGGGCAACGCGTTGCGCCGCGTGCTGATGTCGTCGCTTCAGGGTGCCGCGATCACCAGCGTCCAGATTGACAACGTCCTGCACGAGTTTTCGTCGGTTGCCGGTGTGCGTGAAGACGTCACCGACATCGTCCTGAACCTGAAGGGCGTCGCGATCCGCATGGACGTCGAGGGGCCGAAGCGCCTGTCGATCTCGGTCAAGGGCCCGCAGGTCGTCACCGCCGGTGACATCTCGGAAACCGCCGGTATCGAAATCCTGAACAAGGATCACGTGATCTGTCACCTGGACGATGGCGCCGACCTTTTCATCGAGCTGACCGTTGCCAGCGGCAAGGGTTACGTTGCCGCCGACAAGAACCGCCCGGAAGATGCGCCGATCGGCCTTATCCCGGTCGATGCGATTTATTCTCCGGTTCGCAAAGTCAGCTATGACGTTCAGCCGACCCGTGAAGGTCAGGTTCTGGACTACGACAAGCTGACGCTGAAGCTAGAAACCGATGGTTCGGTCTCGCCGGATGATGCGGTGGCCCTGGCCGCGCGTATCCTTCAGGACCAGCTGTCGATCTTCGTTAACTTCGACGAGCCTGAATCGGCCACGCGTCAGGACGATGACGATGGTCTCGAATTCAACCCGCTTCTGTTGAAGAAGGTGGACGAGCTGGAATTGTCGGTGCGGTCCGCGAACTGTCTGAAGAACGACAACATCGTCTATATCGGCGACCTGATCCAGAAGACCGAAGCCGAGATGCTGCGTACCCCGAACTTTGGCCGCAAATCGCTGAACGAGATAAAAGAAGTGCTTTCCGGCATGGGTCTGCACCTTGGCATGGATGTCGAGGAATGGCCGCCGGAGAACATCGAAGACCTGGCCAAGAAGTTCGAAGACCAGTTCTGATCCATCAATGCCCGGGAAAGCCGGGGACGACATGGGCATAGGCCCCAAGGTGAGCGGGGGGCACGCACCCTCCGCCTGACAAAGCAAAACAGCCCGTAGAGGGCACATTAGGAGAAGAAACATGCGTCACGCCCGCGGATACCGCCGCCTGAACCGCACCCACGAGCACCGCAAGGCCCTGTTTTCCAACATGGCCGGCTCGCTGATCGAACACGAACAGATCAAGACCACGCTGCCGAAAGCCAAAGAGCTTAAGCGCATCATGGACAAGCTGATCACCCTTGGCAAAAAGGGCGATCTGCACTCGCGCCGCCTGGCCGCGTCTCGCCTGAAGCAGGACCAGTATGTTGCCAAGCTGTTCGAAGTTCTCGGACCCCGCTATGCCGAACGCAACGGTGGCTACACACGTGTGCTGAAAGCGGGCTTCCGCTATGGCGACATGGCACCGATGGCTATCATCGAGCTGGTTGATCGCGATGTCGATGCAAAGGGCGCCAGCGACCGTGCCCGCCTTGCCGAAGAGGAAGCAGCGGAAGAATAAGATTTCGCGCGAAAATCGAATCAGAAGCCGCCCTTCAGGGCGGCTTTTTTTATGCCATCGGCCGATTGCTTCTCAGGGCCATGGCCAGCGATGTGAGAATATGCGCCTCGACCTTGTTTGGGGCTGAAACCGGGTGAGAGCTGATCCGCAAAAACTCGGTAAGCATCCGTTTTTCAACGGCCGGAACGTCTTTGAAGACGTCATCGGCCGAGTGATTTCGATTGGGCATCATATATTCTTTTCGTAGAACCAAAGATCACAAATTCAATTTAAGGTTGACTGGTGGCATGGCAACTTGTCTAAAAGTACAGGTCGGAACGGTGAAGATATTCCGGGACGGGTTATTGGTCATGAAAACTTTCTAAGACGAGTTGGAACCTAAGCAGGATGTGGCGCGAGAACGAACCGTATGAGAACCTGACCAAGGAGCAGGGGTCACGGGGTGGAAGCCACGACAAGAAATCCCTGCAAGCCAACTTTGATGCCTTGTCCCAACTTGCCCCTGTAGGCTTTTCTGCTGGTCTTCATATCCGCTTTGCCTCGCCTTTGGTCTATGTGCGCACATATGACGAAGCCTGGACAAAGATTTACGATGAAAACGCCTACGCTCTGCGTGATCCCCTGGTCTTCTGGGGGCTGGGCGTCAAAGGGCATACGCGCTGGAGTGCGATAAGGCTTCCAGATCCATTCAATATTCTCGGGCAGGCTCGTAGTCATGGGCTTGCATTTGGGGCTGTGATTTCCTGTGGGCCAATAACATCACGCAGTATCGTGGGGATGGCACACGGCGAGCGTGAATTTACCGACGATGAAATCTCCGAGGCCGTGAAGATCGTGCACAATCTTCATTTGGCCGCTGAGCCCCCAACCGAATTGACGCAAGCCCAGGTCGAGGCATTGCGTCTGCTGGCTGATGGGGACCGGCATGCTGCCGCAGCTGCGAAACTGGGGATTTCGGAGAGCGCCTTCAAGGCGCGGCTACAGTCGGCACGAGTCCGGCTTGGTGCGCGCACGACGGCACAGGCGCTGAAGAAGGCCCGGGAATATCAGTTAATCTAGGCAAATCCGCCTCCCCTCAACGGTTTTTTCAACCCAGACTGGAGGCTGTATCAATGCAAGTAACTACTCTTTCCTTCGAAAATATGCACAACCATGGCGAGCTTTTTGCGAACATGCTTCGCGCGCGTCACAAGACGTTCATCGAGAAAAACCACTGGGAACTGCCGGAAGCCAACGGCATGGAGTTCGACCAGTACGACACTCCCTTCAGCCGTTGGGTCTGTGTCCACGAGTTCGGACAGGTGCTGGCCGGCGTCCGCCTGACGCCCACCACAGCGCGGTGCGGGATCTACTCCTACATGATCCGCGACGCGCAGCTTGGCCTGTTGGACAGCATCCCGCAGGATCTGTTGTTCGAGGAGGCTCCGGTGGGTTCCCACATCTGGGAATCGAGCCGCGTCTTCGTCTCGGACAGCGTGCCTGCGAAGCTGCGGCTGAGGGTTCAGTGTTCGCTGATCGACGAGATGGTGCGCTCGGCACGAGCCTTCGGGGCCACCTCACTGATTGGCATCGTTCCCGAGCACAGCCCGCGCCTGGCGCGTCGGACGGGGATCGACTGTGTGCCCGCCGGTCCAGTGATCGAAACGGATGACGGGGATCGCAGCGTCTGTATCAACATTTCGCTGGCGTCCAAACTGCACTGACGCAGATCCCTCTTCCAGTCGGCGTGGCAGGGGCGTAGCCTTTGCCACGCATGGCTGACCTGTTCGATCAAGACACCAAGGCGTCCGAGACGGGCGCGTCTCCAAGACCGTTGGCGGATCGCCTGCGGCCTCGGACCCTTGGCGATGTGATCGGCCAGGAGGAGGTTCTGGGCGAGGACGGGCCGCTTGGCGCCATGCTGGCGTCAAAAAGTCTTGGTTCGCTGATCCTCTGGGGGCCGCCGGGCGTCGGTAAAACTACGATCGCGCGGCTGTTGGCAGACGCGACTGATCTGCATTTTGTCCAGATCAGCGCAATCTTTACCGGGGTCGCGGACCTTAAAAAGGTGTTCGAGGCGGCGCGTATTCGCCGCCAGAACGGGCAGGGGACCCTGTTGTTCGTCGACGAGATCCACCGGTTCAACAAGGCGCAACAGGACGGGTTTCTGCCGCATATGGAGGACGGGACAATCCTGTTGGTCGGGGCGACCACGGAGAACCCATCGTTCGAGTTGAATGCCGCGCTCTTGTCGCGGTCGCAGGTGATGGTGCTGAACCGGCTGGACCTGACCGATTTGGAACTGATGGCGCAGCGCGCCGAACACGAGCTGGGTCGCGCCCTGCCGCTGGACGGGCCAGCGCGCGAGGCGATGTTGGAGATGGCCGACGGCGACGGGCGGGCCCTGTTGAACCTGATCGAGCAGGTCATGGGCTGGAAGGTCGAGGGCAAGCTGGACAGCGAAGCATTGTCCAAGCGACTGATGCGGCGGGCGGCGCAGTACGACAAGTCGGGTGACAGCCATTACAACCTCATCTCGGCCTTGCACAAATCGGTGCGCGGTTCGGATCCAGACGCGGCGCTTTACTGGTTCGCGCGCATGTTGGAAGGTGGGGAGGACCCCAGGTTTCTTGCGCGTCGCCTGACGCGGATGGCGGTCGAGGACATCGGGTTGGCCGATCCGCAGGCGCAAAGCGTTTGTCTGGATTCGTGGAACACTTACGAGCGTCTTGGGAGCCCCGAGGGAGAGCTGGCTCTGGCGCAAGCGGTGACTTACCTGGCGCTTGCGCCGAAATCGAACGCCGGGTACGTCGCCTACAAGGCGGCGCGCGTGCAGGCCAAGGCGACGGGGTCGGAACCGCCGCCCAAGCATATCCTGAATGCGCCGACCAAGCTGATGAAGGAACAGGGCTACGGCGATGGCTATGCCTATGACCATGACGAGGAAGACGGCTTTTCCGGTCAGAACTATTTCCCCGAGGCCATGAAGCGCGGCGTCTACTACCAGCCGCTGGAGCGCGGATTTGAGCGTGAGTTGAAACGGCGGGTGGATTATTTCGCCAAGCTCAGGGCCAAGCGGCAGAGTTGACAATTTCCCCTATGCATTAGAGACCCGGCCCATGTTTGCAAACCTGATCATGGTCGCCTGTGGCGGCGCATTGGGCGCCTCGGCGCGTTATCTGACTGGCATAGGGATCGTGCGCCTGTTGGGGCACACCGGGCTGCCGCTTGGGATCATCACGGTGAATATCATCGGTTCCTTCCTGATGGGCGTCTTCGTGACGGCGGCGGCGAACAAGGGGCTGACCCATATCTCGCCGCTGGTGGCGACGGGGTTCCTGGGCGGGTTCACGACGTTTTCGTCGTTCTCTCTGGAAACGGCGACGCTGTACCAGCGCGGCGACGTGGGCCTGGCAGCGCTTTATGTGGGGCTTTCGGTTGTCGCGTCGATCCTCGCGTTATTCGTCGGCATCTCGGTTGCACGCTCGGTGTTCGCATGAGTGGGGTTCAGCAGATCGAGGTGGCCGCTGGCGAGGGCGATCAGCGGCTGGACCGGTGGTTCCGCCGCCGGTTCCCGCACATCCCTCAGGGCCGCATCGAAAAAATGTGCCGCAAAGGCGAGATCCGCGTCGATGGCGGCCGGGTCAAGACGGCGACGCGCCTGGAGGAAGGGCAGCTTGTGCGCGTCCCGCCCCTGCCGGACAGTGCGGCACCGGTCGTCGAAAAGCCGAAGGTCAGCGAAGCGGACGCCAAGTTGATCCGGGACGCGGTGATCTGGAAGGACGACTATATCATCGCGCTGAACAAGCCGCCGGGCCTGCCGACCCAGGGCGGGTCGAAACAGACCCGCCATGTTGACGGGTTGGCCGAGGCGTTGAAATTCGGCTTCGACGAAAAGCCGCGGCTGGTGCACCGGCTGGACAAGGACACCTCGGGCGTCCTGATCCTGGCGCGGACCCGTGCCATAGCCGGGGCGCTGACCGAGGCGTTCCGGTCGCGCGAGACGCGCAAGATCTACTGGGCCGCCGTTGCCGGTGTGCCCCAGCCGCGGATGGGCACCGTCAAGTTCGGGTTGGCCAAGGCGCCCGGCCATGGCGCCAAGGGCGAAGGCGAAAAGATGATGGCCGTGCATCCGCGCGACGTCGAGACGACGCCCGGCGCCAAGCACGCCACGACCGATTACGCCGTGCTGTCAAACCTGGGCACGCGCGCCAGTTGGGTGGCCTTGGTGCCGGTCACTGGACGCACGCACCAGTTGCGCGCTCATATGGCTGAGCTGGGCCACCCTATCGTCGGCGACGGGAAATACGGGGGCTCGGGGCAGGAGAACCTGGGCGATGGCTGGGGCGCCCAACTGGGCGGCGAGATCAGCCGCAAACTGCATCTGCACGCCCGCAGCCTGACCCTGACACATCCGGTGACGGGACATCGGCTGACCCTGACCGCGCCCTTGCCGGAACACATGGCCCGGACCTGGAAGTTTCTCGACTGGCACGAGGCCGACGTGCCCTTCGATCCCTTCGACCCCGAGGAAGAGCTATGAGCGAGTGGGCCCTCAAGCGGTTCTGGAAAGAGGTCTCGATCTCGGAAGAGGACGGTGGGTTTGCCGTGCGTCTAGATCAACGATCCGTGCGTACCCCCGCCAAGCGTGCCCTGGTCCTGCCGACCCGCGCGATCGCGGACCGCGTGGCGGCCGAGTGGGAGGCGCAGGTCGAAAAGGTCGATCCCGGCACCATGCCGTGGACCCGGTCGGCGAACGCGGCACTGGACAAGGTTGCAACACAGCGCGCGGCCGTGATCGAGCACCTTGCCAGTTATGCCGGTACCGACCTGTTGTCCTATCGTGCAGAGGGGCCGGACACGCTGATCGCGCGGCAGTGCGAGGTCTGGGACCCGATTCTGGACTGGGTGCTGCACCGGTTCGACGCAAAAATCGCGGTGACCCAGGGCGTGATGCCCGTGGCCCAGGACCCCGGAGCCATGGAGCGCATCGCGCGGACCATGGAGCCGATGAGTGATTTTCAGTTGACCGCGTTCCACGACCTGGTGACCCTGACGGGCTCATTCATGATCGCGCTTCAGGCTGCCCACAAAGCCCAGCCCGCGCCGATTCTCTGGGCGGCGTCCAGGGTCGACGAAGACTGGCAAATCGAGCAATGGGGCGTCGATGAACAGGCTTGTGACGAGGCGGAGACCAAAAAAACCGCCTTTCTTCACGCTACGGAACTTTATCATTCTGCGTGATTTTCAGCATCAAGATCGGTGAAGCGACTGATTTTAAGCACACTTTTCAAATCGCTTTGAAAGAGACGAAAATTGGCCGGCAGACTTGACCTGTTGGTCAAAATGCGCCCAAATTCCGTGCGTTAGGCGGAATAGCCGTCAATAACAAGAAAATTCCGGGGCTGGGGGTTCATCGGTCCCGAACCATTCCGTCAGAAATGGCGGAGACACAGGAAGAGGTAACTATGAAGAGATCTGTATTTTTAGGTGTGCTCGCCAGTGCGGCACTTGTCGGTACCGTGGCAGGCGCGGCGACGCTTGACGACGTCAAAGCGCGCGGCAAACTGAACTGCGGCGTGACCACCGGTGTCCCCGGTTTTGCTGAGCCTGACGCGAACGGCGTTTGGCAGGGCTTTGACGTGGCCGTGTGCCGCGCCGTCGCTGCGGCCGTTCTGGGCGACTCGACCGCAGTTGAATTCGTTCCTACGACTGGCAAGACGCGCTTTACGGCGCTGGCCTCGGGCGAAATCGACATGCTGGCCCGGAACACCACCTGGACATTCAGCCGCGACGTCGATCTCAAGTTCGAATTCGTCGGCGTGAACTATTATGACGGTCAGGGCTTTATGGTCCCCAAGGAACTGGGTGTGACCTCGGCCAAGGAATTGGACGGCGCGACTGTTTGCATCCAGACCGGCACCACGACCGAGCTTAACCTGTCGGACTTCTTCCGCGCCAACAACATCAGCTATGAGCCGGTTCCGATCGAAACCGGTGCGGAGGCTGTCCAGCAATATGCTGCCGGCGCTTGCGACGCTTACACCACCGACGCGTCGGCCCTGGCTGCCCAGCGTGCGAACTTCGAAGATCCGAAAGCCCACGCCATTCTGCCCGAGATCATCTCGAAGGAGCCCCTTGGCCCGCTTGTCCGCCACGGTGACAACGAATGGGGCGATATCGTCCGCTGGACGCTGAATGCCCTGATCGCGGCTGAAGAGCTGGGCGTCACTTCGGTCAACCTAGACGAGATGACCGCTGGTACCGACAACCCGGAAATCAACCGTCTTCTGGGTTCCGAGGGTGACCTGGGCGGGATGCTGGGTCTGGATGCCGAGTGGGCCAGGCGCGCCATCGGTGTTGCGGGCAACTATGGCGAAGTCTTTGAAAAGAACATCGGTGAATCCACTCCGATCGGTCTGGCCCGTGGCCTGAACGCGCAGTGGACCGAAGGCGGGCTGCTGTACGCACCGCCGTTCCGGTAAGCAGAACTCCAAGAGGGCGCGGAATTTCCGCGCCCTCTTCCCTTTCTGCCATGGCAGGAAAAACAAACAAGTGGCGTCGCACCGACAAGAGTGCAGGATTAAGCCACAATAATACGGGGAGCGTCCTAGATGACGACAATGGACTCTTCGGTGGGGGCACCGAACGAGACGTTCAAGCTAAGCATGCTTTTGAACGACACCCGATACCGCGCACTTACGTTTCAGTTTATTGCGCTGGTGGCCATTATCGCCACGATGGCCTTTATCGGTGGCAACCTTGTGCGCAACCTGGCTTCGGCCGGATTGAATATCAGTTACGATTTCCTCGGACAGCAGGCTGGTTACGACATCAACCAGCGTCCGATCCCCTATGAAAGCACCGACAGTCATGGCCGTGCGGCCATGGTCGGCCTGTTGAATACACTGATCGTAGCCTTTCTTGGATGCGTGACGGCCACGGTGATCGGCGTTGTCGCCGGTGTGCTGCGCCTGTCGCCGAACTGGCTGGTGCGCAAGATCATGTCGTTTTATGTCGAGATCTTCCGGAACGTGCCGGTGCTGATCTGGATCCTCATCATCTTTTCGGTGATGATCAACGCCACGCCAGCGCCAAGGGCATTCAAGGGCGAGGATGCCACGGCTTCGATGTGGCTGTTCGACAGCATCGCCGTCACCAACCGCGGGATATTCATGCCCAAGCCGCTCTTTGGCTCGGGATCGCTTTTCGTCATCCTTGTCTTCCTGGCGTCGATTGCCGGTATCTTTTTCTTCCGCCGTTACGCGCGCGCGCAGCTTTATGACCATGGTCGCCTGGTCAAGACCTTCTGGCCCAGCGTCGGGTTGTTCTTTATTCCCTTTATTCTTGCCCAGCTTGTCCTCGGCACGCCGATCACGCTGGAATATCCGGAATTGAAGGGCTTCAACTTCAAAGGCGGCATGACCATCCGCGGATCGCTGATCGCGCTGTGGTTCGCCCTGTCGATCTATACCGGCGCCTTCATCGCCGAGAACGTCCGGGCCGGTATCCTGGCGATCTCAAAAGGTCAGACCGAAGCGGCGGCCGCTCTGGGGCTGAGGCCGGGACGGATCATGAACCTCGTGGTCCTGCCGCAGGCGCTCAGGGTCATCATCCCGCCGCTGATTTCTCAGTATCTGAACATCACCAAGAACTCGTCCCTCGCAATTGCCGTGGGGTACATGGACATTACCGGCACCCTGGGCGGGATCACCCTGCTGCAGACCGGCCGGGCCATCGAGGCGGTGCTGTTGTTGATGATGTTCTACCTGATCATCTCGCTGTCGATCTCGTTCTTCATGAACATCTACAACAATTCCATGAAGCTGAAGGAGCGCTGAGATGTCGGATACACACGCACATTCCGT
>JBNKHH010000058.1:0-35182 GCA_050290245.1 Silicimonas sp.
CAGAGAACCGCCCTCGCCAAAGCCAAGCGTGTCGATGGTCGTGTTTGTTCCGAAGACCACATCATTGCCGCGCAGATCGACGCTGTCACCGGCATAAAGCCCCGGCAGATCATCCGTGTCCCAGTTCAGGCGGTTGTCCCAGCGAATGCCATCCCCGATGTCGTTGGGGACGAAATCCAGCGTCGTGGCTTCGGTGCGGATATCGGGCGCAATACCGAAGCCTTCCTGGAAAAACCGAATGATGAGGTCTGAGTCGACGACATCATCGAAGGCGCCGTCGGCTTGTGCGCGTAGATAGTTTGCCAGGTCCTCGATCGTGGCGTCGGATTTTCCAAGGAGTTGTGCTGCAAAGTTCTGGATCGTCGTTTGATTGAGGACGTCCTTGTCCAGGCCGTCCGAGTTCTGGTTGGTGTAGTCGGCGTTGTCGAATGGGACGACGCTTTCCCAGTTCCAGATGATGGTGTCGTCGTAATAGGGGTTTTCGACCGAATATCCTGTATTGATCACGGTTTTTTCCGCTATTTCCTCCGGATTGTTCGGATCCGCCATGTGAGCGACGATGTTATCGACAAGAGTTGTCAACTGAGCATCGTCCAGGACGCCGCGTGTGACTGCTCCTGAGTTTGAGGTGATCTTATGACCGCCGGATGTGACCAGATTGTCCGCAAAGAGCACATAGGAACCAACCGGCCCAGCTCCATCATAGTCACCCCCGAGAAGATTCACTGCCACATTGTTGTCGAGGAAGACGTTGTCTTCGACGAATCCCCCGGTGCGCACCTGTGCCCCGGTCGCTGCGGCCCGCATGGTGATTGTATCGCGCAGGGTCACGTCCGAGTTGTTCTCGCCCAGATAGATGTTGTGGCTGAACATGTTGGGATCGACAGTGTCCGACCAGCCATTGTGGTCGAAGAAGTTATTCTCCACCAAAAGACCATCTACAAAGTTTGCATAATAGCCTTGGGTATAGGACGCGCCTTCGACGACGTTGTCATGTACATAGGAGTTGCGCAGGGTGATGCCCTCGCCTTCCATCGTAACCACGGAGTTCTGGGAAATCTCGAGGTGATCCAGGATCAGGTTGTCCGCCTGATAAGTGCGCAATCCGGCCGAAAAATGAATGTCTTGAATGACAATGTTTTCCGAGAAGGCCATGATCTTGAATTCAGTGGTGAATTCAGGAAGATCACCTTCGCCCCAGGCGCCGACATAGACCGGGTTCAACTCGGATTCGCCGCTGATGCCGAATAGTCCGCCAGTGGTTGCATCCGAGTATTCATAGCCACGTTCGAACAGAAGCCAGTTTGAGGTTTCACTCCCGTTGGGTGTGGCAGAGTTCCAAAGGGCGCGGGCGGCATCCTCTGCCAGAGCCATGTCTTCACTTTGTCCATAGCTGCCCTGACTGGCCAGCCAGCTGCCGGTTACTTCGCCGACACTCATCCCTTCGATGGCTGCGATGTCGGCCAGCGACAGGGCCGAGTCGGACCCTGAAACATAGACTTTGATGTGGTTGTCTCCGGCCTCGACGATGACACGATCATCTGCGTCGGTTTCCAGCATGTAATGCTGTTCGCCGGTGGTCCAGCCGGCATCTTGGGCGCCAGGTGTGACATTCAGCGAGATCTGGTGCAGCGACGTCGACCCGTCCGAGTGGGTTGCTTCATAGGTAAAGCTTTCGCTGCCGATGAAGTCGGTCTGGGTAAGGACCAGCGCGATTGTGTTGTCTGGATTGACGGTCACATTGCCATGCTCGACCCCGGAGGTGATCTGCAGGCTCACGATATCGTCGCCGACGGGTTCCAGCGTTGTTGTGCGGCCGGTCATGACATCGACCGTTCCCTGGGCGATGACGGTCGTGTCTTCGCCGTCGCCGGGGGTGCCGGTCTGATCGGGAGCCTCGGGGGTGGTATCGTCGACGACCGGGGGGGCGGGCTCGGGCTCCGGCTGTGGTTCGGGCGTCGGTTCCGGCTCAGGTTCCGGCGGGGGGGTCTGTTCCGAACGCGGATCTTCTTCGGTGGTCTGCTCGTCCCTGTTGGTGCCGTCATCTGTTACGGGGGGAGTGTTGTTCCCAATGCCGCCCGATACGTCCTTTCCGGATTTTCCAAGTCCGATTTGCGTAAGAGCACCGGTGCCAATCAGTCCGAAGAGGAGAAAGAGAGGATTCATTGCCTGTTATTCCGTATCCTGTTTGTGTTTGGCCGGACTCTGGCCACTCGGAACAACACCTGTGCAGAAGGAGGCGGAGATTGTGGCGTAATTGTGATGCAATCTCGTCGCGAGCGTGAATTCTGAGCCGTCTGCACTGCGGCGCCTCAGTCACCTAGAATCGAATAGTTCCATTTAAAATCAGTGAGTTTCCGCTCAGCGGCTTCTTGCGTCCGAGGCGTGAGTCTGGGCGGGATCTCGCCATGTCGACCTGGGCGCTGCGCGGATTCACGTTCTGTAAACCATGTCTGGGCAATAAGGCGCCCATGGGTATGTTGACTTCTTTCGCGGGGCAGGGCTTCGCCGTTCAGACGCTCAAGAACTGGGGGCGGCCCGGGGCGCACGCTTTGCGCGCAATGCCGGTGCGATTTAACTGCATGTCTGAATGGGGCAGGGGGCCGATGGCCGTTTTGCTTCCGTGCGAGGGGCGTCGCGGTGCCTCGCTGCTGCGCATGTACCGCGTGGCCCAGGGGCTGCGTCCGCTTGGCTGGCGCACGGTGGTTCTGCCGGCCTCCCTGACGTTGTCGCAGCGGCACCGGTTCATCTCGGAACTGTCGCCGGATGTTCTTGTCATGCAGGGCTCGCGCCATGCATTGAACCGCCCGGCGCTCTATCCGGGCCAGCGCATCGTCTATGACATGGACGATGCAGATTTTCATCTGCCCCATCTGGCCGACCCGGTGCGCCGCGCAATGCCCGAGGTCGGGGCGGTTATCGCAGGCTCGCGTTATATTGCCGACTGGTGTCTGGCAGCGGGGGCGGCACGAGCGGATGTCATCTGGACTGGTTCACCCGTCTCGGGCGGGCCGCGGGTCTCTCAAAGCCGGCGCTCGCCCGTCATTGCTTGGGCGCAAAGCCGTCCCGCTACCTATGTTCGGGAAGCGGATTGGGTACTGGAAGTCATGCGTCGGTTAAGCCAGCGTATCGGCAAGATCACGCTTCGGCTCTACGACAGGCAGCCGGGAGACGATCTGGGGTTCGCGGCCCGCTTTGAGGAGGCGGGGGTTTCCGTCGAATGGCGCCGAACTCTCCGGTATAGTGACTATCTTGCGTCCTTTGACGATGTTGCCGTCGGGCTGGCGCCTCTCTGTCCGGAAACGCCATTTTCCCGCGGCAAGTCTTTTGGCAAGGTTCTGGCGTATCTCGATCGCAAGGTGCCGGTTGTGGGAAGCGATGCCGGTGAACACGGATGTTTCTTCACGCCTTCAACCGGCGTGATTTCAAACGACTTTGATCATTGGGTGCGCGAGATCGGCCGGCTTGTCGGGGACAACAATGCGCGTCAGAAGATGGCGGATGCAGCTTTCGAAGACTTTCGTGTCCGTCTGACCGACACCGTCGCGGCAAAACAGGCTGATCTGGCGTTGCGAATGGCAATCATGGATCGCCTCTGAAGACGCAAGATTACATAATAATCATTAAGCGTCAGTGCGGCTGTAACCGCAAAGCTAAAATGTCATCCACGAGCAATTCAGAAATGTCACTCTTCCCCCAACGGCTTGCGGGATGCCGGCTGTGGGATTGACTCGAATGAGCAAGCGCGACCCGGACCACGGGCCGGATTACAGGTTACCTGTTCTGCCTCCGCTGCCAGGCCCATGCATCGCGGCACATGTCGTCGAGATCCCTTGTTGCGCGCCAGCCCATGCGTTGCGCCGCCCTTGACGGATCGGCCAGCGAGGTTGCGACATCGCCGGGGCGCCGATCTGTGATCACATAAGCGATGTTGCGTCCGCTGGCGACTTCAAAGGCACGTATCATCTCAAGCACCGAGGACCCCCGCCCTGTTCCGACATTGATCGCGTCGATGCCGGGATTTTGTGTGGTCAGGGTCAGGGCTGCCAGGTGGGCCTCGGCCAGGTCCATGACGTGAATATAGTCGCGCACGCCCGTGCCGTCGGGCGTGTCATAGTCATCCCCGAAGACCGACAGATGTTCTCGCCACCCCATGGCCACCTGTGCGACATAGGGCATCAGGTTGTTCGGCGTACCGCGCGGAGCTTCTCCGATGCGGCTTGAAGGATGGGCTCCGACCGGATTGAAGTATCTCAGCGACACGGCGGCAAGTGCCGGGTTGGCGACGCTCCAGTCGGCGATCAGTTGCTCCACCATGAGTTTCGACTGGCCATAGGGATTGGTCGGGGCAAGCGGATGATCTTCGGGGATAGGGGTCTGGGAAGGTTCTCCGTAGACTGTCGCAGAGGATGAAAAGACAAGCTGCGTGCAGCCCGCCGCCTCCATGGCCTGAAACAGTGAGACGCTGCCGGCGACGTTGACCCGATAATACTCCAGGGGATCCGTTACAGCTTCGCCCACGGCCTTCAGCCCTGCGAAATGGATCACCGCGTCAGGCGCAAAACCCGTCAGCACCCGGCTCAGGGGGCCGTTATTGGTGATGTCCACTTCCTGAACGTGCGCCGCTCGGCCGGCAATGGCGGCAATACGGTCGGGAACATCCCGGTCGGCGTTCGCGAAGTTGTCGAGGATCATGACCTCATGGCCTGCTTCCAGCAGGGCTGCAGCCGTATGGCTGCCGATGTACCCTGCCCCGCCCGTAACCGCTATTCGCATCTTGACCCTCTTCGGTTTCGCCCCCTTGTTAGGTCAGATGAAGCCGCTGGAAAACTGGCGTATCAAGCTGCCGGATGTCTGCGGCAGATTTACAATATACGCCAAGGCGTAGTCCGAATGGTCTGGCTGTCACGACGTCAGCGATATACGCTTTTCCATGGTCCGAGACCTGAGAGTGGTGTTGATAATGATTGTTTTGCTCGGGGGAGGTCATGTCTGATACAGCCGCAATTCATCCGGTGATCCTTTGCGGCGGCTCAGGGACCCGGCTCTGGCCTCTGTCACGCAAAACCTACCCGAAGCAATTTGCACCGCTTTTGGGGGAAAACAGTCTCTATCAGGCGACTTTGCTGCGATCCTCGGGCCCCAAGTTCGCTCCCCCCCTGGTCATGACTGCAGAAGATTTTCGCTTCATGGCGATCGAGCAGGCCGAGGCCATTGGCTTGATGGATGCCCGTGTCGTGGTTGAGCCAATGGCGCGCGATACCGCACCTGCCATTCTGGCCGCGGCCCTGATGCTGGAAGACAGGCCCGATGACCTGATGCTGGTAATGCCGTCCGATCATATCATGCAGGATCCGGAGGCGTTTCAGGCGGCGATCGGGATTGCCTGCGAGGCAGCGGGAGAAGGTGCGCTTGTCACCTTTGGTGTCACGCCGGATCATCCCGAAACGGGGTACGGCTATCTGCAGCTGGCCGGGAGCCCCGATGGGGTGACATCGGTCACCAAGTTCACCGAAAAGCCCGACCTGAAGACGGCTCAAGCCATGCTTGAGGCGGGGCACTACCTCTGGAACGCCGGCATTTTCATGGGCCGGGTAAAGGATTTCATCGCGGCTTTCTCGACCCATGCGCCCGCGTTGATCGATCCCGTCCGGGCGGCTGTTTCCGGGGCGGTTCCCGACCTGAACTTCATGCGTCTGGATGCCGGGTCCTTTGCCAACGCTTCGGCCATTTCGATCGACTACGCGATCATGGAAAAGGCTGACTGGGTGGTTGCCGTGCCGCTCGATTGCGGCTGGTCCGACATGGGATCCTGGAATGCGCTTTGGGAAATTGCCCCGCCGGATTCCCGGGGCAATGCAACCTCGGGCGAAGTGATCGCAATGGATTGCAAGGACTCCTATCTGAAGTCCGCCGAATCCTCGATGGTGTTGGTTGGTCTGGGTTTGGACAATGTGATTGCGGTCGCGATGCGCGATGCGGTTCTGGTTGCCGACAAGTCACGGGCGCAAGAGGTCAAGGGAATCGTCGAAACCCTGCGCAGGGCAGAAAAGGCGCAGGCTGATGATTACCCGCGTTTTCACCGCCCCTGGGGCTGGTACGAGACCCTCTGTCTGGCCGAGCGATTCCAGGTCAAACGGATCATGGTCAAACCAGGCGGCGTTCTGTCTCTGCAATCGCACCGGCATCGGTCCGAGCACTGGATCGTGGTCGCGGGAACGGCCGAGGTCACGATCGGCGACGAGGTGAAGCTCGTCACCGAAAACCAGGGGGTCTATATCCCGCTTGGCGAAAAGCATCGGATGGCCAATCCAGGAAAAGTCCCGATGTACCTGATCGAAGTCCAGACCGGTGCCTACCTGCGCGAAGACGACATCGTGCGGTATGAGGACATCTACGACCGGTCTTAGGCGCCTGTGCTTTTCACCCTGCGTTTCTTCCTGAGAAATGGCTGCTCGATCCGGCGCCAGCGCATCCATGCGGATAGATGGGGCAGAGGACAGGCGGTCCGAAAATCAGCAGGATGACGATGGCGGGAACACGCGAACGAGTTACAAAGCGGCTCCGACAGCGACACAGATACAGACCAAGATAACCAGCAGGCTGACGCGGTCCGTCGCGGCGAAGACAATGGGGTCGTCGGCCATCTCTCCCCGATGGGTTTTGAGGACCATGCGCAAGAGCCAGTACAAGAGCAGCGGCAAAATCAACCACAGCGCCTGGGGACGGGGATATAGCCCCTGAACAGAATCCGAACTGATATAAAGCGCCAAGACCAGAACCGCGGCATTCCCGGCCGACAGCGCCGTGCCGCGCAGAACCGGCAGATCTTCCACCTCGTAGGCCCGTCCTGACGTGGAGCGCCCGGTGGCCATCTGGTCCGTCAGTTCGGCCTGTCGCTTGATGGCTGCCAGGGCGAGAAACAGGAACATCGAAAAGCCCAGCATCCAGGGCGACAGAACCAGCGAGGCTGCAACGCCACCCGCAATGATGCGGATCGTGTAAAGCCCTGCCAGCATCAGGACATCGACGATCAGCCTACGCTTTAGCCACAGTGAATAGCAGAAGGTCGCAGCGAGATAGGCGGACAAAACACCAACGAAGGCCAGACTTCCGGCAGTCAATCCAAAGGCCAATG
The DNA here is from genome assembly GCA_050290245.1 of Silicimonas sp. Classification (GTDB taxonomy): domain Bacteria; phylum Pseudomonadota; class Alphaproteobacteria; order Rhodobacterales; family Rhodobacteraceae; genus JBNKHH01. The sequence continues at coordinate 7,139 of JBNKHH010000058.1, forward strand.
CCCCCACAAGCAGTACCGAGGCCACACTCAACCCGGTTGTGGCCGAGAGCTCTCCCGAAGCAAAGGGCCGCCGACACTTCCGTGGATGGGCTCTGTCGGCTGTCAGATCCACCAGGTCGTTGATGATATACACAGCAGAGGCGGTCATGCAAAAAGCGAGAAAACCCACCAGGACCTGCCCTAGCGTCGAAAAATCATGAGCAGCCAGAATGGGCAGAAACAAAAGCAGGTTCTTGGACCACTGGTGCGGGCGCAGGCTTTTTACAATGGCATTGGCACGTCCGGCGGGCGGTGAAATATGCGTTATGTTCGCGTTGCTGGCGGCCGCTTCCTGCCGCAATCGCTGCCCGGCGTCCACCGTGATTGCCTTGCGCGCCGCGTTCCAGACCGGCAGATCCGCTTTGGAATCCCCGACATAGTCAAACATTTTCGGACCATATCGCTCGATCAGGAAGGCGGCCTTGGCCGCGCCCTTCAGATTATGGCCCTCAGCCGAACCATAGGCTTCGTCAAAAAGCCGGGTGCCTTCCGCGATCGCGGTAACCTGACGATGATCTGCCGCCGAGACCAACGCGGTCTTGCGCCCTGCCCGGCGGGCGTCCTGCGTCATCTCGATAACGTCATCGTTTAATGGAAGGCTTTCGGGCGCCATGATCAGCTTGTCGGCCAGATGGGCTTTGAAGCTGGCCCGCCCGCCGGACATCCATCGGGGAAGGTGCCTCAAAGCCAGCGGATCGGACGCGGTGAGGTGGAGTAACCCTTCATAGAGCGTATCTGTGCGACAGAATGTGCCGTCCAGATCAACAACCAGAACAACGTCTGTATCTTCGACCGAACCGGTCGAAATAGAAGGGTCCACATCCATCGGTATTCAGCTTTGTCAGCGTCATTAGATCGCTGCGACAGCTATCATGTTGCAGCAGCGATGCAAGCGCGGGCCACTTTCGCCTTGTCCAGTTCCAGAGGATGACCCTCAATGTGCGATGGAATGTCCACATTTGCCATCTGAAGGATTGTGGCAGGCAGGTCCATTGCATGGCCGATGCTGTCGCTGCTCCAGCTCTGGGGAATACCTGCCCCCGCGGCCAGGACAAAGCCGTCGTGCCTGTGTGATCCGGCGCGATAATGGGGAACCGGTCCGATCCGCCCAAACTCTTTGCTCTCGACCACGTCCGTTGCGTACTCCTCCTGCCACAAGACGATAATGTCGGCGTCGGGAAGCTTGGGGTCGCGGTTGTTGCCGGCCTGGCGTGTGCGAATGATTTCACGTGCCATCTTCTTGCCGGTCCGGGCGCAGGTTAGCGCGTTGATCTTTTGAACGATCTCGTCACAAACGGTGTCGTATTCGTCCGGCTCGACAATTCCGTCGGGCTCCCGGCCCTTGAGATTCACACGGACATACCCTTCCGAGAAAGAAGGCAGTGCGAAGGCCTTCATCTTTGGCCAAAGCGGGGTGAACCAGGTGGCTGGTTCGAAGGCGACCGAGGTTCCCCGTTCCGCAAGCGTTACAGGCGGAATCAGGTCTGTCGTGCCTGAAACATCTTCGAAATAGGGTTCAAGACGCGCGATGAGCTGGTTTGGCGTTATCTTGCGCATCATCTTCTGGAACAGCGACCCAGACTTGGTGTTCCAGACGTGCCGTTCCCAGAATTTCCAGTCCATGTCGACGATGGGATCAGACAGCGGAGCACCGTACTCGCCGGCAGCCAGGGCCGTTTTCCCGGGGAAAGAGTAGCGATACATAAGCTCGGGCAGGAAAGTCGCGCTTGGCAAATCCATGGTATTTGCGCCCATGCCGTGGGCCGAGAAGACTATGACCGTGGCATCGTCCGGCGCTGCTTCAAGAATACGCCCGATCGCCTTGTCCATGCCCTGGAAGGTCGTCAGCATCGGGTCGTGGTCGACTTTCGGGCGTAGCTGTTCGTAAAGCGGGTGATCTTTCTGACTGAGTTGCCAGAAATTGTGACCTGCCGAATGGGCTTCGCCGAATACTGTCATGAACAGGTCCCAGGGTTCCTGTTTCAGAAGGTCGTGACAGATTTCACCTCGCCGCCTGATCCCTTCCAGCAAACCGTCTTCCAACGAAAGAGTGGTCTTGATGTCGGTGCAGACCGCAAAGTCCCTGTCCAGTAAGGGATGGACGCCATAGCGCTCAACGATATCGGAATACAGATTGGTTGGCAGGGATTCCCGCGGCACCTGCGCAGAATGGGCCCCCCACGCCGATATCTGGATGCCGTTGACCCGGGGGTCGATCCTGACTTGCGGCACGTCGAAGATAGCGCATTTGAGATCGGGGTTCACATAGAAGGGAGGAAATTCCTCGTAATCGAAAGCCGCTTGCGTGGTGACATCATAGCTGCCTTCGATGAACTTGAGCGGTGACCAGTAGCCGGTGGTCGAGGGCGCGCATCCGGTTGCAAAGGTCGTCCAGGGTGTTTCGGCGCTGAAAGCTTCGAAATTCTCCAGTCGCCCATAAGTGCCGCGATCGCGCAGCCCCGCCAGAACCGGCAATTCCCCGTTGTTGATCCATTCTTCGATTACATGCGGGTCAGCGGAATCCAATCCGATCACAATTACAGGATTCGTCATTTTTTCACCCCAATTACTTGCCGGTCGAACCAGCAGACTCTTTCCAAACCAAGATAAATCAGAGGGGAGGTCCTGAACTGTTTCTATTGTGGCAATAGAGAGGGTGGTATTCGGCAAGCTGCCCAATAAAATCCAGCGAAGTTTTCCTGCGGCATACCCTGACGCGGTGAACATTCAGATTCACCACCTTGGGATTTGCAAAGCGACACCTTACTTCAACTAATTGAAAAGAAGTAATATAATGTCGCATCAGTCATTTCAGACTCTCACTCGTCGAACTCGCACTGGTCCCCTTCTAAACCCACACTCCCTCACGACATATCACTCTCAAACTATACCGGGATACGCTTCTAAAGTGAACGGGATTTTGCTAGGAGATGCGCAAGTGGGATGATTTGCCGCGCGGGCAAAAGCAGTATGTTCCCAAATAGGACTGCGGGATTCAGCTTCTTGGAAAACCAACTCAAAGTGGGGTTTTTGTGCCCACATGATCCTTTCGACCAAAGAACGTTTTCCGGGACGTCCTACTATGCGTTCCGCGCCCTTGAGGCGGCATCGGGTGTTTCTCTGCGGGTTCTTGGCCCGTTTCGTCCGAAGAGACACAGGCGCATGTTTTCAAAATGGATGCCACGGCGTCAGTTGAACGTCCAAAAGCTTGATCTCGACGGGCTGGACGCGGTGGTCGGTCTGGTCGCGACCCGGTATATTGCGGCGTTGCTGCCCCGGGGAGGCGCCTCTTTCATCCATGTCACCGACTCGACGCCGTCCTTTCAGAGAGACTTTTACGGTCGCGATGTTCCGGCCGAAGCGGATGCTGCCGAGGCGCTCGTGATCCGCGGGGTGGATCGGGTCGTGTATTCGTCGCATTTCATGGCCGAGCGAGCCTGCGAAGAGTTCAAAGTGCCGGCAGAGCGGTGTTCCGTGGTCCCATTCGGGGTAAATTTGGAGGATCTTCCTTCCCGGCTGCCGACCAAGTCGCCGTTTGCGCCTCTCAAACTCTTGCACGTCACCACGGACTGGACGCGCAAGGGGGGGGACGTCGTCGTTCAGGTACTCGAGCGGCTGGAACGGGACGGAATGAATGTCGAGCTGACTGTCGTGGGGGCGGCACCGGCCGAACTTGCCCGTCATCCCAGCGTGCATTTGACCGGCTATCTGGACAAGAACAGCGCTGCCGGCCTGGCCCGCTTGCGCAAGCTTTTCAGTGAGGCGCATCTGTTCTTGTTGCCGACACGTGCGGATTGCACACCCATGGTCGTGGCCGAGGCCAATGCCTATGGTACGCCGGTTCTCATCGCCGAGACCGGAGGTGTTGCAACGCTGATGGACGAGGGGCGGAACGGGCGAATGCTCCCATCGGTCGACCCTGATGTCTGGGTCGATGCCTTGCACGGGGTGATCCGTAACCGGGAGGAATACACGGCCCTTTCGGCGTCCAGCTTTGCCCATGCGCACCAGCGTCTGTCCTGGTCTGCATGGGCGCGTGACATCGTGGAGATCGTCAGAGAGGTTCGCGAGGGATAGGTGTTGCAGGGTGGCAATTCACGCGTACGCCGTGTTCACCGCGTGGAAATGGCAGCGGCGCTACTTCTGCTGAGACTGAACCCAGGAGAGTTGCAATGACCGATGTTTTTTCCGATCGCATGCGCCGCCCGACCGATCCAGCCGTTACGCTTTTCGACATCATGCCGGACGACAACGCCGATCTCGCCCATGTGACGATTGCGCTTAACGTGGCGACGCCGGGAACCGTCCGGGTCACGACTGTGGACGGTTCGGTTTCAGATGTCACCCTGGCTCCGGGAAATGCTTTTCCGCTGCGGGCGCGCCGAGTATGGCTGACCGGAACAAGCGCAACAGGGATTCGGGGCCTGGCATGAGACCTGGGGAGCACGTCTTGCTCTAGAAAGGTCGGGCCCGGCTTGTCTTCGTGCAGCGCATCAAACATGAGAGCTGCCATGCCAGTTGCTTCAACAGATCGCCGTTATCTCGTTATCTCGCCATGCCGGAACGAAGCCGGTTTCATGCGGCGCACGCTGGACAGCATGGTGGGGCAGACTCTGCGTCCTGCGCTTTGGGTGATCGTGGACGACGGCTCGACGGATGCCACGCCCGAGATCCTTGCCGACTATGCGCAAAAGCATGACTGGATTCGTGTCGTGGCCAAGCCGGACCGCGGGCACCGGGCTGTCGGGCCGGGGGTCATCGAGGCATTTTATGCCGGTTTAGAGACTGTTTCAGATGATATTCCCTATCTTTGCAAGCTTGATCTCGATCTGGATCTGCCGCCTCGGTATTTCGAAACACTTGTCGAGAGGATGGAGGCGGACCCCCGGATCGGGACCTGTTCGGGCAAGCCCTATGTCATGCGGGGCGGCAGTCTGGTTTCCGAGCGGCGCGGCGACGAGATGTCGGTCGGCATGACCAAGTTCTACCGACGGGCCTGCTTTGATGCGATCGGCGGGTTCGTGCGCGAGGTGATGTGGGATGCGATCGACTGCCACAAGGCACGTCAGCTTGGCTGGAAAGCGGTCAGTTGGGATCACCCGGATCTCAACTTCGAACATCTCAGGCCCATGGGGTCGTCCCAGCAAAGCATCTATACCGGTCGCCGCCGCCACGGGTTTGGCCAGTATTTCATGGGAACCGATCCCCTTTATTTCTTTGCGACCGCAGTTTTTCGTGCATTGGAACCGCCCTATGTTCTGGGCGGCCTGGCGATGTTGCAGGGCTATTTAGGCGCTTGGCTGCGTGGTGAGAAGCAACTGGACGATCCGGAATTGCGGGCCTTTATCCGGGCCTATCAGCGCCGTGCATTGCGGGTTGGGCGCGCGCAGGCGGTCACTGAGATAGAAGCCGATCGGGCAATGCTCTGGGAAGCTTCCGGAAGAGACGGAAAAGTCAGTCGATAAGCCGCCGGATGGCAAGCTGTTTTCCGGCCGGCGTCTTCGGAATGGTGTCAACCTGGGTCCAGAAGATTTCACAGGCTCCGCCCATGACTTTTCGGATCTGATCTGTGATCTCTTCCTTCTCGGTATCGTTCAATGATCCTTGAAGCTTGTAGAGCACCTCGATCTCGTCGATTTTTTTCTGGATGATCTGGAATTCATCGATCCATTCGCGGAAATAGAAAATATTCGTGAAAAAATGGCCGTCGATCAGCTTGCCGGACTTGGTCTTGAAATGCTCGGCGGTCTTGCCCGCAATGCGCTGGAAGGTTGGCAGTTGCAGGCCTGCGAGGCTGCTCCGCGGCCCCAGAACCGCCCGATCGCCGATGTCGTAGCGAATGAGTGGCATGGCATAGTTCTGTAAGGTGGTCACTAAAACCCGACCTTCTTCTCCAACTGAAACGTGGCGGTTGTCATCATCTACGATTTCGACGAAGGCAAAAAAATCAAAGATGTAAATCTTTCCGTCTTTTGCTTCCCAACTGACCGGACCGACTTCGCGCGACCCATAATGGTTGCAGATCTGACAGCCCAGTACGGATTCGATCATTTCGCGCATATGGGGATAGCAGGTTTGTGCGGTCAGAAGCGCGGCCTTGGGGGATCGCCGGACAGAGAGCCCGTTATCGTGAATGAATTTGGCCAATTGGTAAACTGATCCGGCATAGCCGAATATGAACTCAGGTTTCTGGCTGTTCAGGGTTCGAACGCAGTCTTCGAGTTTTTCGCGCGTGAAATTGAAGGTGTTATAGGTTGTTGTTTTTTTCCCCATTGCACGAAGGAGACTATCCCTGACATGCCCCTTGAGCGTTTTGTGTTGGGGCTCTTGCAGGGCTTCCTGTGCCGATCCCCAAAGGATGAGTTGGTTGGTATATGGCGCACCGTAACAGAGTTCGCCGGCATAGAGCTCAAGCGCATGAGCCGTCGAGGCATGGCGATCATCTTGGATTACCCGGATCGGCTTGCCCGTTGACCCCCCGGAAGGGGCTTCCCAATGATGCCGCTCCGAAAGCGTGGGATCTTTCAACTGCTCGAAATTTGTGCGGATCAGGTCCTTTGTCAGAGGTGGAAAGCCTTCAAGCGTTTCCGGCGTCAGGGGGGCGACTGTTGCATGCAGGTTTCGATAGTAAGGTATGGTTTCGCGCGCATATCTCAGAAGGTCACGAAGACTGTCCTCCGCCGAGGGGAACTGGCCGGTCTGCATTGCCAAAAGGTATTGGTTGATGCGCTTTTGTGAGGCCGAGACATGTTTGGGCGCTACATGGTCTCGGATGGTATCAAAGACTTTCCCCAGAAAATTCATTGGCGGTACCCTATTGGTTGGCCGGTTTTGCGAGGGCTTGCGACGATGCCGGCCACAGCCGATTGCTTCCATGTTGCGGCGGTTCCAATCGCGCACCACCGCCCTCCACCCAGGCCTGGAACATCAGGACCGGCCAGAGCTGCAGACCCCAGTTCGCGCGTCCCGACAGGTGATCGGTCCAGTGACGTGTGATCACATCTGGATCGAACCACCCTTCCCGGTTTAGCCGGTCACGATCCAGAAGCGCAGCCGCCCAATCCCTCAATGGCCCCCGCAACCAGAGGCCGATAGGCACTTCGAAGCCCATCTTCGGACGATCGATAAGCGCTTGAGGCACATGGCGGTAGAGAACCTGTCGCAGGATCCATTTGGACATTCCGTCCCGGTGCTTGAGATCCAGCGGCAGGCTCCAGGCAAACTCGGCCACGCGGTGATCAAGGAAGGGCGCGCGGCTTTCCAGCGAAACCGCCATTGTGGCGCGATCAACCTTTGCCAGAATATCGTCGGGCAGATAGCTGATCATGTCGAGCTGCATCATCCGCTCGATGTTCGTCAGGTTGCCCCTCGGCGGCAGATGCGCATCCAGATTGGTTCCGGGCGGCATCGCGCCCGGAACGGCAGCCAGCGGAAAGCGCCAGCGCGATACCAGTTTGCGGTGCAGATCGTCCACATCCTTGCTGCCGAGATAATCGGCCAGCCGACGAATGCGTTGTCCGTTCGGCTCTTTCCCCTGGAGCGTGGGGCGCAGAGGGTCCAGAATCCTGTCCCACGCGCCTCGCGGCATCGCCCGTATCCCGGCCGCCACTCCGCGGCGCAACGCATGGGGCAGTCGCCCTGCCCTGTCCAAAAGCGCGCCCCCCTGAGCATAGCGATCATACCCGGCGAACAATTCGTCCCCGCCATCTCCGGACAAGGCCACGGTGACATGTTCGCGGGCAAGTTTCGCGACCAGATAGGTGGGGATTTGAGAGCTGTCGGCCTGGGGTTCATCGTACATGTCGGGCAACATGGGAACCACCGAAAGCAGTGTTTCCTCATCCACATAGAGATCGGTATGGTGGGTTCCCAGGTGTTGGGCCACGGCGCGGGCGTGTTCGGCTTCGTTGTAGCGTTCTTCGTGAAATCCGATCGAGAAGGTATGCACCGGCTGGTCCGAGAGCCGCTGCATCAGCGCGACGACGGTCGAGCTGTCGATTCCACCCGACAGAAAGGCGCCAAGCGGAACGTCCGACATCATCTGTTTGTCGACGACGTCCAGAAGCAGGGTTTCCAACTCGTTGATCGCGGTTTCCGGGTCGGTGTCGCGGCGCGGGGTGTCCGTGGCGATTTCGGCGGCATTCCAGTAGCGCTGCCGCTGAACAGACATCTCCCCGGCGTTCACTTCGAGAATCTCACCGGGAAGAAGTTTTGCCAGGCCGCGATAGATCGTGCGGTCTTCGCCCACGTGTCCGTGGCGCAGAAGTTCGGGCAGAACGTCCCGATTGACGTCGCCTTCAAAGGCGGGATGGGCGGCCAGCGCCTTGAGTTCGGAGCCGAACAGAAAGGTCCGTGCCGGGCCCCGGCCCTGCCAGCCGTAGTAAAGCGGCTTTTCCCCCAGCCGGTCGCGGGCCAGCGTAAGGCGGCGGGTCTTCCGGTCCCAAAGCGCAAGGGCGAACATGCCGGCCGAGCGGGACAGCGTGGCCTGCACCCCCCATGCCTCGATCCCCGCAAGAAGCGTTTCGGTGTCGGAATGGCCGCGCCAGTCCGGCGCCTGCCCCGCCGTCTCCAGCTCAGTGCGCAACGCGGCGTGATTGTAGATCTCGCCATTGTAGATCACCACGAACCGCCCGCTGTGCGATGTCATGGGCTGGACCCCCGACGGTGTCAGATCGACGATGGCCAGGCGCAGGTGCCCGAAGGCGATCCCCGTCTCGGGGTCTGCCCAGTGACCGCGGCTGTCAGGGCCCCGATAGGCAATGGCCGAGGCCATGGCACTGACACGGGCCAGCATGTCGTCTTCGCCATCTCCGGGCCGGGCGAGATATCCCGTGATGCCGCACATCAGAGACCTGCCAGTCTTAGCCGGACGCGGTCTCGGCTGTCATACCGTCCGACGGAAATTCGTGGCAGGGCGAATGGATCGGAGTCCCGGGCGGCGGGATGTTCGTCCAGGATGGTGGCCGAGGCAAAGCCCAGGTCCTGTATCATGGTGCAAAGGGCCGGTGTGAAATTGCCGTTCGGATAGGCGAAATGGCGAACCTCCTGCCCGGTCCAGCCCTGCAAGAGGCTCCGGGACCGAGCGGCACTTTCCCAGGCCGCCTCAGGCGGGATCTGGTCCAGCAACTCGTGACCGTGGCTGTGGGCGCCGATCGTGACCCCCGGGACAGTGGCAAGGTCTTGTAACTGCCCGATGCTCATGGGTCCCAGGGCGGGGCCCTCGGGGTGCGTCCCCTGGGCCGCGACCTGATCGGCCAGCGCGTCACGAAGTTCGGGGCGCGCGTCTTTCAGGGCTTGCAGGACCGATCCCAAGACGGCCCAATGCGCCTTGCTGCCCGCTCCGGGCATGTGCCAGCGCCCAAGTCCGTCGATGGCGATCTCTCCCGGTCGCTGCAGCGCGTTCACCACCCTGTCGAACCAGAACGGCCGGCCGGTTTCTATCTGCGAGGTCGCGACATAGACCGTGACCGGAACCGGGGTTTCGGCCAGAATTGGCCGCAGATGGACGAACAGTCCGACATCGCCGTCGTCAAATGTGATCACAGCTTGCGGGCGCCCGCTCCGAGGCGTGCCTGCCAACGCGTCGTCCAGGCTGACGATGTCGTAATACCGCTTCAGATCCGCAAGTTGCTCCCGGAAATCCGTGCAACGCACAACCGTCCAGCCGTCGATCCCCCCACGATCCGGGCCGAGCGTGTGGTAACATAGGATGGTCACCGGCGAACCGGCCAGGGCCCGCTTGCGAAGAACGCCCCAGACTGGCGGCCGGGCAAGAGCCCGCACGGCAAGCTTGCGGATCATGGCGTTTCTCCGGAGAACAGATGCGCCAGTTTTTTTGCTTCCCGGGCAACGCTGTGACGTTCGCGGGCACGGACCTGTCCGGAAAGACCCATCTCTCGGAGTCTGTCGTCTGGAGTGTCAAGGCAGTCGCGCAGGGCAACAGCCAGGGCGGTGATCTCGCCGGCCGGAACCAGCCATCCCGTTTCCGCGGTCACAAGTTCGGGGATACCCGCCACATAGGTCGAGATCACGGGGCGTTTCCGCGCCATGGCCTCCATGATCACCACCGGCAATCCTTCGATAAAGCTCGGCTGCACAAGGGCTGTCGCCTTGTCAAGTTCGCTGCGGATACGCGCGGCATCGACCCAGCCGGTAATTTCAATGGCGTCGTTCAGGCCAAGCGCGGCAATACGGGCGGTGATTTCTTCGCGCATCGGGCCGTCTCCTGCACAGGTCAGCTTGGCCTGGGGGTGGGTGGCGCGTAGCGCGGCAAAGGCATCAAGCAATACAAGATGCCCTTTTTCCGGGGACAACCGGCCAACTGTGAGGAAATGCGCGGTGTTTTCCAAAGAGACGACCCCGTCGTCGAAATAGCTGTCATCCAGACCGCAATGGACGACTTTCAGGCGTTCCCAGTCGCGATGTGGGATCTCGCGCAGGATCTGGCTTCGACAATAGGCGCTGATGGCCACCACGAATTTGGCCGCACCAACCTTTTCAGGGAAATGCAGGTGCTTTGCTCCTTCGATTTCGTCCTGCCCGTGAATCGTGAAACTGTACGCGGGCCCCCCGAGCTTTCGGACCAGATAGGCAATTTCTGCCGGGTTAGTGCCGAAATGCGCATGAAGATGTGTCGCACCGCTTTCCTCGATCCACCGGCTGAGCCGGCAGGCTTGTGCGAAATAGGCCAGGTGATAGGGCCACGGGCGCACGGCTTTGCGTGACATTGCCAATGCAGCAGCCAGGGATTTCAGAAACGGGACCGGCCGCCGCAAGGCAAGGCCCAGCGTCTCAAGTATCAGACCCCCTATGCCGCCCTTCTGCACGAAACGCGTTTTTTCCAGCTCAGAAAGGTCTTCGGCGTCGACAAGGGAGCTGTCCTGCCATCCGCGAAGCGCATAGCGATCTACCGTAATCCCCTGCTTTTCGAGAGCCAGAATCTCGCGGCGAATGAAGGTATGGCTGACCTTGGGATACTGATTAACGAGATAAGCGACGCGATGGATCATTCCGGGAACCGAGTGCAGGCGCCAACAGACGGCACCTTGATTTCCCTAGCAAGACTGGGCCTGCTATCCCACCAAAATTCCTGCCGACGGGCAGGTTTTCTTGCCAGGAGTGCGTGTTAGCACCACTCGGCCGAGAACGATACGCCAGAGCGGGATGCATTGTTCTAATATTGCTCAGATGGCTTCCCGTGCGCCGCGCGATGCCGATCCTGACGGGGCGCCAATCAGGCCCGAACCCGGTCGAGGCGTGGTGTTGAAATCGTCTTTTGCCACAAGGCCCGCGGTCGCCGAGTCGTTGGCCAGAGATGCGGAACCCGGCTGTGCGGTCGGGATGCTGCCGGGCGACGCAAATCCGGTTTCGGTTGTGAAGTCGATCGGAACCAGGTTGACGTGAAAGCTTTCGCCGGCGCTCCAGGTCTCGCCCGACAGGTTCGTGATCGTCACATCCGAGACCCCGAAAGACACGGCAATGTCCCCGTCGGTGCGGAAATAGTAGGCCCCGTTCGAGTTCCGCTTCACCCCATGGTTTGCGCCGGTGGCACTGAATGCGCCCGGACCAGTTGCAACAGGGGCATAGATGTTCGGATTCGCGGGGTTCACATAGCGGCGGTCGGGGTAGCCGACCGTGAAGGTCCCGCCGTGCGGGACGTTCGAGCCAAGCGTGACCTGGTTCTTGTCCACCGAGAAACGGATACCCGCTCGCTTGGGTTGAAAGCCAGTCAGGCCGGTAACGGTTTCGACAGGGGCGTCCGAAGTGACCGGGTTAAGCTGTGCGGGCGCGTGTTCAACGTTATTCTCCACGGTTGTATTGGTGAAGGTTTCACCGCCGAACTGGAATCGGACAGCATCAACATCGCCGCTGCCGTTATTTGCATTCGTCAAAAGGTTCAGGAAGGTGCAATTATGAACCCGGATGGGCTCGTTGAGCGCGGCGGCGGAAGGAGTTCCGGTTGTGATGAACGAGAACATCTCGTCCTGTCGGTTGAACAATTTCACGCTGTCTGGAACGACGAAATAGATATTCCGCCATGTGCAGGCGGAATAACCCCATGTCACGCTGTTGATCGTGTCCGAGGATGAACAGAAAAGCACTTTGTCAGCGACGAAATTAAACGCCACCGTGTCGATGCCATTGTTCTCGGCCCCGGTGACGATCTGGTATCCGCCTTCCGCGCTGACACGATCAAGATTGAACCGTGAAGCCGGGTTGCCGCCAGTATTCAGGCGCAAAGGTGAGGCGGCGGCGTGAATGCTTCCGTCGCGGGACCAGCCACAGGACGAGAAGAACGAGCATCCCTGCAAAGAAAGCTGCCTGGAACCGAAATCCCGCAGCGATGCCCCGTTGTTCGAGAACGGTGCGTTTTCCCCATAGGTGATCCCCGAGCCGGCCGAGCCAAGACAGGCGTCGGCATCCTGGTGCAGGGCAAGGCCGATGTGGACGATACGGGCCCCCGGGCTCTTGGCCCCTTGATAAATTCCGTATTCTTTCCAGTTCGTGATCTCCAGGTCGTTGGTGATGACCCGACCGTCCCTGTCATCAAGGAACTGGAAGGACGTGCTGGCCATTCCCGAGACCTTGACGTTGTTGATAGCGAAATAGGATACCGCCGTATTGCGCGTGGTGAGAAAACTCCAAGGGCTTATTCTCGGGTACCCTTCTTCGCGCGTGGCATCCCACTCGCCCCGCAATTCAAGATCATAGATCGCAACATCCGACGTGTTCGCGCCGCTGAAGAAGTTGAAGATATAGCTCGTACCGGTTTCCTGCCCTAAGGTCAGAATGGGGCGGCTGCCGGTTCCGAAAGCCCCAAAGCGGGCATTTTGATCGTATCCTGTGCTTGGGGCTATGGCGAAAGGGTGTGTTTCTCCGCGACGGAACAAGACCCGGCCCGTTTGCGACAGACCCTGTAGAAACGCCTCCACGTCGGCTCGGCTTGTGCACTCGACAGCCCCGGCCGGCTTGCCTGTGAACGTCCCCGAGGCGCTGTAGACGGCGGTTCTTGCCCCGGTATAGACACTGTCTGGGTCCTGTACGGTGACAGGGCCCCAAGAGGCCGTCGCCGAATTGCCAGCTTCATCCACCGCGAACAATTCGATCGTATAGGTTCCTGGCTGGTCGAGCATGAACCCCACGCTTTTGCCGTAGGCGACATTCCGGTTGCGCCAGCTGTCCGGCAGGTTCAGCACGGACTGGGGCGCGGACAGGGGTGTTCCGGTGACGGTCCAGAAATAGGTGATCTCGTGGGTTTCCGGGTCGTAGGTTCCTGTCTGCGGACTCAGCGAAAAGCCATTGCCCGGCAAGGCGTCGAGATGAACCCCGAAGGGCGCGACGATTTCGCCCGAATGCGAGACAACGAAATTGATGTCGGCCACAGACCCCTGCCCCCAGGTTACAACAGAAGAGGATGCGGAACTGGCACCCTGCGCGACCGAGAGTGCCACGGAGGACCCGGCTGTAAACCCCGTAAATGCAAAATCCGGCATCAGGATATCCCCCACTTGGACGCCAGATAGGCGTGATATTGTGCCCGGTTCGACGTGTCGCCGCTCACGATCACTTCGGCCACGGCACCGTCGGTCCAGGTATTCTTCGACCGGTTGGTCATCACGTGCAGGGTGGTCGTGGCGTCGATGGCAGCGCTATAGGGTGTCGACGCGCGCAATACGTTCCCGATAAAGACATCTGCCGTTGCCGCCCCCGTGCGATCGAAAACCACCGAAACGATCATTGGTCCCGAAAACGGGCCCCCCGACAGGTTGACGCTGCTTCCGATGCCCGTGGCATTCAGGCGACCGTCGAACTGCAGGTCGTTGTTGGCATCGATCTGAAAGTCGTTGGTCGCATCGACGGCCAGAAGGGCCTGGAAGATATTGCTGATACTGTCGAGTTCGAGCGCCATGTGAAACGCCACATCGCCGCTGGCGGGCAGGCTCAGGGGACCCGCCAGATAGGTACTGCCGCCAAAGTCGATCACGTTCTGGCCGTTCAGGCTGCGGCTGCCGGTAACCGGCGACAGGCCCGACGGTGTCAGGACCACCGGTCCGGCCTTGTCGGCCCAGGCCGATACACTTCCCGTAGTCTCGGTGATCGTGGAAATGTCGCTGGCATCGAACCACGCAATCAGCTGAACATCGCCCAGCGGAGAAAAACTTCCGACTGCCGGGCTCTCCGCGCCGCGCTGGCCGAAACTGTCGGTCTGGGTTTCGGTGACACTGATGGGCAGCCCCACGTCGGCGGCCTGAACGGTATAGCTCGCAGCCGTCGCGCCGGCGATATCGGCTCCGTCCCGATGCCATTGCCAGCTTTGGGAAACCGGGGCGCCAGCCACGTCGTAAATCCATAGACCGCCAGTTGCCGACAGGACATCGCCTTCGGCCGTGGTGCCCAGAATGGCCGGAACGGCCAAATTGATCGGCCCGCCGGTCAGGTCGGCCAGGTCGGCTTGATAGGTGCCGGAAAATTCGGCCGGGTCGGTGACGGTGATGTCGGCGACACCGGTCGAGGCCGTGACGATGAAGGTGTTGTTGGGCTGGGTTGCGATCGAAAGCTGCGGTTCGATGATCGTGACATTTATCTGGGCGCTGCGGGTCTGGCCCAGATCGTCGGCGATCGTGTAGATCACCGTGTCGAACCCGCTGATGCCCGGCGGAGGAGTGTAGGTTACGGTGTTGTCCGTTTCTGCGACCGCTGTTCCCAAAGCCGCCTCGGCGGAAAGCAAAGTCAACGGCTGGCTCTCGGGGTCGAAGTCATTTGCAAGGACCGCCACCGCCACCGGTGCGCCGTCCTTCTGCACGACCAGCGTGTCGTCTAGGGCGACAGGGCGTTTGTTGCCTGCCGCCAGGGCACGACCGGGGGTTCCGAGCCAGCTGTTTGCCGGATCGAGAATATCTTTCATGTTACACGGCCTCGCGCACGATAAGGGCGGCAGCGGGCCCTTCCTTGCGGTAACTCACCGACACACCAGCCGAAAAGCGGATGGCATGGTTTTCATGCAATGCAATTCCATCCTCCGCGCCCGGAGTCGCCGTCGTGGAGACGAATATGCTTCCCTTTCGGGTCTGCCAAACTTCGTCCGAAGTCAAAGTGATGGCGGTCGACCAGGTGGTCGCGGCGTCGGTAATGAGGGCCATGGGCAACTCCTTGGATGGCGGGTTGCCCAGATCATCGGGGAAGAAGTCTAACGGATTCTCATCTGAGCGTACGCCGCTCACAGCGCTCCGTGCCGATCGAGAAAAACGATGATGGGGGCAAGGAGCCGCGCAAGGCTCCCCGTCGCCCCGGAACGGGTATCCGAAAAGGGGCGGCAATAGCCGAAACGCCGATAATCTTCGGCGAAGGTGCTGGCGATCAGCGCGTGATCGTCGGGGGACGCCTGAACACTGCCCTGGCCTGCCAGGCTATGCGGCATGGGAATCCCGCAAAGCGGCTCCCCGGTCATTTCCAGCAGCCAATCGATCGCCGGTTGTAATCCGTTTTCCAGATGAAAGACCTGCGCACCCTTTGGAACGAAATCGCTTTGCGGCCGAAAATGGTTATCAAAGACGTAGGGCGAGAGGCGCGAAGCCTCCAGCATGAGCTTCAGCCAGAACGAGAAGGACAGACGGCTCAGCGCCCTGCCAAGGCAGGTGCCGCGGCGCCCCTGCCGTTGCCAGCGATACTCGCTCTCCATGCGCGCCACGGGATCGCGCACCACGGCAAAAACGGCATCGGGTGGACGCGCGAACTGGGGGCAGGCGTCGGCCCAGATAAAATGCTGCGGTGAACTCGGCGGGCTGGCATGTTGCCAACCGCCCCGTCGCCACCACAAGTCCCAGCCCCAGTGAAGATGGCCCACGGCTCCGCCCCAGCGGGCAACCATGAACTGTTCGATTGATGTGCCGCCTGCCTTTGGACAATGGGCAAACCAGATGAAACGGTCGGGAAGAGTGAGCGAGGGCATGGTCGGAGTCCTGGGCCTGCTATGGTTAGCATTGGGTTAAAGACGGGGCGCCCAGGAAAGAAACGAGGACGGTTTAACGGCGTATTAACCCTGTTTGCCAACAAAGCCGTTATGTTCGATGCTGTTCAGCCTTTCCCGGCGGTGCGTGCTCTCGCCTTCTACCTGCCGCAGTTCCACCCGGTTGCCGAAAATGACGCGTTCTGGGGGGCGGGGTTTTCGGACTGGCGCAACGTGGTGCGGGCGCGCCCGCGCTATCGGGGCCACGAACAGCCGCATCTGCCCGCCGACCTGGGGTTTTATGATCTGAGGCTCGCCGAGACCCGTTTTGCCCAGGCCAGCCTTGCACGTCGGGCGGGCCTGTCGGGGTTTTGCTACTATCACTACTGGTTTTCGGGCCGTCGGGTGCTGCAACGGCCTTTCGATGCCGTTTTGAACGCCGGCGTGCCCGATTTTCCCTTCATGCTCTGCTGGGCGAACGAAAACTGGACCCGGGCCTGGGATGGTGGTGCCGCCGAGGTTCTGCTGGCGCAGCGATATTCCGACGAAGACACGATCGCCCATGCACGTCATCTGGCACCCGCCTTTGCTGACCCGCGTTATATCCGGATCGGGGGTCGCCCCGTTTTCGCAGTCTACAACACCGATGAGTTGCCCGATACGCGGCGCTGGAGCGATCTTTTCCGCGAGACGTGCCACAAAGAAGGGCTTACGCCCTACCTGATCCGGGTCGAACGCTACCTAGACTGTGACACGCGCGCGCCCGATGCGCTCGGTTTCGATGCCGCGCTGGAGTTTCAGCCGTTTTCACGCAGTTTCCGGCGCTGGCTGAACGCGCGCCCCGATCTCAAAGCGCACCCCGTCCGGCGCGTCGCGGCGCGAGTGCGCCGGGCGGCCGGGCGGCTGCGCGCCTTGGATACGCATTTCGACATGCGGGCCTTTGTCGACTTCGACACCAGTCAAAGCGCCCCGGACTACGTTCACTTTCCCGGAGTCTGCCCTTCATGGGACAATTCCGCACGCCGCCCATGCGGCCAGGCGATCATTTTCCGGCACAGTTCTCCTGCCCTGTTTGCAGACTGGGTGGCGGCGAAAATCCGGTCTTTCCGGCCCAGGGACGACGCCAACCTGCTCTTCGTCAATGCCTGGAACGAATGGGGCGAAGGCAACCATCTTGAGCCCTGCCTGCGCCACGGGCATGCTTGGCTGGACGCCATGCAACAGATCTCCGCCGACGTACCGACGCAGGCCTGAGTTGCGTTGTTTGCGTCCCGATGATCAGATATTCTCTTCTTCAAGCTGCCCTTAAGCGAGTAAAAATCGTCGGACAGGGGCCGCGTAGGAGCAGGTATAGTGAAGATTACGTTTGTTATGCCGGTGGTGCACCAGAATGGAGGCTGCCGGGTCGTTGCGGAGCATGCGCGAAATTTACTGTCCATGGGTCATGACGTAACCGTCGTGTCCCGCAAGCCGTTGGTTGAGTCGCCCCAGCGGCGCGCACTCAATCGCCTGCGTCGAATCCAGCCTGTCGCCCCTGAGCACGCCAGTTTCTTCGAGCCGCTCGGCGAGCGTTATATCGAAGTCGATCGCATCGGGCCGCGCCATGCAGAGGATTTTCCCGACGCTGATGTGATAATCGCAACTTGGTGGCGCACCGCCTACGAGGTTGCTGCGCTGCCGCCCGAGAAGGGATGCAAGGCATATTTTGTCCAGGGCCACGAGGTGCACACGCACCTGCCTTGGGATTTGAGCAGTGCCAGTTACCGACTTCCACTTAAGAAGATCGTTGTCTCGGGATGGCTTGCTGACATCATGGCATCTGAATACGGCGATCATGATGTAGCCAAAGTGGTCAACAGCGTGGATACCGATCTGTTCGACGCGCCGCCGCGGGCCCCCGGAACGTCTCCAACGGTCGGTTTTATCTATTCCGGCACGGCGATAAAAGGCGCCGACATCGCTTTGGCGGCAATCAAACTCGCCCGCCAGCGTCTTCCGGGGCTACAGGTAATCTGTTTTGGACAGTCGAAACCACGACCACCTGTAAACCTGCCTTCGGACAGTCAATATTTCCAGAATCCCCCACAGCAGAAGATTCCCGAGATCTATGCCAGGTGTGATGCATGGATTGTTCCCGGCAGGTCCGAGGGATTTGGCCTGCCTTTGCTGGAAGCGATGGCATGCCGAACACCTGTGATCGCCACTCGAACCGGAGCGGCTGAAGATTTCATCACCAATGGTGTGGAAGGTTTCGTCGTTGACGTGGACGATGCCGAGGCAATGGCCACGGCCCTGATCGACGTATTGTCTCTTCCTTCCGAGCGGTGGCGCGCCATGTCGGATGCGGCCTACGCTCGATCGCATGGTTGGAGCTGGGCCGACTCTTCACGTTCGTTCGAAGAGGCGCTCGAGAATATCGTCACCGAAAACAAGGCAGGCCCGTGAACGCGCTTGCCAAGCTTTTGGACCGGACCGACCTGCGCCAACGGCTCTCGGGCGACGCGCTGAAGGCGCGCGCGATACGCGGGACGGTTCTGACCGGGATCGGCTTTTTCAGCGAGAACGCGATCCGTCTTGCCGGAAACCTGGTTCTGACCCGCCTTCTCTTCCCCGAAGCCTTTGGAATGATGGCCCTGATCCAGGTGGTCATGACCGGGCTCGTGATGTTTTCCGAAATCGGCATTCGGGCCTCGATCATTCAAGACGACCGTGGCGAAGACCCGGACTTTCTGGACACGGCCTGGACGATCCAGATTGGCCGGGGTGTGGTGCTGTGGCTGGCAACCTGCGCGCTCGCGGCTCCCGTGGCTTCGTTCTATGGTGAACCGCTTCTGGCCAGCATCCTGCCCGTCGCGGGATTGACGGCCCTGATCCAGGGGATGAACTCGACCAGGATCGCGACAGCCGGCCGGCACATCGCCTTGGGCCGTGTCACCGTGATGAACACGGTGGCCCAGATCGTTGGCCTGATCATCATGATCGCGCTGGCGCTCTGGCTGCGGTCTGTCTGGGCCCTGGTTGTCGGCGGGCTGATCGGGCCCCTGATCGTCGCGGTCCTGTCCCATGTGGCGCTGCCGGGGCACCGCAATCGCATCGCGGTTGAACAGGATGCGCTGAAACGGCTGGTCAGGTTCGGGCGCTATATCTTCCTGTCCACGATCGCCGGATTTCTTATCTCGCAGGCCGACCGGGCCGTGTTGGGAAAAATAGTCCCCCTGGGCGATCTCGCCCTCTACAACATCGCCTATTTTCTTGCCTCGGTGCCGCTTTTGATGATGCGCCGTCTTACCGACGCAATTCTGTTTCCGCTCTACAGGACGCGGCCTCCCGGTGACAGCGCCGAGAACTGGCACAAGATCGCCAAGGCCCGGTTCATTCTGACCGGAACCATGATGGCGGCTGTCGCCGTATTGGCCCTGATTGGCAATCAGCTGGTCATTGTGCTCTATGACGACCGTTACGAAGCAGCCGGGCCGCTTTTGATCCTTATCGCATTGGGCTTGATCCCGCTGCTGATTGAGGCAAGCTACGGGGCCATGGCCCTCGCCAGGGGGGATTCGGGGCGTTTTGCGGCCATTGTGGTCGGCGCGGCAGTCTCACGGACCTTCGTGCTGCTTGTCGCGGCAACCCAGTTCGGTCTTTTGGGGGTGACGCTTGCGCCGGCAATTTCCACCCTGCTGTTCTACCCGGTTCTTGTCCTACTCATCCGGCGGTACGGAGGCTGGGACCTTCGCCATGATCTTGGGTTCTTTCTGCTGGGGGCCGGCATTGCCGCCGCCGCACTGTGGCTGAACGCCGAGGCCTTTGTCGGTCTTGCGGACAGGTTCGGTCCCTAGATCATTTATACTCGATCAAAGCACGGCGACCGAACAGGGAACGGGTCCAGAAGTCGAGACACCCCTGAGCTTCAGGAAACTTTCCCGCCGTCAGCAAGGTTGCTTCGATCAGGGGCAATCCGCGCAGGGTCAGGCGCAGGATCTGGGCCGGATAGAGCAAAAGCATCACCAGCGCCCAGGGCGACAGGAGAACCGTGCCAAGAACAATCAGGGCCGGAAGTCCCAGCCCCCAGATGGCTGCCCTGCGGGTTTCGGCGACCCGCAATCCTTCGCGGTCACGGCCATGAAGGGCAGCAAGCTCGGCATAGGAATGCCCGGCCCTGCGCGCCCGCTTCCACCACTGGGCGAACCGGGTGATCGCGGCATCGTGGCGCGTCATCTCGGCATCGATCCGATGGATGCGCCAGCCTTTCTGCCGCATCCGGTAACACATCTCCGGCTCCTCGCCGGCAATCAGATCTTCGCGATAACCGTCAACGGCCTCCAGAGCGCTGAGCCGCATAAGAGCATCACCGCCACAGGCTTCGACCTCGCCCGTCGGCGTATCCCATTCCCTGTCAATGCTGCGGTTCCAGACCGAGACTTCGGGAAATTTTTCGCGGCGCCGACCGCAGACAACAGCCAGGCCGGGGTCGGCAAGCAGCGCAGTCCGGGCGATTTCGATCCACCCTGAAACCAGATCGCAATCCCCGTCGAGAAATTGGACAAGATCGACATCCGGGGCACTGGTGCGCAGCCGGGCCAGGCCGGCATTCCGGGCCCGCGCCGCGGTGAATGGAAGGGACATGTCCAGTTCCACGACCTCGGCCCCCTGATCGCAAGCGGCGGCAACGGACCCGTCCGTCGACCCGCTGTCGACATAGACCAGGTGCTCGACTTCTCCTCGCAGCGAGGCAAGGCAGCTGACTAGGCGGCTTCCCTCATTGCGGCCGATGACAACGGCACCAACATTGGCGGAGGCAGAATGCGTCATTTCACAAACGGATAAGCCAGATCCAGCGATGGATCGCAGGGAAAATATTGTGCCAGAAGATCCCGGTCTTCGGCAAAACGCGCTTCAAGCGCCGGTCGTGCCTGGTCGGGGAACTCGGGTCTTTCCGCGATTTGCCGCGATGCCCGGATGCGGTTGCGGACGGATTTCGGCACCAGCGTGCGCCGCAAGAAGGTGGCGACAGGATTGTCGACCAGGAGGCCTTGCAGAGGCAGCCGCCTGACCCGTTCCGCAGAGACATTCTGCGCCTTTATCTCGTCGCGCCAGTGAACGGGGCCGTCGAACCCGATATGCGCCGTGACCCGTTTCAGTTCCTGTTCGGGCTCTCTCTTGAGGCGTTCCAGAGAAGTCAGCAGGATGGATGATGCCCCATAGGCCTCGACATAAGGCGCGATCTGCCAGCCATAAAGACCATAATCGACCAGCGCGGCATGACTGTCCAACGCCTCCGCCAGGGGGCTTGAAAGAACGCCCTGGCTCCATTCGTGGATGTAATGCGACACCAGTCGCTGCATCGGGTTGCGGATCATGTAGACCAGCCGGGGGGCCGGCAAGGCCGCCTGCATTCTTGGCAGGGTCTGGGGATAGTCGGGACGTTTCGTATAATGTGTGCTGGCTTCTCCCAGGATGTCGCCGGGTTCCGCCTCGGCGAACAACCGGGCGTACCAGCCGGACCCTTTCGCGAAAACGCTGTCATCCGAAAAATAGTTCGGCTCTTTCGGGTCCGTCACGAATATCCCGCTTTGCGCGGCGAGCTGCGCCGCCAGGGTCGAGGTGCCGCATTTCATGGCGCCAATCAGGATGAAGTCGGGGCCAGTGGCTTGTCCGGGTATGGTCATTCCTCTGGCCCCCGGTCCGGCTTCAACGGGTTCAGCACCCCGATCCAGATATCGTGCCATTCGCAGTCCTGAGCTTTCCGAACCTCACGCCCGAACAACGGCCGCATCCGGCAGATCACCCGCCCCAGGCACCAGGCAAGGTTCGTCGTGACCGGACCCAGTGGCCCGTGCGTTTGCCTCAAAAACCGGTTGCGCGCCCGCCAATAGAACGGCGGCAAACGCTTGCGCTCCTCCGAGAGAGTCTTGATAGGGCCGCTGCCCCCTCTGAAATGGGTCGCCCGCGCCCCCGGAACAGGCATGATCTTCCACCCTCCCCGGCGCGCGCGGACGCAATACTCGGAATCCTCGAAGTACAGGAAGTACCCGTCATCCATCTGGCCGATATCATCAATCATCTCGCTGCGCAGAAGAATGCAGGCAAAACTCGCCCATTCGATTTTCTCCGGGTCCGGCGGCAACGGCAAGTGGATGACATGACGCGCCAGAATTCGCGAGACAATCCCTGTCCTTGCGGCGCGAATAAGCTCGCTGGCCGGACCATGGGCGCGAAAACAGCTGTGCTGGATCTCGTCGTCGCCTCCGTCGATCTCGGGAGCGAACAGCCCTGCTTCTGGGTGCGAGTCCGCGGCGGCAAGGATCGCGTCGAAAAACCCCGGGTGCAACAGCGCGTCCGAATTGAGGATCAGATAGTACTCAGCCCCCGGAACAGCATTGAGACCCTGATTGTGCCCGGCCGAAAAGCCGCTGTTCCTGCTCGAGCGTACCAGGCTCAACCGCGGATCACCCGTTTCGGCCATCCAGGTCTCGATGGCTTCGGCAGACCCGTCACCCGACGCGTTATCGACAACGACGATGCGGGCATCGCTCCGGTCTCCCAGGTCATCGCGCGCGGATTTCACCGCGGCAATGGTCAGATCCGCGGTGCGATAGTTGATGATGGAAACGGCGACCCGGATGGAAGCGGTCGTGTTCTGCGTGTCAGTGCCTGGCATTATTGTTCCCAGATTGAAGGTTGCGTCGATACCCGACGGCGGGCCGACCGGTGTCAGGAAGAGAGCGATCCGGACGAGAGAAATCACGCCGGAGCACGGGTGCCTTGCGATCGACGGGGTCTGGCTCGGGACCCGCGGAGTCGCGGTCGCGAATTCTCTCCCGGCTTCCGATCAATGCCCCGGCCATCATGTATGTCAGGGGCGACAATCCCGAATTCGGGAGCAGATCAAGCAGGTTGACGACCAGCATGACCGTTATGATGACGGTCGGTCGCTGCAGATCCCGGCGCCAAAGCAATGACGTCGCCCCCCACACAAAAAGCCCGAACTCGGCAAAGTACCGAGCCCAGCCGCCCTGACTAAAGACGATGATCCAGCGGCCGTCCGTGACGGTCGTGTCCCGGCCTTCGTCATTGAAAATACGGTCGCGATTATAGCCGCCCCAGCCGAACATCGGTTTTCTCTGTGCGTGCTCAAGCAGGCGGTCTTCCTGGTCGAGGCGAAATTTCAGCGAAGAGGCCCGCTCGACACTGATCGAGCTTGCGATGCTCAAAACCCTTTCGGTGGGAACCAGGTCAACCGCGCGCAATGTCGGATACAGCAGGACGATCGCCGCCAGGCCTGCCGTCGCGATCACTTGCACGCGTTTTGGCAAAAACAGGATCGGGGCCAGAAGCAGGGTTAGCGCCAGGGCCCCCAGGACCTTGGACATGAAAATGGTCACGATGAGAAAGAACGCTGCCAAAGTGAACTTCAGCCGATCGGCACCCGTCCGGGCAGCCAGCGCCATTCCGACGGCGGCAAGAGCTGCACAGGCAAAGAAAATACCCAACCACAGCCCGTGCGTGAGGAAAACAAGAGGCCGGAATCCGCCGCCGCGAATATGCTGCAGCCAGGAGTGCGGGAAAAAGCCATAGACCATCTTGTTCAGCTGGGGCGACATCCGCACTTCGTAGAGGGCCAGAAAGGCATACCCCACGGCCGCCAGAACCAGCACTGTGAGAAACTGTCTCTGGTTCTCGGCCGTCGCCAGAATTTTGCGCCCCAGAAGCAGCGGCAAAAGCGCGATCAGCATGGTCAGGCCGATCGATAAACCGTCATAAAGACGCAGCCCGGGCTGATAGACACTGCCGTTCATGACGCCTTCGCTGTTCGTCAGGGCTGTTCCAATGGCGCTGACGACAAAAAGGCTCAGCAGCAAAAGAGACATTCGGTCCCGGGGCAACCATCCCGGAGACACGGCAGCCTCCGCCCGGTCTCGCCCGAGCGCCCAAATGGTCAGGCAGAGCGTCGTTAGAGCCGGAATCGAATTCTTGTCCAAGGCTGGCAGGACCGGCAGATCAAGCTTGGTTTGCGTTGGCAATAACAAGTACCCGCCAAGCAAACTTGCCGAAACGGCTGTTGGCAGCTTCCAGACCCGGAAGAATATCAGGCAGATGAACGGCCAAAGAAAAAGGGCGGCTCCCGCAACCAAGACTAGACGCTCCGTCCGCGCGACAGGGCGGCCCGCACCGTCAGCCCGGGCAAGGCGGCCAGGCACGCTCCGTACCGGGCAGCCAACCGGCGCGGGCTGCCCAGCATACGCCAAAGCCATTCTGCCGCGATGGCCCGCACCCATTTGGGCGCGCGCTTCTGATCGCCGGAAATGAAATCCAGGCCAGCCCCGATCGACACGAACCCAACCGTCGGCAGAGATTTCTGGGCCCGTGCAGCAAAGACTTCCTGTTTCGGCGCTCCAAGGGCCAGAAAGACCAGCCGGGCTCCGGACGCACCGATTTTCGAGATCGCGGCATCGGCGGCATCACTGTCCGGATCGAACCCCATCGGCGGGGCAAGGGTCAGCACGATGCGCACATCGCGATGGCGCTGCCTGAGGGCTGCCGCTGCTTTTTCGAGTGACGCGTCGGTCGTCCCGAACAAGGCCACCGGAGCGCCGGTCTCGGCCGCGACCCGGGCCAGCGGGTCGATCAGTTCAGAACCGGGAATAAGCGACACCGGCTGGCCTGCCAGCCGTGACAGCCAGACAATCGGATTGCCGTCCGCAGTAATGTGAGTTTGCTCGCCATAGGCTCGGCAAAAGACGGGATCGCGTTTCAGTTTCACCACATGGTCCAGGTTGAGCGTAGCGACCGAAAACCCTATGCCAACCTGCAATCTATGGTGCAAATCCGACAGCAGTGATCCGCGCTCATCTGCGGTCACAGTTACGCGTCCGTCCCTGCTCCAGGTCATCATGGTTTCACCGTTTGCCAAAAAACACTCATTACCTACGACGGCGATCATAACGAAGTCGCAAACGGCCCACAAACCGCTAGTCAACGGCGATCACCGGGTGTGGCAAATCAGCAGAACTCGACCAGAATGTCTCTCAGTTGCGACGATGTCGCCTCATCGGAGAACCGCGCCTCCGCCTCATCCGCACCAGCCCGCGCCAGGGCTTCGCGGGCCGCGTCATCCTGCCACAATGCCCGGATCTCTCCCTCCAGCGCATCAGGGTCAAACGGCGGGACAAGGCGACCTGTGCGTGCGTGCTCTATGTACCCGTCCGTTCCGGGACATCGCGTCGCAATGGTGGCGACACCCATCCGAAGCGCGTTGACGAAGGTCACCTGTCCCGATGCGGTCTCCATGTTTGACACCGGAGTGACGGACAGCCGGGCTTGGGACAGCAACTCGAGGCAGGCTCTTTCGCTCAACCCGTGCCGATACTCAATCCAAGGCTGTTTCGGCAGGCCGTCGGCAATGTCCTTGCGGGTGACGATCACCGTCGGTAGCTGCAGATTCCTGAGCGCCTCGACCAGTGTCCCATAGTCCCGCTGTGCAGATCCCATTGCCAGAATAAACGGGGCGGTTGTGTTCTCGCGCCGGGCCATCGGCAAAGCACCCCGTTGCACGGGAATAAAGCGAAACCGATCTTCGGGCAGACCCAGATAATCGGCATACAGCGCGACTTCCGAGGGTGAATGCACAACAAAACGGTCAATTCCACCGGCGGCGAACCGGGCCAGCTTCTGGCGCGCGCCCGTCACCAGCGTGCCGATGTTGAAATTATAGGCCACCAGGGGGCGCCTGCTGCGGCGAATGCGCTTTTGCAGACCAGCCATTACGGCCAGTTGCGGAAAACAGGTGATCACCCCGTCAGCCTCGGTATTCAGCGCCTTGCGCGCATGCGCCAGATGCGCCCGCCAGCGACCAACGCTGGTCCGCATGGACTTCTGGTGATGCCAATCTTCCTGCGCCGCCTCGGAAACGACCTTTTGAAACTCAAGCCGGGGATCCTCGATGAAATCGTCCAGCCAGATGTCGTTCGATCCGCTGAAGAAATCGGCCGCAACACTCCACTTCATACTCTGCTCCTGCTGGCACCAGAACGTCGCTCCCCTGCGACAGTTCCCGGAATAAAACAATGGTTACTGGCGGATCTCTGTCATTCTGACCGTAAAACGCCTATTGGGACAGACTACAAGCGTGGTCATGAGATACGCATTATGACGAGTTCGCAAACGGATGTACCCCGTAACCTGTCCGGCTGGATAACCCCCGGCATGGCCTGGCTGATCATTGCCATCGGCGGCGCGGCTGTCTTCTTCGCCGACGGCATTGATGCCCTGCTTTCCGCCTGGGCTCTGCCGGAGTATTCCCACGGCCCGCTCATTCCCATTCTGTCGGGGCTGTTGTTCCTGCGCCAGCTCAGGGAATACCCCCCCGACCCCGGGCCGAAGCGGAACCGCTGGGTCGGGATCATGGTCGTCCTGGCGGCGCTGCTGCTGGCCTCGCTCGGTAAACTTTCGAACATCGCCGACCTCGTGGCCTATGCCACCATCCTGTGGATCGGCGGAATCCTTCTGGTCAGCTTCGGCTGGGACACGGGCCGGCACTTCTGGCCGCCGGTTCTGCACCTGGTCTACATGCTGCCCCTGCCCGGCGTGATCTATTACAAGATGACCACCTGGCTGCAGTTCGTCTCTTCGGAACTGGGTGTCTATTTTCTGCGCCTTCTCGCGATCCCGGTGTTTCTCGACGGCAATATCATTGATCTCGGCATCACCAAACTGCATGTGGCCGAGGCCTGTTCGGGGCTCAGATACCTCTTCCCGATCCTGTCGTTCAGCTACATCTTTGCCGTGCTTTACCGGGGGCCGGTGTGGCACAAGGCGGTTCTATTGATCTCGGCTGCTCCGATCACGGTCTTCATGAACTCGGTCCGCATCGCGATTGCGGGCATCATCGTACAATACTGGGGTCTCGACTGGCTGGAAGGTTTTTCGCACTTTTTCGAAGGCTGGGTGATCTTCATCGCCTGCATCCTGATCCTCTTTGCCCTCGCCCGGATCATGCTGTTTTTCAACGCCCGGAAGATGGGGCTGGCCGAAGCCCTGGATCTGGAGACCGACGGGCTGCTCGAACAGGCGTTGCGGGTGCGCCTGACCCGTGCCTCGGCGGCCATGATCACCGTTGCCGTCCTGATGGCGGGCGCCTCCGCCGCCTGGCAGTTCATGCCCGATCGCAGCGGCATTTCACCAGCCCGCGACAGCTTTGCACAGTTCCCCCGGCAGATCGGAGACTGGCGTCAGGAAGGTGCTTCGCGCAAGTTGTCGGCCGGCGTTGCACAGGCCCTGGCCGCGGATGATTATCATTCGATCACCCTGGCCAACCCCATGTCGGCGGCGACGGTCGAGTTTTTCGCGGCCTGGTATGCCGACCAGAGCCAGGGCGGGGTCCACAGCCCCGAGATCTGCCTGCCCGGCGGAGGCTGGGAAATCGCCTGGCTGGAGCGGTCGGATCTGACTGAAATGCTGGGGTCCAAGACACCCTTTATGGTCAATCGCGCCATCATCCAGAAGGGCGAAACCCGGATGATGGTCTATTACTGGTTCGAGCAGAAGGGTCGGAAAATCGCCTGGGATATGGCTGCGAAATACTGGCTTCTGGTCGATGGAATCCGCACGGGCCGAACCGATGGGGCGCTTGTGCGCCTGACCACACCGATCCTGCGGGGCGAGTCGGATGCCGTGGCGGATGCGCGGTTGCTGGAAGTGTTGCGCGCCACGACCGAGCCGTTGCCGCGGTTTATTCCCGCGCTCTGACAGACCTGATCCAGCCCAGGAACGCCGCATCCGCATCCCGGGGCGGCCGCCTGGCTGCGAAGGCGCGCCATTCGGCCTCCAGTGCATAGATGTCGGCACCGGGCATCAGCGCGCGCGCCTCGTCCAGGGTATCGGGTTTCAAGACCACTCCCCTGCCGGTCTCGGTTACCTCGTCCTTCTGTGTCACCGCGATCATGTCGCCGGGTTCTTCCTCCAGGCGGTAATCGGGCAGACCATCACGGGCGATGATCTCGCGCAGCATGGCGCGAAACACCCGGCGCGGACTGGTCGAACCGGATTTCTTCAGAAGCGTT
>JBNKHH010000059.1:0-135604 GCA_050290245.1 Silicimonas sp.
GTTCTGAACGCCCTGACTCTGATGAGCCGCGGCGCCGACTCGCTCGAGGCGCCACTGACCATCGCGAACGGCATGATCAGCCTCGGCCCCGTACCGCTTGCCTCAATTCCCCGTCTGAGTGGCGGCTGATTACTGACAATATGCGCCCGAGCGATACTCGGCGATGTCGAAGTGGAAATGGTCGCGGTGATGCACATCCGCATTCGGCCCCAGAACGGTGCCGAAGGGGCCGCAGGCGCTGGCGTGCAGACGGCGCAGCAATCGCGCGTCATCGCCATTCCAGCCATCAAGGACCGAGATCCGCGTCCCGTCGGCCAGGATAAAGGCCGAAATGTCGATCGCGTTGCCCTTGGCATGTTCGGACAGCTTGGCCCCAGGGCGTGAGTTGCGCGTCCGGCAGGCATAGTGTGAAGGCACCTGGATCGCCACCAACCCGCCTCCGCGTCGGCCAATGGCCGGGATGGCTTTACGGGACAACCACTGGTTCAGCCGTTCGGCCGTTCTACGATTCAAAGTCGCTGGTTGCGAAAGCTGGACGCCTGCAGCTTGAGTCACCCGATAGGCATCGTCGACCCCACAAGCACCCGGCCCGTGCACGCGCCCCATTTTCGTGGCGACCATCCCGTCCAGGTTCGCCCCGCCGCCGCAGGCGCTCAGGACGGTGCACACCACCAACGCAAAGACCTTCTTCATGACGTCTTTCCTCGTCCAAAGTCGGGCGCGTCAGTGTCCTGACCCGCCTCGATGATCCCCCGCCGGATAGCCCGCGTATGCGTAAAGTAGTCGAAAAGCATCTCGCCGTCACCTGTCCTGATGGCGCGTTGTAGGGCGAACAGCTCTTCGGTAAAGCGGCCCAGGATCTCCAGGGTAGCTTCCTTGTTGTTCAGAAACACGTCGCGCCACATGGTCGGGTCCGAAGCCGCGATCCGTGTGAAATCCCGAAAGCCCGCGGCGGAATACTTGATCACCTCGCTGTCGGTCACCCGCCTCAGGTCGTCGGCCACGCCCACCATCGTATAGGCGATCAGGTGCGGGCAGTGGCTGGTCACGGCCAGAACCAGGTCGTGGTGGTCGACATCCATCTCGTCGACGTTGGCTCCCATGCCTTCCCACAACTGGCGCAGCCGTGTGACCGCTGCGGGGTCATTGCCCTTCTGGGGCAGCAGGATGCACCAGCGGTTGTCATAAAGTTCGGCAAAACCCGAGCGCGGCCCCGAATGCTCGGTCCCGGCCAGGGGATGGCCCGGAATGAACTGCACGTGATCCGGCATGTGGGGTGAAACGGCATCAACCACCGCGCGCTTGACCGAGCCGACATCGGTAACCGTCGCGCCCTTCGCAAGGTGTGGCCCGATCTCTTCGGCCACGGCCGCCATCGCGCCGACCGGGACGGCCAGCACCACGAGGTCCGCCCCTTCGACCGCCTCGGCTGCGGAGGCGACGATCCGGTCGCAAAACCCGACTTCGGCGGCAATCTCCCGCGTCTCGGCAGAGCGGGCCGTGCCGACGATTTCACCCACTAGATTACCACGACGCATGGCGTGCGCCATGGACGAGGCGATCAGCCCCAGGCCTATCAGTGCCACGCGGTCATAAAGATGGCTCATGCATCACCTCCCTTATACCGCGCGACCGAGGCCACCACCCGCCGACAGTCGGCTTCGGATCCCACCGTAATCCGCAGGCAGTTCGGCAGCTTGTAACCGGCGACCTTGCGCACAATGATGGCATCCTCGCGCAGGTGCGCCTCGCATTCATTGGCTTCGGTCTCGTCCGCGAAGCGGGCAAGCACGAAGTTGGCGCTTGACGTGTCTGACGGCACGCCCAGTTCGGCTAGCGCGTGCTGCAGCCAGTCGCGCATCCGTGCATTGTCGATCCGGCATCTCTCGGCCCAAGCCCGGTCGCGGATCGCCGCTTCGGCGGTCGCAAGCTGCGGCTCGGACAGGTTGAACGGCCCGCGCACACGGTTCAGGTTGTCGATGATGTGCTGCGGGCCATAACCCCAGCCGACCCGCAATCCGCCCAACCCATAAAGCTTGGAAAAGGTGCGCGTCATCACGACGTTGTCGTTTGCTTCGACCAGCGATGCGCCGCCGTCAAAGCCCTCGACGTATTCCGCATAGGCGCCATCCAGTACCAAAAGCACGTTCTCGGGCAATTCGGCGGCCAGCCGCGCGGTTTCGTTGCCGCCGATCATCGTCGCGGTCGGATTGCCCGGATTGGCAATGAAGACGATGCGCGTCTTGTCGGTCACGCCGGTAAGGATCGCGTCCACGTCGACCTTGCGTTCGCGCTCGGGCACTTCGACCGGGGTCGCGCCGGCCGCCTTGGCCGAGATCTTGTACATTGAAAAGCCGTGTTCGGTGTAAATCACCTCGTCGCCCGGACCCGCGTAGGCCTGGCACAGGAAAGTGATCACTTCGTCCGAGCCGACTCCGCAGATGATCCGCTCAGCGTCCAGGCCATGCACCTCGGCAATGGCATTGCGCAGGCTGGCGTGATCAGTCGGTGGATAACGATGCAGGGAGTGGACGGTTTTGGCGAATGCCGCCTTGGCTGCGTCGGGCGCACCAAAGGGGTTCTCGTTCGACGACAGCTTCAAGACATCGCTCTTGCCCTCAAGGTGGCTGTCGCCGCCCTTGTAGAGCACGATGTCCTCGATACCGGGCTGTGGTTTGATGTGGTTGCTCATGGGCCTGCCTCGACGGTTCCGGCCGTGTTTAGCGAGGCTTGCTCTCTTAGACCAGTGTGAATGCCAAGGGAACAATATGTCTCTCAACAAGGCCCGAAACACCCGTACGGGCGCACCGACTTGATACCAACGTGGCAAAATCGGCCCGCCGTTGACCCCGAACGGGTTGAATTATCCTGGCAGGACGGGCTGGGGCATCCGGCTTTATCTTGCCCGAAATACGCAAAGAAAGGCCGCTGCGTCAGCAGCGGCCCCTTCGCGACGGGCACAGCCCGGCGCAAATCCTTCCGGATCACCCGCTGGCGGTTAGTCCATTGCTTTGAAAGCGAATTCCCCGCCATCCTTGATGCCCGAGAACCACCGTTCGGTGACGGTTTTGGTCTTGGTATAGAACCGGAACGCATCAGGACCATATTGGTTTAGGTCCCCGAAGGCCGACTTCTTCCATCCGCCAAACGTGTGATAAGAAAGGGGAACCGGGATCGGGAAGTTGATCCCTACCATCCCCACGTTCACACGGTTCGCAAAATCCCGAGCCGTATCCCCATCCGCGGTATAGATCGCGGTGCCGTTGCCATAGGGATTGTCCATGGTCAGCTTCAAGGCTTCCTCGTAGCTCTCAGTGCGCACCTGGCTCAGAACGGGGCCAAAGATCTCTTCCTTGTAGATATCCATGTCCGGCGTCACGCGGTCAAAGAAAGACGGGCCGACAAAGAAGCCGTCCTCATATCCCTGGAGGCTGAAGCCGCGGCCATCGACGACCAGGTCGGCGCCTTGCTCGACGCCCGAGTTGACCAAGCCTTCGATCCGCTCTTTCGCGGCTGCCGTGATGACGGGACCATAGTCCACATCCTCGCCGCTGGTATAGGGTCCGACTTTCAACGCCTCGATGCGCGGCACAAGGCGCTCGACCAGTGCATCCGCGGTTTTCTCACCGACGGGAACGGCAACCGAGATCGCCATGCAGCGTTCACCGGCAGCGCCGAAACCGGCGCCGACCAGAGCATCGGCGGCCTTGTCCAAGTCGGCGTCCGGCATGATGATCATGTGATTCTTGGCGCCGCCAAAACACTGAGCGCGCTTGCCATTCGTGGCAGCCCGGCCATAGATATACTGCGCAATTGGGGTCGACCCGACAAAGCCCACGGCCTGGATCGTTTCATTGTCGAGGATGGCGTCGACGGCTTCCTTGTCGCCGTTCACCACCTGCAGAACACCGTCCGGCAGGCCTGCTTCTTTAAGCAGTTCCGCCAGCATCAGCGAGGTCGACGGGCAGCGCTCGGACGGTTTCAGGATCATCGCGTTTCCGCAGGAAAGGGCAGGGGCCATCTTCCAAAGCGGGATCATTGCCGGGAAGTTGAAAGGGGTGATGCCGGCCACCACACCCAGGGGCTGGCGCATGGAGTAAAGATCAATGCCGGGGCCGCCGTCTGTCGTGAATTCACCTTTCAAAAGGCTCGGGGCCCCCATGCAGACTTCGACCACCTCAAGACCGCGTTGCACGTCGCCACGACCATCGGGAAGAGTCTTGCCATGCTCGCGACTGACCAGTTCGGCGAGCGTGTCCATGTTCTCGTTGATCAACTGGCCAAAGGCCATGATGACACGGGCACGGCGCTGCGGGTTGGTTTTCCCCCACGCAATCTGCGCCTCCGCGGCCTGGGCGACAGCTGCGCTCATCTCTTCGACACTCGCCAGGGGAACCCTGGCCTGAATTTCGCCAGTTGCCGGGTTGTAAACGTCCGCGAAACGGCCCGACGTTCCCTTGACGCGCTGACCGTTGATGAAATGTGTGAGTTCTTCCATCGAATCCTCCTGATCTTTCGCGCCAAACCATAAAGTCTGGCCATGTCGTTCGAAAAGCGGCAGATTCCCAAAAAGGTTTTGCAAAAATGCAAGGATGAAATTGAAATGAACTGGGATGATATGCGAATATTCCTGTCTGTGGCGCGACACGAAAGCCTGTCTGGCGCAGCAAAGAATTTGCGTCTCGACCCGGCAACCGTGGGGCGACGCATTGCCCGGCTCGAGACTGAAATGGACGCGGTGCTCTTCGTCAAATCTCCGCAAGGCTACCTTGCGACCCCGGCCGGCGAACAATTGCGCAGCCACGCCGAGGCCGCCGAGCAGGCGGTGACCGGAGCCTTGGCCGATGTACGTGGCGAGACGCAGACCCTCACGGGAACAATTCGCCTTGGCGCCCCTGATGGCTGTGCCACCTTTCTCCTGCCCCATGTGATCCGTCGGATCGTGGAGAAAAACCCTGGCCTGGATGTTCAGATTGTCGCTCTTCCGCGGGTGTTCAACCTGTCAAAACGAGAGGCCGACATGGCGATCGCCGTTAGCCGGCCAAGGGCCGGGCGCCTACGAATTCAAAAGATTTCGGACTATTCACTGCATCTTGCCGCATCGCGGGACTATCTGGAGGGCGCCAAGCCGATCGTGAGCCGGGACGATCTCGCCCAGCATCCCGTCGTTGGGTACATCCCCGACATGATCTTCGACCGCGAATTGGACTACCTTGCCGAACTGGGCTTGGAAAAGGTTAATGTCGCCTCGAACCTGGTCTCTGTTCAACTTGGTCTGTTGCGGGCGGGGGCAGGCATCGGTGTCGTGCATGACTTTGCGTTGCCCGATGCCCCGGAATTGCGAACCATTCTTCCCCAAACACTCAACCTGACGCGCGCATTCTGGCTGATCCGGCATGCGGATGACGCGCGTGTCGAACGGCTAAACAGGTTCGCCCAAACACTGGCCGATGGATTGCGCGCCGAAATCGCACTGCGCACGCGCGCTTGACACAAGGCTGCTCACTGGATGACGGTAATGATAGCGCAAGTTCAGTTTCGGGAGGAAAACCATGCTTGTTCGTCAAATACTTGGCATGAAGGGCGGAAATGATGTTGTGACGCTTGCTGCGGGGGCTCCTGTTTCCGATGCGGCCCGAGTGTTGTCCGAAAAGCGGATCGGCGCCATTGTGGTGACAGGCGACGACGGCAGCCCAGTTGGTATTCTGTCCGAACGGGACATCGTCCGCGAACTGGGCAAGCGTGGCGGGGGGTGTCTGAATGATACAGTCGACAGCCTCATGACCCGCAAAATGGTCAGTTGCACGCCTGACGAGACTGCCGATCAGGTGCTCGGGAAAATGACCGAAGGACGGTTCCGTCACCTTCCGGTCATGGAACACGGCGCGATGGCCGGGCTGATTTCGATCGGTGATGTCGTCAAGGCGCGACTGTCTGAACTCTCGATGGAAAAGGACGCCCTGGAGGGTATGATCAAAGGCTTTTAACACCAAAGGGTTGCAGCCTTGCAGGGTTCTATGGCAGGGAATCGGCTAAGATCGGCGCCAAGGAGCCATAAGACATGCGGATCGGACTCTATCCCGGAACTTTCGATCCGGTTACCTTGGGTCACCTCGATATAATCGAGCGTGCGACGGTGTTGGTCGATCGCCTCGTTATCGGTGTGGCGATCAACCGTGACAAGGGACCACTATTCAGTCTTGAAGAACGCGTCGCGATGATCGAGGCGGAATGCGAGGCGATCGCCGAGCGTACCGGAGTCGAGATCGTTGCTCATCCGTTCGAAAACCTTCTCATCGACTGTGCCCGAGACGTCGACGCCGGGCTGATTGTGCGAGGCCTGCGCGCGGTTGCCGATTTCGAATATGAGTTTCAGATGGTCGGCATGAACCGCACGCTGGATTCCAGTGTCGAGACGGTCTTTCTGATGGCCGATGCCGAACATCAGGCCATCGCGTCCAAGCTGGTTAAGGAAATCGCTCGCTTGGGCGGAGACGTATCAAAGTTCGTCACGCCGGCCGTGCGCGCGGCGTTGGACGAGAAACTGGCGCGCTAGTCACGCTTTCCGTGCACCAATGAAAACGGCAGACGCCTGGTAGGAGCGCCCGCCGTTCTCTGCAAATACCGTTACGTTGGTATCGTCTATTTCTTACGATCCAAAGACAGCACGATGAGCAATCTGCTTCGCGTCGCCGGGATAGATGTCGAGGTCAAGCGCCGTGTCCAGGGGCATCCGGCGCAGTTCGCGGACGGTGCGGTGATAAGCGGCGTGTTTTTTAAGTTCTTCCATGAAGTTCATGTCAATCACCATGAAGGGGTTATTAGTTACTGTTGGCGCAAACATGTGGGTTTCTGCGCTGCAGCACAACGCACAGTTCCGCATTCCCGGCTTGCATCTACTGCATGGTTTCGGTGGGTACGGTCGATGCTGAGACCGCATTTGCGGGTTTCATGTCAAAGATTGCCGAAGGCGCGTCCTGCCATTCGGTCGCCAGGGGATTGGGCCGAGTGATCCGCAACAGAATGTCGACGCCCGCCAGGAGCATCAGTGCAGTGTTGGGCGCTGCGATGTATAGACGCCGGAGTCGTGGACCAAAGCTCATCTTGAAGCGTCGCAGGCCTTGCGACTCGCGCCGTCCCGAGATGTGGCGCAGCAAGGCTGTTGGAGCTTCAAGAGGAATCGCGGCCAGCGAAAATCTTGGCACCCCCACAGTCGCGGCGTCCCGAATTGCCGCTGTGACCAACAGGTGCATTGTTCCGTCGGGTGTGTCGTCTGCACTTCGCATCAGATCCAGTGCCCATTCGTCTTCGGTGACATGAAAGCTGGCAAAGGCGACCAGTCTTCCTTCGCGCCAGGCCAGGTAGCAATGTTGGTTTTCAAGGTATTGCGGATCAAAGCGACCCATGGAAAAGCCGCGCTCGCCACCGCATCTCGCGGTCCATTCCTCGGCAACCCTGCCCATATGTGATATCGGAAGGGCGCGTGCCCGCTCGACCAACACGCCATTGCGTTCGGCCTGCTTGAGCTTGCGCCGAAGCTGGCGACGTTCAGATCCATCGAGAGTGAAAGTCGGCGGCTCCAACCAGGCCTCTTCCGAAACCGCCATTACCGACCAGCCCATTTTCCTGGCTGTAAGCGCGGTGCCGGGGCCGCATTTATAAAGAGCGGGCCAAAGATCCCGACTGCGCGCATCCTTGGCGAATTCACCAAGCGCCGCGTTCCCCAAGGACTGTCCACATGCGGGGTCTCCTAGTGCGACAAGGATTTGCGATGCTTCCGCCACATGCAGGATACACCCACCGATTTGGCGAACCTCACCGGTCTGTCGGGACAGACCTGTTTCGGCTCTCCTGATGTGCTGCGCCGTTGGTAGCGATGCCACTGGCCTTGCCGGTGCGGGCGTACTTCGCGAAAGAAATCCGAGCGCCAGGCAAGCCGGCAGCGCGTAGTAAATGAGCCGGAAGGCCAGCACCGCCGCGATCAGGTCGTTTTCGGGCACTGTCGGCAGCAGGGTCACCAGACAGAGTTCAAAGGGGCCAACGCCTCCGGGCGCGCCTGACAAAAGCCCCGCGCCGAGGGCGGCGAGGAATGCGGCGAATAGGGCCAGAAACGGTGGCTGCAAATCGGCAGGGAGCAAGATCCAAAGCGCCAACGCCGCCAGTGCCGTGTCTGCCGCCGAGAGTACAGTCAGGCGACCCATGAGCCGCAAAGGGGGCAAAGGAATCGGAAGCCATGCGGGCTGGAGCACCGAAAGGGCGACCGTCGCGGCCAGAACGGACACCGCAATCCAGGCCCAGAGATCTCCGAACTCTTGGTCAAAGCCAAGTATCGTCATCGTCACGGCACTGATGAGGCCAAGGGCGAACATAAAGCTGAACGAGACGTAGTTCGTCACCTTCAAGGCACTCGCGAAACTCAATTCAGGCAAGGCTCGCCATCGTGCCACGGTTCCGGTAGCAAGGCCAAAACCCAAGGTCTGTGCCAGCGCAATGGCGGCTGCACCAGATGTGACGGCGCGGCGAGGCGTTGCGCCGGTATTCAGCCATCGATGGAACAGAGCGTCATACTGCCCCACGGCGACGAAGCTGAAAGCGGTTGCACCTAGAGCACCAAGCCATTGGGCCGGTGTCACCGCGCCGAGCGAGGCCGCGACCTCGGTCAGGTCGATATCCCCGAGTTGGCGGATGACGAGCCAGGCACAGAACCCGGCGATCGAAAAAGCGACGACATTTTTCAGCGCGGACTTACGCACCACTTCAACCGTCGTACCAGACGGAACTCGTTCCATATACACGCACCCCGCAAAGCGCGCCCCCGACAACTGTCCTAGAGAGCGCGGCTTTACGAGAGCTTAATCGATCTCAGTAAACTGAAATCGCGAAGCCTCAGGCCTCGTCCATCAACTGCATCTTGGCGACCGACATCATCTCGATCATCTTTGTGCGGATGGTTTCCTCGGATGCCTTGTCGCCGAGGTCGCCGGAAAGCTTGCGAAAAACATCCTCGTCACCGGCTTCCTCGAAATCGGCTTTCACGACTTCGGCGGCATAGGTGGCTGCATCGTCGCCAGACTTTCCAAGAAGTTCGGCGGCCCACAGGCCCAAAAGCTTGTTTCGGCGCGCTTCGGCCTTGAACTGCATTTCAGCGTCGTGGGCGAACTTGGATTCAAAGGCGTTTTCACGGTCGTCGAAGGTGGTCATCTCAGGCCTTTCCCCGGATTGCTTGGTATTTCCCTTGATATGCCCTTGCTGGCGGCAGCCCGCAAGTCTTCTACACCACCGTTTCTTCCTCGGTCCGATGACGCGGAACTAATTTATAGCGGGCTGAGACGCACAAAGGCAAATGCGGGGCTTGAGTGATTTCCAAGCCCCGCGCTTGCTGCGCCCCCTTCGTTGACGTAAAGAGGCGCCAACCTGGTACGCGTGGACTTTCTCGCGCACTTTCCTATTTTCTCCGAGGGCGAAATGGCACGGCGCAAGAAGATCTACGAAGGCAAGGCCAAAATCCTGTACGAAGGCCCTGAACCCGGCACTCTGGTTCAATACTTCAAGGATGACGCAACTGCTTTCAACGCCCAGAAAAAGGACGTGATCGACGGCAAGGGTGTCTTGAACAACCGGCTCAGCGAATTCTTCATGAAGGGTCTGACCCAGATCGGGATTCCAAACCACTTCATCCGCCGCATCAACATGCGCGAACAGTTGATCCGCTCGGTCGAGATCATTCCCCTCGAGGTGATCGTGCGTAACTATGCCGCGGGGACATTGTCGCAGCGCCTGGGGCTGGAAGAGGGGACTCTCCTGCCGCGTCCGATTGTCGAATTCTGCCTCAAAGACGATGCCTTGGGTGATCCCCTTGTGGCCGAGGAACACATCATTGCTTTCGGTTGGGCCAGCCAACAGGATCTGGACGACATGCTGGCGCTGGCGCTGCGCGTGAACGATTTCCTGTCAGGCTGCATGTTGGCCGTCGGTATCCGCCTCGTGGATTTCAAGATCGAAATCGGCCGGGTCTGGGACGGGGATTTTCAGCGGCTCATCATCGCCGACGAGATCAGTCCGGACAGCTGCCGTCTTTGGGATATCGAAACCGGGCAGAAGCTGGACAAGGACGTTTTCCGGCGAGACCTTGGCAGTCTGACGGATGCGTACACCGAAGTCGCCAAGCGCCTTGGCGTCCTGCCGTCCAATGCGGCA
Organism: Silicimonas sp.; assembly: GCA_050290245.1. Taxonomy (GTDB): domain Bacteria; phylum Pseudomonadota; class Alphaproteobacteria; order Rhodobacterales; family Rhodobacteraceae; genus JBNKHH01. The sequence goes on from JBNKHH010000059.1 coordinate 10,198, forward strand.
CCAAGCAACAAGCCGACGCTGATCAACTGATTCTGCGGCTTTGGTCCGCACCTGCATCCCTGGGGACATCGCCCCCCGCAGCCCTTCAAGCTTTTTGCTGTGCTTGGGGCCGCTTGGGGTTGGACAATCGGTCGGGAATCCGCGATTACATCGCACAAATCGCCACTGCGGGGGAAAGCCATGAAAGCGCGCGTTCATATCATGCTGAAGAACGGGGTTCTCGACCCCCAGGGCGAGGCTGTGCGCCACGCGCTAGGCACGCTTGGGTTCGAAGGTGTGGACGGTGTTCGTCAGGGCAAGGTGATCGAGCTTGAACTGGCCGAAAGTGATCCTGCCAAGGCCGAGGCCGAAGTGACGCGCATGTGCGAGGCGCTTTTGGCAAATACGGTTATCGAGAAATACGACGTGGAGCTGCTGTGATGCGTGCGGCCGTCCTCAGGGAATATGGCAAGCCACTTTCGATCGAGAATGTCGCTGCGCCGGAATGCCCAGAGGACGGCGTTGTTCTCAAAGTCCTGGCTTGTGGCGTATGCCGGTCGGATTGGCATGGATGGGTTGGCGAGCATCCCCGCGTGAAGCCGGGCCAGATCGGTGGTCACGAATATTGTGGCGAGGTGATCGAAGCGGGGCGGCGGGCCCAATACAAGGTCGGCGACCGTGTCATCGCGCCGTTCATCCTTGCCTGTGGCACCTGCCCTCAATGCCGCTCCGGTGAAAGCAACACCTGCCTGGACCAAAGGTTGCCCGGGTTCATCGAGCCTGGAGCGTTTGCCGAATATGTTGCCGTGCCGCGTGACCACAACTTGGCGCGACTTCCCGAATCGATGTCACCCACGTTGGCGGCTGCCCTTGGCTGCCGGGTGACGACCGCATGGCACGCACTGACCGGACGTGCGGGGTTACAGCCGGGCGAATGGCTGGCCGTCCACGGTACTGGCGGCATCGGACTGGCGGCGATGTTGCTGGGCCGCGCGCTTGGTGCGCGTGTGATCGTAACAGACGTCGTTCAGGAAAAGCTGGAGCACGCTCGGGGTCTCGGTGCCGATTTCGCTGTCGATGCTTCCGACGGGGAGAGTGCCGAGAGAATCAAGGAAATCACCGGCGGCGGCGCGCATGTTTCGGTCGAGGCCCTAGGCTTTCCTGTGACGGTCGCCGCTTCTCTGGCGTGCTTGCGTCCGCTTGGCCGCCACGTGCAGGTGGGTATGCCGGTCGGCCATCATGCTGTGCAAGAGGTCAACCTCAACACCGTCTATATGGGCAACCTCGCGCTCTATGGGACACGCGGCATGCCGGCGCATCGCTATCCGTCGCTCCTGTCTCTGATCGACGGCGGACATGTCGATTTGAATCCGATCGTCGCTCGTGAAGTTGGCCTGTCGGATACTTCGGCGGAGCTTGCTGCCTTCAACGGGCCGACCCCTCCCGGGGTGGCCGTTATCACCGATTTTGCTGCCTGAGACTGGAGACTGTCCATGAAAGCTGCCGTTCTTGTTTTCCCTGGATCGAACTGTGACCGTGATCTGGCCGTTGCGTTCAGAAACGCGGGTTTCAATGTCGAGATGGTTTGGCACAAGGACACTGAATTGCCGGCCGGCGTCGATATTGTCGGCGTTCCCGGCGGGTTCTCTTTCGGCGACTATTTGCGGTGTGGCGCCATTGCCGCCCAGTCGCCGATCATATCTGCCCTGGTCAAGCATGTCGAAAAAGGGGGCTATGCCATCGGCATCTGCAACGGTTTCCAGGTCCTCCTGGAAACAGGGGTGTTGCCTGGCGCCCTGATGCGAAATTCGGGGCTGAAATTCATCTGTAAGGCTGTCGATCTAGAGGTCGCTACCGCAGCAAGCGACTTTACCAGTGGGTACGACGTCGGACAAATTGTGAATTATCCGGTTGCTCACCACGACGGCAACTATGTCGCGACAAACGAGGTTCTTGCCGAGTTGAAGGGCGATGATCGTGTGGCGTTCCGGTATGCCGAAGACCTGAATGGCTCGGTCGATCGTATTGCCGGCGTGTTGTCGGCGAACCGGCGCGTCTTAGGTCTCATGCCGCACCCGGAACGGGCCGCTGACCCCGCCTTGGGACGTGCGGATGGCGCGGCTATGTTCAAATCTCTGGCAGACAGTCTCGTCGATGCTTGAGAAGGTCGGGCAGGCGATTTAGTCTTCGCCCATGACAGAGAGGTCAGACAGACCTGAACATCGCCCCGGTGCGGCTACGTTGCGGGCTCGCCTCGTAATGATTTCATTGATCGCTTTGGCGGTGGTGGTCGTTTGGTGGACAAACCAGTACCTGACCAATCGGTTCACCGAAACCACACGGTCGCGCGCCGAGGTGCGTCTTGCCTTGTATTCCGGCAACATTCGCAGCGAGCTTCAGCGCAACCAGATTGTGCCGCAGCTCCTGGCGCGCGACCCGACGCTGATCGGCGCATTGAATTCGCTCGATTTCTCGCAAAGTTCTGGGCGGCTGATTGAGTATCGCGACGAAATTGGCGCCAAGAGCTTGCTACTAATGGAGAGCGATGGCCGTGCGGTGGCCGCCACTGATCGGGCCTTGATCGGTTCAATACATCGCGGTGAGCCCTACTTCGTCGAGGCTACACGGTCGTCGGATACCGTTTTCACCACCAGCCAGCTGGATTCCGGGGGACGGGTCTTTGCCTATTCGCGGCGCATCGAAGCCCAGGGCAAGTTGATTGGCGTGATCATGGTCGAAGTCGACCTAAACAAGTTCGAGAATTCCTGGGCCGGTTTCACCGATGCCGTGATTGTCGAAAACTCGGAGAACACGATCATCCTTGCAACCGAAGCCCGATGGCGGGGACGGACCGAAGAGGAAGCTCTCGCGGTCCAGTCGGTGCCTTCTGCCATCGAACGCGCCTTTTACGCTACAGCGGGATGGGGGGCCTTGCCTGCCGATGCCTATGTCCAGGGCGAGGCTGTGATGCGGCAGGAGGCGCGGATTGGTTTCCAGGGATGGACAATCACCAGTTTCACGACCTACGCGGGTGTACGCGAAAGGGTGAATGCGGTTCTGGCACTCGAGATCATGGGATTCGCGATTCTCATGGCGCTCGCTTTCTACATGGTGAGCCGCAAAGCGACGTCGCGTTTGCGGTTCTTCCAGCGCGAGTCGGCTGAACTCCGCCAGCTCAACCTGGCCTTGCAGCGGGAAATCGCCGAGCGGGAAAAGGCCGAACGCCATCTTGAAGTGGCCGAACAAACCCTTCAACAATCCTCCAAACTTGCTGCCTTGGGCGAAATGTCAGCAGCCGTCAGCCATGAGCTGAACCAACCCCTCGCGGCTATGAAAACCTATCTTGCCGGTGCCAAATTGTTGCTCCAGCGTCGACGCGCCGATGAGGCTTTGTCGTCGTTCCAGAGGATCGATGATTTGATCGAGCGCATGGGGGCCATTACCAGACAGCTCAAATCCTACGCGCGCAAAGGCGGGGATGCCGTAGAACGCATAGATGTAAGGACTTCAGTGTCTTCTGCTCTTTCGATGATGGAGCCGCAACTGAGGCGCGGAGACGTCAATATCGACGTCTCGCTGCCCCGCGATGAGGTCATTGTTCAGGCTGATCGGATCCGCTTGGAGCAGGTGTTGGTCAACTTGTTGCGCAATGCCTTGGATGCCGTGAAGGGGCGCACCGGTCCCGAGGTGAAGATCCTGGTGACGGCCGCGGACAACGTTGTTGTCACGGTGCGCGACAATGGAACCGGGATCGACGACATCGAGAACCTGTTTGAGCCGTTCTACACGACCAAGGCGCCTGGTGACGGCGTTGGTCTGGGGCTTGCCATTTCCTCGGGTATCGTGAACGACCTTGGCGGTCGCCTCACAGCCAGGAATGGCCGGGATGGCGGGGCAGTGTTCGAAATAACCCTGCCGCTTGCGGCGCAATCGACGGAAGCGGCGGAATGACAGAGAGAGATAGACCGATGGCTCAGACCATGAAAGTTGCCATTGTTGACGACGAGCAGGACATGCGGCAGTCGATCAGCCAGTGGTTGGCGCTGTCCGGGTTCGACACGGAAACCTTCGGCAGTGCCGAGGACGCGCTGAAATCCCTGACGCCCGAGTTTCCAGGTGTTGTTGTCAGCGATATCAAGATGCCCGGCATGGACGGAATGGCCTTTCTGAAACGCCTGATGAGCGTCGATAGCGCTTTGCCGGTCATCATGATTACCGGCCATGGTGACGTTCCGATGGCGGTTGAGGCGATGCAGGTTGGGGCATTCGATTTTCTGGAAAAGCCGTTCAACCCCGACAGGATGACCGAACTTACCAAGAAAGCCGCAAACGCGCGGCGCCTGACGCTGGATAACCGGGCGCTGCGCCGTGAGTTGTCCGATGGCGGGACCGGCATCATGAAAAAGCTGGTAGGGGCATCCCCGGTCATGGAACGGTTGCGCGAGGATATTCTCGATCTCGGACAAGCCGATGGCCACGTTCTGATCGAAGGAGAGACCGGAACCGGCAAGACTCTGGTGGCACATGCGCTGCATGCCGTGGGTGCCAAGGCCGGCAAAAAATTTGTTCTCTTCTCCTGCGCCGCTCACGACGAGGCAGCGCTGGCGACGCGGTTGTTCGGCCCCAGTGAAGACGGCCAGATTCCGCTCTTGGAAGAGGCGCGTGGCGGCACTTTGGTGCTGGAGGATATCGAAGCACTTCCTCAAACGCTTCAGGCGCGGCTTTTGTCCTGGATGAATGCACAGGGCACACCGGCCGAAACCCGCATTGTTGCCATCTGTAATCTGCAGGAGCCGGGAAAAACCTGTGAAGACGCTCTGCGTCCCGATTTGTTTTATCGCCTTGCAGCCATGAAGATCACTCTGCCGCCATTGCGGCAGCGCGGCGAAGACATTCTGATGCTGTTCCAGCAACTTTCAGAGCAGTTCGCGGACGAATACGGTTGCGAGGTGCCCGAGGTTTCGGCTCAGGAGGCCGCGCAGCTGCTTCAGGCGCCGTGGCCCGGCAACATCCGGCAACTTGTTAACATCGCTGAACGCGCGGTTTTGCAGGCGCGCCGAGGATCGGGGACGATTACATCACTTCTGATGGCAGACAACGAAGCAGCCGCAGACTTCACCGTTACGACGGAAGGCAAACCGCTGAAGGAATATGTTGAAGCGTTTGAACGCATGCTGATCGACAACACCATGAGAAGACACCGTGGCTCGATTGTGAATGTCATGGAAGAGCTTTGCCTGCCGCGTCGGACATTGAACGAAAAGATGGCGAAATACGGCTTGCAGCGGGCCGACTATCTTTGAGCGAGCTTGGATCTGAAGGCGGTGCCTTGTCCCTGTGATCAGGGCTCCGTCGTCAAATTCGCCATTGTAATTCTTCAATGACACCCTTTATGGTGATGGTGCACCTGTGTCCTGCGGACGCTCCGCAGCGAAGGTGCAGAAAAATTTCGCTGTTCCAGGACGGTACCGGACATTCGGGATGCCTGGTCCAGCACATCGGTTGATACAACCGAACTTTGGAATTGCTCGCGCACAGATTTTGTCTGAAAGCCGAGCCTTGAACGGGCGCCCCGAAACGTGGGCGTCGGAGAAGAACCGCGATGACGCTCGCGTGGGAAACATCATCGTTTTCCCCGTCACTGACGGGTCGCCATGTTTTGGCCCTGTCGCGCCATTTCGCCCTAAATAGCCGCAACTCAAATACTTTGGCCCCACCCGGCGGGGGTGTTCTGTTGCGCAGAAAGCCAATATGTCGAAGAAAATGCTTATCGATGCCACCCACGTCGAGGAGACGCGGGTGGTGGTCGTTGACGGAAACAAGGTCGAGGAATTTGATTTTGAATCCGAAAACAAACGCCAACTCTCCGGAAACATCTATCTCGCCAAGGTAACACGGGTTGAACCGTCGCTTCAGGCGGCCTTCATCGACTATGGCGGAAATCGGCATGGTTTCCTTGCGTTCTCGGAGATCCACCCGGACTACTATCAGATTCCGGTCGCCGACCGCGAGGCTCTGCTGGCCGAGGAACAGGCCATGGCCGAAGCCGAGGCTGAGGAAGAGGAAAAACCCAAACGTCGTCGGCGTCGTCGATCCAGCCCCGTCAGGGCCAACAGTTCGGACGCCACCACGACAGAGGAGGTTTCGGAAACTGCGGAAGAGTTGCAGCACGAGACATCGACTGATGGAGGAACTGCCGCCCCGATCGAAGAAACGGCTGATCCGGCGGATGACGCGGATATCGCAGCCGACGCCGATACTGCAACTGAAGCGGCTGGCGAAACTGCAGCTGCGGCATCTGGCGATTCTGTTGCTGAAATTCCGGGCATGGACGTTGTCGACCTCGATGAAGATGAAGATGGCGACGACGAGGAAACGCCCTATGTCGCCATGGACGACGCCGCTGAAAAGGACGAGACGATCGAGGCGGTCGCCGACGATGACACTGCCGAGGAAATCCGCCCACGTCGCAAACAGCGCACGCGCCGTTATAAAATCCAGGAAGTCATCAAGGTCCGCCAGATCTTGTTGGTTCAGGTTGTCAAGGAAGAGCGCGGTAACAAAGGCGCTGCGCTCACGACCTATCTGTCGCTTGCCGGTCGCTATTGTGTGTTGATGCCAAATACGGCCCGTGGCGGCGGTATTAGCCGCAAGATCACCCATGCGGCGGACCGCAAGAAACTGAAAGAAATCGCCAGCGAGATCGAGGTCCCAAAAGGTGCAGGCCTGATCATTCGTACGGCCGGCGCAAAGCGCACTAAGTCGGAAATCAAGCGCGACTATGAGTACCTTCAACGTTTGTGGGAGCAGATCCGCGAGCTGACCCTTCAATCTATTGCGCCAGCCAAGATTTATGAGGAAGGCAATCTCATAAAGCGTTCTATCCGCGACCTTTACAGTCGCGAGATCGACGAAGTCCTGGTTGAGGGCGACACCGGCTTCCGTACGGCCAAGGACTTCATGAAGATGATCATGCCGTCCCACGCCAAGAACGTGAAACATTACAACGACCCGATGCCGCTCTTCGCGCGTTTCCAGGTCGAAAGCTATCTCGGCGGGATGTTCAATCCGGTCGTCCAGCTGAAATCCGGCGGCTATATCGTGATCGGTATCACCGAAGCGTTGGTCGCCATCGACGTGAACTCGGGCAAGGCGACCAAGGAAGGCTCAATCGAGGAAACAGCGCTCAAGACAAACCTTGAGGCCGCCGAGGAAGTTGCACGCCAGTTGCGCCTGCGGGACCTCGCGGGTCTGATCGTGATCGACTTTATCGACATGGAAGAGCGCAAGCACAACAACGCTGTCGAGAAGCGTTTCAAGGAGAAGCTCAAGACCGACCGCGCGCGTATCCAGGTTGGTCGCATTTCCGGCTTTGGTCTATTGGAAATGTCACGTCAGCGCCTGCGTCCGGGAATGCTTGAAGCAACGACCCAGCCGTGTCCGTCGTGCCATGGCACGGGCTTGATCCGTTCCGACGACAGTGTCGGTTTGACGATCCTGCGCCAGCTTGAGGAGGAAGGTGTCCGTCGTCGGTCTCGCGAGGTGCTGGTCAAGGCTCCGGTGTCAATCGTCAATTTCCTGATGAACATGAAGCGCGAGCACGTCGCCCAGATCGAGGCGCGCTATGGCATGGCCGTGCGGATCGAGGCCGATCCGCAATTGATCACGCCGGATTTCACCATCGAAAAGTTCAAGACAGCGACGCGGCGTGTCGAAGCTGTTGCCCCGGTGGTGTCGGTGGACGCCTCGCTGATGGCCGAGATCGACGAAGATACGAGCGTGGAGGAAGAAGAGGTCTCCGCAGAGATTGCAGAGGACGAGGACCGTCCTCGCAAGAAGCGTCGCCGTCGTCGCCGTCGTCGTGGCAAGGGTGGTGAAAATCAGGCCGAGGGCGCTGATGCCCAGGCTAATGAGTCTGACGCCGAGGCATCTTTTGAAGAGAGCGATGAGGGTGCCAATACACAGCCCGAAAGCAAGCCCGAGGCAGACGCGCCCGCGGAAGCCAAGGCAGACGCGCTCGCGGAAGCCAAGGCGGATGATCCCGAGGAAGTTGAAGCGGAAGCCAAGCCAAAGCGTCGTCGCACCCGCCGCAAGAAAACGGTCGAAGGCGAGAGCGCGTCTGCTGCTGGCGAAGACGCCGAGGCAAAAGCCGTATCGAGCGAGGCAGACCAGGAACAGCCTGCTGAGGCGGCAGCGCAGCCTGTCGAACCCGAGAAGCCCAAGCGTCGTCGCACCCGCAAGAAGAAGGTCGAAACCGATGACGCGGCGACACAGGAGGCAGACACCGCCGCACAGCCTGAGACGCATACCGTGGCGGAACCGGAACCCGAACCCGTCGTTGCCCCCGCACCAGTTTCGGCTGCTGCAGAGTCCGTGGCCGCAGTGACAACTGAAGAGCCCGAGGCAAAGCCACGCAAGCGTGGATGGTGGTCGATGAGCCGTTGATCCAGTGCGGGGGCGTCGTGCCCCCGCAAGCCACCATGTCAGGCGCGACGGATTAGATAGGTTTGGACACCGCCAACTTCGCTGGCCGACAAAAGTTCATGTCCCTGTTCGCTGCAAAAGTGCGGTACATCGACAATCGCAGCTGGATCATCGGCCCGAACCCGTAGCACCGCTCCGCTTTGCATCGCACGTAGCCGCTTAGCCGCCTTAAGGACGGGCAGGGGGCACAAAAGCCCGGTGGCGTCGAGGTCTTCGTCGGCGATCATGGTTTGAAAGCGGTAAAGCGCATATTTCATTTTGTCCACCGAGATGTGACCGCGCGTGCGGGTGACGCGTGAGGCGCTATATCGTACAAGACGTTGAGAAAAATCGAGGCACACATGTTCGGAATCGATATCTTTGATGCCAGCTTGCTTCCGTCCATGTTCGTGGCGCTGACGGCAGGCATCCTGTCCTTCCTCAGCCCATGCGTCCTGCCCATCGTTCCTCCCTATCTCGCATACATGGGGGGGACATCGGTCTCGGATATGGCCGAGGGCGCAGCGCCAGCACGGCGCAGCACCATGATGTCGGCGAGTTTCTTCGTTCTGGGCCTGTCGACGGTCTTCCTGTTCCTGGGTTTCACTGCGTCGGCTTTTGGTAGGTTTTTCCTGTCGAACCAGGACTGGTTCGTCACAATAGCGGGCATTGTCATCATGATCTTTGGCGCCCATTTTTTGGGTGTCTACCGCATCGCTTTTATGGACCGGGAGATGCGCGTCGATGCCGGAGACCGCGGCGGATCGGCATTTGGGGCCTATATTCTGGGGCTCGCTTTTGCTTTTGGCTGGACGCCGTGCATTGGGCCGATACTGGGTGCAATCCTGTCCCTTGCAGCCACTGAGTCCAATGTGGCGCGTGGTACGGCGCTGCTTGGAGCTTATGCGATTGGGCTTGGTCTTCCTTTCCTTTTGGTTGCTGCCTTTTTCCCAAGGCTCGGCGGTCTGATGGCGTGGATGAGACGACATATGGAGCGCGTCGAACGCATCATGGGGCTTTTGTTGTGGACCGTGGGTCTCTTGATGCTGACAGGAAAGTTCTCGGACTTCAGCTGGTGGCTGAATGAAACCTTCCCGGTTCTGCAAACATTCGGCTAGCACCTGCCGGCATTGTTTCACAAACCAAGGAAACCTGCGCAAATTTTGCGGAAGTAATCCCTTCCCGAGGGCAAAGGGTTTCGCTAGGTTTCCGGGTATGTTGCACAGGGGCAAGACACATGTGGCGCGTCGCCGGGTGTTTTACATCCCCGGCTACGATCCATTTCCGCCGCGCAGGTACCGCGAGCTCTACCGCACGGAGAGTCGCAAACAGGCGCGTATTTCCCGGTACCATATCGAACAGAAGTCGGATCGCAGCGAGACTGGTTGGCGAGTGCGTGCAGAGATTGACGGGATGCACGTTCAGTCAAAGATCGACGTCCTTGTATGGCACGATCTCGTCCAGAACTCGATGCGCGCGGGAATATTCGGGACGTATCTCGCGTTGGTCAGGACGGCGTGGATCTATCTGTCTACCGGGACACTTCGGCGCCTGTCCTGGCTCGCCAAAGGGCCGGTATTGGCTGCGCTCTACCCGATTGCGATGCTGCTGGGACAGTTGCTCGCGGCGGTCGCCGGGGCCTCTGTGCTGGCCAGTTTGGCGGCTTTTCTGACATTCCAGGGTGGAAGTTTTCTGTCAGGCCTCATGGGGTCCGCGCCCGATACGAAGGGCTTGCTTTGGTCGGTAGTGGGGACCTCGGTCTTTTGGATGGTTTTCCTGCCAACGATGATCAAGGTGTTGCAGTGGTTCAAGGCAAAGGATGAAAGAACCTTCGCCTATTACCTGATGCACGACTATGCCTTTACAGCCAAACGCAGGGGAGCTTACCCCGAAGAGATCGAGGCGCGTCTGGTGGAATGGCGACACCGGATTGAGGCGGCGATGCGGGAGAGCGTCGACGAAGTCCTGATCGTAGGGCATTCGTCGGGAGCGCAGCTGGCCGTTTCGGTCGTGGCGGATATCCTGCGGTCCAACAGGTTTCGGGACACTGGTCCTGCCTTGTCTCTATTGACCTTGGGCCAGGTCATTCCAATGGTCAGTTTCCTTCCTGAAGCCCGCAGGTTGCGACGAGATTTGCGGCTGCTCGCAACAGATGAAACGATTACTTGGCTCGATGTCTCCGCTCCGGGAGACGGGTGTTCGTTTGCTCTTGCTGATCCGGTTTCGGTCTCGGGGGTTGCGCCGCCACGAGGGCAGAAATGGCCAATCATCATCTCTGCGGCATTTACGAAAACACTGTCGCCCGAGACCCTGAAAGCGTTGCGTCACAGATATTTCCGGCTGCATTTTCAGTATCTTTGCGCCTTTGATCGGCCTAGTGACTATGATTATTTCAAGATCACTGCCGGTCCGCGGACGCTGGGGCAGCGTTTCCAGGGGCGCCGATCGTCGCAGAGCCGCATCGACGTGCCGGCGTCGCGGTTCACCTCGACCATGTCATGATTCCTCCGAAACCGGGTGGGCGGGCCAGGCGCGTGTCGCTGTGGCGATACTGGCAAATGTTCCGCCAGGACATCCTTTCAGCGCAGCCTGATCACCTTTACAGCGCCAAGATGGCCGAGTTTCGTACGCCCTGGTTCCGGTCTTTCCTTGTGAATACGCCGGATTTGGTGCGTCGCGTTCTGGTCGAGCGGGCGTCGGATTTTCCCAAGTCCGACCGGGTGATGCAGGGATTGCGGCCTTTGCTGGGGCGGTCGATTTTCGTCACCAACGGCGCCGAGTGGGAGCACCAGAGGCGGGTGATCGATCCGGCCTTTGAAGGTGGTCGGCTGAAGGAGAGCTTCCCGGCCATACTAGCGGCGGCGGAAGCCGCGGTGGAAAGGGTCATTCCGGGCGTGCTCGACGTGGAAGCCATGGCCAGTCATGCGACGGCGGATGTCATCTTTCGGACGCTGTTTTCGATCCCGATCGAGAATGGGTTGGCGGCAGAGACCTATCAGGCATTTCGCGATTTTCAACGCGTTCAGCCAGTGGCGACCTGGGCGGCCTTGATGCCTTGGCTGCCGGTGCATCATCCGCGAAGGGCGCGGGTTGCGGCGGCAAGATTAAGAGAATTGATTCAGGAACTTGTCTCGAAACGCCAGGCCGAAATTGAAGAAGAGACGGCACCTCGGGATTTGGCGACGATGATCATGACCACTCCCGACCCGCAGACCGGGAACAGGTTTACGGAAGCGGAAATGGTCGACCAGGTGGCGATCTTTTTTCTGGCAGGCCACGAGACCAGCGCGGCCTTGCTGGGTTGGGTTCTCTGGTGTTTGGCGGCTGACCCTGAATGGGGCGAAAAGGTCGCCGACGAAGCCCGCCTTTTTGCTGAATCTCCTGCGTTTTCAAACGTATCGGGATTGAAGGCCACACGGAACGTGTTGCGGGAAACCTTGCGGCTGTATCCCCCCGTGCCGATGTTCGTGAGGGAGGCGGCGGTGGAAGAGGTTTTTCGCAAGAGAGACGTCAGGCGTGGCTCTCAAATCGTAGTTTCGCCCTGGCATCTCGGCCGACATACGGACCTTTGGAGCGACCCGGATGTTTTCGACCCAGCACGTTGGGAGCAGGGTAAGCCGGCACCGCGCGAGGCCTGGCTGCCGTTCTCGGAGGGGCCGCGGGTCTGTCCCGGAGCGGGGTTTGCCATGCTGGAAGCAGCAGTCTTGTTGAGCGCACTGATGGCAAAATATCGTTTTGAAACCATGGAGACGCCTGTTCCCGTGGCACATTTAACCGTGCGCGCCAGGGATGGGATCCGCTTGCGGGCGGTGCCGCGCTGAGGCATTGCGCTCTCCGAGGTTACTTGCACCAGGAAGAACGGCCACTGTTCAAGTGGGGTTTGTCGCTGCGAAAGCATCTAGGAAAGCGGGAAATCGCGGATCAGATTTCTGTTGGCTTTGCGTCAAAAACCGTCACGCGCGGTAGTGATGCAAAATGAAGACCCTTATGGCCGAGGCGAGGCCGGTGTCGGCGTCGCGGGACGCGTCGATTTCACTGGCTAAATCATTCAGACCACGGCTTTTTTCGGCGGCAATCGCACGGAAGGCCTGCCAGAATTCATCCTCCAGAGTGACGCTTGTGCGGTGGCCCTTGAGGGTCAACGAATGCTTTACCGGGCGTCCCATCGTCACTTGTCCCGGCGGTGGCCGTCGAGGTCGCGGCGGGCCTTTTCGGCCGCGGCGCGCTCGGCCGACTTTTCGGCGCCAGTGCGGCCGAACTTAACCGCGTTGGCGTCGGCCTCGGCGCGTTTCTGGTCGCGGGCCTTTTGTTTGCGGAAGCGGTTCAGGTTTACAGGGGTTGTCATGGCGATAAGCCTATCCCTGCGGGGGCTGCTGTCAAAGGCTGTTTGCCGCGGCGCGCGAGGCTGCAACCCCTTCTGGTGAAAACTTGCGCATGGATGCCTGGCAGGACTCGGTCGCAGCGTAGCCGGCCCGAAAAGTGAGGGGGCGCGGCTGCGCCCCCGTTCCTGTGCTGTCGCTTACTTGGGCCCGATCATATCTTCTGGCCGCACGATGCGGTCGAAGGTTTCTTCGTCGACAAAGCCAAGCGCGATGGCCTCTTCGCGGAGCGTCGTGCCGTTCTTGTGGGCGGTCTTCGCAACCTTGGTGGCATTGTCATAGCCGATGGTGGGCGCAAGCGCGGTGACCAGCATCAGCGACTCGCGCATCAGTTTGCCGATGCGCTCTTCGTTTGCCTTGGTGTCCTGCAGCATTCGCAGGGTGAAGCTGTCAGCGACATCACCGAGAAGCTGCATCGACTGCAACATGTTGTAGGCCATCATCGGGTTGTAGACGTTGAGCTCGAAATGGCCCTGCGATCCGGCGAAGGAGATCGCCGCGTCGTTACCGAGGATATGGGCGCAAACCTGGGTCATGGCCTCGGCCTGGGTCGGGTTGACCTTGCCGGGCATGATGGAGGAGCCGGGTTCGTTTTCCGGCAGGATCAGTTCCCCGAGGCCAGAGCGCGGGCCGGAGCCGAGAAAGCGCATGTCGTTGGCGATCTTGTAGCAGGCCATTGCTGTGGTCTTGACCGCGCCGGACATGAAGACCATCGCGTCGTGCGCCGCGAGTGCTTCGAACTTGTTAGGGGCGGTGACGAAAGGCAGGCCGGTGATCTTCGCCATTTGGGCAGCGACGGTCTCGCCCCAGCCGACGGGAGAGTTGAGGCCGGTGCCGACGGCGGTTCCGCCCTGGGCGAGTTCATAGATGCCGGGGAGCGCCAGCTTGATGCGCTCGATGCCATTGCGAACCTGCATGGCGTAGCCGGAAAACTCCTGGCCCAGCGTCAGCGGTGTGGCGTCCTGGGTGTGGGTGCGGCCGATCTTGATGATGTCCTTGAACTCTTCCGTCTTGGCTTCCAGCGCGGCGGCGAGTTTCTCAAGCCCCGGCAAGAGCACGTCGCGCGCAGTCGTTGCGACGGCGATGTGCATGGCCGTAGGGAAGGTGTCGTTGGACGACTGGCCCATGTTGCAGTGATCATTGGGGTGAACCGGGTCCTTGGAACCGATCACACCGCCCAGGATTTCGATGGCACGGTTCGAGATGACCTCGTTTGCGTTCATGTTCGACTGCGTGCCCGAACCGGTCTGCCAGACGACGAGCGGGAAGTGGTCGTCGAGCTTGCCCTCAATGACTTCGCCAGCGGCTTCGATGATGGCGTCGGCCAGCGTCGCATCCAGAGCGCCGCTGGCTTTGTTCGCCTCGGCGCAGGCCTGCTTGATTACGCCGAGCGCGCGGACGATGGCGACGGGCTGTTTTTCCCAGCCGATCGGGAAATTCATCAGGCTGCGCTGTGTCTGGGCGCCCCAATAGCGGTCAGCCGGAACTGCAAGCGGGCCAAAGCTGTCGGTTTCGGTACGGGTATCGGTCATGTAATGCTCTCCTCGCGGGCTGCGAGGAGAGCTATAGGCAAGCTGTTGAGATAAGACAATTGCGCGATAGTGTCCTACCACCGGATCATGCAGCACGGGCGATGACAACGCCGTCCTCGAGATAGGCTTTGTTACCGTCGATGAGTTTGTTCAGGAGCTTTTTGAACTGGGGCTTCATGAGCGGGATCATCACTTTGCCGAGGATGCCAAACTTGGGCGTGAACTCCATTGTGAAGTTCACTTCGGTCCGGTTTGCGGCAAGGGGTATCAGCTCGATCGTGGCCACAGCGCGTTTCAGAGGCATGGTGCCATTGTAGATGTCGACCGCAATTTTGCGCTCGGGGACGTAGGCGATGATCTTCTCCTGGATGTAATTCTTGCCGTCGTTCAGATCGCACTGGCGCGTGGCACCGAGGCCGGTTTCGCCGTTGTCGCCGATCAGAAAGGACCGGCTCAGGTTGGGATTGAACTTGTCGACATTGCCATAGTCGTTCCAGCTGTCCCAAACCTTGGCGACGGGGGCGTCGATCATGCGTTTCAGGTGAACTTTTGCCATTGATAGTCTCCTTAATATCAGAGGGTTGCGATCCATTCGGCGAGTGCGTTGCCGATCTCGTCGGGGTAGTCTTCCTGGACGAAATGGGCGCCAGGGCCGAGGTGGATGGTGGTGAGGTTCGCGACGTTGGACTTCATCCAGTCGACCGCTTCGGGCGGTGTGATGGCGCCGGGTGTGACGTGGAACAGGAGCTTGGGCTTTTGGTCGGTGGTCAGGAAAGTCGCGATGCGACGCGTCAGATCAACCGTAGCCGCCGGTTCACCACCGATGGGCACCTCGCGCGGCCAGGCGAGCAGCGGCGCACGGCTGGCGGCATCGGCGTAATAACTGTTGTAGACAGCCAGAACCTCGGGGCTTAGCGGCGTGCCGACTGCCATTTTGCCCAGGACCTCGTTGATGAACATATTGTCTTCCAGGATCATCTTTTCGCCCATGCCTGGGGTGCGCCAGGCCTGGAACAACTCACCCAGGGGCCCCATGGAGGCATAGCTCTCGAAGGGCATGACAGGAGGCGCGACCGTTTCCATGTAGGCGATGGCGCTGACCCGGTCCGGGTTTTGCATGGCCCAATCGAAACCGAGCGCGCCGCCCCAGTCGTGAAGGACGAGAACGGCATCGTTCAGGTCGAGCGCATCCAGCAGCCCGTGCAGATGTCGAGCGTGGTCGGCATAGGTATAGGCAAGGTCGGGTTTGTCGCTGTCACCCATGCCGATCATGTCGGGAGCGATCACGCGGTTGGCTTTTTCGACATGTGGTAGCACCCCGCGCCACAGGAACGAGGATGTCGGGTTGCCGTGGAGAAAGACCACGGGACGGCCTCTGCCGCTGTCGACATAGGCCATGGTGTGGCCATGGATGGTTGCGGTCTTCTTGGTCCAGGGGAAGTCGGTCCCGAGGGCAGATGCGGGCAGGGGGGCGGCAAGAGTGACTGCCGCGGCACCTGTGGCAGCGATGAAGTCGCGTCGGTTCATGTGAAGGGTCTCCTCGTGGTGATTTCGAGGATTTAGGTGTCACTTGAACGTGACGGAACGCATCAATTCGTGACATGATGGTTTGTTTTGGATACACAAAGAGGCGGAAAAATCAGCTATGGGCAGGACATGACCAAACAGGCGGCAGACTGGGCACACATGCCTTTCTTCCTTGCGGTTGTGCGTACTGGAAGCCTGAGAGCGGCAGCCGATGCTCTGGGCAGTACGCACGCGACGGTGGATCGGAATCTGAAGGCTCTTGAGGCGACCTATGGAGTGCGGTTTTTCGACCGGTCAAAATCCGGGTTGTCGCTGACCGTAGCGGGTGAGGCACTGTTGCCGATGGCCGAGGAAGCCGAGGTCTCGGTTTTGGCGGCACGGCGGAAGCTTGCCGGGCTTGATCGTGCACCCAAAGGGCGTGTCCGACTGTCTGTCGCACCGATGTTTGCGACTTCGGTGTTGCCACCGATTCTCGCCCGTTTTGCCGAAGCGCACCCGGAGATCGAGGTCGAGGTCGTTGTCGAAAATCGCCGTGCCGATCTGGCGCGAGCGGAATCCGACGTTTCGATCCGGGTGGGATATTCAGTGGATGACGACGTTGTCGGTCGGCGTATCGTGACCTACGCCAAGGGAATCTATGCGTCGCGCGATTACCTGGATAGGTTCTGGGAAGGGCGTGGAGAGGGCGGTGAAGGTTTGGTCTGGATCGGCTGGGGCGACCGGGAGCGGGTGCCCGCCTGGGTCCGCAACAGCCCTTTTCCGAAGGCCGAGGTGCGCCACTGTATTCGCGAGGGCGGTATGGTTATGGCCGCCGTGGGCGAGGGAATGGGGATCAGCTACCTGCCGTGCTTTGCCGAGAGTTATGACGACAGGCTCGTTCAGCTTCCGGGAACCGAACCTGAGCTGGATAGGTCGATCTGGCTGTTGTTGCACGAAGATCTGAGGCGCACAACGCGGGTCCGTCTGCTTGTTGATCACCTGTCCGATGAATTAAAGGCGCTGAAACCGCAGTTCCTGGGGGCGTTGGCTTAGGCCATGCGGCGCAGTGTGGCCTGGGCGAAACGGGGATGTTCTTCGAGAATTTTTGCCAGGCTCTGCCGCATTTCGACAAAGCTTTCGCCGTAAAAATAGAAATGGGTACGGCCTTGTTTTTCAACCCAGCCGCGGCTGACACCCAGGTGTTCCATCGCAGACCTGCACGTCATGGCAAGGTCGCGCCGGGCGTCCGCGTCGGGGGCGGCGTTGGTCCCGATCGAGAGTTCGAGGCCTTCGGTCACGCCGAAAATGACCGGATCGTCGGTGCCGTCGACTATGCGGATGGACGATCCGCAAGGCGCGGCGAGGTATTCCAGCATGCCAGCAACGGTGCGTTGCGCTGACAGCGAGGGGTCGGTCAGGCCAAGCGTCAGATCGACGCCGATCACGTCGCCCGAGTTGCGGGTGCGCAGCCGACAGTCGAGCACCGAGCCCAGCCCGGCGGCAGCCAGTTGTTTCTTGAGCGGATCGGCGAAAATCTTGGTGGCGTCGCGGTGGCCCAGTTTCACGGGCAGATGCACCTCGGTCAGAGTGACGTCGAGGGTGACTCCCTTCTTGGGCCTCAGGTTTCTAAAGAACATCGTGCAGACTCCCGGATTCGAGGGCCAGACTGTCGGCTGATTGCGGCGAATTCCCGGAATTTGGGGGGCGAGACTATGGCGCGGATGCGGTTTTGGCAGGTCGTAGCAACTCGTCCAGCATCCACGAGATGTCTTCGATCCGTTCGGCAACGATGTGGGTGACACCGCTTTCGCGCTGGACGCGGCCGGTAACGCGCAGGGCGCGCCCAGAGATCACTGCGCGGCGAAAGCGTTCGTACATTTTGCGCCAGACGATCACGTTGGAAATTCCGGTTTCATCTTCAAGGGTTATGAAGATCACCCCCTTGGCAGTTCCGGGGCGTTGGCGCACCAGGACCAGCCCCGCGACTGCAACTCGCGCGCCGTTGGGCGGCAAGTCCAGCATCTCGTGCGGGATGCAAGACGGTGGCCGGGGCCACTGGGGCGGGTGCGCTATGGGTTCACTCATGAGAACAAAGATAGAACATGATGGTGGAATTGCCAATAAAACAGTCGATCACGTGGGTGTCAGGGGGAATTGCGTCCGGGGCTCTGGCATGACGGACGGGCACGGCTTAGGTAGTCGGCAAAGACGAATCGACGGAGCGATCATGGCAAAGATCACCTATATTGAGCACAACGGAACCGAGCATGTGGTTGATGTAGCCACCGGGCTGACGGTGATGGAAGGCGCGCGAGACAACGGCATTCCGGGAATTGAGGCAGATTGCGGCGGTGCCTGTGCCTGTTCGACGTGTCACGTCTACGTGCACCCCGATTGGGTGGAAAAGCTGCCGCACATGGATGCGATGGAAGAGGACATGCTTGATTTCGCATTCGAGCCGGATCCGAACCGTTCGCGGCTAACATGCCAGCTCAAGGTGACGGATGACCTGGACGGGCTTGTTGTCCAGATGCCGGAAAAGCAGATCTGATGCGCATTCTGGCAGGGGCCTTTCTGGCGCTTGCCATGGTGTCGCCCGCCGGTGCGGCGCCACCGGACGTGATCGTCGGTGCCGAGTACGGCGATCCGACCGGTCGCTATGCACATGGAATACTGGGAGACGCGGTCGAGTGGGGCAGCCTGCGGATGCGTGTCGATCAGTGTCATGGCTGTGAAAACAGGGCCGTAAAAACCTTTGTCGCCCGCCTGCCTGAGGACCGCGTATTCGAAGACATTGCGCCGCGCCTTGTGGACGTGGACGGCGATCATCTTCCCGAGGTCGTTGTTGTCGAGACCCACGTAGACAAGGGCGCCCGGCTGGCGATCTATACCGAGGCCGGTGTCCTGGACGCGACGCCATATATCGGGCGGACCCACCGGTGGTTGGCACCGGTTGGCGTCGGTGCGGCGGATCTGGATGGGGACGGGCTGATCGAACTGGCCTATGTGGACCGCCCCCACCTGGCAAAAACTCTGCGGGTT
Organism: Silicimonas sp.; assembly: GCA_050290245.1. Taxonomy (GTDB): domain Bacteria; phylum Pseudomonadota; class Alphaproteobacteria; order Rhodobacterales; family Rhodobacteraceae; genus JBNKHH01. Next base: position 29,099 of record JBNKHH010000059.1, read on the forward strand.
TGGCGGTTCGATCCGAGTACTCAAACCCTGGGCCATGTGGCCGACTATCCAGGGGTCACAAATCACCGGATCGGCGAGACAGATATCGCGGGGGGGATCCGCGACTGCGGCATTGGCCCCGAGATGATCGTTGCTTCGGCGGATTGGACGCGGGTTATGGCGGTGCGTTTCGACGGACGCGGCTTTGCATCGCGCGACCTGGGGCCGCATGAAGGCCGAACCAGCTTTGCTGCGGCGCTCGCCTGCAAAGACTGAAATTATCAAGCCAAAGCGCAGATTAATAAAAGTCCGGATCGATTTCATCCGATGAAATCGTCTGCCTTCCATGTCCGCTGTCTTAAAAAGAAAAAGCGGCGACGCCAGGGAGGAGGAGAGGCGCCGCCGCTTGTTCAAAGAACCCAAAGGGAGGAGGAGGGTTCTTCGATCTTGGTGCCCGGCCTTGCGATCAAGGGAGGGCGGTGTTTTGAGTGACGACGCCAGGGAGGAGGAGAGGCGCCGTCACTGAAGTCTGGGACCCAAAGGGAGGAGGAGGGTCCCCAGGCTTAACTTCCGTAGGCTGCCTGGTAGGCAACCGAACGCAGCATCGTGCGCGCAATGCCGAGATCGGCGAGTTCGCGATCGGTCAGGGCTTCCAATTCGTCGAGCGTGGCGCGGTACGTCCGGTATTGGGTGTAGCGGCGGTTGATCCCACCGAAGAAGCCCGCAACGCGCGGTGCCAGTTCGCGAGACCCGTGATTTACATTTACGATACTCATGTTTTCTGTCCTTGGTTGCGACCGTCGGGGTCGCTGTGTTCGTCTGTTGAGACCATATTTAGGTATATGCTGCAGATGCACAATGATCGCTTGTGCAATGCTGCTATGCAGCAATGTCATACGTTAACATGACGCTAAGTAAACGAAATGATTAACTTTTCATCGTTCGTGCCAAGTTGGGTTGCACGCACGTGTATTGTGGACCATTTATGCAAATGTCCCTGCAAAAAGGTGCCGAAAATGGCCATTGATCGTAGCGTCATTCTTGACAGGCTGAGAGCTATTCAGCTCCCCGGCGGAGGTGATCTGGTTTCGCGCGATCTGCTCAGGGCGCTGAGAATCGATGGATCAGTGGTCAGTTTCGTCATTGAGGCCGACTCGCCCGACGGCGCGCGAATGCTCGAATCCGCACGAGCGGAGGCCGAGGCGGCGGTTCTGGCGCTGGAGGACGTCTCTTCGGCCAAGGTGGTTCTGACGGCCCACGGGCCCGCTCCGGCGGCACAGCAAGCCCCTTCTTTGAAGATCGGCGGTCATCCAACACCCCAGCAGAGCGGACCGCAAAAGGTCTCTGGTGTCGAACGGATCATCGCGATCGGCTCTGGCAAGGGCGGTGTCGGAAAATCGACCGTGTCATCGAACCTTGCGGTAGCCTTGGCGAAGGAGGGGCGCCGGGTGGGGCTGCTGGACGCGGATATATACGGTCCGTCGCAACCGCGAATGATGGGGGTCAACAGACGCCCTGCCTCTCCGGACGGCAAGACGATCATCCCGCTCCAAGCGCACGGCGTGACCCTAATGTCGATTGGTTTCATGGTTGATCCGTCTAAGGCGGTTGTGTGGCGCGGTCCCATGTTGATGGGCGCCTTGCAGCAAATGCTGGGGCAGGTCCAGTGGGGGGAACTGGACGTGTTGATTGTCGACCTGCCGCCAGGGACTGGAGACGTTCAGTTGACGCTGTGCCAGCGCACGCAGGTGACGGGGGCGATCGTCGTTTCGACGCCCCAGGACGTGGCTCTGCTGGATGCGCGCAAGGCGCTGGACATGTTCAGAACTTTGGGTACGCCCGTGCTTGGCCTTATCGAGAACATGTCTACCTATGTCTGCCCCAAGTGCGGCCATGAGGAGCATCTCTTCGGCCACGGGGGCGTTGCCGCAGAGGCACAGGCTCTGGGCCTGCCGTTTCTCGGCGAATTGCCCCTATCGCTTGACGTGAGGGTGGCCGGTGACAGCGGTACGCCGATTGCCCTGGGCGAGGGGCCGGTGGCGGAGGCCTATGGCCACCTGGCACGCCGGATGATCGGCGGTGGTATGGGGTGAGATGATGCCCGGCCGGGCTTGCGCCGGTCGTGGCGAAGAACTCACGATAGACTGATTGGAGGGCGCCATGGCGGCTCATTTGGGCGATATCGCAAGTAATGGCGTCCTGCGTGCCGCCATCAACACCGGCAACCGCGCCCTGGTGCAGGTCGATGGCGATCGGCTGAGCGGCGTCTCTCCCGCACTTGCCAGGCGGCTTGCTGCGGAATTGGGCTTGAGGCTTGAACCGGTAGTCTTTTCAGGCGCGGGCAAGGTCTTTGCCGATGCCGATAGCGATGTTTGGGATGTCGCTTTCCTGGCGATTGACGCGACGAGGGCCGAGAAGATCAGCTTTACCCGGCCCTATCACGTGATCGAGGCCACATACGCGACGCGGACGGCATCGCCGATCCGGGATGTGAACACAGTCGATCAAGATGGCGTCAGCGTGCTGACGTCGACCGGCTCGGCCTACGACATGTTCCTTTCGGCCAATCTGATGCACGCACGCCTGGAACATTCCGGCACGCCGGCCGAAAGTTTCGATGAATTCAAGGGCGGTCGTGGAGACCTTGTTGCGGGAGTGCGCGCGTCGCTTGAACGTCATTTCGCGGATGACCCCGCCTATCGCATCCTGCCGGGCATCCTCACGCGGGTCGAACAGGCGATGGTCTTGCCGGGCAAGAATAACCCGTTGATTTCAAATCTGGATGTTTTTGTTTCCCAAGCCATCGCCGAGGGATTTGTCGCCGATCACTTGGCTGGCTGAAACGCACAGCCTGTGGCCCGATCCCGTGGCATTCATCCCCGCGCGAACTTGTCTCTTTCCCCGCGCCCAACTTCTTGCGATAAGGCGCGCGATGACCAACCGGATCGCTCTTTGGCTTGGGCTTGCCGTACTTGCCATGCTGGCGCTGGACTATGCGCTTGGGCTTGGAATCGGCCTGTACCTGGCCCGCAAGTTTCTTGAATTGATCCGGCTTGTCGCCATATGGCGGTGACCACTGGAAGGAGATTACCTTGGCTGTCAAAGTAGCAATCAACGGATTTGGACGTATCGGGCGCAACGTGTTGCGCGCGATCATCGAGTCGGGGCGCACCGATATTGAAGTCGTTGCCATCAACGACCTGGGCCCTGTCGAAACCAACGCGCATCTTCTGCGTTACGACAGCGTGCATGGCCGTTTCCCGGCCACGGTCACGACCACCGACACCACCATCGACGTCGGCCGCGGTCCGATGGAAGTTACCGCCATCCGCAACCCCGCCGATCTGCCCTGGGGCCATGTGGACATTGTCATGGAATGCACCGGCATCTTTACCTCGAAAGAGAAATGCCAGGCCCACCTTGAAAACGGCTCCAGCCGCGTCCTGATCTCGGCTCCCGGCACCGATGCCGACAAGACCATCGTCTATGGTGTGAACGATGACACGCTGACCTCGAACGACATCGTCGTGTCAAACGCATCCTGCACGACGAACTGCCTGTCGCCGGTGGCCAAGGTGCTGAACGACACCGTCGGCATCACCAAGGGCTTCATGACCACGATCCACAGCTATACCGGTGACCAGCCGACGCTGGATACGATGCACAAGGACCTCTACCGCGCCCGCGCGGCAGCGACGAACATGATCCCGACGTCGACCGGTGCAGCCAAGGCCGTTGGCCTCGTGCTGCCTGAACTTGCAGGCAAGCTGGACGGCGTGGCGATCCGTGTGCCGACGCCGAACGTCTCGGTCGTCGATCTTGTGTTCGAAGCTACGAAATCGACCACGGTCGACGAAGTGAATGCTGCAATTCGCGCTGCCGCCGACGGCCCTCTGAAAGGTATTCTGGGCTATACGGACGAGCCGTTGGTTTCGAGCGATTTCAACCATGATCCTCATTCCTCGGTCTTCCACATGGACCAGACCAAGGTGATGGATGGCAACATGGTTCGTATCCTGACCTGGTACGACAACGAATGGGGCTTCTCGAACCGCATGAGCGACACCGCGGTTGCTATGGGCAGACTGATCTGAGCCCCTGAAAAACTTGCCGCCCCGGTGGCTGTAAAGATGCCCGGAGCCTTTTGCGCTCCGGGCATTTTCTATTCGCGAGGAGCGCGCGCAATTGGGTGTGCGGACAAGAGCATTGCCCTTGAGGTGCGCTTTCCCTATCTTTTTCGCGTTAAGGTCCGGGGGGATGCGATGTTTCGACTAGTTGGAGCCGTTCTGCTTGCCAGTGCCATCGCGCACCCTGTCAGCGCGGACGCCTTGGGCTCAAAGTCGCGCCAGCAGCTTTTCGCACGCCAGACTTCGGTTCTTGATACGCGGGCAGCGCAGCAATACGCCAACTCGGTCCGCTTGCAACCGCGCGAAATCTACATCCCGGGTGCGCCGGGCAGCGACGTCATCCCGAGGTTCTCGGCTGCCTATCGCAGCCAATACATGGATGCTGCACGCGCTGCCGCACGTCGTCACGGTGTGCCGGAGGATTTGTTCCTGCGCTTGATAAGCCAGGAATCGGGCTGGAATCCGAAGGCAAGATCGCACAAGGGGGCGATTGGCCTGGCGCAGTTGATGCCGGCAACCGCGCGCGTCCTGAGGGTCGACCCGACCGATCCGCAACAAAACCTGGAGGGCGGTGCGCGCTACCTGGCCGAACAATACCGGACCTTCCGGTCCTGGCGGCTGGCGCTGGCCGCCTACAACGCGGGTCCCCTGGCGGTCAAAAAATACGGGGGCGTGCCGCCCTACAAGGAAACCCGGGGCTACGTCACTGCCATCCTGGGCGGGTAGTTTCCGGGGTCCCGGTCTTTTATCTTGCCCCAAATACGCACACGCCACCCCGTAGCGGCGGCGCACTCCCTTGCAAAGGCACGCAAGATCAGAGCAAGTAAAGCCATGACAAAAAAGACAAGCGGCCGGGGTCAGCGTGACCTGAGGGTCAAGGTAAAAACCGCGCGGGGGCGCAAGCTCTCGTCAACCCGCTGGCTCGAACGTCAGTTGAACGATCCCTATGTGCGCCGCGCGCGTGCGGAAGGTTTTCGCGGCCGCGCCGCATTCAAGATCTCTGAACTGGACGACAAATATCGTTTCCTTGTGCCAGGAGCGCGCGTGGTCGACCTGGGATGCGCCCCTGGCGGCTGGTGCCAGGTTGCAGTCTCGAGGGTGAATGCACTGGGCGAAAAGAAGGGCAAGGCAGAGGGGCGTGTTCTGGGGGTCGACTTGCAGGAGGTCGAGCCGATCCCGGGGGCCGAGATCCACCAGCTGGATTTCATGGAAGACGGCGCCGACGACAAGGTCAAGGCGTGGCTGGGTGGCAAGGCCGATGTCGTCATGTCGGACATGGCGGCAGCTTCTTCCGGGCACAAGCAGACCGACCATTTGCGTATTGTCGCGTTGTGCGAGGCGGCGGCGGAGCTGGCATTCGACGTTCTGGAAGAGGGTGGCACCTTTGTGGCCAAGGTTCTGGCGGGGGGCGCTGAGGGTAGTCTTCAGACCCTGCTTAAGCAGAGGTTCGACAAGGTCGCGAATGTGAAACCACCGGCGTCGCGCGCGGATTCGTCGGAAAAATTCGTCGTGGCCACAGGTTTTCGCGGATAATTTCGGTTCAATTGGGGTTTCCCGCGCAAGGTTTTTGATACCTCGGACCTTCGGCCAATGGCTTTGGTTTTGCGCATTTCCGGCAAGATCAGGCTCTGCCGCGTTGCACAGACGGGCAGATCTGCGTAATTCGGAGAAAACCGAGGGCAAAAATCGTGCAGACAGTCATATTCATTCCCGCCCGTTATCCGTCGGTCCGGTTTCCCGGCAAACCACTTGCAATGCTGACCGGCGCGACGGGCGAAGCGCGCTCGCTGATCCGGCGCAGTTGGGATGCGGCTGTTTCAGTGCCAGGGGTGGCAGCCGTGTACGTGCTGACCGATGACGACCGGATCGCCGGTGCGGCGCGGGAGTTTGGTGCCGATGTCCTGATGACCAGCGAAGCACCGAGAAACGGGACCGAGCGTTGTGCCGAGGCGCTGGATATGTTGCAGGCGGTGCCGGAAGTCGTGGTGAACTTGCAGGGCGACGCCCCGCTGACGCCGCCGCATTATGTCGAGGCCCTGATCGCAGCTATGGCCGAGGACGTGCAGATCGAGATGGCGACGCCGGTTCTGCACACAGAGGCAGAGCACCTCGAGGCCTTGCAGGCTGATCGCAAGGCGGGCCGGGTTGGGGCGACGACGGCCGTTTTCCGTTCCACCGGTGAGGCCTTGTACTTCTCAAAGGAGGTTCTGCCTTTTGCGGATCGCTTCCGGGACACGGGCGTTCCGGTCTATCATCATGTCGGATGCTATGCTTATCGCCCGGAGGCTTTGCGCCGATACAGCGATTTGCCGATGGGACCCCTGGAACAGGCCGAGGGGCTGGAACAGCTCAGGTTCCTTGAAAATGGAATTGGCGTGCGTTGTGTCGAAGTCGACGCCCGGGGACGCGCTTTCTGGGAATTGAACAACCCGTCCGACATCCCACTGATCGAGGCGATCATGCAGAAGGAGGGCATCGCGTGAAGGACGTCACCGTCGGCCCGGTCACCTTTGGGCAGGATCGTCCCTTCGTTCTGATCTCGGGGCCATGCCAGCTTGAAAGCCTGGATCACGCCCGCATTTTGGCCGGTGCGCTGGTCGAGATCTGCGCGGACCTTGGGATCGGCTATGTCTTCAAGGCCAGTTTCGACAAGGCGAACCGGTCAAGCCTGGGCGGCAAACGGGGCGTCGGGATCGACGACGGTCTGACGATTCTCGCGAAGATCCGCGAAGAATTCGGCTGTCCCGTCCTGACGGATGTGCACGAGCGCGCACAATGCGCCCCTGCGGCAGAGGCTGTCGATATCCTGCAAATTCCAGCCTTCCTGTGCCGCCAGACCGATCTGTTGCTGGCCGCGGCGGAGACCGGGGCGGCAATCAACGTCAAGAAGGGACAGTTTCTTGCGCCCTGGGACATGGCCAACGTGGCAGACAAACTGGCCTCGACCGGAAACGAGCGCATCCTTCTGACAGAGCGCGGGGCGAGTTTCGGCTATAACATGCTGGTATCGGACATGCGGGCCCTGCCAATCATGGCCGCGACGGGCTATCCGGTCGTGTTCGACGCGACCCACTCGGTCCAGCTTCCGGGTGGTCAGGGAACCTCGTCCGGCGGGCAGGCTGAATTCGTGCCGCCACTGGCACGTGCAGCGGTTGCGGTCGGCGTGTCGGCCGTCTTCATCGAGACCCACGAGGAGCCCAGCCGTTCGCCTTCGGACGGACCGAACATGGTGAGGCTGAACGAAATGCGCGGGCTTTTGGCAAAGTTGAAGGCGCTCGACAAGTTGGTGAAAGGCTAGGGCCATGAGACGCAACGCCGATTGCTCGATGCCGGTGGCCGGATATGCGAACTCCCTTTGCCTGGATCGGGCTTCGTGGGAATTGAATAAGAGTGCAGCGTAATGCCCGCAATCGACAAGATACGGCTCGCCTTGGATACGGACCGTTCCGCCTTCGATGCGCTTCTTGATAACCTTCCCGAGATGGATGCCGAGGTCGAGGCCGCATTGGGTCTGATCGCCTCGATGCAGGGCCGTCTGATTGTCACCGGCCTTGGAAAGTCCGGCCATGTGGGGGCCAAGCTGGCGGCAACCTTTGCATCAACAGGGACGCCCGCCTATTTCTTGCATCCTGCCGAGGCCAGCCATGGCGACCTGGGCATGGTCCAGGAATCCGACGTTATCCTTGCCCTGTCCTGGTCGGGCGAAACCCGCGAGCTGTCGGACGTTATCGGCTATGCCAAGCGACGCTCGGTACCGATGATCGCGCTAACCGGGCGGGCTGACAGCACGTTGGCGCGCGCGGCAGAGGTGGTGCTGGTTTTGCCCCCGGTGCGCGAGGCGTGCCCCCACAACCTTGCGCCGACGACCTCAACTTTGTTGCAAATGGCACTTGGAGATGCGCTGGCGGTAGCGTTGTTGCAGATGAAGGGGTTTACCGAGGAAAGCTTCCACGGCTTTCATCCGGGCGGTTCGCTGGGCGCCGCATTGAAATCGGTTGAGGAGGTCATGCACGGACAGGAAGCTCTGCCACTTGTTGCGACCGAAACGCCTGTTATCGCCGCTTTGTCCGAATTGTCATCAAAGGGCTTTGGCATAGTCGGCGTCACCGAGGATGGCGCCCTGGCCGGTGTCATCACCGATGGCGACATCCGCCGGTATCTGGAAAGAAACGCCGAGGCCTCGATGAAGGGTGCACTGCATGAGACCACGGCGGGAGCTATCATGACGCACGGGTCGGTCACTTTAGAGCGCGGGATGATTGCCGGCCAGGCGCTGGCCATTCTGCAAAAGCGGCGCATTTCAGCGGCTTTCGTTGTCGAAGACGGGGTACCTGTCGGCCTGGTCACGCTGCTGCGCCTCCTGAACCGCGGCACGGCCTGACAATGTCGCAGCTTCTCGGCCTATATCTCGGGTTCAGCCGCGTGTCAGAGCCTCTCTGGCGGCTGGCGCACAGACGGCGGCTGAAGAGGGGCAAGGAGCTTTCCGATCGCCTTGACGAGAAATACGGAATCTATGGGCAGGCGCGGCCCGAGGGGACGGTATTGTGGTTTCACGCCCTGTCGGTCGGCGAAAGCCTGGCACTGGTGCCCTTGGTCGAACGCGCACTTGCAGACCTGCCAGACGCCCATGTGGTGCTGACCACCTCGACGGCAACCTCAGCGGCGGCTCTGGAGAAGGCACATCTGCCCGAGCGGTGCCGCCATGTCTTCCTCCCGATCGACACGGTCAAGGCAACCCGGCGGTTCCTGGATCATTGGCGGCCAGACCTGGCGGCCTTTGCAGAGTTGGATTTCTGGCCGCGTCTGATGGTCGAGACGCGGGCCCGCGGCATTCCGATGGCGCTGATCAACAGCCGGATGCCGAGCGGCAACTTTGCGCGCCGCCAGCGGCTTGGCGGCTTGATGCGGGATGTGTTGGGCCTGTTCGACCGGCTTCTGGTTCAGGATAGTGTGAGCGCGGACCGCTTCGCGGAACTCGGGGCGGATCCGGGCCGGATCACCGTCGTCGGAGCACTCAAAGCAGCGGCGCGACCCCTTCCTGCGGACAACGATGAACTGGAGCGTCTGCGCGCCGCGATTGGCCCCCGTCTCGTTTGGCTGGCTGCTGCGACTGTTTCGGATGAACATGCACCCATGCTAGAGGCCCATGCCCTGGTGCGCGCCGCCCACCCGGGCGCCTTGCTCATCCTGGCCCCGCGCTTTCCCGCCGACGGCGACAGCGCAGAGGCCATGGCGCGCGCACGTTTCGACGGAGTCGCTCGCCGCTCGCACGGTGCGGGAATCGACGCGGCAACCCAGGTTTATCTTGCAGATACGATCGGAGAGATGGGGTTGTGGTACAGGCTTGCTCCTGTTTCTTTCGTTGGCCATTCGCTCGCCCCCGGGCTCGAAGGCAAGAACCCCTACGAGGCTGCCGCGCTCGGCTCCGCCATCCTGCACGGTCCCGGCATTTCCTATTTCTCGGAAAGCTACGAGGGTCTCTGGGCGGAAGGCGCGACTCTTCAAGTCAGCGATGCAGAATCCCTGGCCAAGGCCATCTGCGAACTGCAAGACCCCACCATACGGGAGCCCATGTCGGAGGGCGCGGCCCGCGCCATTGCCAAGCGCAAGGGTGTCTTGGATGCTACCTGGATGACCTTGCGGTTTCTTCTTTTGGAAAATACTCCGGGGTGAATTTGCCGGAGGCCAAGAGGGGGAGCGCCGCTTCTTGCCAACGGGTCAGCCGTCGGTGTCCATCCATATTGTTACTGGGCCATCGTTGACCAGCGACACGGCCATGTCCGCTCCGAACTGGCCCGTTGCTAACGTAAGGCCAAGGCCCCGCAACTCCTCTGCGAATTTCAGGTACAGTTCCTCGCCCTTTGCTGGCTCGGCGGCGGTGGAAAAACCGGGGCGGTTCCCGCGCGAAGTGTCGGCGGCAAGTGTGAATTGGCTGACGACAAGAACCTCGCCCTGCACGTCCAGAACAGAGCGGTTCATCCGGCCTTCGTCATCACGAAAAATGCGCAGCTTGGAGATCTTGGCGGCCAGCTTTGCGACTTCGGTGGAGCTGTCACCCTGCATGGCGCAGACCAGGATAAGCAGGCCGGGACCGATGGCGCCGATGGTTTCTCCGTCCACAGAGACGTTGGCGGAGTTGACCCGCTGGAGCAGCGCTCTCATGATAGCTCTGCGCGTGTTGGCGGATTTGCACCCGCGCGGCTGACTGTGACGGCTGCCGTCCGTGCGCCGAGGCCGAGCGCGGCTTCCATATCTGCGGGCGAGAGGGCGCGCACGCCGGATTTTGTCAGCAGGCCGCGGTCATGAAGTTCGGCCAGGAGGCCCGCGTTAAACGTATCGCCCGCGCCAACCGTATCGACCACTTTGGTTTTCCGAGCCGCAACGAAAACCGGGGTGCCCGCATGGTAGCCGGTCACGCCTTTCGCGCCCTCGGTCACACAGACCAAGGCGGGTCCCTTTGCAAGGAGCCGTGCCGCCTGCTCGGCAATCTCGCCATCGCCTTCCAGCCAGGCGAGGTCCTCGTCTGACACTTTGATAATGTCGGCCCTTGCGATCATCCGATCAAGCCGGGCGCGGTAGGCCACTTCGTCGGTGATGAAGCCTTGGCGGATATTCGGGTCGATCATCACAACGCGGGTGTCGGCTTCACGGTGCAGCAGAGCCTCGTAGGCCGCAGCGCAGGGTTCGACGACAAGGGAGATGCCACCGAAGAAGACCGCCGAGATATCGTCCGGGAGCACAGGTACGTCATCGGGCGAGAGCATGCGTCCGGCGGTGTTTTCGTCATAGAAGGCATAGCTGGCATGACCGTCGGTCAAAGTCACGAAGGCCAGGGTTGTGGGGCGCCCGGATCGCGCAGCAAGACGTGTATCGACACCGATGTCTTCCAGTCGATCCATCAAAATCTGGCCGAAGAGGTCAGTGGACAGCCCCGAGAAAAAGGCTGTCGGCACCTCGAGGCGGCCGAGGGCGACGGCGGTGTTGAAGACGGCACCGCCCGCGTGTGGGGCAAAAGCGGCTTCGCCCGCGCTGGTTTCGCGCGGAAGCATGTCGATCAGGGCTTCGCCGGCACAAAGGATCATGGGCACCTCTTTCGTTGCCAGCCCGTTTAGAGACGCTTGCCATTCAAGGCAAGGTGGGGCTGTGCGGCAAGCGGAGCATGCGTACTTGGGGCAAGATAAAGGGAAGGCTCGGCATTATTGCCTCAGGTCAAGGCGTGACTGGACGAGACAGAATAGAATTACGCGGATGTTCACTCGAATAGGAGACGTGACATGGTTGAGAAAACACACAGTGCCGGGCTTTGGCCGACCCTCGCAGATCCTTTCCGCGCCTTTGGTGCGCGGGTGGCAGACTGGTTCGCGCCGGCGTCCGAGGCTTCGACGAATGGGGATGACTACACGATCACCGTCGAGTTGCCGGGGGTTGACGAGGGCGATATCGAGCTGTCGGCTCATGACGGTCTGGTTACGCTCAAGGGCGAAAAGAAGACCGAGCGCGAAGAGAAAGGCGAGACCTGGTTCTTTTCAGAACGCCAGTACGGTTCGTTCAGCCGGACCTTTCGCCTGCCGCCGGACGCTGACGAAGACCAGGTGAAGGCCGATCTCAAAAACGGCGTCCTGACAATTTCGGTGCCAAAGAAATCCGCTGAACCGCCAGCGGACCGTCGCGTGAAGATCAACACGGCCTGAGACCCTGGGTCAGCCCTGCTGGTTCAGGGCATAGAAATACCCTGCGATGGCGGCCAGGATCAAACCCAGCATCACAGCGAACGCAATCTTCCAGGCGGACCAGGGGCGTTCTCCGACGACCTGGCCCGTCTGGCCATTCACGACGAAGCGGTAGGCGCGCCCCCGATAGCGATAGGCAGCGACCCAGACCGGCACGAGAATGTGCTTGAAGGTGACATCTGCTACGCGGGTGTTCACCTGATCGACTTTTTGGCGATCGCCCCCGATGTCGAACTTGATGTCGCGCAGGATCTGGCGGTCCATGACCTGGCGCGCCTCGCCGTAGGCATCGCGCAGCTCGATCGTGTAGGCCTCCGAGCGAAACCCGGCGAGGTACTCTGGCTGGTAGGGTTCCAGCCTGGTAAGGTCCCAGTGGACGAGGGCGGCGCGGAATTTCTCGGGCAGGGCGGTTGAGGCCACGACCATCACGTCGTCGAAGAACCGCGCAACGCGGCCCCGAACCGGTGTCCAGCGAACCTTGGCCACCTGAACGTTCTGGCGCTTTCCATTTCGCGTGACCGTCCTGTTTTCATGATAGACGATGCCACGCTGACCACGATAGTCGCTGTCCGTCTGCGCGTCGAAGGTCCAGGACGGTGTGTAGACGCCGCTCATCGCGCGCCCCTTGCGGGCATATTCGACCAGGCCGTTCGGCGCGAACCATAGCGCGCCCAGCCAGTCGGTCATCGCCTGGCGCGCGGCACGCTCTTCTAACTGAAACGGCAGGACGGCGCGGGGTTTGATCTGGCGAGAGGTGCCGGTGTCGGTGACCACGGGCGTGGCGCAAAACGGACATTCGGCAGCATGGACCGCGGGGTCGAACTCGAACCGGGCGGCGCAGTTCGGGCATTCCACGGTCCGGGTTTCCTCGATCTCGGCCGTGCCGAGACCTGCGCCGACAGCCTGTTCGAAGTCCAGTTCCGTGATCGCCGACGCACGCGACCAGGGGCCATGTTCGATCGGCTCGATGTTTCCGCAATGGTCGCAGACAAGGCGTTCGTCGCCGGGATCGAACCGCATGTCCGAGCCGCAGCTGTCGCAGGGAAAGCGGTGTTCCTGCGTTTTCGGGGCTGCGGCGCTTGGTTTGGTCATGGGCTTTTGTGTTGTGCGGTCTCGCGGCCGGTCAACTGCGTTTCATGCGCATTCTATCCATCAGACCGTCTTTCATGACGAACTGGTGGTAGATCGCGGCAGCGGTATGGGCGAGGGCGAGGATCAGGAGCAGGGCTTTGAACACTTCGTGGGCCGCGGCGGCGGCCTCGATGCGCATATAGAAGGCGAAACCGCCAGACCAGGGAACGAGTATGGCAAGGGCATAAAGCGTCCAATGGGTCCAGCCCGCGACCTTCCTTTGCCAGGCCGGGTCGGCCTCGGGCGGGGGTGGCGCACCGCGAAACAGCCGCAGGAAGAGGCGCAGGATCATCAGGAAGAAGACTGTGAGGCCGATCTTGCCATGGAGCGGCAGGGCAGCGTTTTCGGGTAGTTTCTCCCAGCCTTCCATCTGGTCTCCCAGTAGGAAGGCCGCGATGATCAGGACCACGATCAGCCAATGCAGCACGATCTGGGTCAGTGAATAGTTGTCGACGGTTCGTTTGGTCATCTTGGCTCTCATCTACTGCGCTAAGGATACACGCAGCGCGCTCAGTTTTCCGGCGGCGGCGGCGGCAAAATCGTGAAGAGCTGCGCAAGTTCCATGACGTCCTCGGCTTTTTTCCAGCCGTCCGCCTGGCCCTGGGTCCAGACCCAGGTATCGCGAGTCAACGTACCATCCGAGACCATGCGCCCCAAATCGGCTTTGGAGAAGGGGCCGGTCGTCTGACCGTTCTTGGCGATGTGCCAGACGTGTTCGACTGGCGGCGGAGGAGGAGCGACTGGGGCCGACCTGGGGCCGGACAGGCCGGCCATGGCGCCCCCCATCTGCATCCCCACTCCGGCGCCCATGCCCATCCCCATGGCGGCACCTGCGGCACTGTTCGGGGCATCGAGGCTTTCGGCCGCCTTGTAGCGGAAATGCTCGTCTAGCGAGCCGGTCAGGCCGCGCGAGGTGCGTTCGTCCAGTGCCTTTTCAACGGCGGGCGGCAGCGAAATGTTTTCGATGTAGAGCTCTGGCAGAGTCAGACCATAGCTGGCGATGGTCTCGGAAATGCGCTCGGCCACCAGCTTGCCCAGGTCGGCGGTGTTGGCGGCCATGTCCAGGACGGGGATGCCCGCGCTTGCAACGACACGCGAAAACTCCTGCACGATGATGTTGCGCACCTGATAGCTGATCTCGTCCATGGTGAACTCGCCATCGGTGCCGACGATCTCCAACAGGAACTTTCCGGGGTCGGTGACCTTGACCGCATAGGTGCCATAGGCGCGGATGCGCGTCGGTCCGAATTCGGGGTCGCGCAGCATGATCGGGTTCTTGGTGCCCCACTTCAGGTCGGTGAAGCGGCGCGTCGAGATGAAATAGACCTCGGATTTGAACGGCGACCGGAAGCCGTGATCCCAGTGCTGAAGCGTGGTCAGGATCGGCATGTTGTTGGTCTCGAGCATATAGAGACCAGGGGTGAAGGTGTCGGCAAGCTGGCCTTCGTGGACAAAGACGGCAGCCTGGCCTTCCCGGACGGTTAGCTTGGCGCCGTACTTGATCTCGTGGCCTTCACGTTCGAACCGCCAGACCATCGTGTCGCGGGTGTCATCGACCCAGTGAATGACGTCAATGAATTCGCCGGTCAAAAAATCGAGAATGCCCATGGGAGTCTCCTTTGGTCTAAGCTCAAAACGCGGGCGCGGTCAGCGCCTTGGCAAGCTGTCTTGCAACCGGGCGGGCAGTTTCGGCGTCTATGCCCGGGGATAGCAAGGGTGAATAAAGCATTTGCAGCATCTGCTCGTCCATGGTGGTCAGCCGACCGAACTCGTCATCATCATTGAATATCGACGGGCGGGCGCGGGGGCTGTCGTTGGCAAGGCCAAGGCCTTGGGCGATTTCCTCATGGATGCAGGACAGGCGCAATAGAGGCGGAAGTTCGGCCCGGATCACCGCTGCGGCGCGGGTCAAGACACCGTCGTCCTTGGGATCCGAGGCGACAACGATGCAGTAGGTGGCGAGGTCCAGGTTTTCGATCAGAGCGATTTCGCGGTCGCGGATGCCCGGAATCAGCCGACGCATCAGCGGACCCGATACCTGGCGTTCGTCCTCGGAGAGAATCAAGACCGGAAAATTGCCGCCGCGTTCGACGTAGGATATTGGGTGTCCCGTCACGCGGCCAAGGCGGTCGGCATAGCGCTGGATCGCAGCGCTGTCCTCGGCACGTCGCGCGTCCGGAACCGAGGCACCAAAGATGGTCTGGATGCGGATTGGCGTTTCCCAACGATGCATCTGACTGTCGCCCTCGCGACGCACAAGCGCCGCGCCTACGTCGGTGAACTCACGTGAGAAAGCCGTCGCCATGAAGGTTTCGTAAAGCCGACGGTCGTCAAAAGGGACGTCCGGCCCGCCTCCGTCGATCCGCAACAATCCGCGTGTTCTGTGGCCCTGTTCAACCTTCTGGTAATAGGCGGAGACCTCTCTGCTTTCGGGGGAAATCGCTTCCTCGTAGGGCGGTGATGGGGGAGGACTTGCGTGATCATAAGCCCCAAAAGGGCCAAGACCGTCGCAACCTGCGAGGCACAAGAGTCCGGCCCAGATCCATCCCGACGAAGTCCGCATTGCCGGATTACGACTCCGAGACGCTTTCGCCAGCGTTGGTGCCCACACCGTCGCCGCGCGCCTTGGCGGCGGCCAGGGTGGTTTTCAACTCGGCTTCCATCTTTTTCAGCTCTTCTTCAGCGGCGGCGCGCCTCGCTTTGCCTTCGTCGGCGATCTGGAGGCTTTCCTCGATGGTGGCGACCAGGTCGGCGTTGGCCTTCTTGACGGCTTCGATATCGAAGACGCCGCGCTCCATCTCCTCGCGGATCATCTTGTTGGCGTGGCGAAGGTTCTCGGCGTTTGCCGTCAGGAGTTCGTTGGTCAGATCGTTGGCCTCGCGCACGGCTTCGGCGGCCTCGGAGGATCGTTGAATGGTGACAGCCTGCGCTAGCTGGGTTTCCCAAAGGGGCACGGTGTTGACCAGGGTCGAGTTGATTTTTGTGACCAGCGATTTGTCGTTTTCCTGAACCAGGCGGATCGAGGGCAGGGATTGCATGGTAACCTGGCGCGTCAGCTTCAGGTCGTGCACACGGCGCTCGAGATCGTCGCGGGCGGCGCGCAGGTCACGCAGCTGTTGCGCGACCATGACGCCCTCTTCCTCGGGCGCGGCCTGCACTTCGGCGTCCTTGGCCGGGATGTCGACCTGATCCAGGCGTTTCAGCTTTTCCGCGCCGGCGGCAATGTACAGCGCCAGCTCGTCGTAGAAAGCGAGTGTCTTGTCATAGAGCTGATCAAGCGACTTGATATCTTTCAGAAGCTTGTGCTCGTGGTTCAGCAGGTTGTCGGTGATCTTGTCGATCTGGCCCT
This sequence comes from Silicimonas sp., assembly GCA_050290245.1. GTDB lineage: Bacteria > Pseudomonadota > Alphaproteobacteria > Rhodobacterales > Rhodobacteraceae > JBNKHH01. Next base: position 45,415 of record JBNKHH010000059.1, read on the forward strand.
GGACGTCTTCGAAGCGCGCCACGAAATTGTGAATCGGCGCGGCACGGCCCAAAAGGCGCTCCCACCACGAACGCTTGCGGCGCACGTCCAGTTCGCTGATCGAAAAGCCGCGGATGGTCGAAACGATCTGCCGCAGCGAGTCGCCTGCCGGGCCGACGTCCTTGTTCCGGACGTCCTGCAGCATCGCCTGGCTGATTTCTTGCAATTCGACCTGTGCGGACGCGCCGAAGGACACGATGGAGTTCGTGTCCGTCATGTCGATTTCATTGATACGCTTTTCGATCTCGGCCGTGATGCCGGGATCGGCGGCCTCGTAGGCGACGACATCATTGGCAGGCACCGGTTCTGGCAAAAGAACGTCACTTACTTCTTTGACCGCTGCCATGGCCTCTTCGGCCTTCTTTCGCACGTTCTCGTCCATTGGGGTGTCCCTCCTGTGGTCAAATCTTGCTGTGGACGCCTTCACGTTCCAGCCGGTCGCGGAGAACTTCGATCTCGACGTCCAGCGTGGATTTGTCGTCCAGCAAAAGTTTTTCGGTCTTCTTGGCAAATGTGTTTTCGAGGTCGTCCAGAAGCGCTTCGTAGTCCTTGCGCGCCTCTTCGTTCTGCGCGCGGGCGTAAAGGTCGGCGAACTGAACGGTCGCGTCGCGTGCGCCCAAAAGGTAAACCGTCAAAAATCGCCGCGCGCTGGTCAGATCGCGGGGATCGTCTTCCACGACGCGAAACATACCGCGCGCGGTCTCGACGAAATCACCGACACGGCGCTCAAGGGCAGGTATACGGGCGCGGCGGATCGCGTCCTTCATTGCGGCCAGGTGCTTCTCGGCTTCTTCAACGACGCGAGCGACGCGGTCGGTTTGAAATTCATTCATGCCCTCGGTGCCCTTGTCGGACAATGGATCAGGGCCGAAGGCAGTGAAATGCAAGGCTGTGCCGAGGATGAAATAAAGGATTGGGTTCAGTGGCGCCATTGTAGCCGGGTCGAGGCCCGCCAGGGCCAGGCCAGCACCGGTCAGGACGCTGCCGAACATCTTGCGCGGAATCGCGGGACGCTTTGCCACGCGGCGGGCATCATAGGCGTCCTGCGCCTCGAGGCCTTCGCGGGTCAGCCATGCGGCAAGCATCATGATGCCGAAGGCCACGACTTTCATGAACATGCCCAGGGGCTCAAGCTGGAAGGCAACCAAAAGCATGGCAACCGGCGCAATGAAGAGGAAATTCACCCGCGCACCAACCCGACTGCGCCGCAGCCCCCCGGGTGCTCGGGGTCGGGACGCGGCGCCGGGGCTGTGTTTGCCTCCGAAACGCTCGGCCATCACGACCCTCCGCTGACCGAGACGTACAGGATCAGACACAAGAGCAGAAAGAAGGCTGCTTTCTGCATGGCACCCCCAGTTGTCAGAGCAGAGACCCCGCCGCGACGATCACTTGCCGCCACGACGCTTTTTGCCAAAAGCGAAACCAGGCTGACGACGATGGCCACGACGATTATTGCAAGCGCCAATCGCTGCATGGGTTCCCTCGGAATTAAGTGACACAAACATATGTGATCGCGGGTCACCTTGCCAGTGGCGACATGGCAGAAAGCGAAGGCCAGCCGAGTTGCCGGGGATGGCTCTGCAAGGTCGGATTATGAACTTTTGGTGAGTAAATTATTGTTTTATTTAAATAAGTTACTTCTTCGGCGGCCGACGGGTCTTGCGCACCTTTCCCTTGTTCTGAGGCACTTGCGAATTTTTTCCCCCTTCCAGAGGCGGCAGGCCCAACTGGTCGCGCACGATCTTCTGGCGCACTTCCTCCACGGCACCTTGCTTGAGGTCGCCAAGCTGGAAGGGACCATAGCTGATGCGGATCAGGCGACTCACGGGTAGGCCGATGGCCTCCATCGCGCGGCGGATTTCGCGATTCTTGCCTTCACGCAGGGAAACGGTGATCCAGGCGTTCACGCCCTGCTGCCGGTCAAGTGTGACGGTCATGGGCCTGAACTTTTCACCGTCAATTTCGAGACCCTGGCGCAGGGGGTCAAAGGCACGATCTTCAGGCTTTCCATGGACCCGTACGCGATAGCGCCGAAGCCAGCCGGTAGAAGGCAGTTCCAGCTTGCGTTTGATCTCGCCGTCGTTGGTCAAAAGCAGCAGGCCTTCCGAGTTCAAATCGAGCCTGCCGATGCTCATGACCCGCGGCAGGTCCTCGGGAAGATCGTCAAAGACCGTTGGCCGGCCCTTCTCGTCGCTGGTCGTGGTCACGAGGCCGGCCGGCTTATGGTAGAGCCAGAGCCGGGGCGGTTCCTGTTCGGCCAGGGGCTGGCCATCGACGGTAATCCGATCCTTCTCGGTCACGTTCAGCGCCGGGCTATCGATTGTCTTGCCGTTCACGGCCACCCGGCCGGCAGCAATCATGCGTTCGGCTTCGCGGCGCGAGGCGACGCCGTGGCGGGCGAGTGTCTTGGCGATACGGTCGCCGGGGGGCGTTTTGTCGGTCATGACACCGCCTTAGCCCCGTCTTGGTGCGAAAGAAAGGGATTGCGCCGCGCGGCCGCGCGGCGCGACGGGCCACCGCATGCGCGGTGGCATGCCTCTGGCAGGAGTATTTTCAAAAAGAAGAAGGATCAAATTGAGTCAAATTCGCTTACGTCTTGCGATAGATACGCATTTGCGGCCTCTGCCGCATACAAGGCAATTGGGGCAAGGAGCCGGCTGGCGTGGTGTTTACCAGTCACATGGAGATGGCATTGGACGAGGCCAGGGCAGCCGCAGGCCGCGGCGAAGTGCCAGTGGGCGCGGTTCTTGTCGGATCGGATGGCAGGGTGCTGGCGCGGGCCGGAAATCGGACTCGTGAGTTGTCTGATCCCACTGCCCATGCCGAGATGCTGGTCATCCGCCAAGCCGCGCGTACCCTGGGTTCGGAGCGTTTGGCCGGTGTCGATCTGTACGTCACGCTGGAACCCTGCGCAATGTGCGCGGCGGCCATAGCAGCAGCACGCGTCGCGCGGCTGTACTATGGCGCAGCGGACCCGAAGTCCGGGGGCGTGGCCCATGGAGCGCGGGTATTTTCACATTCTCAGACACATCATGTGCCCGAGGTTTATGACGGGATCGCGGCCGAAGAGGCCGAGCGTCTGTTGAAGGCATTTTTTGCCGCTCGGCGCTAGAACTCGGCGGGCGCCATTGCGTCAAGCACCTTCACATCCGCGATGGTTTGAGCGTTCGAGGCATGGTCGCCCTGGCCATGGCTGACAAGGATGGCTGTCGCGCCGTCGAGAGCCTCGGCCTCACCGCCCTTGGGGAATGCGGGGTTGCCGGCGAGACAGGGATCAATGAGGAGGCATTGCTTGTCGATTTGGAGGCGAAAGCTGGAATGTCCGAGCCATGTGATTTCCGTTATTCTCTCCCTATGATCTGTTCGGGATCAGGATAGGACAGGCCATGGATTGGACTAGGGCAATCGACGCCTATTGCGAGCGCACCGACGCAAGCTATTGGTCAGAGCCGGTGAATGCCCTGACCAATGCCGGGTTTCTGATCGCGGCGTTGATCATGTGGCGGCGAAGCCGCGGGCAAGGCGCCGCACAACTGTTGTCGGCGATCCTGTTCTTGATCGGCGTCGGATCATACCTGTTTCATACGCACGCCACAGCCTGGGCGGCGGCGGCGGATACGACTCCGATCCTGGCCTTTGTGCTGGCCTATATTTTTCTGGTGAACCGGGATTTCTGGGGATTGCCGGTCTGGGCCGCTGCAATCGGCGCCTTGGCATATCTTCCCTATTCCATGGCCCTGACGCCCCTGTTCGATGCCCTGCCGTTCTTTAATGTCTCCGGGTTCTATTGGCCTCTGCCGGTGCTGATTTTCGCCTATTCTGTCTTGCTGCGGCGGCGTGCGTGCCCCACGGCAGCCAATCTGGCTGTCGGAGCCGCGATCCTGTGCGTATCGTTGACAGCACGTTCTCTGGACGAGGGTCTTTGTCTCCAATGGCCCCTCGGCACGCATTTCATATGGCATTGTCTGAACGCCGTTATGCTGGGATGGATGATCGAGACGTGGCTCAGGCACCGGGCCTAGTCGCCAACCTCGTGTACCTCGATCACGTTGCCGTCGGGGTCGTAGAAAAAGACCTGCTTCCAGCCCGCCACCGCTGCATGGCCCCAGTCGGAGTAGGGCACGCCTTTTTCATCAAGGTGCGCCTTGAACGCCTCGATATCATCGGTGCGATAGGCGATGTGCCCGTTGGCGACAGCGTTGACGATGTGGCCGGTGTTGAACCCGGCCAGTACGTCGCGTTGTGCCAAATGGGTCTGGATTGCGCCGTCGGTGACGAATGCCACGTCGCCCGAATAACCTTTGCTCTTTTCCAATACTGGCAGGTTCTGGGTCTCTTCCTTCAAGCCCAGGACCTCCCGGTAAAAGGTATTCATCTCTCCGACCTTGTCGGTCGACAGGTTGATGTGGTGCAGCGTCAGTTTCATGGCGTCACCCTGATGCACCCAAATGGCAAGGGCAAGGCTTGGCATCGCTCTCTGCGCGCGCTAAACGCATCACGCTGTTCAGGAAACCGGAGCAATTCCCATGTCGATCGACAAGGACACGGCGGCCAAGGTCGCCAAGCTGGCGCGGATCAAGGTGGAAGAGAGCGATCTGGATGCGCTCGCGGGCGAATTCAACGCCATTCTGGGATTTGTCGAGCAGTTGAACGAGGTCGATGTGAACGACGTCGAGCCGATGGTCAGTGTCGAGCCGATGCGTCTCAAACGACGCGAGGACGTTGTGACCGACGGCGGTATGCCCGAAAAGATTCTGTCGAATGCGCCGGACGCCCGAGAAGGCTTTTTCGCTGTGCCCAAGGTCGTGGAGTAAGAGATGTCCGATCTGAACACCCTGACCATTGCGGATGCGCGCGACAAACTGCGTGCGGGAGACATTACCTCGGTCGAACTGACCCGGGCCTGCCTCGATGCGGCCCAGGCGGCGTCCGAGTTGAACGCGGTTGTCCACCACACCCCCGAATTGGCTCTGGAGCAGGCCAAGGCGGCCGATGAACGGCTGAGAGCGGGCGATGCGCCGTCGATGTGCGGCATCCCGCTTGGGATCAAGGACCTGTTCTGCACCAGGGGCGTCGCCAGCCAGGCGGCTAGCGGCATCCTCGAGGGCTTCAAGCCCGAGTACGAATCGACCGTCACCAGCCAACTCTTCGATGCCGGCGCGGTCATGATCGGCAAGCTGAACATGGATGAATTCGCCATGGGCTCGTCGAACGAGACCTCGGTCTACGGCAACGTCGTCAATCCTTGGCGGCGAGGCAATGACGACACGCCACTTACGCCGGGAGGGTCCTCAGGTGGTTCGGCGGCGGCTGTGGCCGCCGACCTTTGTCTCGCTGCAACCGGAACCGATACGGGCGGATCAATCCGCCAGCCAGCTGCATTTGTCGGGATCACGGGGCTCAAGCCGACCTACGGTCGCTGCTCTCGTTGGGGTATCGTGGCCTTTGCTTCGTCCTTGGACCAGGCCGGCCCGATGACCAAGACGGTCCGCGACGCGGCGATAATGCTTGGGGCAATGGCCGGGCATGACCCGAAGGATTCGACCAGCGCCGACCTTGCCGTGCCGGACTTCGAGGCAATGATCACAGGTGGCATCAAGGGCAAGACCATTGGCATCCCGGCTGAGTACCGCATGGACGGTATGCCGGATGAAATCGAGGCTCTCTGGGCCGAGGGTCGCGCCATGCTGGAAGACGCAGGCGCGAAAATCGTCGACATTTCGTTGCCCCATACCAAGTATGCCCTGCCGGCCTATTACGTCGTCGCTCCCGCTGAAGCCTCGTCGAACCTCGCCCGCTATGACGGTGTGCGTTATGGTCATCGCGCCAAGCTGGCCCAGGGCGACGGCATCACCGAGATGTACGAGAAGACCCGTGCCGAGGGCTTTGGCGCCGAAGTGAAACGCCGCGTCATGATCGGCACGTATGTGCTGTCGGCTGGCTTTTACGACGCCTACTACAACCGTGCCCGCAAAGTCCGTACGCTGATCAAGAAAGACTTTGAAGACGCCTTTGCCCAAGGCGTGGACGCCATCCTGACACCCGCGACGCCGTCCTCGGCCTTTGCGCTTGGCCAAAAGTTCGACGACCCGGTCCAGATGTACCTGAACGATGTCTTCACGGTAACGGTGAACCTCGCGGGGCTGCCTGGCATTGCCGTGCCTGCTGGGCTGGACAAGCAAGGCCTGCCCATGGGTCTGCAATTGATCGGCAAACCCTGGGAAGAGGGTGATTTGCTGAATATCGCCCAGACCATCGAAGATCGTGCCGGATTTGTGGCAAAGCCCTCGAAATGGTGGTAGCCTGACCGGCAAACGTCGAAAAGGCAGAGCAGACTGATGATTTCCCGACTGGCAATGATGGGCGCGGCCCTGGCTCTCGCGGCCTGCGCGGCCGAGGTGCCCGACAGCAACCCCTACGCGGGCGACGGTGTCGGATTCAGCCGTTACGGCGACTACGCTGCGCAGCGTGCCCGCCGCGACGCCGAGTTGCAGGCACAGCGCAGCGCACCTGTGCCCGAAGAACAAGCCATCGCGGCGGAAACGCTGGGTGTTCTGAACGCGACCGCCCCGCTTGGAGGCACCACGGTCGCAAGCGCGTCGCAGCCGGCCGCGGTTTCAGCCACGCCCGAGCCCGCCGCCGATCCCGGGGCTCCCCTTGTTGCGGCGGCGATTGCGCGCAATAATCCGGGGATTTCGGACGAGCAGAACTTTGACGCGGTCAGCTCGCGTGAAACCATCGAGAGCGACCGCGAACGTCTGGCCCGCCAGCGGGACGCCTTTCAGATCGCTCAGCCTGAGGCTCTTCCCGATCGTCCAGGCTCGACCGGTCCCAATATCGTGTCCTTTGCCTTGTCGACCACAAACCAGGTGGGCGAACAGATCTACGATCGCCCCGACCGGTACAACGAAAGCAGCTATCTCCGCGCCTGCGCGCGCTACGGCTCGCCGGATCATGCCCAGGCGGCCTTTCTGGATGCGGGTGGGCCGCGTCGCGATCGTCGCGGGGTTGATCCCGACGGAGACGGCTTTGCCTGTTTCTGGGACCCGACTCCGTTTCGCACAGCGCGACAGTAGGGGTCGGGGCGCATGAACATCATCGAACGCCCCTCTCCAAATTTCGCCGACAGGCCGGCTGGGGCCAAGATTGAACTGATCGTCCTGCACTACACCGCCATGCCGGTTTGCGACGAAGCGCTGGACCGACTGTGCGATCCCGAAGCCGAGGTTTCGGCGCATTACCTGATCGGGCGTGATGGCACACTCTATCCCTTGGTCGATGAAGAAAAACGCGCATGGCATGCTGGCCACGGGGCCTGGGCCGGGCGCGAGGATGTGAACTCGCGGTCGATCGGAATCGAGTTGGACAACGACGGAATCTCGCCCTTTGAAGAACCTTTGATGACCACGCTCGAATCGCTCCTTGCCGACCTGCTTGAGCGCCACGACCTGCCGCCCAAGGCGGTCATCGCCCATTCTGACATGGCACCCGGACGCAAAAACGATCCAGGCCCGCATTTCGATTGGCAGCGGCTTGCCGCGCGCGGGTTGTCGATTTGGCCCGACCCGTCGCTTCAGGGAAATTTCATGAAGGACGCGGCATTTTTTGGCTATCCGGTTGAAGCAGGCCAGGCGCCGATCCTTGAGGCGTTCCGGCAACGGTTTCGCCCCTTTGCAACCGGTCCGCTCAGCATAGCCGACCAGGCGATGATGGCGGGTCTCGCCCGCCAACACCCCGCAGACGTGACCGAAAGGACGGCCAGCCGCATCCCCTCGCGTCCCCTGCGGCCGCTCTGACACCGAGCCCTTTCGCAAAGCGTGCCGGGAAAGCTTTCATTTTCCGAAGCGAGCGATTATCTGCATCTTCGCGGATGGCCGGATGACCGCGTGCAAGCGAGGAAAGTCCGGACTCCACGAAGCAACGGTGCCGGGTAACGCCCGGCCGGGGGAACCCGAGGGAAAGCGCCACAGAGAACAGACGTCTTCGCCTTGGCGGAGTCACGGTGAAACGGTGCGGTAAGAGCGCACCGCGGGACGGGTAACCGGACCGGCACGGCAAGCCCCACCGGGAGCAATGTCGAATAGGGGTCCCCCCATGGGCGTGCTTCCGCCCGGGACCCGGGTTGACAGCTAGACCCCTTCGGCAACGGAGGGGGCAGATGAATGGTCATCGCCCCGACAGGGGTACAGAATCCGGCTTACAGGCCATCCGCATATCCTCTGGACGGCTGTTGCTGCGACGCCGCGGGCGTTGCAGTTGCGTATTTGGAGCGAGATCAGTGTACCGGTGCCCCGAAAGGGCCATTCGGCGCTTGACAGGGGCGGGTAAGGCTTTAGAAGGCGGGCTTCAGGATTTTCCGGTCGCGGTCTTCCGGACCCCGGCCAAGCAGGAGACGACCCATGGCGAAACCGACCACGATCAAGATTCGTCTGAACTCGACAGCGGACACGGGTCATTTCTACGTGACCAAGAAAAATGCCCGCACCATGACCGAAAAGATGACCGTGCGTAAGTACGATCCGGTTGCGCGCAAACACGTCGAGTACAAAGAAGGCAAGATCAAGTAAGATCGCCTTTTCAAGGAACGACGAGGGCCGCGCCGAATGCGCGGCCTTTTTCTTTGGTCATCCCTCGCAAGGAGAGGTGGCGGGATTGCCTGTATGGTCGGTCCACGTCCGTTTCATCGGGTCGCGGGTAAATTCGAGAACCCGGTCATGCTCCGGGTATGTGACTAGGTCGCCGACGGAACGTGTCCCGATGACGAGGATGCGCGCCTCTTGCTCGCTCATGTTCTCAAGACAATGCCCCTTCGGCACTCCGGCTTTGAATGTCGCTGCTTCACCCGCCCGCAGATGCTGGACCGAGTCGCCTTCGTGTAACAGAACCTCGCCCGCCAGCGTCGCTGTATAGCAGGGCATGGGAGGGACCGCATGGGTTGCCTCTTCCGTCCGAGCTTTCACTGAGGACGGTGTCGGGCCTGAGGATTGGCATGTCAGAGCCTCGCTTTCGAACCATCGTGGATAAGCACGAGGGGGGCACTGACTTCTATGGTCATGGTGCAAGAGCCACCCCGATACGGTGCATGGTCAGTCGGTATCGACTTTCCCGCCTTCGTCAGGCAACCTCGCCGTAAGCACTCTGACTGAAGGAATGACAGTGATGAGCCTTAGATTTTCCATTGTCCTTGCGGCGACGCTTTTGGCGGCCTGTGGTGGTGAACGTGGGGTCGGGCTGGGCCAGGTCGGATACGGCGGCAGCGGCACCTTGCCCCAATCGACGCGTACCGAGGTCGAGATGATCGGGCTGGAGCACCTGCCGCTTTACAGGTTCCAGGGGGAGGCGAGCCCGTTGAATGCCGCGACCCTGGGCGGCAGCCCGCTCAGACGCGCCGATGCCAACGTGATCGTCGAAGTCAACGGCAACACCTATGCCATGCGTCAGATCGAGATCAGCGGATCGAACTATGCAGTCGTCGAAGGCGCCGCGCCGATTGCCGACCTACCGCGAGTCATCCGCGCCCGTACAGGGTGTCTTGTCGAGTCGCGCCCGATCCAGGCCAAGGCCGCGAGCGTTTACGTTCTGGATTGTTCATAAAGTATATACCAGTCACGCATGAAATCGGGGGGCAAGGCCCCCCGCTATTCGTTTGTCGCTGGCGCGGATATCCCGGCGTCAGAGCATGCCTTTGACGGCGTCCACCACGTGGTCAGCGGTAATGCCGAACTCTTGGTAAAGACGGTCCGCCGGGGCCGAGGCACCAAAGCTGTCCATACCAACGAAGGCTGCCTTGGCTTCCTTGCCGCGCTCGCCCAAGAGCCAGCGGTCCCACCCCTGGCGGACACCCGCCTCGATGGCGACGCGCACCGGGCCCGCAGGCAGAACCTTGCGGCGATAGGCCTCGTCCTGCGCGGCGAAGAGTTCCGCGCAGGGCATGGAAACCACGCGGGTTCCGATGCCCTGGGCTTCAAGCGCATCGCGTGCGGCCAGAGCGATTTCGACCTCGGAACCGGTGGCGATCAGAATCGCCTGGCGCTTGCCCGTGGCCTCGGCCAGGACATACGCGCCCTGGGAGGTCAGGTTCTTGGTCTTGTGCTCGGTTCGCACCGTGGGAAGGTTCTGGCGCGACAGGGCCAGGACCGAGGGGGTGCCTTCCGACGACAGCGCCAGTTCCCAGGCTTCGGCGGTTTCCACGGTATCGGCGGGGCGGAACACGTGCGTGTTTGGCGTCGCGCGCAGCATGGCGAGGTGTTCGACCGGCTGGTGGGTCGGGCCGTCTTCGCCAAGACCGATGGAATCGTGGGTCATGACATAGGTCACGGGAATCCCCATTAGGGCAGACAGGCGCATGGCTCCCCGCGCGTAGTCCGTGAAGCACATGAAGGTGCCGCCATAGGGGCGGATGCCGCCGTGCAGAGCCATGCCGTTCATTGCGGCGGCCATGCCGTGTTCTCGGATGCCGTAGTGGATATAGCGGCCCTTGCGGTTCGACGAGTCAAAGATACCAAGATCAGGCGTCTTGGTGTTGTTGGAGCCCGTCAGGTCAGCCGAGCCGCCCAGGGTTTCGCCAAGCGCGGGGTTCAGGACTTCCAGCACCATTTCCGACGATTTGCGCGTTGCGACCTTTGGTTGGCTCTCCGAGATCTGTTTCTTCAGTGCGCGGACCGTGGCCGCCAGTTTCTTGTGCACGCCGCCAGTCATCACACGTGTGAATTCAGCCTGGCGCGAAGCCGACAGCGTCGCGAAACGCTCGTCCCACTCGGTACGGTCGGCCGAACCACGGCTGCCGATGGCACGCCAGGCGTCCAGCACGTCGGTAGGGATTTCAAACGGGCCGTAGGGCCAGCCGTAGACGTCGCGCGTTGCCTGGATTTCGTCCGGACCAAGGGGCGAACCATGGGCCCCGGCGGTATCCTGCTTCTTGGGCGAGCCGAAACCGATGTGGGTCTTGCAGTCGATCATTGTCGGCTTTTTCGACGACTTTGCCTGGGTCAGGGCTCGGTCGATGTCTTCGGGGTCGTGGCCATCGCATTCCAAAACCTGCCAGCCGGACGCCTGGAAGCGCTTTCTCTGGTCGGTGATGTCCGACAGCGAGATCTCACCGTCGATCGAGATATTGTTGTTGTCCCAGAGAACGATCAGTTTGCCCAGTTTCTGCATTCCGGCAAGGCCAATAGCCTCCTGGCTGATGCCTTCCATCAGGCAGCCGTCGCCCGCGATCACGTAAGTATGGTGGTCGACGACCTTTTTGCCAAACTTGGCGCGCAGGGCTTCCTCGGCGATGGCGAAGCCGACCGAGTTGGCGATGCCCTGGCCCAAAGGACCTGTGGTGGTTTCGATGCCGCGTGCGTGGCCGAATTCCGGGTGACCGGCTGTCTTGGAACCCCACTGGCGGAAGTTCTTGATTTCGTCGAGGGACATGTCCTCGTAGCCGGTCAGATACATGAGCGCATAAAGCAGCATCGAACCATGGCCAGCCGACAGGATGAAGCGATCGCGGTCGGCCCAATCCGGTGCCGAGGCGTCGAATTTCAAGTGTTTCTCAAACAACACCGTGGCCACGTCCGCCATGCCCATGGGCATGCCGGGATGGCCCGAGTTGGCTGCCTGCACCGCGTCGATCGCCAGGGCACGAACAGCGGTCGCGCGGGCGAAATGGTCTGGATGTAGGTCTTTGAGAGTGGCGATGTCCAAGGTGCTGTCCCCCGTGCCTGGATCAAAGTTGCCGGGTTGATAGCACCCCGTGGTCCAAGCGCAAGCCGCTAAGCGCCAGATATGGCGGAAGGGGGATGAATACCGCCGCCTATACGGTATGTTTAGGATGATATGTGGGGCTGGCGGGCGATTCGTGTCCGGAAAACTGGCCACAGGACTTGGGACAGCTGGATCGACGTATGAACGACATCTCAGATTTCGAACGCCGGATCGTGGCGGCGCTGGATCGCGCCAGCCAGGCTCTGGACCAATTGAATGCGGCTGGTGACGGTGACAGCGCTGAGCTGAAGGCCGAACTTGAGGCCGAGCGGGTTGCGAACCAGCAGTTGGAAGAGCGCGTGCGTGCCATCAAGGAAAAGCAGGAGACCATGGTCGCCCGGCTGGAAGCCGAAGTGGCCGACTTGCGCGAAGCCTTGCGGGTACGCGACAGTGAAGTTCAGCAGATGCGCTCGGTCAACGACGCACTGCGCGAGTCCAATTCGGACCTGCGAGACGCAAATGCACAGGGGCTGGCCGAGCCACACCTTGTGAACAAGTCCATGATGTCCGAACTGGAAAGCCTGCGCGCGCAACGTGCAGCTGACCGGGCCGAGATCGAAGACATCCTTGCCACGCTTGACCCTGTCCTGAAGGAAGCCTGAGATGCCCGAAGTTCCCATTCAGATCGGTGGCCGCACTTTCAACGTCGCCTGCCAGGAAGGCGAAGAGCATTTTCTCCATTCAGCCGCAGCGCTTCTGGATAACGAGGCCAAGGCGCTGATGGAGCAGATCGGTCGTCTGCCCGAGGCGCGCATGCTGTTGATGGCGGGTCTCATGCTGGCCGACAAACATGCCGGAACCGAGGACCAGATGAAGTCCATGGAAGACAAGGTCGCCCAGCAGGAGGCCTGGATCGAAGAGCTTCAGAACCGCCCGCGTCCAGAGCCCGAGCGTATGGAAGTCGCCGTCATTCCTTCCGAAGTCACCGATACACTTGCCGAGCTTGCGGCTCGGGCCGAGGCCATTGCCGAGGCGGCTGAGGAAAAACTGAGGGCTGCCAGCTAGGCTGGAGCAAAAGGCGGGGCGTTCAGGCGGTGCGCCGTACAAGCGATCATCTTATCCTTATCTGCGCTGCCTTCATGATGGCGGCGCCCTTGTTGCTTGTCCTCGCTGCGGCCATGACACGCGGCGGCATCAATGGACTTCGAATGAGCTGGCCGAGTTGGGCCGGGCTGTCGGCGAACCTTGACCGCCTGGAAACCCTGACCGGTGCTGCGGCGACTCCGTCGGTCGGCGAGATGGCCTGGACGTCGCTTATCCTGGCCTCGGGGGTCGCGGCCCTTGCCACAGCGGTCGCGTTTGTCGCCACCTATGCCATGGTCTTCTTTGAGCGCAGGGGCACACGCGCTTGGTTCTGGATCACGCTGGCCACGCTTTATTTCCCGATCGAAGCGCGCATGTTGCCAACCTTCGATGTGGCCGCCGATCTGGGGCTGACCAGCACGATGACGGGGATGATCCTGCCAATCCTGCCGCTGGCGCTGGCCACTCTGGTGTTTCGCCAGCACCTTCTGAGTTTCCCGCCCGAACTGCTTGAGGCCGCCCGGCTCGATGGCACGGGACCTGTGAAATTCCTGGTGGATTTCGTTCTTCCGCTCTCGCTGGTCCCGATCGGTGCGGTCATGGTCATCACCTTCATGATCGGTTGGAACCAGTACCTCTGGCCATTGATGATCTCGGTCGACAACACGCTGTTTCCGCTCATGCGCGGTTTGAACCTGGTCGGATCGGGGACCGGTCCTAGCATGGTGTTGGCAGCGGTGTCGGTTTTACCGCCGCTGGTGCTGGTCGTGGGCTTTTTACGTCTGATGTCGCGAGTAACCGCAATCAGGATCTGAACGGCCTCCCCGACGGCTTCCAAATTTCGCGATGGACCAACCCGGTGACTGAACAGTTGCGCTTTCCCGCAGGCTGTCCAGCTGGTAGCCGATAAGGCATCTTGATAGAAAAAAGAGGCACGGCGCGCTGGCCAGGCCGTCTTCTTGAATATCTATTTCTGGCTGGCGCAGGACTTGCAAAATGGCGTGTGCGGCACGACGTTCAGCCGCTCCTGCGAAATCGGATCGCCGCATTTTGCGCAGTCGCCGTAGGTGCCGTCTTCGATCCGCTCCAAGGCGGCACGGATCATTTCGATCTCTCTCAGGCTCTGGTTGCCCATGCCCTCAAGGACCTCGTCGCCCTCGCGTTCGATTGCCTGGTCTTCCCAATCCTTTGTGACGGGATCGTCCAATTGGTCCTCGATCTCGTGAACACGTGTGTCCAACTCGTTCAGCCGAGCTTCCAGTTGTGCCTTGCGTTTGGCGAAATCACCCATGTTCTTGCCTCCTGTTCGCCGGGAGACATTTAAGAACTATTGCAAAGGCGTCTTTGATTTAAATCAGTCTAAGATGCGGGATTTCGCTGCGGTGCACAGCGCATAATCATGCCGTGCTTCTGGTCGCCAGAAAAACCAAGCTTTTCATAGAATCCGCGTGCGCCGATTGAGGTGCCCGTCAGCAGCATGATTTTGTAAACACCGGCGTCCCAGGCTTGGGAAATTACGTAGTCCATCAGTCTGCGCCCAAACCCCTGGCCTTGATGCAACGTTGAGGTGACAACGTTTTCCACCAGCGCGTAGGGGCGCGCTCCAAACGTCATGTTTGGCAAGATGTGCAAGGTCGCCATGGCCCGGATTTCGCCGTCAACTTCAAGGCCCCAGACTGTGGTGTCCGGGTGGGCCAATATCGCGGCCCAACTTGCCGCAGCCGCATCGCCCTCGGGCAAAGGAATGTCTCCCACGAGATCGCGATACAGTGCAAGGGCGCCGTCCAGGTCACGGTTGTCCAGCGGTCGGCACCGCCGGACCGTTGCCATCAGGAATTATGCTCGCGGATCTGGTTGGCTGCTTCCTTGTTGTACGAGACGCCGTTGTCATCGAACAACTGGTCCAACTCGCCCGACAAGGTCATCTCGGTAACGATATCGCAGCCACCCACGAACTCGCCCTTGACGAAAAGCTGGGGGATCGTCGGCCAGTCGGAGAAGTCCTTGATGCCTTGGCGAATTTCGTCATCCGAAAGGACGTTCACGTCTGTGTATTCGACACCCATGAAGTTCAGGACGCCAGCCACCCGGCTGGAAAACCCGCATTGGGGCATGGTCTTGGTGCCTTTCATGAACAGCACCACGTCGTTGCCGGTAACGGTTTCATTGATCTGGTCGTGCGCGCTCATTGCTCGTGTCCTTTTCGTCTCGTGGGGCCGGAACCATGTCGTGCCCCAAGGTGTTGTCATGTGTGCCGCGGGCCTTGTGCCTCAGTCCGGCGCCCGCGTTGTAAGAGCCAGCGCATGCAACTCGCCCGCCGGCCCGTCCATTTTGCCCTTCAATGCCGCGTAGACCGCGCGCTGTTGCTGTACACGGTTCTGGCCCCGGAAACTTTCGTCAATTACCAGCGCGGACATGTGGACCCCGTCATCGCCGCCGACCTCGATGGTGGCATTGGGGAAGCTCTCGCGCAGCAGTGTCTCGATCTCGTGGGCCTGCATCGGCATTGAGGTTGTCCTTTTTCCTGTCGCCCTTGAATCTAGGCTTCCCGGCAGCGGGTCGCAAGAGAGACGGGTGTATCTCTCTTCATCTATGCATCAATAATCGGCCTCGTCACGACAACGGACTTTTGCTCGAAAAGCCGGTCAGGCAACGCCTGACAGACTATCCGCAGTGGCCTGGAAAAAATCCCCGACCTGCCGACCATCAACCAGGGCGTGGTGGACCTGAATCGTCATGGCCATGTCATAGCCATCGCCCTTGGGAACGATCTTGCCCCAGGACACGCGCGGGATGCAGTCATCGGCGTGAGGCAGAGCGTTGTCCAGCGAGCTGTAGTCAAGCCACGGCAGACACGACAGATAGGCAACATCCTGTTGGCTTCCGTCATTCGCGTTCAGGCTGTCAGCCGACTTTACCGCGTCCATCGTCTCAGCCGCAGCTTTGTCAAAGGTCGCGCGATCCGGGTGAAAGTCGAAATAGGCATAGCGAAAATCGCCATTTTCCAGCGGCACAGTCGAAGATAGCTGCACACTGTCAAACAACGTGACTGCATCGCCCTTGAACCGCATGCGCATCTCGGGAACAGAATGCAGGCCAACTCCGATGGCGTGAATGCAGGTCCTGAACGGCGAAAAACCAAGCGATTTCCGCAAGTACATCAGGCGGGTCACGTCAACCCGCGTGGTTATTGCGTAGTGCGGTCGCTGGAATGTGCGGAAGAAATGGAATTGCGCAGCACGTGGCCAGGCGTTCAGATCGACCGGGCGTCCATTCATCCGACCGCAGCCTCGAAGGCGCCATGGAACAGCTCACTCAGATCAGCAAGGGGCGCGCTGGCATTGCCGAAGGAAACTGCGTCTCCGCCAAAGCGGCCAACCTGCGCAATCTGCACTCCCGCCTGGCCAGCCGCGACAATCAGGGCCTCGGCGTGGTCAAAGCCACAAGCCACGATGTAGCGGCCCTGATCCTCACCAAAGAGCTGGGCGATGCTGGCCTCGTCGACGGTCACGCCAAGGCCTGCTGCATCGGCCATTTCGAAGGCGGCGAGCGCAAGGCCGCCATCCGATAGGTCGGAAGCGGCGCGAATGTTCGCGGCATTTGCGCGAATGAATTCGCCGTTCCGACGTTCGGTTTCCAGATCGACGGCGGGGGCATCACCTTCCTCACGACCGAAGGCTTCGGCCAGAAGGGCTGATTGGCCAAGGTGGCCCCTGGTTTCGCCGACCAGAAGCAGCCAGTCGCCGTCCTGGGCCGTACCTGCGATCAAATCGTCCGCCGAGGCGATCAGCCCGACCGCGCCAATGGTTGGCGTAGGCAGGATCGCGCTGCCGTCGGTTTCATTATACAGCGACACGTTGCCTGACACGATTGGCATGTCCAGCGCCGCACAGGCCGCGCCGATGCCTTTGATCGCACCGACGAACTGGCCCATGATCTCGGGTTTTTCGGGGTTGCCGAAGTTCAGGTTGTCGGTCGAAGCCAAGGGCTTTGCGCCGGATGCACAGAGGTTGCGATAAGCCTCGGCTACCGCCTGCTTGCCGCCCTCGACCGGGTTTGCCCGGACATAGCGCGGCGTCACGTCCGAAGTGAAAGCCAGCATTTTGTTGGTGCCGTGGACACGCACGATACCAGCCCCCAGGCCGGGGCGCTGCACGGTATCGGCCATGACCTGGCTGTCGTACTGCTGCCAGACCCACTGCTTGCGGGCATAGTTGGGCGAGCCGATCAACGCCTTCAGTGCATCAATGGCGCCGATCTCGAGAGTCTCGGCAAAGGGCGTTGCCGGCGCGGTCGCCACATGCGGCCGGTCGTATTCCGGGGCGGTCGACGAGAGTTTCGACAGCGGCAGATCGGCCACGGTTTCGTTGCCGTGCAGAACCAGGAAACGATCCTCGGCGATGGTTTCGCCGACGATGGCGAAATCCAGGTCCCACTTGTCAAAGATTGCCTTGGCGACATCCTCCAACTCGGGGTTCAGCACCATGAGCATCCGCTCCTGGCTTTCCGAGAGCATCATTTCATAGGCGGTCATGTTTTCTTCGCGCTGCGGCACCTGGTCGAGGTTCAGCCGAACGCCAAGGCCGCCCTTGTCACCCATCTCGACCGCGGAACAGGTCAGGCCGGCGGCCCCCATGTCCTGGATCGAGATCACGGCACCGGTTTGCATCAGCTCAAGACAGGCCTCCAAAAGGCGCTTTTCGGTGAAGGGGTCGCCGACCTGAACCGTCGGGCGCTTTTCCTCGATGGTGTCGTCGAACTCGGCCGACGCCATGGTCGCACCGCCGACACCGTCCCGACCAGTCTTGGCGCCGAGGTAGACGACAGGCATGCCGACTCCCGAGGCGGCCGAATAGAAAATCTTGTCGGCATCGGCCAGGCCTGCCGCAAAGGCATTGACCAGACAGTTGCCGTTATAGGCCTTGTGAAAACGCACTTCGCCACCCACCGTCGGCACGCCGAAGGCGTTGCCATAGCCGCCGATGCCCTCGACCACGCCCGAAACCAGACGCTTGGTCTTTGGGTGCGACGGCTCGCCGAACGACAGCGAGTTCATCGCCGCTATTGGCCGCGCTCCCATGGTGAAGACGTCGCGCAGGATGCCGCCCACGCCGGTCGCCGCGCCCTGGTATGGCTCGATGTACGAGGGGTGGTTGTGGCTTTCCATCTTGAAGATCACCGCCTGGCCGTCGCCGATGTCGACAACGCCCGCGTTTTCGCCTGGTCCGCAGATCACCTGGGGGCCTTCGGTCGGCAGGGTGCGCAGCCATTTCTTGGAAGATTTATAGGAACAGTGCTCGTTCCACATGGCCGAGAAGATGCCCATCTCGGTGAAAGTGGGATCCCGGTTCAGAATTCGGATCACTTCGGCATATTCGTCGGGCGTGAAACCGTGCGCTGCGATGACGTCTTCGGTGATCTCGGGTTCTTGCATGATGTCCCCTCTGGCTTTGCGGGTCTCATAAAAGACAGGCGGGCCGGGGGGAAGGGCGATTGCGCAATTTCCCTCAGCGAAATGGTCGTGGCGCTTGCCAAAATTGCGCCTTCGGGGTCAAGTGACGTCATGACACGCATTGCACCCACGGGCGCCGAAAAAACGGTTGGCCTGTTCACGTTGGCCTACGTTCTTGGTTTCACCGTCTGGTTTCTGTCGATCGGGAACTATGAGTTCATTGTCTACATCGTGACGATGGCCATCCTGATCGGTCTTGTCGCCTTGTCGCTCAGGAAAGCCGAATATCCGTCCGTCATGCTGTGGGCGCTTACGGTCTGGGGGCTGGCCCACATGGCGGGAGGTGGCGTGCCGGTCAATGGATCGGTTCTGTACAACCTGCACCTCGTGGATGTGATCGAGACCGAGCAATACTACATCCTCAAATACGACCAGGTGGTCCATGCCTACGGGTTTGCCGTCACCGCCTGGCTTTTGCACCACCTGATCACGCGGCATTACCCCGGGACGCGGGGCAGCTGGACCGCCTATGTCTACTCAGCGCTGGCCTCAATGGGTCTGGGAGCAACGAACGAAATCATAGAGTTCACCGCGGTTCTGGCCGTGCCGGACACCAATGTGGGTGGCTATTACAACACAGCCTTGGATCTGTGTTTCAACGCCGCTGGTGCTGTCATCGCCATGGTCCTCGTGCGTCTGTTCGCACGAAGGCCGTAACGGCAACGCTCAGCCTCTGCGCGCGGCCTCGACGCAGGCCGCGATATGTTTGGCGCGTGTCGCCTCTGTCTTGGTGGATTTGATCTTCAACAGCCAGTCGCGCCGGACCGAACGTGTCCAGCCATCCCACGCGTCGCGTGCTCCGCCAAGCGCAAGGTCAAGGTCTGCTGGCACCTCCAACCGATCCACGTCGTCCAGAAACGTCCACATCCCGTTGGCCTTGGCCGCTTCTACCAATGCCTCTCCGGCAGGCTGCATCCTGCCTGCGGCGCGCATGTCGGCGACGATCTTTTTGTTCACTGCGGACCAGGTCGCATTTTCCCGGCGAGGACCGATCATGTGCATCGTGCGGCGATCGTCCAGCGCCCGAACCATGCTGTCGACCCAGCCCCAGCAGATCAGCTCTTCCACAGCCTCGCCCCAGGACAGGAAATCGCGATGGCCCTTTTTGAAGGTGACCAGCCAAACCGGGTCATGCGTGGCGTGGTTTGCAGCGAGCCAATCGCGCAGATCGGCAATAGAGGCAACTTCGACGTGCGCCCGGTCGTTGCGGGTCATTTGTCCTGCTGGGCCCGCGTCTGCAACGCGCGTAGCAGCTCGACCGCTTCCTCAGCCTGTTTCGACGGGACGAAGATGTGATCGTGATGGCTCGCAGCCACGACGTTGGCGGGAATCTTCCTGCGGGCCAGCTCGGTTGCCACGGCCGCCGTCAGCGCCACGCCCGAGACGGACGAATAGACCATCAAAGTAATCTGTTTCATCGGGGCGTCATAGTTCAGGTCCAGCCGGTCGGCGTCGGCCTTGGGCAGGATCAGGGAAAGGCCTTCGTCCTCGACAAACGTGGCCCGCGCAAAGGTCGCGG
This sequence comes from Silicimonas sp., assembly GCA_050290245.1. Lineage (GTDB taxonomy): Bacteria > Pseudomonadota > Alphaproteobacteria > Rhodobacterales > Rhodobacteraceae > JBNKHH01. The sequence continues at coordinate 65,259 of JBNKHH010000059.1, forward strand.
CCGCCGCAGCATCTTCGTTGTGCAGCATCGAACAGAATACGAATGTCCCCGGCTGGAGAACCGGGGTCATGTTAGCGATCATCTTGCGCGTGCCCTTGATCGGGCGAGTGCCGGAAGTCATCGTGAAGGGTGCTGCATCCTGAAACTCGTGACCCGCATTAGGCGGAGTTCCCCAAGATTTGGCAAGTGTTGTGCCGAGCAGCGCCTGTGCACGAAAAAACGGCCTGCGGCAGCAGGCCGTTTGATCGGACGGATAAATTTTAAAACTCAATTCACTTGCAACGCACCCGCCACCCTTCACTGACCCTAATGTGCAGCAAATGTGCAGATTTTGTCAAGATGGTATCGAGATTATGGCCAGATTTTGTTGGTAACACTCTGTTGAAGAAAGGGAAACGAGGCGCGCGCAAAGACAGGGTGCTCTTGCACTCTGCAATTCTGATCGAGAATCAGTGCGCTTCGGCCCAGTTTCGGCCCTTGCCAGCGTCCACGATCAGGGGCACAGCAAGTTGAATCGCGGGCATCGAAGCACTCTCCATCACGACGCGCGCCGTCCCGATCAGATCGTCGACAGCGCCGTCCTCGACCTCGAACAATAACTCGTCGTGGACCTGTAGCAGCATCCTTGCGGGCAATCCCCTGATGGCATCCGGCATGCGGATCATCGCTCGGCGGATCACGTCGGCGGCGGTGCCCTGGATGGGCGCGTTGATCGCGGCCCGTCGTGCAAAACCGGCCCGCGGCCCACGGTCGGCAATTTCAGGAGTGTGGATCTTTCGACCGAACAAGGTCTGTACGAATCCGTGCTCTTTCGCGAATTCGACTGTCTGATCCATATAGGCGCGGATGCCGGGGAAACGCTCGAAGTAGCGGTCGATAAACTCCTGCGCCTCTTTGCGCGGAATGCGCAGGTTGCGCGCAAGGCCAAAACCGGAGATGCCATAGATCACGCCGAAATTGATCGCCTTGGCCTGGCGCCGCACTTCGGGTGTCATCTGGTCCAGCGGCACGTTGAACATCTCGGAGGCCGTCGCGGCGTGGATGTCCTGACCCTCGCGGAAGGCCTGCTTCAGCGACTCGATATCGGCGATATGGGCGAGGATGCGGAGCTCGATCTGGCTGTAGTCGAGGCTGACCAGAGTGTGCCCGGGCGTCGCGATGAAGGCCTCGCGGATACGGCGGCCTTCCTCGGTGCGCACGGGAATATTCTGAAGGTTCGGATCAGTCGAAGCCAGGCGGCCCGTATTCGCGCCAGCGATGCTGTACGACGTGTGCACCCGGCCTGTGTCGATGTTGATGTGATCCTGAAGCGCGTCGGTATACGTCGACTTCAGCTTTTGCACCTGCCGGTAATCCAGAATGCGGCCGGGCAATTCATGCTCTGTCGCCAAATCTTCGAGAACATCTGCCGGGGTCGAGTACTTACCGTTCTTGCCTTTTTTGCCGCCGGGCAAACCCATGACATCGAACAGAATTTCGCCCACCTGCGCGGGCGATCCGACATTGAATTTCTGTCCCGCCATCTCGTGGATTTCGTCTTCGAGCTGGGCCATTTTCTGGGCAAAGGCGTTGGACATGCGCGACAGAACATCCCGATCGACCTTGATCCCCGCCATCTCCATTTCGGCCAGAACGGGCACCAGTGGACGTTCCAATGTTTCATAGACGGTCGTCACCTGCTTACGGTGAAGTTGCGGCTTGAAAAGCTGCCACAGCCGCAGGGTGATGTCGGCATCTTCGGCGGCGTACTTGACAGCCTCGTCAATAGGCACGCGATCAAAGGTGATCTGGCTTTTTCCTGTGCCCAGAAGCGATTTTATCTCAATCGGCTGGTGCGCAAGATAGCGGTCTGACAGCGTGTCCATGCCGTGATTGTGAAGCCCGGCATTCATCGCATAGCTCATCAGCAACGTGTCATCGATCGGGGCGACCTCGATGCCGTAGCGCGCGAAGATCTTCGCGTCGTACTTCATGTTCTGGCCGATCTTCAGGATCGACGGGTCTTCCAGAATCGGCTTCAGCGCCGCCAGGGCCTGGTCCAATCCGATCTGACCTTCGGCCAGTTCGCCGGTGCCGAACAGGTCATCTTGGGCCGAACTCTTGTGAGTCAGCGGAATGTAGCAGGCCGCGCCAGGCTCGACGGCAAGCGACACGCCGACCAACTCGGCGACCATCTCGTTCAGCCCCGTGGTCTCGGTGTCCACCGCGACCCATCCTCGTTCGCGGGCCCGCGCCAGCCAACCGTCCAGGGAGGCCAAATCCGAAACGCGTTCATAAGAGCCGATATCAAACGGCAGGGCGTCCGGTGTCTGATCATCCCGGTCGCCCGCGGTCTCGGCCGCTGCCGGCTCGGCGGCCGCGGGCAGTTCCGCTCCAAGCGCGTCGGCCACGCGTTTTGTAATCGTGCGAAATTCCATCTGGCCAAGAAAGGCGAGCAAGTCGTCGGCGATGGGTTCTTGAACCTCTAGCGAGTCAAGGTCGTAGTCCAGCTCCATGTCGCAATCGAGCGTGACCAACTGACGCGACAGCCGGATCTGGTCGGCATTTTCGATCAGGGTCTGTCGGCGTTTGGGCTGTTTGATTTCTGCGGCGCGCTCAAGGAGCGTGTCGAGATCACCATACTCGTTGATCAGAAGGGCAGCGGTCTTGACCCCGATCCCGGGCGCACCGGGAATGTTGTCGACGCTGTCACCGGCCAGGGCCTGTACGTCAACCACCTTTTCCGGCGGCACGCCGAACTTCGCCTCAACACCTTCGCGCCCGATGCGCGTGTTCTTCATGGCGTCATACATTTCGACCCCGCCACCCACGAGCTGCATCAGGTCCTTGTCCGACGACACGATCGTTACCCGGCCGCCAGCGTCACGCGCCTTGCATGCCAACGTCGCGATGATGTCGTCGGCTTCAAATCCCTCCTGTTCCAGGCAGGCGATGTTGAAAGCCCGGGTCGCCTCGCGCGTCAGCGGCATCTGGGGGCGAAGGTCCTCGGGCATTTCGTCCCGGTTGGCCTTGTATTGATCATAGAGATCGTTGCGGAAGGTATGCGAGCCCTTGTCGAACACCACCGCAACATGGGTTGGCGCATCCGGTCCCTTGTTGTCCTCGACCAGCTTCCAGATCATATTGACGAACCCCGACACCGCCCCGACCGGCAGCCCGTCGGATTTGCGCGTGAGGGGGGGCAGGGCGTGATAGGCGCGGAAAATGAAGGCCGAGCCGTCGATCAGGCTCAAGTGATGTCCCTTGCCGAATGCCACCGTCAGACCTCCTTGAAATGCGTCCACGCGGTCATGCCACGAAAGCGGGCGTTCTGCCAGTGTCACCGGCCGGGTCCGCCGGCGGGGCCTGCCCCTCCGGACCACCCCGGAGTATTCCTGGAAAGAAGAAGGCAAATTTGGTCTGAATGGTCTTGCTTCCTGGGTCGGGTATCCCGAATTCCGGGGTAGAACCCCGGTTTGGCCTTACCGACCCTTGAACAGCCCGCCCAGAATGCCGCGCACGATGCGCCTTCCCGTGGTGCCGGTCAGCTCCTTTACGACCATCTCAGTCAGCTTGTCGCCAAGGCCGTCGTCGCGGGACGACCGACGCGACGTCGAGCGTCCCACGTCCTTGCCGTCGTAGCGCCGGGCCTTTTTGAACTCGCGTTCATTTTCCTCGGCCTCTTCCTCAAGACGTTCGGCTTCCTCGGCCTCGCGGGCCGCCTCTGCGGCCCGTTTTGCCAGGATTTCATAGGCGCTTTCCCGGTCTCTCAGCGCCTCGTATTTGCCAGCCACCGGAGAGGTGTCGATCGCGGTTCTGCGTTCGTCACCCGAAATCGGCCCAAGCTGGGACGAGGGCGGGCGGATCAATGTGCGCTCAACCATGCCCGGGGCGCCCTTGGCTTCCAGCATTGATGTCACGGCCTCGCCGACGCCGACTTCGCGGATTGCCTGTTCGGTCGAGAACCGCGGATTGGTACGATAGGTTTCGGCGGCGCGTTTCAGGTTCTTCTGGTCCCTCGGCGTGAAGGCCCTCAACGCGTGTTGCACCCGGTTGCCAAGCTGGCCCAGGATGTCCTCTGGTACGTCGGCGGGATTCTGGGTGACGAAATAGACACCCACACCTTTCGAGCGGATCAGTCGCGCAACCTGTTCCACTTTGTCGATCAGGGCCTTCGGGGCATCGTCGAACAGCAGGTGCGCCTCGTCGAAAAAGAACACCAGCTTCGGCTTGTCGGGGTCGCCGACCTCGGGAAGCTCCTCGAACAGTTCCGACAATAGCCACAACAAGGACGTCGCATAGAGCCTGGGTGACGACATCAGCTTGTCGGCGGCCAGGATATTGATGCGTCCGCGCCCGTCCGCATCGGTGCGCATGATATCGGACAATTCCAGCGCCGGCTCACCGAAGAACTGTGTTGCGCCCTGGTTTTCCAATACGAGAAGCTGTCGCTGGATGGCTCCGACGGAGGCGGTCGAGATGTTGCCGTACCTCAGGGAGATCGTCTCGCGGTTCTCGCCCACCCAGACCAGCATGGACTGCAGGTCCCTCAGGTCCAAGAGCGGCAAACCCTCCTCGTCGGCGACGCGGAAAGCAATGTTCAAAACACCCTCCTGCGCTTCGGTCAGCTCCAGCAGGCGGGACAGCAGAAGGGGCCCCATCTCCGACACCGTCGTGCGCACCGGGTGGCCCTGTTCGCCGAATAGATCCCAGAAGGTCACGGGGAAATTGTTGTAGGAATAGTCGTCGAACCCGATGGTGCCCGCGCGCTTCTTGAAGGCGTCGTGCAGCTTGAAGTCCTCGCGGCCCGCGGCGGCCAGCCCCGACAAGTCGCCCTTCACGTCAGACAGGAAGACCGGCACGCCCCGGGCCGAGAATCCTTCGGCCATGATCTGAAGGGTGACGGTTTTGCCGGTGCCGGTCGCACCGGCGACCAGCCCGTGCCGGTTGGCATATTTCAACAGCATGGATTGTTTTACGCCGTATTCCGGGCCTCCGCCGCCGATGAATATCGTGTCTGACACTTTTCCGTCCCTTGTCGCGATACTTGTAAAAATTGGGGTGAGAATAGCTTGTTAACTATTATGTGCCAGTCTTCTCTCGTCCCGTTCAGTTTCTGGTTGGGCGGGACTTACTTCCTCCCTGTTGACTGGCCGCGCCGAAAGGCGCGGCTTTTTTCCTTGTCCTTGGTAAGTTTCTGCGGGGCCGCATGTTTTCTGACGGAATCCCTGTTGACGGGTCGAAAAACTGCGCTTAGCTTCCGCCCACAATATAAGCTGGCCAGTCCAGCAGGGAGTGAACAGGAAAAGGACCTTTTGGGGTCCTTTTCTTTTTGAGCAAAGGTTTGCTTGGGGGGCCGGTGGTCGCACTGACATCTTGATCCGACCATGATAGACGGCTGCAAAACCCTGATTTTTCCGAGGACCCGATGAGTTCAATCTTCAAGACCTTTGCCACGTTGATCCTGCTGGCACTGCCGCAGGCGATGTTTGCGCAAGATTCCACGGCTGAGACGCCGAACGCGACCGAATCCCAGGACCAGACTTCCTCTGCGGAACCTTCTGACAACGGCCTGTCGATGGGCACGTCCGAAGTTGGATCGGTCTATGTGGCTGAAAGCTTTTCCGACTGGCAGCTGCGCTGCGTCAAGACCGAAGAAGGCAAGGACCCGTGCCAGCTCTACCAGCTTTTGAAAGATGACAATGGCAACGCGGTTTCCGAGATCAGCATGTTCACCGTTTCGGGCGATGGCAAAGCCGTGGGCGGCGCAACCGTTATCACTCCGCTTGAGACCCTGTTGACTGCGAACCTGCGCATGGCCGTCGATACCGGAGCATCGAAGGTCTATCCTTTTGCCTATTGCAGCCGCAAAGGCTGTCACGCGCGTCTTGGCTTTGCCGAAGAGGATCTTGATGCCTTCCGCAAAGGGGCCGTGGCGACGGTCGCCATCGTTCCGGCCGCCGCACCCGACCAGCGTGTCAATCTGACCGTTTCGCTCGCGGGCTTTACCGCGGGCTGGAATGCTCTTGTGGCGGCGAACGCAGCGAACGCGGCGGCGCGTAGCGAATAGGCTATCTCTCAGGGCGTCGTCGGGGCCAGCCTGGCGACGCCCTTTTCGCTGACCATCCGCCAGCGTTTCTCGGGCTGCATCCGGGCGCGCAGGCGGGTCAGATCCCAGCTTTCGCTTCCTTTATCGCCATGGGTCGGCAGAAGCGACCAGCGCGTTTCGACCCCCGGCGCGCCGCCTGAACCAGGTGTCAGGATCAACCCCAAGGGCGCGACCTTACCCTCTGCGGCTCCCGTTTCGGCCGCCAGGTGCAATCGCCGGACCGCCGTCAGGCCGGGGGGATTGGGCAGGTCGGCCACCACCAGTGGCACCAGCCCCGCCCGCAGGGTCTCTTCCATCGTCCACAGCAAATCTTCGGGCCGCTTGGGTGACAGAAACACAAACCTCCCCGGATCGGCCAGCCCGGCCATGCCCTCGGGGTTCAACTGACCCGGCACCCAGAACGGGCGAATCCAGAACACCGGCCCTGTCAACGCGCCCGCCACCATCAAGGCCAGCCGCCGCCGCGCCAGGCCGCAGGCCTCGTGCACCCGCGTCCGTTCAAGGCTCAGATCCTCAAGGAACCGCACCCCGTCTGCCGTGCGGCGGCGATGGCTCTTGCGGGTCAGAAGGTGGGCGGCGCTGGCAGTTTCGGGCATGAGAACACGATATCATGTTCGCTTCTTGTTCTCAATGCGGATTGCCGATTGCCCAAACCTCAGTCCGCCGCCAAGATCACAGCCAAAGGGGACCCACATGATCCTTCCCAAGAATACCGCCGCCCGCATGAACGACCGACGCCAGTACCTGCGTGACAACCGCCAGCGGCTGACCATCGACGCGGATGTCCATCCCACGGACCGCGCGGCGCTCCCGCCCGACGTGGCGCACCGGATCGAGAGCGATCCGAACTATTTCCATGGAAGGCCCGTTCTTTCCGAAGACCTCCTCGCAACCATGGACCGGGCTGGCGTGGACATGGCGTTGTGCTGGCAGAACCCGGCGATGCTGCCCTACGGCAATGACGAGGGCGAGAATGCAGCCCGTCTTGCCGGCGCCAACGACCGCATTGGCGCGCTGGCCAACGCCCATCCCGACCGCGTGATCCCGGCTGGTTGGACCGATCCCAAGGCTCTGGGGGTTCAGGCGGCCTGCCGTCTCGCTGAACACTGCGTGCGCGATCTCGCCATGCCTGTCGTCAAAATGAACCCGGCCCAGAACGCCTATCCGATCGATTCCGACATGGTCATGGAGGTAGTCGATACCATCGTGGATCTGGGGGCGGTGCCCGCGTTTCATTTCGGGGCCGACACGCCCTATACCCCGACCTCCGGTCTCGTCGAGGTTGCCGGGCGCCACCCCAACCACCCGGTCATCGCCGTCCATATGGGCGGCGGGGGCGGGCACTTTGTCGACTCGGAAGAGACCTACCAGACTGCCCGCACCGCAGGTCTTGAACATCCCAACATTTTCTATCCGATCAGTGCCAAGCGTGACGCCCATCTTGTCAGCGACCTGGTCACCTATGCCGACGCCGGCCCGCCGTTCTGCAACAACCTCGCCTTGGCGACCGACACGCCCTATTGCGACATGACATGGATCATGGGGGGATGGAGTGCGACATTCGATGCGCTGTCGGACGGAGCCAGCCACGGCGATCCGCGCCTCGCCGCGCGCCCCGATCTTTTCGACGCACGCATGATCCAGGGCTTCAGGGGCCGGAACATGGCTGACCTCGTCGTAGCGGCCTACGACCGGATACTGTCGCGATAGCGGCGACCGATCTGAACCACGCAAAAGCCCTTTGTGTTCTTGGGGGTTGTCATTCCCGGCCTCGCCGCTAGGTGTACCCAGACTTTCAGGGAGACTAACGCGTGAAAAAGGTTGAACTTGGCCGGACCGGTATCGAGGTTACGAATTATTGCCTGGGAACGATGACCTACGGAACGCAGACCGACGAGGCCGAGGCCCACGCCCAGATCGACCGGGCAATAGATGCGGGCATCACCTTCATGGATACGGCCGAGATGTACCCGGTGAACCCGGTCCGCACAGAAACCATGGGCGTTACCGAGACTATCATTGGCAACTGGATAGCCAGGTCGGGGCGCCGCGACGACTGGGTTATCGCCACCAAGCACGCAGGGCAGCGAGACGGCACGCGCGAGGGGCGCGGAATCGGCCCCGATACGGTGCGTGCGACGGTGGAAGAAAGCCTCGCGCGTCTGCGCACGGATTACATCGACCTGTACCAGTTCCACTGGCCAAACCGGCCCCACTACAGCTTCCGCCGCAACTGGACGTTCGACCCGTCCAAGCAGCCGTCGCGCGCCGAGATACGCGACAATATGGATGCAACCATGGAAGTGCTGGGCGACCTTGTGACAGAGGGCAAGATCCGCGCCTTTGGCCTGTCGAACGAAACGGCCTGGGGCACGATGAACTGGAATGCCGCGGCGGAAAAGACCGGCGGACCCCGCGTTTCGACTATCCAGAACGAGTACTCTCTGCTCTGCCGCCTCTATGACACGGACATGGCTGAGCTTGGCCATCATGAAGACGTCACGCTTCTGGCATATTCACCTCTGGCTGCCGGTCTTTTGACGGGCAAATACCAGGACGGCCGGGTGCCCCAGGGCTCGCGCATGGACATCAATGGCGACCTGGGCGGGCGCAAGACCGATAACGCATTTGCCGCCACCGCCGCCTATCTGGATATTGCCGAGAACCACGGTCTGGACCCGGTACACATGGCGCTGGCCTGGACAAGCCAACGGCCGTTCCCGGTGATCCCGATCTTCGGCGCGACGACGGTCGAACAACTGGACCGTATCATCGCCGGACTGGACGTAACCCTGGCCGACGATGTGCTGAATGAGGTTTCAAAAGCACACCGCATCCATCCGATGCCTTACTGACAGTAGGCGCCGCTTGCCGCCCGCAAAAGGGCTTACTAGGGTTCGCGCTAAGGGGGAGCCTTTGGGGAGGCACTGATGTCTGCACTGCGTCGCGTTTCGGTCGCAGCCGTTTTCTTTATCATCCTGGCCGCGTGCCAGGAGGACGGCCCCAATCCGTCCGAAGATCAGACCGTGTTTCCTGACTTGCTGAAGATTCAGCGCGACGCCTGTGAAAAGGACGGGGGTCGTTGGGGCCTTGCCGCGAACAAGGCGACCTACGTTTGCTATCGCACGCTGTTCGACGCCAACAAGACCTGCTCGACGGGCCGGGATTGCGAAGGCCTCTGCCTCGCCCGTTCGCGTACTTGCTCGCCGATCAAGCCCTTTTACGGGTGCCACCAGGTGCTGTCGAACTCCGGCGTGCCGCAAACCCTTTGCATCGAATGACGCGGGCGGTTCTTGTCATCCTTGCACTGACGCTGGCGGCCTGCGGAACAGGCTACCGGGACAGTTCGGTTCAAATGACGTCAATGGCAGTTTTCGACCCTGAGCGCTATGCCGGACGTTGGTATGAAATAGCAAGTTTCCCGGCGCCGTTTCAATCCGGTTGCAGCCAGACCACCGCTGATTACGCGGTGACGGATCCCGCGACGCTTTCTGTGCTGAATGCCTGCCAAAAGCCTGACGGACCGAGCACGATTGCCGGTACGGCGCGCATTGACGGTCCGGGCCGTTTGAAAGTTGAACTCGACGGTGTGCCCGTTACGGCGGACTACTGGGTTCTTTGGGTCGATGAGGGATATCGAACGGCTGTAGTCGGGGTGCCTTCGGGCCGCGCAGGATGGATTTTGAACCGCGATCCGCAAATCCCGACCGACCGGCTCAAGGCGGCGCGCGAGGTGTTGGCCTTTAACGGCTATGACCTTTCGCAGCTGCGGATGACCCCGCAGGTGGCCCCATGAGCCGCCGCGTCGCCATCCTGGGGCTCGGAAGTCGCGGCCTGCGCTGGTGTGAAGCCGCTGCGCGCGCGGGCTGGGAGGTTTCGGCCTTCGACCCCGATGATCGTATCGCTGTTCCGGGCCCTGGCATTCGACGCCAAAAGACAATCTCTGCCACTGTGCGGCGCGCCGATTGGGTGATCTGTTGCCTGCCCGAGAGGCTTGAACTGATCCAGATGGTTCTGCAGAGGATTCAGGCCGAGGCGCCGCGTGAGGCGGTGGTCGCGGTTGGCTCGCGCGAACTGGAAATCGACGCGATCCAGGGTTGCGCGATACGACCAGCACAGGTGATGCGCGTTCAAGAAAGTCCAGGGGGCGGCCTGTCATTGGACGTCAGCCAGAAGAATGACGAATCGTTGCGCGCCGGTGCGACCGAAACACTGGCCGTATTCGCCGCCGCGCTTGCCCTCGTGCCCGTCGCTGGGGCCGGAAACAACGAGGCCCTCAGCCGAGGCGCCCGATTTACCTAGCCTGTACGTCCGTCCAACCTTGCCAGGTAATCGGGCCAGTCGCGCGCCGAGACCGAGGCTTCACGAACCAGCCCGTCGAAATGTTCCGTCAGGTGGCGCACCCTTTCGCGATCGCGAAATGCCAGGTGCTGCTGGCCCAGGTAAAGAACTCCGATCAAAGGGCCGAAAATCGTTAGTGCCGACGACCATAGCCGACGGGCATCGAAAAGGAACACCCTCAACGACGGATAGAACTGATCGTGCAGCGCAATAAGGTGGTCGATCTGTGCCACGCGTATTTCCTCGGGCAGGTCGCGGTAGTATCCGGTCGCCGAGACCAGACTGTCGACGATGAACAAAGGCATTGCGATCTCGTAATCCGACATCGACTGGCGCATGTCCGCGATCCAGTCGCGGCTTGCGCCGATGGCCTGCTCAGTCGTTCGGCCCAGGTGAGGGGCGTATTCCCAGCGAAGCAGGTCCTCGGTCTTCAGCATGTCGGGCAGGGTGGCTGGCACGTGACGGATCTTGTAACCCGCCGCCTCGCGGTGCCAGTTCAGGATCTGATCGTCGATCGGCGCGCGTTCGGCAGGCGAGACCTGCATGGCCGCGGCCAAAAGCTGCGATGCCTGCTCAGGCAGATCCGACAAGCCCAATAGCCAGTCGCCGGACACCCCGAGCGCTGCCGCGCATTCTGCCACGACCTGGGCATTTGGAAGCCGGGCGGTGTCCCGTCCCAACAGCTGGGAAATCGTCGAGCGGTCCACGCCCACGGCACGCGCCAGCCCCGACTGCGTCTCGGCGCGCACGGCCATGGCTTCGCTCAGGCGTGTTCGGAAAAGGCGGGCACGATCTCTTTTGTCCATTTTATCACCTATTGGTGAATTTTATCACCTATGCGGGATTAATGTTGCCTACATACAGAATGGTCGGCCTCTTGGGCAAGTGTCACGTATTTGTGAAGACGCATGTGACACCATGGACCGCCCGAAATGAGTACCCGCATCGAATGGCCGACACTGGCACTTTTCGCGCTGACCTATACGGCTTGGGCGTTGGCGCTATTTTGGCTCTGGCCCATGGCCCCGCTGCTTGCTGTAATCTTTGCCGGAATTTCCATTGCGCAGCACTCGTCGCTGCAGCACGAGGCGATTCACGGACACCCCTTTCAGCGCCAATGGATCAACACACTCGTGGCCGGGGTGCCCCTGACCCTTGTCATCCCCTACCTCAGGTTTCGAGCCACGCACCTGGCTCACCACCGCGACTGCGAGCTGACCGACCCCTACGACGACCCGGAATCCAACTTCATGGATGGGGGCCAGTTCGATCGTCTGCCGCTTCCGCTCAAGGAGGTGCTCAAGGCCAACAACACGCTGGCTGGCCGTCTCATCATCGGCCCGGCGATTGGCACGGCTGTCTTCCTGATCGCCGAGTTCAAACGGCGCCACACCCCCCAAGTCTCTCGCGATTGGTTGTGGCACGTAGTATCGGTTCTGCCTGTGCTGGCGGTGGTGGTTTTCTCGCCGATGCCGGTCTGGGCATACCTTGTCGCCTGCTACATCGCCCTCGCACTCTTGCGCATCCGCACTTTCCTGGAACACCAAGCACATGAACAATCGCGTAGCCGCTCGGTCATCATCGAAGACCGGGGGCCGCTGGCGCTTTTGTTCCTGAACAACAACTTGCACATCGTGCACCACATGCATCCGAACGTGCCCTGGTACCGTCTTCCGCGCCTGTTCCGGCAGAACCGGTCGCGATACCTCAAGATGAATGGCGAATACTTCTACCGCTCGTATGGGGAAATCTTCCGTCGTTACCTGTTCAAAGCCAAGGACCCGGTGGCACACCCGCTCTGGCGGAGGGGCTAGCCAGGCCAGTCCGGGCCGGTTGCGTATTAAGGCAAGATAAAGATTGCTTGCGTCACGTACGGGGTAGGGGCATGGGCAGGGCATGGAACTCTGGATCTTTTTCGCCGTCCTTGCCGCCGCCGCGCAGACCGTGCGTTTTGCGGTTCAAAAGGTACTGGCTGGCGGCGCACTTGGCCCCGCGGCGGCGACCTGGGCGCGGTTCTTCTGGTCCTGGCCGGCCGCTTTGGCCCTTGCCTTTGCCTATGGGCGATGGAGCGGGGCCGAGATGCCGACGATCACCATTGCTTTTTTGGTCTGGGGGATGCTGGGCGGGGTCTTTCAAATCCTCGCCACGATCTGCACAGTCAGCCTGTTTCGCCTGCGCGCCTTCGCTGTCGGCATAACTTTCAAAAAGACCGAGGTTCTTCTCACGGCACTTGTCGGGTTCATCCTGCTGGGCGACGTGATCAGCTGGTGGGGGACGGCGGCTATCGCGGTTGGCCTTGTCGGCGTATTGATGCTGTCCGAGCCGCCAGAGGGCGGCAGCCTGTTCAACCGCGCGGCTGGGATGGGAATCCTGTCGGGTGTGCTGTTTGCATTTTCGGCGGTGGCCTATCGTGGAGCCACGTTGGCGCTGAATACAGGCGATCCGGTCCTGACCGGTGGCGTGACGTTGGCGGTCGTGGCGTTATGGCAGACGCTGGTCCTTGGTCTATGGCTGGCCTGGCGCGAACCGGATCAGATCAGGGCAATGCTGAAAGCATGGCGTCAAACCTCGATCGTCTCGGCGTTTTCGCTTGTCGGCAGCTGGAGCTGGTTCGCCGCATTCTCGCTGATGAACGCCGCATTCGTTTTTGCCGTCGGCCAGATCGAACTGATCTTTTCGCTCATGGTCGGCGCGCTTTGGTTTCGCGAAACCCTGCGGCGGCGCGAACTGATCGGGATGGCCGTGCTGGCGGTTTCGATCCTGGCCGTGGGCTTCCTGACCTAAAGCCAGACGACCTTGCCGTCGATCGTGTCGTTTTTGACGAATGGCACGCGTTCGGGCGCGTCCAGGTTCGGCAGATGGCTGGTCAGTTCGGCCAACACCACCCGTGTGATGAACGGCAAGTCCAAGTCGCGCACGCGGGAAAGGGGCACCCACTGCAAGTGGGACAGCTCGTCCTCGGCCTGTGAGAAATCATCCGGGTCCGTGGCGAGTGCTCCCGCGTCGGCGAGGAAGAACCGCGCGTCAAAGCGGCGAGGGCGGCCTGGAGGCGTCAGTGCGCGAAAAAAGAACGAGAGGGCACCTGCATCCGGACTTAGACCTCGTGCGGCAAATTCCGCCCATTCTGCGGGAGGATTGCTCCACGGGGAGGTGCGCCCAAGACACTGACCGGTTTCTTCCCACAGCTCACGGATGGCGGCGACGGCCAGCTGCTCGGGCGCGGCGGTCTCGGCCAGGGTCGACAGGCGCGCACGGCAGCCGGCCTCCAGCGGACCGGCCAGCGGGATATCGGCATCCCGGGCATCCACCGCGCCGCCGGGAAAAACGAATTTGTCGGGCATGAAGGCCGCAGTCTTGCCGCGCTGGCCCATCAGCACTTTCGGGTCGGCACCGGGGTCGCGCACGACGATCACCGTCGCCGCATCGCGGATCGGCACGTCCTTCTTGTCAGTCGTGGTCAAACCCGTGCATCCGCTTGGCCCATTGGAAGCCGACGATCGCCCCTTTCAGCCGGGGCAACATGTACAGGGACAGAGCCACGCAGCCGACGGTGAAGACCGTCGCCAGAACCATGGGGTCGGGGCGGAAGGTTGTAAAGGTCCACAGGATGGTCGGCGCCATGATGTGCCCAACGATCAGAATCGTGAGATAGGCAGGCCCGTCGTCGGCGCGATGATGATGAAGCTCCTCGTCGCAGACCGGACAGTTGTCCCGGACCTTTAGGTAGGACTTCATCAGCGGCCCTTGGCCGCACTTCGGGCAGCGTCTGCGCCATCCGCGGAAAATCGAACGCCGGGTCGGCCGTTCGGCTTCGTCCTGCGTTTCGGTCATTGATGGCTCGGCATACTGATCAAACATCGGGTCCAACTTCGTCATGAGGAAAACATTGGACCCAGATAGCGCTCACGGGAAGCCAGCGAAATGCCCTTGCGTCGGGATGTCGCGGGGGTGCGTCAAAGCCCGCCCACGACCCGAAAGGTATTTCGGCGTGGATGTGCGCCGGTCGATCCAGCGGGCGCTCATTAATGCAAAACTTTGCATAATGGGTCCTGCACCCCTAGGCTTGCCCAAAGATCAGGGAGTTCTTCGTATGAAAATTGCAGTCGTACAACAGCCGCCGGTCTACTTGGACAAGGCGAGGTCCATCGACCGCGCGGTCGAGTTGGTCGACGAGGCAGGGCGTGAAGGCTGCGGTCTGATTGTTTTCCCCGAAGCGTGGCTTCCGGGATATCCGACCTTTGTCTGGCGCTTGCCACCGGGGGCAGGGATGGGCAAGACCGATGAATTGTTCGCCCTGTCGCAGGCAAATTCGGTAAACTTGGCCAAGGACGACCTCGCCCCGGTCCAGGAAGCCGCCAGGGAAGCCGGGACCGTCGTCGTACTTGGCCACCAGGAACTGGACGGCACGGTCAGTGGGAGCACGCTTTATAACAGCGTTGCCATCATCGACGCTGACGGAGCGATTTTGAACAACCACCGGAAATTGATGCCGACGAATCCCGAGCGCATGGTCTGGGGGTTTGGCGACGGTTCGACCTTGAATGTGGTCGATACAGCGGTAGGGCGTATTGGAGCGCTACTATGCTGGGAAAACTATATGCCGTTGGCCCGCGCCGCGCTTTATGCCCAAAACATCGATATATACGTGGCCCCGACCTGGGACAGCGGAGACACCTGGCTTGCCACCATGCAGCACATTGCCCGTGAAGGCGGCTGCTGGGTGGTCGGCTGCGCCACGTCGATCGAGGTCTCGGATATTCCAGACACACTGCCATACCGGGACGAGCTTTTCCCCAATGCGGGCGAATGGATCAACCCGGGCGACGCGGTCGTGTACAAGCCGTTCGGCGGACCGCAGGCCGGGCCGATGCACAGGGAAAAGGGACTGTTGATCACGGACATCGATGTCGATGCCGCCCGCAGTTCCCGTCGCAAGTTTGACGCCTGCGGCCATTATGCCCGACCCGACGTTTTTCAACTGACGGTGAACCGCAGACGGCAGGCGCCTGTCGTGTTCGAATGAGCGGCGGCGGCTCACGCTCTATTGACTTGTTCGTCGATGCAACGCCCGAAAGGATTCCCTGCGCGGCGTCAGTGCGGTTCTGCGTCTGATCCCGGTTGCATCAGACCCCGAAGGCACCACCACGAGGATCAGCGCCCCGGCCCAGAGCAGCGCCATGTGCAGCCGAAGGATCGGCTGTACCGCCCCACGCGTCCTTGCTGAATGCGACGCCTATTCTTTGCGATAGACCGACACATGCATCTTGCTGTCAGCCGTGAAGCGCTCGCCGTTCCACCCGCCCCAGCGGTTTGCCAGCTTCAGCCCAGCCAGTTCGGCCATGAGATCGATTTCGGCAGGCCAAGCATAGCGCATGGGAAGCGGAACCAGTTTCATCGTGTCTTGGCAGATACGGATGCGCTGGAACTCCAGGAGTTGGCGAACAGGATCATGCGTCGCGGCTTCCAGCCAGACCTCGTCCATGGTCAGCCGTTTGGTCTGCGTTCTTTGCCCGTTTTCGAACCCTGAGAGGTCCGGTACAAAGGTTTCGATCAGGAAGCTGCCGCTGTTAGAAAGCCGCTTGGCTACGTTTCGAAAGCACCGGACCTGGGCCTCCTGGCTGGTCAGGTTGAACAGGGTGTTGAAGACCAGGAAAACATGGTCGAACGGTCCGTCGATTCCGACGTCGGCCATGTCGCCAAGGGCAATCTCGATGTCTGCCGCGCCGGGCTTTTCGCGCAGCTTGGCCACCATCTCGGGCGAGGCCTCGACCCCCGATACATCATGGCCACGCTCGACCAGGGGTAGCGCGATGCGCCCGGAGCCAATGGCCAGTTCTAGGATGCGCCCCTGACCGGCCAGGCGCGAGATCAGTGCGACAGTGGCTTCGGTCGTACCGGGATCGTGCAACAGATCGTAGTCCTCGGCATTCAGTGCGCCAAATGTGGCTGGGCCGAAACCTTCCATGACTTAACGGGTGCCTGCAAAGCGGGTCTGCCAGCTTTCGCGGTCGTCGTCGCTGATTTTGGCAAAAAGAACATCTGGTACCGAGAAGGCGTGGCCGGCGGGCAGGGCGCATAGGGCCTCTTTCATGTCGCCCGGCCATTCGGTGTCCAGCGTGTTCATCGCGCTCAGCATCCTCGCTGCAGCCTCGGGAATGAAGGGCGCAGAAATCACCGCATAGACTCGGATCAGGTTCAGCGCCAAACGCACCTGCGCCGCCGCCTTGTCGGGATCTTCCTTGAAGACCGACCAGGGCGCCGCCGATTGCAGGTATTCGTTGCCCAGGACCCACAGCGCGCGCAATTCGGACGCGGCCTTGCGGACCTCGATCGCTTCCATCTGCGCCTGGTAGGCCGCCAAGCCAGCGTCCAGCTTTTCGATCAAAGCCTCTTCTTCAGCACCCCAGTCGCCACCGGCCGGGATCTCCTCACCGAACTTCGAACGGCAGAACTTGGTCACGCGGCTGACGAAATTCCCCAGCACGTCGGCCAGGTCCTTGTTGACCGATTGCTGGAAATTTTCCCATGTGAATTCACTGTCCGATGACTCGGGGGCATGGGACAGAAGCCACCAGCGCCAATAGTCGGCAGGCAGGATTTCCAAAGCCTGATCCTGGAATATGCCGCGCCCGCGCGAGGTCGAGAACTGGCCGCCGTCATAGTTCAGATAGTTGAACGACTTGATGTAATCGACCATTTTCCACGGTTCGCCGGAGCCAATCATCGTTGCCGGGAACGAAAGCGTGTGGAAGGGAACGTTGTCCTTGCCCATGAACTGGACGTAGCGGACATCGTCGGCACCCTTGTCGGTGCGCCACCAGCGTTCCCATTCAGCGTCCGGCGCGCCGCGCGCGTCGGCCCATTCCTTGCCGCAGGCGATGTATTCGATGGGGGCGTCGAACCAGACGTAGAAAACCTTGCCCTCCATGCCCGGCCAATCCTCGTCACCCTTTTTGACGGGAATGCCCCAGTCCAGGTCGCGGGTGATGCCGCGGTCGCGCAGCCCGTCGCCGTCGTTCAGCCACTTCTTGGCGATCGAGGTCGTCAGAATGGGCCAATCGGTCTTGCTGTCGATCCAGTCGGACAGCTGCTCGCTGAGCAGCGACTGCTTCAGGTACAGGTGTTTGGTCTCGCGGACTTCGAGATCGGTGGAACCCGACAGGGTCGAGTGCGGTTCGATCAGATCGGTCGGATCAAGCTGTTTGGTGCAGTTGTCACACTGGTCGCCGCGCGCGCTGTCATAGCCGCAATTGGGGCAGGTGCCTTCGATATACCGATCCGGCAGAAAGCGGCCGTCGGCGTTGGAATAGACCTGGCTCTCGGTCACTTCCTCTATCAACCCGGCATCGGCCAGCCGGCCAGCCAGATGTTGGGTCAGCCAGTGGTTGGCGGGCGAAGATGAACGCCCGAAGTGGTCGAACGACAAACCGAAGCCTTCTGCGATCTTGGCCTGCACGTCATGCAGTTCAGCGCAATATTCAGCGACACCTTGTCCCGCCTTGCCCGCGGCGATTTCCGCAGGCGTGCCGTGTTCATCGGTGGCGCAAAGGAACAATACCTCGTGGCCCCGCGCGCGCATGTACCGGGCATATAGGTCAGCCGGAAGCTGGCTGCCGACAAGATTGCCCAGATGCTTGATCCCGTTGATATACGGCAGGGCCGATGTGATGAGGATACGCGCCATGACTGTCTCCGAAACCGTTGGAGACGTCTCATAGCCCAGCCCCGCACCCCCGTCACCCCCAGTTTCCACCCCCTCGCAACGTCCGGAGAGTATTTTCAAAAAGAAGCAGGTGCACACTTTGGCTGTGAGTACCCGCAGGTTTTCTCTTAGACAAAACTTTCGGAGCCTCAATCAGAGAGACAGGAGTGAAACTCCCTCAGTCTTTGCCGCGTTTGCGGGTGTCCGGGTGTAGGGCCGTCGCAAGGATATGATCCGTGTTGTGCAGGACGTGATCGGCCTTGCCCACGATACGCGGATCGGGCGGTGTTGCGATCGAGGTGTCCTTGCCGGGGTAATCCAGGGACGACAGGAAATGGCGCATGCAGTTCAGGCGAGCGCGTTTCTTGTCGTCCGACTTGATGATTGTCCAGGGCGCATCGGCGGTGTCTGTATAAAACAGCATTGCCTCTTTCGCCTCGGTATAGTCGTCCCATTTGTCCAGTGACGCCTTGTCGATTGGCGACAGCTTCCACCGCTTCAGCGGATCGTTCTCGCGCGATTTGAACCGGCGGCGCTGTTCGTCGCGGGTGACCGAGAACCAGTACTTGTAAAGCCGGATGCCGGACCGCACCATCATGCGCTCCAAATCGGGGGTCTGGCGCATGAACTCCAGATACTCGAACGGCTCACAGAACCCCATGACACGCTCGACTCCTGCGCGGTTGTACCAGGACCGGTCATAGAACACCATTTCCCCGACCGTGGGCAGTTCGGTGACATAGCGCTGGAAATACCACTGGCCCTTTTCTTTATCCGTCGGCTTGTTCAGTGCAACGACCCGCGCGGCGCGGGGGTTCAGGTGTTCGGTAAAACGTTTGATCGTCCCACCCTTGCCAGCAGCGTCGCGGCCTTCGAATAACAATACGAACTTTTGTCCGGTCTCTTGGGCCCAGATCTGAACTTTTAGAAGTTCGGCCTGCAACTGGGCCTTCTCGGCCTCATAGGTCTTGCGGTCCAGCTTTTCTGAATAGGGATAGCGACCGTTGTCAAAGATTGGCCCAACGTCTGGAACCGGCACCATTGCGTTTTCTTTTCCGGTCTCTGTTTTCTTCGCCGCTGTCCCGTCCATTGCACGTTCCTTTTTTTGACACGCGCAAAGTATAAGGCCGAGCGCACCGCCCGGCCTTGATACCGATCAATTCTAAAAATTTTCAGAGGTTTTCCGACTGCATCATGCCTAGCACGTGATAACCGCCGTCGACGTGGATGATCTCGCCCGTGGTGCAGGCTCCGTGATCACTGGCCAGGAAAACAGCCGCGCCGCCTACGGCCTCCAGCGTTGCATTCGCGCGAAGCGGAGCGTTGGCCTCGGTCGTCTTGAAGGTCTTGCGCGCGCCGCCGATGGCCGCCCCGGCAAGCGTCTTCATCGGGCCGGGAGAAATCGCATTCACCCGAATGCCCTCGGGGCCGAGGTCATTGGCCAGATAGCGCATTGCGCTTTCCAGTGCTGCCTTGGCCACGCCCATCACGTTGTAATTCGGCTGGACCCGGTTCGACCCCATGTAGGTCAGCGTGATGATCGAGCCACCTTCGCTCATCATGGGCCGTGCGCGGCGCGCGACGTCGACCAACGAATAACAGGAAATATCCAGCGAATTCTTGAAGTTCTCGCGGCTCGTATCCACGAAACGCCCCGTCAGCTCGTTCTTGTCAGAAAAGGCGATAGCATGGACGACGAAATCCAGCCGCCCCCAACGATCCTGCAATGCCGCGAACGCGCGATCCATCGAGGCCTCGTCGGTCACGTCCACGTCGACCAAGATGTCGCTGCCAACGCTGGCGGCCAAAGGCTCGACCCGTTTGCCAAAGCCTTCGCCCTGGTACGTGAAGGCAAGTTCAGCGCCCTCGTCGGCCAGGGCTTTGGCAATGCCCCAGGCGATCGAGCGCTCGTTCGCCACGCCCATCACCAACCCGCGTTTGCCCTTCATCAGGTCGGCCATGGCGTCACCCGTGAACCTTGGACATGACGAGCGAAGCGTTGGTGCCGCCGAAGCCGAAGCTGTTGGACAGAACCGTGTCCAGGTCGGTTTCGACCATCTCGGTCGCGATCTCTTCGGGACGGATCGCGGGGTCGAGCGTCTTGACGTTGATCGAGGGCGCGATGAACCCCTTTTCCAGCATGATCAGCGAATAGATCGCCTCGTGCACACCGGCCGCACCCAAGGAATGGCCGGTCATCGACTTGGTTGAGGAAATTGGTGCGTGATCGTCGCCCAGAACACGGCGCACGGCCTCTACCTCAGTCACGTCGCCGACGGGCGTCGAGGTGCCATGGGCGTTGACGTAATCCACCTTGCGGTCGCCGATGGTCGAAACCGCCAGCCGCATCGACCGCTCGCCGCCCTCGCCGGAGGGGGCAACCATGTCATAGCCGTCCGAGGTCGCGCCATAGCCCGTCACCTCGGCGTAGATCTTCGCGCCACGCGCCTTTGCGTGCTCGTATTCCTCCAGCACGACCATACCGCCGCCGCCGCCAATCACGAACCCGTCGCGGGTTTCGTCAAAGGCACGGGCCGCCTCGGTAGGGGTGTCGTTGTACTTGGACGACATGGCGCCCATGGCGTCGAACAGGCAGGAAAGCGTCCAGTCGACCTCTTCGCCGCCGCCGGCAAAGACGATGTCCTGCTTGCCCATCTGGATCAATTCCGCGCCGTTGCCGATGCAATGCGCGCTTGTCGAACAGGCTGAGGTGATCGAATAATTCACACCCTTGATCTTGAACGGCGTCGCCAGACAGGCCGAAACCGTAGACGACATGCAGCGCGTCACCATGAAGGGACCCATCCGCTTGGGCGCGCCCTTTTCGATCACGGTGTTATGGGCGCTGAAGAAGTTCGACGTCGACGGACCGCCCGAACCCGCGACCAACCCGGTCCGCTCGTTCGAAATGTCGTCTTCCTCCAGGCCGGAATCGGCGAGAGCCTGCTCCATTGCCAGATAGGCATAGGCGGCGGTCGGCCCCATGAAACGAAGCTGGCGCTTGTCGATATGCTCGGCCAGGTCGATCTGCGGAATCCCCGCGATCTGGCTGCGGAACCCGTGTTCGGCATAGTTCGGCTCGAAGGCGATGCCCGAGCGGCCGGCACGAAGGCTGGCTTCGACTTCGGCGGCAGAATTTCCAATGGGGCAGATAATCCCGATCCCGGTGATGACGACGCGGCGCATGAGTTCTCCTGTCCTTCGGTTCTCGCCTATCTAGGACAGCGCGGGCGATGCAGCAAGCGGTTAGGGTGCCGGTATGTTGCCGAGCGGACTGCAAAGCACGACCGAACAGGCCCCTCAAGGACGCTGCTGGCATGATGTGGGTCAAGTTGTGCCGGCGGCTGTTGTGGGACGCTGAAACGAAAAAGGGAGGCCAATCATGGTAAGGTCGATGCTCCTTTGGGGTGCGTGCTGTTCAGCCTTGCTCATCCAGCCGGTAACTGCACAAGGCGTGTCCCAAAAGGTTTCAAACGAGATGACAGCCGAACGGTTCGGCCCGGTCGAAATCGTCATTGACGACCAGGCGGTAAATGGCTGTTGGACGAACGTCCGCGAAGTCAAAACGATGTCCGAAACGTATCTGACGTCTGAGGCTGGGCTTACCGTTACGTCCATGGCGCCGGGCAAATTCATCATTTCAGTCATCGCGTCGAGACATAAAGGCAGATGCTCCGGGAGGATTGCGTTGAGGCTTTTCAACGCGGAGCTTGGTGATCAGGCCGAGTACGGAATGCGATCGGCCGAGTGTAGTCAGGCTGCCCGTTGCGATCCAATGGTCAAATATCAGGTCTCGATGTTCGCACAGGCCCTGCGTCTCGCGGCTGAAGGCTGGGATGTGACCGAGTAGCTCCCTCAAACGGTAATGCTTCACGTCTCCTGCACGACCGGACTGCAATGGTATGCTGGCAGCTGGTCGCGAATTTGTTGGCATGCATTGATGGGCAACAACGCGGCTCGTCATTGGAATGGCGATACTGGGCCACGGATTGAAATCGGGGAGGAGACGATGAGACTATCCAGTTTGGTATTGGTTGCGGTCATGGCGGTTCATGTTCCCGCTGTCCTGGCCGCCCAGTCGGTCGGTGAGTCCGAGTTCATGAACAGTTGCGCCGCCTGTCACGGCGCAGACGGCAAGGGCGGAGGGCCGATGGCAGGGTACCTGTCGACTGCACTGCCGGACCTTACGATGCTATCAGGCGGCAACGGCGGAGTGTTCCCGGTCACAAGGGTATATTCCGTGATCGAGGGGTCGACTCAGGTCGGCGCACACGGAAATCGCGAGATGCCCGTCTGGGGCAACCGCTTCATTGCGCGCGGCGAAGAACTGGCCAACCCGGAGTTCATCACCGACGAGGCCAGTGTCTTTGCGCGGTTCCGCATCCTGGCATTGACGGAATATCTGGCGTCGATCCAGCAGTGACCGGTTCGGCGCGGTCTTCCGCGCCGGCCCCGCACTTACATTGTGCCCAGATCGTTCGGGCACGCGCTGCGTTCCGGCAGATTGGCGGATGCGGTTGACTTATGGTATTTTGGTACATATGTACCAAATATGTCCAAGCCCATTGAACGCGTCCAAACCGGAGTCAGGATCGAAAAGCGCCTTTTGAAGGTGCTGAAAGGCCTGGCTGAACAGCTTGATATGTCGCTCGGCGACCTGATCGAGGGCATGGCGCTCCATGCCTTCGAGGGCAAACCCGCTTTCTCGACCGAAACCCGCGCCAAGATCGCGCAACTGAAACAGGTTTATGACCTCGACTGGACGGCCGCCGACAGCCATGTGCACAGAGATGAAGAATGACCGGTTTCTCCGATGTCACATGCGAATTCTTAGCTGGAGACACTGATGCGTCCGCTTTCAATCACGCTGCTCACGTCCAGGTCGCCCATGATCTTCTAGGCCATTATGATTTCCTGAAAGCCGCAACCCTCTACGCCGACGGCGTCCGCGCCCTGGCAGAACGGGCAGGGGCGGCGGATAAATTCAACCTGACCATCACCTGCGCCTTCCTCAGCCTGATCGCCGAGCGGCGAGATGGCTTTGAAGACCGGGATTTTCCCACCTTCGCAAAAGCCAACCCTGACCTCATGTCAAAAGCCGCGCTCAAAGGTTTCTATACCTCGGCGCGGCTGGGTTCGGAACAGGCGCGACGCCTCTTCCTGCTGCCGGATGGACCGATCCTCAGCTCTCGCTGAGCGCGACCTTCATATCCTTGACCTGGTAAATCACCTCGCCGTCCGCCTCGACGATGCCGTCCGCGACGCCCATCGTCAGACGGCGAGTCTGGATCGCCTTGGTGAAGTCGACCTTGTAAGTCAGCATTTTGCGATCGGGGCGCACCATGCCGGTCAGCTTAACCTCGCCCACACCCAAGGCATAGCCGCGCCCCTGCCAGCCGCGCCAGCCCAGGTTGAAACCGGTCAACTGCCACAGGCCATCAAGACCCAGACACCCCGGCATGATCGGGTTGCCTGGGAAATGACATTCAAAGAACCACAGGTCCGGCGTGATATCGAACTCGGCCACCACGTGGCCCTTGCCGTGTTCGCCCCGGTCGCCGGAAATATCCGTGATCCGGTCCATCATCAGCATCGGAGGGGCAGGCAATTGTGCATTGCCGGGGCCGAACAATTCTCCACGGGCACAGGCCAGAAGCCCCTCTTTGTCAAACGATGTGGGAAAATCGGCCATGGCGCGTACTGCTCCGGAATTGTTTCTGTGTTGCTGCAAAGCCCCATAGCAGGGCGGTGGAATATGGCGCAAGGGGCGACAATACCCACACAGCCCGCGAAATCCTGAACTGAAACCGATTGAAACTCGGCGATTTCCCTTTTTATACTGGGGACAGCAGAGGATGGCAGATGATCAGCAAGACACGCCAGGAACGGTGCACTGAATGGCTGGGGCAGGTCGGGCTACGTCCGACACGCCAAAGGGTGGCGCTTGCCGACCTCCTCGTGGGGGATGGACAGCACCGTCACGTGACGGCCGAAAGTCTGCACGCCGCCGCTCAGATGGGGGATGACCCGGTTTCGCTGGCGACGGTCTACAACACGCTGCGCGCCTTTTGCGATGCGGGCCTCGTGCAGGAAATCACCGTGGACGGTTCGAAAAGTTATTTCGACACGCGCACCGACGATCACCCGCACTTTTATTGGGAAGACGACGCGCGCTTGACCGACGCACCTGCCGACCAGCTCGAAATCGCCCGCCTGCCGACCGCTCCCGAGGGTGCCGAGATCTCAAAGGTCGACGTGGTGATCCGCCTGCGCAAGCGCTAGACCTGAGGCACGTCCCGTAGATCTGTTTCCTTGCGCCGACGCGCGGCTGCGCCAAGAGCCTGACCGTCATGCCGCCCGCCCGTCAGGCGCCGTTTCGGACCCTTGCCGCGATCTCGCGGCCTGCGGCCACGCCGGACGACCAGGCCCACTGGAAGTTGTATCCCCCGAGCCAGCCGGTCACATCGACCGCCTCTCCGATGAAGAACAATCCCGGTACTGCCGTGACCTCCATCGTCTTGGACGACAGCGCGCCGGTGTCAATCCCGCCGGCCGTGACCTCCGCCTTGGCATAGCCCTCGGTCCCGGTCGGATGAAATTCAAGCCCTGTCAATCGGTCAGCCACCTGGTCCAACACCTTGTCCGGTATGTTTGCCAGCTGCTCCGAAATCCCCAGCACCTCGTCCAGCACATCCGCGAGCCGCTTCGGCAGACTATCCGACAGGGCCGCCTTGAGATGGGCGCGCGGCATCTCGCGCTTGGCGCGCTTCAGGGCACCTCGCGCGTCCGGCCAGATGTCCAGCACCAACGCGTCCCCGCGCGACCAATAAGATGACACCTGAAGGATTGCGGGTCCTGACAGCCCCCGGTGCGTGAACAAGGTCGCCTCTTCAAAGGATACCGCGCCAACGCGGGCGACCGAGGGCACCGACACGCCAGAGATCGCCTTGAACGCCGCGTCCCCGTCGCCCAGCGTGAATGGCACGAGGGCGGGGCGGGGCGTCACAACCGCGACGCCAAATTGTTTCGCGATATCATAGGCAATGCCAGTTGCGCCCATCTTTGGGATCGATGGCCCACCCGTGGCAATCACAAGTTGGTTTGCCTTGGTCCCAGCGACGTGGAACTGCCCATCCCGGTGTTCGATTTTGCCGATCTCCGTCGACAGTCGCAACTCGACGCCGCCCTTTGTGCATTCCTCCAGCAGCATCGCTACCACTTGCCGCGCAGAACCGTCGCAAAACAGTTGGCCCAGCGTCTTTTCATGCCAGGCGATCCTGTGGCGCTGGATCAGGTCCAGGAAATCCCACTGGGTATACCGGCTGAGAGCAGATTTCGCGAAATGTGGGTTCTCCGACAGAAAGCGTGCTGCGTCTGTGCCGGTGTTGGTGAAATTGCACCGGCCCCCGCCGGAAATCAGAATCTTCTTGCCCGCTTTTTCTGCATGGTCCAGCACGAGGACCCGCGCCCCGGCTTGTCCTGCCGTGGCCGCGGCCATCAGGCCTGCGCCGCCCGCGCCCAGTATGATCGCGTCGAATATCATCGGCTCGTTATCGGGCAGGTCGCGCGGGGGTGCAAACGCTCAGTCCGGCGCGGATTGGCCCGGGGTTGCGCACCTGCCAAAACGCGTTCACTCTTTCAAGCCATTGGCTGGATCAGTTCCGGCCCTGACGCACGGTTCGAGTTTACTTTCGGGTCCACGCGGTAGAATTCAAGCGCCTCGTCCGGCGGGGCGGCCATCAACGCCGCGGCGCCTTTTCCTTGCTCTCCCAACCACTTGGGCCAGTCTTGTTGGCCAAGAACGACCGGCATACGGTGGTGCACCTGGGCCATGGTTTTGTTCGCTTTCGTGGTGACGATAGCGCAGGTGGCCATGGGCTCGTCACCCTTGTCCCAGACCTGCCAAACTCCCGCAAAGGCTAGGATATGTCCCTCTGCCGGGTGGATGTACCAAGGCAAACGCTTTCCCTCCGCGTCCTTGGTCCATTCATAGAACCCGCTCGCCGGTATCAGGCACCTTCTCTCCCTGCAAGCCATTCGAAACGCGGGCTTTTCCGCAATGGTTTCGGCGCGTGCATTGATCAAGAGCGGTCCGTCGGTCGGGGATTTGTACCAATGCGGAATGAACCCCCACCTCATCGGCCTCAACCTGCGGTGCCCGTCGTCGCTGGTCACCGTATGCACCTGATTGGTCGGGCAAACGTTATAGTTCGGTACGTCGGGCAAATCGTTCGCGGGCACGGCATCGAACAGTTGGGCCATGGCATCGTCGGGCAGGGTGATCGAGAAGCGTCCGCACATGCACTCCAGCTTAAGGAACAGAAACCCGGCGAACAATTCTTTCAAACGAAAAAGGGCCGCCCATGGGGCAGCCCTCAAACTCATATGATCCGAAGATCAGGCGTTTTCGTCGTCAGCCTCGTCGGATGGCTCGGCATCTTCGGCCGGAGCCTCCGATGTGACATCCAACTCGTCCAGTTCAGCGGCGCCGATCTCGTCAAACAGTTCGGCGATCTCAAGCTCGGCCTGGGCCTCTTCCTCGGCGGCTTGCTCGGCGATATTGATGCCTTGCGCCTGTAGTTCCGCTTCTTCGTTCGAACGGGCGACGTTCATCTCGATCTCGGCGTCGACTTCGGGGTGAAGCGTGACCACCAGCTTGTGAATGCCAAGTTCCTTGATAGGAGCCGTCAGCGAAACCTGCTTGCGATCGACCGAGAACCCGGCCTCGGTTGCAGCGTCAGCCGCGTCGCGCGGCGTTACCGAACCGTAAAGCGACCCGGCGTCCGAAGCCTGGCGAATCACGATGAATTGCTGTCCGTTCAGCTTTTCGGCAAGAGCCTCGGCCTCTTTCTTGGTCTCGAGGTTGCGGGCCTCAAGCTGTGCCTTGTCAGCTTCGAAGGCGGCGATGTTGGCGTCCGACGCCCACAGAGCTTTCTTCTGCGGCAAAAGATAATTGCGCGCATAGCCGTCCTTGACAGAGACAACGTCTCCCATTTGGCCCAGCTTGGCGACGCGTTCGAGAAGGATAACCTGCATGTCAGTTCTCCTTATTTCACGGCGTAGGGCAGAAGGGCGAGGAAGCGGGCGCGCTTGATAGCGCGGGCCAGCTCACGCTGCTTCTTTGCCGATACGGCGGTGATACGGCTGGGAACGATCTTGCCGCGTTCGCTGATGTAGCGCTGAAGCAGTCTCGTGTCCTTGTAGTCGATTTTGGGTGCATTGTCGCCCGAGAAGGGGCAAACCTTGCGACGGCGGAAAAACGGTTTTGCTGCCATGGGTTAGCCCTCCTTAACGGCGCTCGCGGCGACCTTCGCGGTCGTCACGTTTCTGCATCTGGACCGAGGGGCCCTCTTCGTGGGCGTCGACCTTGATGGTCAGTACGCGCATCACGTCGTCATGCAGGCGCATCAGGCGCTCCATCTCCTGAACGGCCGCGGCGGGTGCGTCGGACTTCAGGAAGGCATAGTGGCCCTTGCGGTTCTTGTTGATCTTGTAGGCCATCGTCTTGACGCCCCAGTACTCGCTGTCGACGACCTTGCCGCCATTGTCCGCGAGGACCGTTCCGAAATGCTCGACGAGGCTTTCAGCTTGCGTGTTGGACAAGTCCTGACGCGCAATCATCACATGCTCATAAAGCGGCATGTTCTCTCCAGTTCTGTCAGGGCGCACTTCAAAGGACGGACTGTTCCGCCGCTCCCGTCCACGAGAGGTTGCGCCGATCAAACGATCTGCGGCGGACCGTGGGCTTATACACGCAACCCCCACTATTTCAA
This sequence comes from Silicimonas sp., assembly GCA_050290245.1. Taxonomy (GTDB): domain Bacteria; phylum Pseudomonadota; class Alphaproteobacteria; order Rhodobacterales; family Rhodobacteraceae; genus JBNKHH01. Next base: position 93,163 of record JBNKHH010000059.1, read on the forward strand.
CCCCGTCTCATTCTTGCCGTTTTTGGGTTTTATTGAGGCTTCGACCGGCACAACAACACTGGTGCTATGAACGCGATTGGAACCATAGACGCCGAGATTGGCGAAACCCCGATGCTCGAACAGATCGAGATGCCCTGGGGTTTTCGTTTGCGTCCTGCCGACATGCAGGAAAAAGCCTCGGATCTTATCATCGAGTGGTCGCTGACTCTCGTCGGAATCGCCTTCCTTTTGGGAGCTTTCGCGCAATGGCTACTGCCGGGGTCAATATACACCGGCGATGCCTTGATGTTGAAATTGGTGCTCACCTGTGTCCTGGGAATGCTTGGGGGGCTTGCCCTGTCGGTTTCGGCGCGCGGCTTCCGTCCGGAGGTTCAGATTGACCGAGCCCGCCACGAAATCCGCTTCGTCTCGCGCAATCCGCGTGGGCGCGGTCAGATCCTGGCGACAGTCGATCTTGACCAAATCATCGGCGTTGGCATCACCAAGTCCATGAGCGGTGGTGATTGTCACTGTCTCATCTACCTGATTGACGGAAAAAAGCCGCTGCGGTTGGCCACGGGAACCGAGGCGGAAATTCGCGCGATCCGTGCCAAAATGGACTGTTACGTGACGCCACCGGCCGAGCGCCTGGCGGCCAAAATGGCAGCAGCATCCGCCGCCTGAGCGGCGACCGCCTTCGTCACATCGTGTCGTTTCTCGACTCGGAACCGCCGCATGGGCGCGACCTTAGCCGTGCACCCAACCTAGACTTCTGCTATTGAGAAGACCAAGGTGTGCGGGTGAAGCCTTAATAAAAATAGGAATTTACGGCTAAGTCAGCATCTCCGTACGCCATTATGAAAAGCTGGCAACAGGAGGGATAGATGTTCACACGTATCATGGTGCCGGTAGATCTTGCGCATGTGCCGGCGCTGAGAAAGGCGTTGAACGCTGCTGCTGGATTGGCCAAACAGCACAGCGTACCAGTGACCTATGTCGGTGTCACAACGGGGGCACCCAGTGCCCTTGGACACAACCCGGCAGAGTTCGACGCAAAGTTGTCGGCGTTCGGCGCCGAACAGGCCCAATCACATGGCATCGACGCGGACACCAGGACGATCATCAGCCACGATCCCACAACCGACGTTGACGACGCTTTGTTGCACGCAGTGAAGGATTGCGGAGCCGACCTGGTGGTTATGGCGTCCCACGTTCCGGGACTTGCCGATTACATCTGGCCTTCGAACGGCGGAAAAATCGCCGCCCACTCCGAGGCCTCGGTGTTCGTTGTGCGTGACTGAAAATGCTCAATAAAAATAGGGAGGCCACAAATGGCCGATGAAACAACCAACCAGGGGATCCCCGAGCCGGAAGGCGCGGTAGAGATCATCGACACCGACTATGAGATCGGGCAAAGCAACGTCGAGGGCAGCCTTGGCCCCTTCGGTTTCGATATTCACAACCCGGTATTCCTGATTTCCGGCCTCGCGATCGTGGCCTTTGTTTTCTATGCGCTGGCTCTGCCGGAACAGTCTGCATCCTTCTTCGGCTGGCTGAGGCCGGCGACCACGTCGACGTTTGACTGGTTCTTCCTGGGGGCGGCGGACATCTTTGTTCTGTTCTGCCTTGTGCTGATTGTCAGCCCATGGGGAAGCGTGCGGATCGGCGGGAGGGAGGCGACACCGGACTATACCTATATCGGATGGTTCGCGATGCTCTTCGCTGCTGGTATGGGCATCGGTCTGATGTTCTATGGAGTGTCCGAGCCGCTTAGCCACTTCTCGACGTCTCTGGGCGGAACTTCGACCGAAAATGGGGTCAGAACCGACTGGGCACCTCTTGGTGCTGCTGCGGGGGACACTGCCGAAGCGATGCGTCTTGGCATGGCCGCCACGATCTTCCACTGGGGTCTTCACCCCTGGGCGATCTATGCCATCGTCGCTCTGGCACTCGCGCTGTTTACCTACAACAAGGGATTGCCTCTTACGATCCGTTCCGCGTTCTACCCGATCTTTGGTGAGCGTGTTTGGGGGTGGACAGGTCACATCATCGATACGCTTGCGGTGTTTGCCACGCTATTCGGTTTGGCGACCTCACTTGGCTTTGGTGCGACACAGGCCAATGCAGGACTTAACGAACTCTTCGGCATTCCGGTCGGACCTACGACGGAAGTCATCCTGATCTCGATCATCACATCGATTGCCCTGATTTCGGTTCTGCGCGGCCTTGATGGCGGCGTTAAGGTCTTGTCCGAGATCAACATGGGGCTTGCGGCACTTCTTTGCCTGTTCGTTCTGTTGGTTGGCCCGACAGTCGCTATCCTGACCGGCTTTGGCAGCAGCCTGCTGGCGTACATCGAGTATCTTCCCGCCTTGTCCAATCCGATCGGACGGGAGGACGTGAACTTCAGCCAGGGCTGGACTTCGTTTTACTGGGCGTGGTGGATCAGCTGGTCACCGTTCGTCGGCATGTTTATCGCCCGTGTCAGCCGTGGCCGTTCGGTGCGCGAGTTTGTGATCTGTGTTCTTCTGATCCCCAGCCTTGTCTGCGTCTTCTGGATGAGTGTTTTCGGAGGGACCGCAATCAATCAGGTCGTCGCGGACTCCTACACCGGCGCTCAGGATGCCGGTCTGGCGTTGCAGCTGTTCAAGATGCTTGATCCGTTGCCTCTGTCCAGCATTACGTCGCTCCTCGGTATCATCCTGGTGGTGGTGTTCTTTGTCACGTCATCGGACTCCGGCTCGTTGGTCATCGACACGATCACGGCGGGGGGCAAGATTGATGCGCCGGTGCCACAGCGCGTTTTCTGGTGCATCTTCGAGGGCGCCGTTGCGATCGTTCTCTTGCTGGGCGGCGGACTGGCCGCGCTCCAGGCGATGGTGATTTCCACCGGCCTTCCGTTCACCATCGTTCTCTTGCTGATGTGTTGGGCAATCGTGAAAGGCCTCATGGCCGAACCACGCTGACGCAAAGACGATATGCTTTGAATGGCGCGCCTTTCCGGCGCGCCATTTTTTTTGCCGTCGCATTGTGTGGGTGCCGACGCGCGCACGTGGCGACTATGCGAGCCAAGCCGAAAATCGCCACATGGAACCAGCAGATCCGAACTGTTATGGCGATTCATGGGAAATACATGGGAAGACATGGATTCTCCGGAAAGATTCGGGTTCTTGCTCCGGCTAATCAGCGTAACCAGCAAAAAATCGCGTTCCGAATGGGAAATAGTGGGATTTTTCTGGGCGCTCAATTCAGTACCATATATTGTATAAATAGATCGATAAGACTAGATATAGAGCCTATATATGGACTCTAAAGTCAAACGCTGGCCGCCATTCCATTGATTGTTGCACAAGATTTTTGTTGCCTCCCATGAATTCCCATGGCACTCATTGTTCACCGGATGAGACGGGACAGCACGAGGGGCAGCAAACGACCCCAGGCAGAACCAAAAAAAGCAGGTTTCATACAGGCACCCGCTTTCATCTGACGACGAGATCCGGCGCGCGGGCGAGCAGACATCCCCCCAGGTGGCGCGCGCAGCTGGACTAACCCGGAAACGGGACGAGGGCGGCGGATCGGACAGTGGCAGCAGTCCGATCCGTCGTTTTCATATTCGGGGGTAGCGAAAAAGGGGCCGCGGGACAGTGGTTCGGAGGTTTAGAGGCGAAGGCCATCACAAGGTTGATGGAAAGGGCAGGGTGTCTATCCCGGCCCATTTTCGCCGAGTGCTCGAAGCGAGCGACCCGAACTGGTCCGAAGGCAAAGCGCCAGAGTTCGTCATCGTCTATGGCGACCACCGCCGCGAATTTCTCGAATGCTTTACGATCGACGCTGCCAACGAGGTGGACGCCAAGATCGACGCGCTGCCGCGTGGCTCCACCAAGCGGCGGCTTCTTGAAACATTATTCAACGGCCAGTCCATGCTGACCAGTGTGGACGACACGGGCCGGATCGTTCTCCCCGCCAAGCTGCGGCAAAAGATCGGTATCGAGGGCGAGGCTTATTTCATCGCCACCGGCGATACATTTCAGGTTTGGAACCCTCAGACCTACGAAGATGTCCAATCCGTCAAAACGGCCGCGTTGCTTGACGAGATGCCGGACGACTTCGATGTTCTTTCCTTGCTGGACGACGGGGAGGAGGGCTGACGAATGGCCGCTGCTGCCCGCGCCTCGACGGACACTCCTCATATCCCGGTCCTTCTGGACGCCATCATCGAGGCCTGCGCGCCGATCGAGGGGCGCTGGCTGGACGGCACTTTCGGCGCCGGGGGCTATGCCCGTGGACTGTTGGCGGCAGGAGCCGCACATGTGACGGGCGTGGACCGAGATCCGATGGTATTCGAAATGGCGCAGGATTGGGCCTCCGCCTACGGCGACCGCCTGACGCTTGTCGAAGGCACGTTCTCCGAGCTTGATTCCTACGTCGACGCGCCTTTGGACGGTGTCGTTCTGGACCTTGGTGTTTCGTCCATGCAGCTCGACCAGGCAGAGCGTGGCTTTTCTTTCATGGCCGACGGCCCGCTCGACATGCGCATGAGCCAACAGGGGCCGAGCGCAGCTGATCTGGTTGCCGAGGCATCCGAGGCCGGGTTGGCCGACATCCTATATCACTATGGCGAAGAGCGGGCGGCACGGTCCATCGCACGGGCCATCGTGAAAGCGCGGCAGGACGCTCCAATCGAGACAACCGGTGCCCTCGTGCGGATTGTCGAAGCCGTCCTGCCGCGACCGAAACCGGGCCAGAGCCATCCTGCCACGCGTACCTTCCAGGCGCTTCGCATCGCCGTGAACGACGAGTTCGGTCAGCTTGTCGAGGGGCTCGAGGCAGCCGAGCGGGTGTTGAAGGACGGTGGCTGGCTTGCAGTAGTGAGCTTTCACTCATTGGAAGACCGCGTGGTAAAGCGGTTCTTTCAGGCGCGATCCGGCAAGGCGAACACCGTCAGCAGATACCAACCGGAAACCGAGGCCGAAGCACCCCGTTTCGAGGCGCGCAATAAGGCCATTCCGCCCAGCGAAGACGAAATCGCACGCAACCCACGGTCAAGGTCGGCAAAGTTGAGGGTCGGTCGCAGAACCGCGGCACCGGCAGGCGACGTCGATCGCGCAAAACTGGGTCTGCCAAAACTGGTGAGGGTAGCGTGAAGTCGGTGTTTTATATCGTGACGGCCATGGCCGTGATGGCGCTTGCCGTCTGGGCCTATCGTCAGAACTATGAAACCCAGGCGCGGCTGCGCGACGTCAGAGAGTTGCGGGCCGAGATCGCGGACTTGCGCGAACGAACCAGCGTTCTGCGCGCGGAATGGGCCTATTTGAACCGACCCGAACGTCTGGCGGACCTTGCCGACATGAATTTCGATCGACTCGGATTGCTGCCTTTGCGCCCGGAGCACTTCGGTCGCATCGACCAGATTTCCTATCCGATCGAGAACGTCCAGGATGTGATGCAGCGCGAGGGGCGGGAATGACACGAACGCCACTTCGTCCTCTTGCCCGTATCCTGGCCGCGCGGCGAGCAGGCGAAAATCCGGATACCATCGAGCGCGAAAACCTTGCTGCACGACACGATGCGGATCGTGATGCGCTCCGTCAAAGGGCCGAAGGGCGTCTTTTGGTGCTGGGAATCGTGTTCCTCTGCGCGTTCGTCATGGTTGGGCTGAAGATGTCCTTTCTGGCCGCTTCTGAGCCTGCTGAACCGCGCGCTGCGGCCAGCGGTGCCCAAATTGTGGCTGCACGGGCGGATATCACCGATCGGAATGGCCGCATCCTTGCCACCAACCTGACGACGCATTCTCTATATGCCCAACCGAGGCAAATGATCGATCCGTTGCGTTCAGCGCAGGAACTGGCAAAGATTTTTCCTGACCTGAACGCTGAGACGTTGCATCGCCAATTCACGGGCAATCGCAAGTTCATCTGGATCAAGCGTCGGATCAGTCCCGAGCAGCAACAGGCGGTGTTTGACATCGGCGATCCGGGTCTCCTGTTCGGTCCCCGCGAGATGCGTCTGTACCCGAATGGTCGACTGGCGGCTCATGTTCTGGGTGGGGCGGGGTTCGGGCGCGAAGGTGTTTCCTCGGCCGAGGTCATCGGCGTGGCCGGCATCGAGAAAGCGCTGGACGAAGAGCTTCGTGATCCCGGTCGCGGAGACGTTCCTTTGACGTTGTCGCTGGACCTGACGATTCAAGCCGCCGTCGAGCGCGTTCTTGAAGGCGGCATGCAGTTGATGAACGCCAAGGGTGCGGCTGCGGTCCTCATGGATATACACACAGGTGAAATCATTTCGCTTGCAAGCCTCCCGGACTTTGACCCCAACGACCGTCCGCGCCCTCTGACCGAAGGCGACCCCGGTGACAGCCCGCTGTTCAATCGCGCGGTGCAAGGTGTCTATGAGCTTGGTTCAACCTTCAAGATCTTCACCGCCGCGCAGGGTGTGGATGAGCGTCTTGTCAGCCGCTCGACCTGGATTGACATCACCGGTCCCCTGACATGGGGCAAGCACAAAATTCGCGATTACTACGACCACGGCAAGGCGTTGACGGTCGAAGACGTGATCGTGGAGTCATCAAACATCGGCACCGCACGCATCGCCCTCATGATCGGCCCCGAACGTCAAAGAGATTTCCTCGACAGCCTAGGTCTCCTCTCGACGACGCCCGTGGAACTGGTCGAGGCCTCGTCGGCCAGGCCACTTCTTCCCAAGAACTGGTCCGAGATTCAGACGATGACCATTTCTTACGGTCACGGAATGTCGGCCTCCCCTCTGCACCTCGCGACGGCCTATGCCTCACTGCTGAATGGCGGCCTGCAGGTTACACCGACTTTGCTCAAAAAAGACCGCTACGAGCCGGGTCCCCGTGTCGTCAGCGAAAACACCTCCAAGCAAATGCGGGAGTTTCTGCGAGCCGTGGTCGAACGCGGGACGGCGACTCTTGCTGAGGTGCCGGGGTATCGCGTCGGCGGAAAGACCGGAACGGCAGACAAACCCAAGCCGCGCGGCGGATATTATGATGACAAGGTCATAGCGACATTCGCAAGCGTCTTTCCGGCTGATGATCCTGCCTATGTTCTGGTCGTGACGCTGGACGAACCCGTTGAAACCAGCGGAAGCAAACCGCGCCGCACCGCGGGCTGGACCGCCGTGCCGGTTTCGGCTGAGGTGATCCGGCGGGTCGCACCTCTTTTGGGGCTTGCACCGGATGTTGTACCTTCCGACGCCGAACGTGTAACACTGGTGAACAACTGATCCTAAGGCGGCAGGCAATGCACACCCGGGCGAAGACAAAATCTCTTGCCGAACTCGGGCTCGCGGCAAAGAACAGCGCAAATGTGCGTGTCACGGGACTGTCAGTCGACAGCCGCAACGTCAAACCGGGGCACTTGTTCGCAGCCTTACCCGGCACCAAGGTGCACGGCGGGGAATTCATTCAATACGCAATCCGCATGCAGGCGGGGGCCATCCTGACCGACCCGGCGGGGGCGTCCCTTGCGAAAGACGTCCTTGAAGATAGCGACGTACCCGTCCTTGTGGTCGAGGATCCGCGCGAGACGCTGTCATTTGCAGCTGCTCTTTGGTTTGAGGCCCAGCCCGAAGTGCAGATCGCGGTAACCGGCACGAATGGCAAGACTTCGGTGGCGTCATTCACTCGGCAGCTTTGGGTCGAGATGGGCGCCGAAGCCGTCAACATCGGTACAACGGGTGTCGAAGGCAGCTTCACGATGCCGCTGAATCACACGACGCCCGAACCGATCACGCTACACAGTGCGTTGGCGCGCATCGCGGATGCCGGAATCACCCATGCGGCTATGGAGGCATCCTCCCACGGATTGCAGCAGCGGCGCATTGACGGCGTGCGTTTGCGCGCGGGGGGCTTTACCAACCTCAGCCAGGATCACCTGGATTACCACGCGGATTTCGAGGACTATTTCCAAGCCAAGGCAGGTTTGTTTGACCGGGTCCTGCCCGAAGACGGTGCGGCTGTCATCAACATCGACGATGATTGGGGGCCTCGCATGGCAGCGGTGGCCGATGCACGGGGCCTTGATGTCTTGACCGTTGGACGCGACAGGCGGGCTGCACTTCAGATACTTGGCCAAAGGTTCGATGCAACTGGCCAGGAGTTACGCTTTGAATGGGGCGGGCGCATCCGACAGGTGCGCATGGGCCTGATAGGCGGCTTTCAGGCCGAGAACGCCTTGGTGGCAGCCGGGCTTTGCATCGTTACGGGCTCTGACCCGGATGAAACCTTCGATACGATGCACACGCTTCAGACAGTGCGTGGGCGTATGCAATTCGCAGCCCGCCGCGAAAATGGTGCGACCGTCTTTGTTGATTATGCCCACACGCCGGATGCCTTGGCTACGGCACTGAAGGCCGTCCGGCCCCATGTCCTTGGTCGGTTGGTTGTGGTCTTCGGCGCGGGGGGCGACCGCGACACCGGCAAGCGACCCTTGATGGGGCGTGCCGCAGCGGACAATGCGGACATGGTTTTCGTGACAGATGACAATCCAAGGTCCGAGGACCCGGACCTCATCCGCGCTCAGGTTTTGGCCGGGGCCAGAAAAGGAGCTGCCGATGTGACCGAGGTAGGCGATCGAGCCGAGGCGATATTGCGTGCCGTTGATGCGTTGTCGCCGGGCGACACGCTGTTGATCGCCGGCAAAGGGCACGAGTCCGGGCAAATTGTCGGGGACGCTGTTCTTCCATTTGACGATGTAGAACAGGCCAGTGTCGCTGTCGCGGCATTGGACGGGAAAGGGCTATGACCGTTCTGTGGACATCCGAGGACGCCTGCCTTGCAGTTGGGGGGCAGCTTGCAGGTCCGTCCTGGGAGGCGACCGGCGTTTCCATAGATACGCGCACGCTCCGACCGGGCGATCTCTTCGTTGCGTTGAAGGATGTTCGCGACGGCCACGAATTCGTGGCCTCTGCCCTTGAGAAGGGCGCCGCTGCGGCCCTGGTCAGCCGGCACCCTGTTGGTGTTCCCGGGGATGCCCCTTTGTTGTTGGTCGACGATGTCTTGTCGGCCTTGGAGCGATTAGGAGCAGCCGCTCGGGCGCGGACAAAGGCACAGGTCGTTGCGATCACCGGGTCGGTGGGGAAAACATCGACGAAAGAAATGTTGCGTGATGTGTTGGCGTCGCAGGGAAAAACCCATGCGGCAGAGGCCAGCTATAATAATCACTGGGGTGTTCCGCTGACGCTGGCCCGGATGCCTGTGGACACCGAATTTGCCGTGATCGAAATCGGTATGAACCATCCCGGCGAGATCGAGCCGCTTTCCCGTTTGACCCGTCCCCATGTCGCGGTGGTCACAACGGTAGCCCCGGCTCACCTCGAAGCCTTTGGCAGCATCGAAGAGATCGCGACGGAGAAGTCGGCGATTTTCCGAGGACTGGAAAAAGGTGGCACTGCGGTTTTCAACTCCGATGTCGAGACCGCACCCATCTTGAATGCCGAAGCCAAAAAGTATGCTGATCGTCGGATCGGTTTCGGCGAAGCAGCGGATGCCGCCGTACGCGCCAAGGGGATCACCCTGACCGGATCGGCAAGTGTCGTCGAGTGCCAGTTCGCCGGCGAGAATCTGTTATTCAAAGTCGGCGCCCCCGGCCGCCATTTCGCAATGAATGCTTTGGCTGTCTGCGCGGTCGTCGAGGTACTAGGTGCAGACATGGATTTGGCGCTCTGCGATATCGGGCAGTGGCACGCGCCATTGGGGCGCGGGAAGCGTGAGACAATTGTCCTGGACCCGGTCGAAGACCAATCCATCGAATTGATCGATGACGCGTTCAACGCAAATCCCGCGTCGATGATTGCCGCTTTTGAAGTACTTGCCGCGATCGCGCCGACAGAAGGGCAGGGGCGTATTGCAAAAGGGCGCCGGATCGCCGTACTGGGCGATATGCTTGAACTTGGGCCCGACGAAATGGCGATGCACGCCAGCCTCGCAGAGCACCCGGCCTTTGGGTGTATCGACCAGGTCGATTGCGTGGGGCCGCGCATGCGGGCGCTTTATGACGTCCTCCCGCCCGGGAAACGCGGGGTGTGGGCAGAAACGGCAGACCAACTTGCTGCCAAGGCCCATAAACTGATTGATGCAGGTGACGTCGTTCTGGTCAAAGGCTCCAAGGGCTCGAAGGTCAGCCTGGTGGTAGATGCCTTGAGGCGACTGTCGCGCGCCATCGATCCGGACGAAATAAAAGGAATTGCATAGATGCTCTATTGGTTGACCGTTTTTTCCGATGGCGGCGATTTCTTCAATCTCTTCAGGTACATCACCTTTCGGGCCGGAGGCGCTTTTTTCACCGCGCTGGTCTTTGGTTTCATTTTCGGACGCCCGCTGATCAATCTTTTGCGGCAAAAGCAGAAGCATGGGCAGCCCATTCGCGAGGATGGTCCGGAAAGCCATATCGAAGGAAAGGCCGGAACGCCGACCATGGGTGGTGTGTTGATCCTGGGTGCCCTGATGACCTCTACATTGTTGTGGGCGCGCCTTGATATCGGGTACGTTTGGCTGGTGCTGTTCGTGACCTTGTCGTTCGGGCTTGTCGGATTTTCCGACGACTATCAGAAAGTCACGCGCAACAGTCACGCCGGAGTTTCCGGCAGAGTGCGGCTGGCCATAGGCTTCGCCATCGCTGCCATCGCGGGCTTATTTGCCGCCTGGCTTCATCCGGTCGACCTTCAGAACCACCTGGCCATTCCAGTTGTCAGCGTTTTGGTCGATCTGGGCGTCCTGTTCTTGCCATTCGCCATGCTTGTGATTGTCGGCTCCGCCAATGCCGTGAACCTGACTGACGGACTGGACGGACTGGCGATCATGCCGGTGATGATTGCCGCCGGATCGCTCGGTATCATCGCCTATGCCGTAGGGCGCACCGACTTCACCGAGTACCTCGGGATAAATTATGTTCCGGGGACTGGCGAAATTCTTGTCTTCACCGCCGGTCTCATCGGCGGCGGCTTGGGCTTTTTGTGGTACAACGCGCCTCCGGCTGCCGTGTTCATGGGCGACACCGGATCGCTGGCACTGGGTGGGGCCTTGGGTGCCATTGCCGTCGCGACAAAGCACGAGATCGTTCTCAGCATCATCGGTGGTTTGTTCGTCGTCGAGGCGCTCTCGGTCATCATCCAGGTCGCATATTACAAGCGGACTGGAAAGCGGGTCTTCCTAATGGCGCCCATACATCATCATTTCGAGAAGAAAGGCTGGGCCGAGCCTCAGATCGTAATCCGCTTCTGGATCATCTCTCTGATCCTTGCCCTGATCGGCCTTGCGACGTTGAAAGTGAGGTAACCTCAATGGCATTCGCACTGCGCTGGCTGTTTGCATTCATCCTTCTGGCGGCAACATACAATCCGACCCAACTCAGCTATATTCGATGGGCTTCCAAAAATTGGGGCGAGCAGCTTCCGCTTATCGTGTTCCTGGGGCTGGTGCTATTGGTTGCCTACGTCCTTTTCTTTACCGCCGTTCTGCGCGGAATAGGCTCGCGAGGAGTTATTTTGATCCTGGCCGTGATCGCGGCCCTGATCTGGGTGCTGTATGATTTTGGCTGGCTCAGCCTTGAGAACCCGACGGCGAACACCTGGATTGCGCTTCTGGCCCTTTCCATCGTCTTTGCCATCGGCATGTACTGGGGCATCATGTGGCGCCGGTTGTCCGGCCAGCTTGAGGTCGACGAGGACGAAACCCTATGAACTTTGGCGTGCGCGCATGATCCCGGTTCGCGGGGTGACCGGAGCGCGGATTGTCGTGCTGGGCTTGGGCCGCAGCGGCTTGTCGGCCGCCCGAGCCTTGCAGGCGGGCGGGGCAGAACCGCTGTGCTGGGATGACAGCATCGAGGCACGCACGACGGCTGAAGCCCAGGGATTTGCGATACACGACCTGTCGCGCCGAGAAGCCTGGGACGGCGTGTCCGCTATGATCGTCAGCCCCGGCATCCCGCATCTTTATCCCGAGCCGAACAAATGGATTGCGCGGGCGATCGACGCAGGTGTGCCCATAGACAACGATATCGGTCTGTTCTTTCGTTCGCTCGCAACAGCGGAGTGGGACCGTTTCGACGTGACACCAAAGGTGGTCGCGGTGACCGGGTCGAATGGGAAATCGACGACATCTGCACTGATCCACCATTGCCTTGAGACTTCTGGACGCGAGAGCCAACTCGCGGGCAACATCGGTCGAGGCGTTCTGGACATTGATCCCCCGGGCGAAGGTGGCGTTGTTGTGCTGGAACTGTCGTCCTATCAAACCGATCTTGCGCGCGCGCTCACGCCCGACGTTGCTGTCTTCACCAATCTTTCGCCTGACCACCTTGATCGGCACGGCGGGATTGGGGGCTATTTTGCCGCCAAGCGTCGGTTGTTTGCCGAGGGCGGTCCAGACCGCGCCGTGATCGGGGTGGACGAAATCGAAGGGCGACATCTGGCCAACCAACTGTCGGAAGGTCCGGCGGACGACCGGGTGATCCGCATTTCGGCATCGGGCAAACTGGATGGACCTGGCTGGTCAGTCTCCATGCGCAAGGGGTTTTTGTCAGAAACGCGCAAGGGTCGCCAGGTCGCGTCTTTCGATTTGCGCGGCGTAACGGGTCTGCCCGGTCGCCATAATCACCAGAACGCTTGCGCGGCCTATGCTGCCCTGCGGTCCTTGGGGCTGGCTCCCAAACAGATCGAGGCCGCTTTCCACAGTTTCCAGGGCTTGCCGCACAGGTCTCAGGTCATCGGCGAAAAGGACGGTGTGCTTTTCGTCAATGACTCAAAGGCCACCAACGTCGACGCCGCCGCATGTGCATTGGACGCCTTCGACAAGGTCAGATGGATCGTTGGTGGTCAGGTCAAGGAAGGCGGGCTTGGCGCGCTGAAGCCCCAGTTCGGCCACGTTGTCAAAGCCTATGTCATCGGGCGGCATGCGCGGGAAAATGCGCTCGACATCGCCGAGCTTGATCATGAGGTCTGCGAAACCATGTCAGCCGCCGTCGCCCGCGCCTCGTCCGAGGCGCAGGCCGGCGAAACTATCCTGCTGGCACCCGCGGCGGCCAGCTTCGATCAGTACGACAATTTCGAAAAGCGCGGCGAGGATTTTATGGCAGAAGTCGCCAAGGTCTTGGGCATGAAACCAGTCGCATAATGACAGGCGGCTAGCGCAACTGGCAGACCGAAGACAAACCCGGTGCCACCCCAAGTTCTTCCAGTGCGGCCACTACCTCACTCACAGCTTCGCGCAGTTGATCAGGAGTTTCGACTGCTTCGCCATCGACAAGGGGCGTCAGAATGGTGCGTGTTTCCTCGGCAAAAGCCTCGGCCGCACGGATCATCTCTTCCAAGACATGCCGTGGCGCCGGCGATCGTGCCACGTCGAGAATCCAGCGAATGCTATGGAAATGTTGACGTCCCGCCGCGATCTCTTCTGGAAGCGCATAACCCAGGTGCTGATCGTCGACCTCGACCCAGATCAGATGGTCGGTCTGCCGCGTCGGGTCGGGCCACTGAAAGCAATCCATGTCGCCCCAGCGGAACCCGGTGCGGTGCAGCGTGTTCCATACCTGTTTGCCGTCCATCGCCTCGTCACCTGGCAAGGTCGCGATGATCTCAACATTCTCGGGCGTGATGTTTTTGATCGCGTCGGCCTTCGCGATCTGCACTGCAAGGGCGTCGGTATCCAGCTCGGGTATGGCAAAGCTGCAGGGCATCGCATCAAGACAGGTGCGCAAAGAGGCGATTCCCGCGCGCACCGTGTCGACGCCGACCCGGGCGCGGCCCAGATCCCAGGCGGCAATCAGACTTTTCCCCCGACTTTGGGCTCCAGCAGATGACAGAAAGAAGGTCCGACCTTCCGGTGCTTCAAAATAAAATGTCGGGCGCAGATCAACATCTTTCAATCCCGACTCAAGAGCCTCGCGCAGCAGCCCTACTTCAAATGGAGCATCAGCCAGGCAGGCGACGGAGCATTCGGCGACGGGGTCGGGGCCATAGTCGCGCTCGCCCACATTGCCCGCTTCTATCGGCAAGGTCACCGGCGGCGCTGCCAGAGTCACGAGCGGCGGCAATACTCCGGTTCCGGGTATCGCGGCTTCCGCGCGGTTTGTGCTTTCAGACGCCGTAGCTTCGTAGATGGGTTGATGGGTCCCGCTCGGCGGCTCCGTTTTGCCACCGATTAGTCGCGAGAGCCACGACCGCACTAGAGAATTTTCTGGCCCGTCGAGGCCCAGTCTTTCAAGAAGCCATCCAATCCCTTGTCCGTCAGGACGTGGTTCGCCATCGACTTGATCACGGCCGGGGGAGCGGTCGCGACGTCCGCGCCAATCTTGGCGGCTTCACTCATGTGATTTGCCGACCGGATCGAGGCTGCGAGAATCTGAGTTTCGAACCCATAGTTGTCATAGATCTCGCGGATGTCGGCGATCAGGTCCATGCCGTCGATGTTGAGGTCATCCAAACGACCGATGAATGGCGAGATGAACGTCGCCCCCGCCTTGGCAGCCAGCAAAGCCTGGTTGGCCGAGAAACACAGTGTGACGTTGACCATGCGGCCTTCGCCGGTCAACGTCTTGCAGGCCTTCAGACCGGCCCAGGTCAGCGGCACCTTGATGGCGATGTTCTCGGCGATCTTGGCCAGTTCACGACCTTCAGCGATCATGCCGTCGGCGTCCAGTGCGATCGTCTCGGCGCTGACCGGGCCGTCAACCATGTCGCAAATCTCTTTGGTGACTTCCTTGATGTCGCGACCGGATTTCATGATCAGAGAAGGGTTCGTGGTTACGCCGTCGACCATTCCCAACTCGTTCAGTTCGTGGATGGCATCGGTGTCGGCGGTGTCGACGAAGAATTTCATTGCGGGCCTCTCTGGTGCAGGAGTGGAGTTTCATGGCACTGATAACGCAGACAGGCTTGGGGCAGAAGCCCGAAAAGAAACTCATGCGGGCAGGGCGAAGAAGTGATCCGGCATTTTGATGAAGGCGAACTGATTTCGGTGCTGACGACGCAGCCCCTTGATCGCGCGCTGGATTACAAAGCGCCGGCCGGCGGGTGTTTCGAGGGAGCGTTCGTCGAGGTGCCTCTCGGGCCGCGCAAGGTTCTGGGGGTTGTTTGGGGTGAGGGTGAGGGCGGCTACGACCTTGCCAAGGTACGATCGGTCATCCGGGTTCTGGACGCGGTGCCGATGCGCGAGACCATGCGCAGCTTCCTGGTGCGTGCTGCGGAGTATACCCTGACCCCGATGCCGGCAATGTTGCGCCTGGCGACACGTTCGCCCGGCCTGGGGGACTCACCGGCCATGCGCACGATATACCGGCGCGGCAGCCGTGAAGCCCCGGATCGCTGGACCGATGCGCGTCGGAAGATCGTGGCGGTTCTGGAAGACTACGGCGGTCTTGCATTTACTCTGGGCGAGTTGGCCGAAATGGCCGGTGTCTCCACCAGCGTGGTCAAGGGCCTCGTGAAACAAGGCGTCGTCGCCGAAGAGGCAAGTCCCCGCGATCTCCCCTATCCAAGACTTGAGCCAGGCGAGGCACCGCGCCCGCTAACCCCTGAGCAACAAACGGCAGCAGACACACTGATCGCCGGTCTCGATGCCCACAGGTACGGCACCACGCTGTTGAAAGGTGTGACTGGCTCGGGAAAGACCGAGGTTTATCTCGAAGCAGTGGCTGCCTGCCTGCGGCACGGGCGGCAAGCTTTGGTTCTCCTGCCCGAAATCGCGCTGACGGGAGAGTTCCTGTCTCGCGTCCAGGCGCGATTTGGAGCCAGCCCGGTGGAATGGCATTCGGGCGTTACCCTGACCGAACGCCGCCGGGCCTGGCGCATGGTGGGCGAGGGGAATGCTCAATTGGTCGTGGGCGCGCGATCGGCGTTGTTTCTGCCTTTCGCCGATTTGGGCCTGATCGTTGTCGATGAAGAGCATGATACGTCCTACAAGCAGGAAGACGGCGTTCTTTACAACGCGCGTGACATGGCTGTTCTCAGGGCGTCACTGGAAAGGGCGCAGGTCGTGTTGGCATCGGCGACCCCTTCTCTCGAAAGCTGGGCAAATGCCGATGCTGGCAAATATGCGCGCGTGACCCTTTCGACCCGGTTCGGGGACGCAGTCCTTCCCAAGATGGCAGCGATTGACATGCGCAGCGAGGACCTGCCCGCGAGCCGGTGGATCTCCGACACCCTGGCGGGGGAAGTCCGCCAGCGGATCGTGGCGGGCGAGCAGTCGTTGATCTTCCTCAATCGCCGGGGCTATGCGCCTGTCACCATCTGCCGGGCCTGCGGACACCAGATCGGCTGCGACCATTGCGACGCGCGCATGGTCGAACATCGTTTTCAAAAGCGGTTGGTTTGCCACCAATGCGGGGAAACCAAGCCCATCCCCAAGGCCTGTCCGTCGTGCGGCGCCGAAGACCGCCTGGCCCCAGTAGGGCCCGGCGTTGAAAGGATCGCGGAAGAGGTAAAAGCCCTGTTTCCCGAGGCCCGCGTCGCCGTTCTCTCATCCGATCTGTTCGGTTCCGCCCGCGCCCTGAAAGAGCAAATCGAGATGATCGCGAGTGGAGGCGCTGACATCATCATCGGTACGCAGATTGTCGCGAAAGGACACAATTTTCCGCTGTTGACGTTGGTTGGTGTGATCGACGCTGACCTCGGGCTGCAGGGCTCGGACCTGCGTGCAGCAGAACGCACGTTTCAACTTATGCGGCAGGTCACCGGGCGCGCAGGCCGGGTGGAAAAGCCGGGCGAAGCGCTTTTGCAGACCTACCAGCCGGAACACCCGGTGATCCGCGCCATTCTGTCGGGGGACGAAGAGGATTTCTGGCGTGCGGAAGCCGCGGAGCGCAGACAAAGCGGTGTGCCTCCGTACGGTCGCATGGCAGGTGTCGTGATTTCGTCTTCGGATATTCAGCAGGTGTTCGACGTGGGAAAAGCCCTGGCCTCGCGCACGGCACCGCTCACACGGATCGGTGCGCAGGTATATGGCCCGGCAGCCGCGCCGATTGCACGTATTCGCGGACGGCATCGGGTCAGGATGCTGGTGAAGGCCGACAAGTCCGCGCCATTGCAGCCAGCCCTTGTCGATTGGGTCGGGCAGATCAAACTACCGAACGGCGTGCGCCTGTCCATCGACATTGACCCGCAGAGCTTTTACTGAGCCGTTCGCAATGCCTGCGTCAGAGCAGGCTGGTGCACATTTTCAAAAGGGCGTACTGCACGGAAATGGCTGTAATTGATCTGAACCATGCTTCGGCGCTGCCTATTTGGCGCAGGCCTGTGACGCTGTTGATCCTGATGGCGATCGCAATGCCTCTGGCATTCTCGACGTGGTCGGCGCTCTTGAACAACTTTGTGATCGAACGTGCCGGGTTCACGGGCGTTGAAATCGGCTGGCTGCACACAGTGCGTGAAATCCCGGGGTTTCTAGCGATCACACTTATCCCCATCCTGGTTATCCTGAGAGAGCAACTCCTGGCTCTCTTGGCCCTGCTGACCCTCGGCATAGCGACGGCCATCACAGCCTGGTTTCCCACCTTTGGTGGCTTGCTGTTTGTGACTCTTCTTTCTTCGATCGGGTTCCACTTTTTTGAAGCCATTTCGCAGTCACTCCAACTCCAATGGTTGCCCAAGGATCGTGCGCCGCAGATTTTGGGATGGCTGGTCGCGATCGGGTCGGGGGCATCGCTGCTGTCATACGGACTACTTGTCGCGACTTGGGACCTTTTTGATCTCAGCTATGGCACGGTCTATCTTGTCGCGGGTGGGAGCTGCAGCCTGATCGCGCTGTACTGTATGGCGGTTTTCCCGCATTTCGAGGCCGAAGAGCAAACCAAGAAATTGGTCCTTCGCCGTCGATACTGGCTGTACTATGCACTGCGCTTCATGGCGGGCGCGCGTCGCCAGATCTTTGTCGTTTTTGCGGCGTTCATGATGGTGGAGCGTTTCGGGTTTGAGGTCCATGAAATCACGGCACTTTTCCTGATCAACTTTGTCGTCAACATGCTGCTTGCTCCGCTGATGGGGAAAGGCGTCGCCAAATGGGGCGAACGCAATGTGCTTGTGTTTGAATACACCGGGTTGATTCTGGTGTTCCTGGCATACGGCGGCATTTACTATTTCGGTTGGGGTGTGGTCCTTGCCGCAGTTCTCTACGTGATTGACCACCTGTTTTTCGCGCTGGCCTTCGCGACCAAGACCTATTTTCAAAAGATAGCCGATCCGAGGGATATTGCGCCGACTGCAGCGGTGTCCTTTACCATCAATCACATTGCTGCGGTGTTTCTGCCGGCACTGCTTGGATACTTTTGGATTGCGTCGCCCGGCGGGGTTTTCGTTCTCGCGGCGGCAATGGCCGCCATCTCGCTTGGCCTGGCGTGTCTCGTCCCGCGGCACCCGGCGCCTGGAAATGAAACGATCTTCTCGGGTGCGGCATCGCCGATCATCGACTGACTTCTCAGGGAATGCACACAGATGCCAATCGCGTGACCGGGAGTGGGCATATGTCTTGAACCGCCCTATATCTTGTCGGCGAAAAGGGGAGCAAAGCGGATGTTCAACCTGTTTAAGAAAAAGACCGAGATGGTTGCGGCTGGCGATGCGTTGCCGGGGCGGGCGACAGCAATTCCAACGGCAGAAAGCCATTTTGTCTTTGGCCGCACTTTGGGAGCCGAGGTGCCGGACGGATTTGACGTCGCCATTTTTGGCATGGGATGCTTCTGGGGGGTGGAACGGCTGTTCTGGAAATTGGACGGCGTATGGCTGACAATGGTCGGGTATGCGGGTGGGTTGACGCCAAACCCGACGTACCAGGAGGTTTGCACGGGGCAAACGGGCCACAATGAGGTCGTTCGCGTTGTCTATGATCCCTCTGTAATTGCCTATCAGGACCTGCTGCGCGCGTTCTGGGAGGGCCACGACCCGACCCAGGGGATGCGGCAGGGCAACGATGTCGGCACTCAATACCGGTCGGGTATTTATTGGACGACGGAAGACCAGAGGGTCGCAGCGGAGTCGTCACGCGATGTTTTCTCGAAGAAACTGAGCGAGGCAGGTCTTGGCGAAATCACGACCGAGATCGTTCCAGCACCTGATTTCTATTTTGCCGAGGATTATCACCAGCAGTACCTTGCCAAGAACCCGGGCGGATATTGCGGTCTCGGCGGCACCGGTGTGACCTGCCCGATCGGGACCGGCGTGACTGCCTGTGCGTGAGATGCCTTGACGACACCGCTTCGCGGCCTTAGGCGCGCGTGTTATGAGTTCATGGACCGCATTGACGACACTGGCCGCAAAGGCCAAGGCTGAAGCGCTCGGCGAAGCGCTCGAAGTACTCGACCCGGCTCCGACGGGCGTCGGTGTATTCGAGGTCGAAGACGGCTCGGAGACCTGGGAAGTCGGAGCCTTTTTCACAGACGCCCCAGATGAGGTTGCACTGGCGCTTTTGGCGGCGGTGCACGGTGCCGCTGAATTCGCGGTATCCGAACTGCCCGACACGGATTGGGTCGCCCATGTGCGCCGGGAACTGACACCAGTCGAGGCGGGGCGTTTTTTTGTCTACGGCAGCCATGACGCTGACAAAGTGCCGGGTGGGCGGATTGCCTTGTTGATCGAGGCTGCCATGGCTTTCGGAACCGGACACCACGGCACGACACTTGGCTGCCTGCGCGCCATTGACCGCCTGGCCAACGAAGGAGTCGTTCCGGAACGTGTCGCAGATGTCGGGTGTGGCACAGCGGTTCTTGCAATGGCGGCCGCGTCAATCTGGCCCGCGGACGTCATAGCATCCGATATTGATCCGGTCGCCGTGGATGTAGCGCGTGCGAACCTGCGCGCAAACCGCATGGACAGTCGCGTAAAGACCGTGGAAGCCGTCGGCTTTGGCCATCCGGAGCTTTCAGGTCCGTTCGACCTGGTGCTGGCAAATATCCTCATGGGGCCGCTGGTCGACCTCGCCCCCGACATGGCGAAGGTGATGCCTTTGGGAGGCACAGCGGTCCTCAGTGGCATCCTGGTAGAACAAGCCGATACTGTGGCGCGCCACTATGAGAAATGCGGCTTCAATCTTGCCAATCGCGAGGACATTGTTGACTGGAGCACGCTTACTCTGACCCGAAATCAACAAGATTTCTAACTAATCCAAGTTTTTTCCGGCAGTTACGCCTTATTGATGCCACAAAGGCGCATTTAAAAAACAACAACGGTTATTAATGCCGTCTGTTGAAAGGCTGCCAATATGTCTGCTTCGCAGTTTGATGAATTTGATCGTCGGATGCGCCGGATAAGTCGGCGTCAGTCCAAGCTTTCCCATGGCTATGTGACGGCCGTGACCGATGACGGCATGGTCATTGCCAAGCCGAAGCGACGCGGAAACAAGGGCGCGTTGCGCGGCTTCGTGTTGATCGTAGCGGTTCTGATCCTGTTCAAGGGCTTCCTGCACGCGCAGTTGGGGGCCGTTGCTTATCAGGATCGCGTTGACGCGCTGACGGCCGGCTCGGTGGTCGAGCAGGCCGGTGGCTGGGTCATGACCGCCGATCCCCTGACGCTATGGCTGTCGGACACTCTCGGTTCCCTCGTGCGATAGGAATTTCGCCGGAGGCGTCCGGCTAATCTTTTTCGGTCGCACAAAAGAAAAGGCCGTGTCGCGGGACACGGCCTTTTTTTAAGAAGGGCATGGAGTTCAGCGGAAGGCGTCGATGTCGCCACGCGACAGGCCGATATCATCCAGTTCATGCATTGACAGGCGCGACAGGATCGCGCGGGTGCGGCGGGCTTCGTTCCACGCCATCGCGCGCCCAGCAAGTTCCGAAACCGAATTCACGGCCCGGTAGGTTGCACTGGCGCACCAGACGTCAAAAGCAGTATGTGTCATGGCGTTCATCCTTGAAGGTCAATTAGTCAGGTCCGCGGCATGTAGATGCCGTTTTTTGATGCAGCAAGGCCGAAAACTGCATGTCTCGTATGCACTTTTTGCATGGATTCAAATTTCGGCTAACACGTTTCCAAAAAAGCAAAAAATCCGCGGCCAGCCTGTCGCATTCGGAGGTCGAAATGGCGTTTTTGGTCGAGGGTGTTGCGAAAGCGGAAAAAACGACATGTCTAAAATTCTTGGAAGATGTTCGCGTTTCGTGCTACTTCCGTCAAAAGGAAAATGAGCAGGTAGATTTCAATGCGCGTGATGGGGCTGGATCCAGGGCTGCGCGCCCTTGGATGGGGAGTGGTGGACGTGTCCGGTTCACGCCTGAGCCACGTCGCGAATGGCATCTGCAAGACCGAGCAGGGCCCGCTTGGGATGCGTCTGGTCAGTCTGTTCGAGCAATTGTCCGATATCCTTGCCCAATACGGACCGGACGAGGCGGCGGTCGAGCAAACATTCGTCAACAAGAACGGTGCGGCGACGCTGAAACTCGGGCAGGCGCGGGGCATTGCGATGCTGGTTCCGGCTCGGGCTGGCATATCCGTGGGAGAATATGCCCCGAACGCAGTGAAAAAGGCTGTGGTCGGTGTCGGACATGCCGACAAGCGGCAGGTCGACCACATGGTGCGGATGCAGCTTCCCGGCATTGAAATCGCGGGGCCCGATGCGGCGGATGCCCTGGCTGTCGCAATCTGTCACGCGCATGTTTCGCAAAGCGCGGCACGTTTGGGGAAGGTCGCGGTATGATTGGCCGTATTGCCGGGCGGATTGATTATTGTGGCGCGGACCATGTTCTGATCGACGTGAAGGGCGTCGGATACATCGTCCATGTCAGCGAGAGGACGCTTGCGGCTCTGCCCGGTGGCGGCGAGGCTGTCGCGCTCTACACCGACTTGCTGGTCCGCGAAGATTTGTTGCAACTCTTTGGATTCACGTCACTTGTCGAGAAAGAATGGCATCGGCTGTTGATGGGCGTGCAGGGGATTGGGGCCAAAGCCTCAATGGCGATCCTGGGCACTCTGGGGCCGGATGGTGTGGCGCGTGCGATTGCGCTTGGCGATTGGGGGGCGGTCAAGGCCGCGCCCGGCGTCGGACCCAAGATCGCGCAAAGGGTTGTAAACGAATTGAAAGGCAAAGCGCCCGCGATGATGGCGATGCCGTCCGGGGCGGTGTCCGACCCGTCCGAGGTTGTTGATGCGGGAGACGTAGTCCCTGCCAGCGTGAAGCCGGTGACCATGACAGGCTCGGCTCAGGCCGAGGCTCTGTCGGCTTTGGGCAACCTTGGCTATGCACCGGGAGAGGCCGCCAGTGCGGTGGCAGAAGCCGCGGGAGCCAATTCGGAAGCTGACACTGCGGTGTTGATCCGCGAGGCGCTTAGGCTTCTGGCGCCTAAGGGATGAAGGGCGGCATGAAAAAAATCCATCCTTCACTAATTCTTACGGGTGCAGTGCGATGAGTGAGCCGGACCCGACCCTGCGGCCCGAACAGCAGTCCGGTGATGCCGATCGTGCTCTGCGGCCCCAGACGCTGGATGCCTTTGTCGGGCAGGCGGAGGCGCGGGCGAACCTTGGTGTCTTTATCGAAAGCGCGCGCCAGCGGGGCGAGGCGATGGATCACACCCTGTTCCATGGCCCTCCGGGGCTGGGCAAGACGACCCTGGCGCAGATCATTGCCCGCGAGTTGGGCGTGAATTTTCGCATGACCAGCGGACCGGTGCTGGCGAAAGCTGGCGACCTGGCGGCGATCCTCACCAACCTTGACGCGCGGGATGTTCTTTTTATCGATGAAATTCATCGCCTTAATCCGGTTGTAGAAGAAGTGCTCTATCCTGCCTTGGAGGATTTCGAACTGGACCTTGTCATCGGCGAGGGGCCTGCGGCGCGCACCGTGCGTATCGAATTGCAGCCCTTCACGCTGGTCGGGGCGACGACGCGGCTGGGGCTGTTGACGACGCCGTTGCGGGATCGGTTCGGCATCCCGACACGGTTGCAGTTTTATACAGAAGACGAGCTTTTTCAGATCGTTACGCGGGGTGCAGGCCTGTTGGGCGTAGCCTGCGACGAAGGCGGGGCGCGCGAGATCGCGCGGCGCGCGCGGGGCACACCGAGGATCGCGGGGCGGCTTCTGAGACGGGTCGTGGACTTTGCGCTGGTCGAGGGCGATGGGCGCTTGACGCAGAGCCTGGCCGACGGGGCCTTGACCCGGCTCGGGGTCGACGAGTTGGGACTCGATGGCGCTGACAGGCGATATTTACGTTTGATTGCAGAGCATTACCAGGGCGGGCCGGTGGGCGCCGAGACATTGTCGGCGGCTCTTTCCGAAAGTCGGGACGCCATTGAGGAGGTGATCGAGCCCTATCTTTTGCAGCAGGGATTGATCCAGCGGACCCCGCGCGGACGCATGCTGGCCGAGCGGGCCTGGCGGCACCTGGGGATGGCTGTACCCCGGCAAAAGGGGCAGGGCGACCTGTTTTGACGCAATGTTCGAAAAGGTGCGAACCGTGCCCTTGGACCGAGGGACCGCAAATCGCGGTAGACGCTCCGAGAAACAGGCAGAACCTCGTGTCGGCTAAACGTCTGCAAAGCGAAAGGGAAAGGTATGCCTGCGACCCTGCGGGCGGCGGGCATGACCACGCACGATGGATTTTGCCGCGGATCGTGAAGTTTCGGTAATTTCCTGCTCGCAGCGACGGCGGGGAAGTCGGAATGCGTATTTGGGGCAAGATAAAGGGCGCGCGTGCCCGGTTTTCCTTGGGATCACGATCGGCTAGGGAGGCAGCATGGATCATGACGAAATCGCACGTTGCTTCACGAGGCCCGACGGGTCGTATCTGTTCGCCCGGTGGGGTCGGCCGATCGTGCCGATTGTCTTTGGCGTGGACGACGCCACCCTGCCCGTCATCAAGGGGGCGATCGAGGCGGTGGTCTATATGGCCGGTCACAAGATGGCCGAGACAGACCCGGAGATCGGAGCGAACCTGATTACGTTCTTCTTCCGCGACTGGGACGAGCTATTGTCGGTGCCGGACCTGGACCGGCTTGTGCCGGACCTGGGGCCCCTGGTCGACCGCCTGAAGGGGCAGGGCGCGAACAAGTACCGTCTATTCCGGTTCGACGAGGCCGGCGCGATCAAGGCGGTGATCCTGTTCATTCGCCTGGACGAGGCCCTTGCCGATGTGCCGGCCGAGGATCTGGCCCTGGCCGAGGCGGCCCAGAGCATGGTTTTATGGTCGGATGCGGCATTTGCCCAGAAAGGGCCGCTGGGTGTGGTGGGCGAGAAGGTCATGTTGCGCCCCGACATCGCGGATATCATCCGAGCGGGTTATGATCCGGTGATGCCCGCCGTGGCGACGGATGCGAGTCACGCCTTGCGCCTGGCAGCGCGGATCGGGAGGGAAGCATCGTGAGCCACAGTTTCGATATCCGTGTCTATTACGAGGACACCGATCTTGCCGGGATCGTCTATTACGCCAATTACTTGAAGTTCATCGAGCGGGCGCGCACCGAGTGGGTGCGGTCGCTTGGGATCGACCAGACGCGGGTTAGGGCCGAGGACGGGGTGGTGTTCGCGGTCCGGCGGGTCGAGGCGAATTACATGCTGCCCGCGCGGTTCGACGATGTGTTGACGGTGGTGACGACGCGCGAGGATCTGACCGGGGCCCGGATGGTGTTACGTCAGGAGGTGATGCGGGGCGGAGAGCTTTTGTTCTCGGCCTTCGTGACGCTTGTGGCATTGACGGAGGCGGGCCGGCCTGCGCGGCTTCCGGCGGATGTTCGCCGAAGATTGGGCTGATTGCCGGTGGCTGTCGTCCGGCGCACGCTTGTTATGGCATAACCTCTGGCTTTCCGCTATTTACGGCGTCAAACGAGGGACCCGATAAACATAACGACCGGGTCATAAGAGAGCAGAGTGATGGAAAGCGAAACCCTTGCGTTGGCACAGGAGATTGATTTCTCCATGTGGGCGCTGTTTGCGCATGCAACGATTACCGTAAAGCTTGTGATGGCCCTGTTGATGGTGGCGTCATTCTGGAGCTGGGCGATCATTATCAACAAGCACCGCCAGTACGGCCGGGCGCGACGCGAAAGCGACCGTTTCGAGACGGCATTTTGGTCCGGTGAACCGCTGGACGGGCTGTTCGACGAGATCGGGCCTGCGCCTTCGGGGCGGTCGGAGCGTGTGTTTGCCGCGGGCATGACAGAGTGGCGGCGGTCGCATCGCGACGACGGCAAGCTGATCGGGGGGGCCCATGTGCGCATCGACCGGTCGATGGATGTCGCGATCCAGAAAGAGGCAGAAGCGTTGCAAAAGGGATTGCCCCTGTTGGCGACGGTGGGATCGACCGCGCCCTTCGTGGGGCTGTTCGGTACGGTCTTCGGGATCATGAGCGCGTTCATCGAGATCGGTCAGCAGCAGAGCACGAACCTTGCGGTGGTAGCTCCGGGTATTGCGGAAGCCTTGCTGGCGACGGGGCTGGGGCTGTTCGCAGCGATCCCGGCGGTGATCTTTTACAACAAGCTGTCGTCGGACAGCGACCGGATCATCGCGCGGTACGAGAGTTTCGCGGATGAGTTCGCGACCATCCTGTCGCGGCAGCTGGACACGAACTGATGGGTGCCGGGGTTATCCAGAGCGATAACGGCGGTGGCCGCAGGCGGCGGCGCCGATCGCGGCCGATGGCCGAGATCAACGTGACGCCATTCGTCGACGTGATGCTGGTGCTTTTGATCATCTTCATGGTGGCGGCGCCCTTGCAGACTGTTGGTGTACCGGTCGAGCTGCCGAAGACCGCCGCGCGATCCTTGCCGAGCGAGCGGGAAGAGCCGTTGAGTGTCACGCTGACGGCGGATGGGGTCACGATGATCCAGACCTCCGAAGTGAGCGTTGACGAGATCGTGCCGCGCTTGCAGGCGATTTTGAGCGAACGGACCTCGGACAAGGTGTTTCTGCGCGCGGACGGAGAAATCCCCTACGCGCGCGTGGTGACGGTGATGGGCGCACTGAATGCCGCCGGGATTACCAACATCGGGTTGGTGACAGACGTGGGCGGGCCACGCCTGGACGGCCAGTGAGGCATCGGTGCGCGCGGGCTGGTACATTTCCGGGGCAGGCCATCTGGTCGCGATCCTCGCGCTGTTCTTCGGCGGGATTTTCGCGGCGGATCGCATTCCCGAGCCGGTGACGGTGTCCGAGGTTTCGGTGATTTCCGAGGCCGAGTTCGCGGCGCTTGTGTTGCCCGGTGCCTCGCCCGAGACTCAGACTGATGTGCCCGAAGTCTCGGTTCCCGAGGAGGATGCGGCGCCCGAGGCGCCGGACGAGGACGCCGCGCCCGAGATCAGCGAACCGGAACCCGTCGAGATCCCCGAGGCGCCGGACGCACCAGAGATCGAAATCCCCAGTGCCGTACCGGAGGCCGTCGTGGTCGACACGGCCCCGCCCGTGCCCGCACCACCATCGGATCTGGATGGAACCTCGCTTGAACAGGACGCCGTAGCCGCGCCCGCGCCGCGCGTTGCGCCGGTGCCGCAGGTCGTGCCTGCGCCCATGCCCGAGGTCGCGCCCGAGTTGGTCGAGGATACGACGCCCGATCCCGAAGCACCGCCCGAGGAGGTGGTCGAGGAAGAGACGCCCGCCGCCCCCGAAGAGGCCAGCGACCGGATCGTGACCGAGGCCGAGGAAGAAAAGACCTTTGCGCCCGCCAGCTCGATGCGGCCCCGCACCCGGCCATCGCGGCCCGTAGTCGCCGAGACGCCAAAGCCGGTCGAAACGCCCAAGCCGACCGAGACGCCGCGCGATCCGGCAAGGGATGCCATTGCCGAGGCGAATAAGCCGACCGAAGCTCCTGCGCCATCCGGTCCGCCGCTGACAGGGGGCGAAAAGGATGCGTTGCGCGTGGCCGTCGGGAACTGCTGGAATGTTGGCAGCTTGTCTACCGAAGCACTGGGAACGACTGTTATCGTGGGCGTTCAGATGGAACAGAGCGGCAAGCCGATCAGCTCGTCGATCAAGCTGGTGTCGCATTCGGGCGGCTCGGCAGGCGCGGCGCAGCAGGCTTTCGAGGCCGCACGGCGGGCAATAATCCGCTGTGGAGCGAAGGGATTCCCCTTGCCTGTGGAAAAATATGCGCAATGGCGCGATATCGAAATGACGTTTAACCCGGAAGGAATGCAGTTCAGATGAAACTTCTGGTCTCGATTGCAGTGGCCCTGACCCTTGCCTTGCCCGCCGTGGCGCAAGAGCGTTCCGGCCCCCTGAGGATAGAAATCACCGAGGGCGTGATCGAGCCGGTGCCGATCGCGGTGGCTCCGTTCATTGCCGAAAACGCTGCTGCCGTGGATTTTGCGCGACAGATTACCGAGGTGGTTTCTGCCGACCTGACAGGGACGGGGTTGTTCCGCGACATTCCGCAGGCGGCCTATATCAGCCAGGTGACCGGGTTCGACGCACCGGTGGCCTATGCCGACTGGAAAGCGATCAACGCCGAGGCACTGGTCGTGGGCGCCGTGACGCTCAGTTCGGATAACCGGCTTCTGATCAAGTTCCGTCTCTACGACATCTTTACGGGTGCGCCCTTGGGCGATGGCCTGCAGTTTGCCGGTGGCACGACGAGCTGGCGGCGGGTGGCGCATAAGGTGGCGGACCAGGCTTACAGCCGGATTACCGGAGAGGGCGGGTATTTCGACAGCCGTGTAGTCTATGTTGAGACGACCGGGCCCAAGGATGCGCGGCAAAAGCGGCTGGCGATCATGGACTACGACGGGGCCAACGTGCAGTACCTGACGGATGCCTCCTCGCTGGTCCTGGCGCCCCGGTTTTCGCCCACGGGCGACAGGGTGCTGTTCACAAGCTATGAGTCCGGTTTCCCGCAGATTTACGAATTGGCCGTTGGGGCGACGCAGAAACGCGCACTTGGTCTGGATACGGAATCGATGACCTTTGCGCCGCGTTATGCGCCCGATGGCCGGCGGGTCGTCTATTCGGAATCGCGTGGCGGCAACACCGACATCTATCTTCTGGACCTCGGCTCGGGCCAGAGGACGCGGCTGACTTCGGCCCCGTCAATCGAGACCGCGCCGGACTTTTCGCCCGACGGCACCCAGATCGTCTTCGAAAGCGATAGGTCCGGAAACCAACAGCTGTATATCATGCCCGTCACCGGCGGAGAGCCGAAGCGGATCAGTTTCGGGCAGGGCCGCTATGGCACGCCGGTCTGGTCGCCGCGGGGCGACTACATCGCCTTCACAAAACAGAACGCGGGCCGGTTCCACATTGGCGTCATGCGCACCGACGGTTCGGCCGAGCGCTTGCTGACGGCGTCCTTCCTGGACGAGGGGCCGACCTGGGCGCCTAACGGCCGGGTGTTGATGTTCACCCGCGAAAGCGCCGGGGCCGAGGGGCAGCCCGCGCTGTTCTCGGTCGATATATCGGGCCGGAACCTGAAGAGGGTGCCGACCGGGACGGCGGCCTCTGACCCGGCCTGGTCGCCTTTGCTACCCTGAACCACGACGCCGGGAGACCCGGCGTTTCCATCCACTTCGCCAAATGATAGTCTTGGCGGCGAGCAGACCCAAAAAACACACCACAGGTGATATCATGACAACTTTGAAATTTGCTTCAATCGTGGCCCTTGCGTTGACGCTTGGCGCCTGTACCAGCGCTGACCGCTTCGGCTCCGGCTCGGGCGACGGTGCCTATGGATCCGGAGGCATTGCCGGCTCGATCGACGATCCATCCTCTCCTGCCTATTTCAACGCGGCGATCGGTGATCGCGTGTTGTTCGCTGTCGACCAGTCGACGCTGACGCCCGAGGGCCAGGCGACGCTGGACGGGCAGGCGCAGTGGCTGATGACCAACCCTGCCTATTCGGCGCTGATCGAAGGCCACGCGGACGAGCAGGGCACCCAGGCCTATAACCTTGCACTAGGTGCACGCCGAGCCAGCACGGTTCAGAACTATCTGATTTCCAAGGGTGTTGCACCGAACCGGCTGCGTACGATCAGCTATGGCAAGGAGCGCCCGATCGAGATTTGTTCGAACGAGGCGTGTTATGCGAAAAACCGCCGCGCGGTGACCGTGATCACCGCCGGCGCGGGTGTCTGACGGAGGTGTCACCATGCGTGGCTTTCTGATTGGTCTTCTCCTTGTCGCCACTCCGGTGGCGGCGCAGGACCGGGCGGCGACCCTGGCGGATATCCGGCAGGAGCTGACGGTTCTTTACGTCGAGATGCAGAAGCTGAAGCGCGAGTTGTCGACGACGGGAGGTGTGAACAGCAACCTCGCGGGCACCAACGCGCTGGAGCGGCTGGACGCGATGGAGGCGGAGGTTCAGCGGCTGACGGCGGCGACCGAGCAGCTGACAAACCGGGTCGATTCGGTCGTGCGCGACGGGACCAACCGGGTCGGGGACCTGGAATTCCGACTGTGCGAGCTGGAAACGGGCTGCGATATCGGCAAGCTGGGTGAGACCACGACCCTTGGCGGCGGAGCTTTGCCGGCGTCGGCGCCTGCTGCCCCGGCAGCGGCGCCGGTAACGGGGCCGTTGACGTCGAGTGACGTGGCTTCGGGCATCATCGACACCGGCAATATGGAACTGGCCGTGGCCGAGCGCGACGATTTCGACCGCGCCAAGGCTGCCTATGACAGCGGCGACTACCAGGGCGCGGCGGACAGGTTCCAGCGGTTTACCGATACTTATCAGGGCGGCCCGCTGTCAGGGCTGGCGCACCTGATGCGGGGCGAGGCCCTGACGAAGGTAGGCAAGACATCGAGTGCCGCGCGCGCTTATCTGGAGAGCTATTCCGGCACGCCAAACGGGCCGACGGCACCGACGGCGCTGTTGAAGCTGGGGGTGTCGCTGAACGCGCTTGGCCAGACCTCGGAGGCCTGTATCACCCTGGAAGAGGTCACAGCCCGGTTCCCGCAGAGCGATGCCTCGATGGAGGCGCAGGCCGCGCGGGCGGGGATGAGCTGTTCTTGAGCAAGGATTCCGCCGCGCTTTGGCGCGTCGCGCTGGGCGAGAGGCGCTGCCCCTCGCGCTCCCCGGGATATTTTGACCAAGAAGAAGAGAAAAGGCCGCGGTGTCATGTCCGCTGAGGCCGAGGCACGTGCGGACTGGCTCAGACGCGCTGTGTCAGGGCCTTTCGTTGGCGACCTGCCGAGGCGGCTTGGGGTGGCGGTTTCGGGGGGCGGTGACTCGATGGCGCTATTGGATCTGATGGTGGCGGTCGGCCGCCAGAAGGGCTTTGAGGTGCGCGCGGCCACGGTGGACCACAGTTTGCGGCCCGAGGCGCGGGACGAGCTCGGGATGGTTGCCGCGCATTGCGCAGCCCGCGGCATTGGCCACGAGGTGCTGGCCTGGACCGGCTGGGACGGGCGCGGGAACCTGCAAGCCAAGGCGCGCAAGGCGCGCTACGCATTGATTGCGGAATGGGCGGAGCGGCAGGGTGTGGACCAGGTCGCGCTTGGACACACGCGGGGCGACCAGGCCGAAACCGTGGTGATGCGGCTGGCGCGGGCGTCGGGGGTCGACGGCCTTGCCGGGATGCCTGAGCGGTTCGAGCGGGACGGGGTTCGGTTCGTCCGCCCGCTTTTGCGGCTGACGCGGCAGGATTTGCGGGCCTATCTGACGGACCGGGGGATTTCCTGGTGCGAAGACCCGTCGAACGAGGATGACAGTTATGAGCGGGTGCGCGCGCGCAAGGCCATGTCGGTCCTGGCGGATTTGGGTGTGGATGTCGATACGCTGGCCACAGTTGCGGATAATGCCAGGGCCGCGAAATGGGCGCTGGACCACTATGCTTGGGTCGAGGTGGCGGAAAATGGCCTTGCCGAGGTCGTGGGCGGTGATGTCATCCTGCCGGCGTCCGCCAGCGCCGATCACGTCGTGCCGGGCGAGATACTGCGACGTCTGAACAACGCCGCGATCATGTGGATTACCGGGGCGGATTATCCGCCGCGCCGCGAGTCCATGAACAACCTGTCCCCGATCCTGCAGGAGGCAAAGCGCCACACGGTTGCGGGCTGTCTCGTGAGTCTGGTCGGGGGGGATCCACAGCACGATGGGATGTTGCGGTTTTCCCGTGAATTCAATGCGGTAAAAGATTTGAAAGGGCCGACTGACCAGCCCTGGGATGGACGCTGGATCCTTGACGGCCCCCACGCCCGCGATCTCGAAGTGCGCGCCCTCGGAGAGGCGGTGAGAGGTTGCCCGGACTGGCGGGATTCGGAGGTGCCGAGAACGTCACTGATGGCCTCGCCCGCCATCTGGCGCGGCGAGACGCTTGTCGCGGCTCCGCTGGCGCAATTTCATAACGGTTGGACCGCCGAAGCCACAGGGCGCGGCAAATTCGCAAAATTTCTCTTATCTCGTTGAAGATTCGGCTGTGATTGCTATTTAATTGATCAGCCGCGCGGGCCCGTTGCCCGTTGCCGGAGAATTCCCGAGGAGCCTCCTTTGAACAACGCTCGTAACATCGCTTTCTGGGTCGTCCTGTTTCTTTTGATCGTGGCGCTTTTCAACCTGATCGGTGGCGGTCAGTCGTCGACGGCAGCCGGGGCGGTCAGCTATTCTGACTTCGTCGAACGGGTCGAACAGGGCGAGATTCGGTCGGCCACGATCGACGGCGAACGGATCATCTTCCGTGGGTCGGACGGCCGCGACCATGTCACGATCCAGCCCGAAGGGGCGGAAACGACCAACCTGTTGGTTACCCATGACGTCGATTTCTCGGCAGAGCCGCAGGAACAGTCCGGGTTTGTTACCATCCTTATGACGTTCCTGCCGTTCCTGTTGCTGATTGGTGTGTGGATTTATTTCATGAACCGGATGCAGGGCGGCGGTCGTGGCGGCGCCATGGGTTTTGGCAAAAGCCGGGCAAAGCTTTTGACCGAGAAGCATGGCCGCGTCACGTTTGACGATGTCGCCGGTATCGACGAGGCCAAGGAAGAGCTGGAAGAGATCGTTGAGTTCCTGCGCAACCCGCAGAAGTTCAGCCGTCTGGGCGGCAAGATCCCGAAAGGCGCGCTTCTGGTCGGCCCTCCGGGCACCGGTAAGACGCTTCTGGCCCGCGCGATTGCCGGTGAGGCGGGCGTGCCGTTTTTCACCATTTCGGGTTCCGACTTTGTCGAGATGTTCGTCGGTGTTGGTGCGTCCCGCGTGCGCGACATGTTCGAGCAGGCCAAGAAGAATGCACCATGCATCGTGTTCATCGATGAAATCGACGCCGTCGGCCGGAGCCGGGGCGTCGGCTATGGCGGCGGCAACGACGAGCGCGAGCAGACGCTGAACCAGCTTCTGGTCGAAATGGACGGGTTCGAGGCGAACGAGGGAATCATCATCGTCGCTGCGACCAACCGTCCGGACGTTCTGGACCCCGCACTGTTGCGTCCCGGTCGTTTCGACCGCCAGGTGCAGGTGCCGAACCCGGACATCAAGGGCCGCGAGAAGATCCTGGGTGTTCATGCCCGCAAGGTTCCTCTTGGTCCCGATGTGGACTTGCGCATCATCGCGCGCGGTACGCCTGGTTTCTCGGGCGCCGACCTGGCGAACCTGGTGAACGAAAGCGCGCTGATGGCGGCGCGCGTCGGGCGGCGGTTCGTGACGATGGAGGATTTCGAAAACGCCAAGGACAAGGTCATGATGGGTGCCGAGCGGCGATCCATGGTCATGACCGAGGACGAGAAAAAGCTGACCGCCTATCATGAGGCGGGCCACGCAATCGTCGGTCTGAACGTGCCGCAGCATGACCCGATTCACAAGGCGACGATCATTCCGCGGGGCCGTGCATTGGGTCTGGTGTTGTCGTTGCCGGAGCGCGACCAGCTGTCGGTGACGCTCACGAAATACAAGTCCAAGATCGCCATGGCTATGGGTGGCCGGGTTGCCGAAGAACTGATTTTTGGCCCCGAAAATGTCACCTCGGGCGCCGCCTCGGACATTCAGCAGGTGACGCGGATCGCACGCGCCATGGTCACGCAATTTGGCTATGCCGAAGAGCTTGGGTATATCGACTATGCCAACGAGCAGCAGTCGCATCTTGGCGCCTATTCCGGTGGGAAAGAACACTCGGAAGAGATGCAGAAGCGCATCGACCAGAAGGTGAAAGAGCTGGTGGACGAGGGCTATCAGACGGCGAAGCGCATCCTTACCGAGAAGTCCGAAGACCTTGAGCGTCTGGCGCAGGGTCTGTTGGAGTACGAGACACTGACGGGGAACGAAATCACGAAGGTGATCGCGGGAGAGCCACTGAGCCGGGGTGACGACGATGACGAGGATACCTCGGACACCGGCGGCACGGCCTCGGTCACGGCGATTCCGAAGACCAAGCCGAGGAAGAAGCCGGACGGCGGGATGGAACCCGAACCGACCGCCTGATCCAGGAAGAGACATCGAAAGCCCCGCGCCACTCGCGGGGCTTTTCTTTTGTCGATGGCTTTCGACGCTTAAGGAGGGCCGTTGAGGTGTGGGCAGCGAAAAACCGATTCGGGGATGATCGTGTCGGCCCTGGTTCCAACCAAGTGCGCCCGCGAAAATTGACTGGCTCGCTCAGACTTGGTGAAACGATGCGGAATCATGTTTCCGATCGGCGCGTCCGAGCACCCTGAGGTTTCCGAAACGCGCCAAGACTTTCCTTGTCGCCGCAGGGCGGGTTCAAAGAGTCGGATTTCGGCGCGCTATTGGATAGACAGCGCCCTAACGCAAAGGGGAAAACCCCGACGAGGAAAACAGGGAGCGATCATGAGCGCGAAAGTCATAGACGGAAAAGCCTTTGCAGCGACAGTCCGGGAAAAGGTTGCGACCCATGTCGCGCGTTTGGTGGACGAACATGGGATCACGCCGGGGCTGGCCGTGGTGATCGTCGGCGACGATCCGGCGAGCCAGGTTTACGTTCGCTCGAAGGGCAAGGCCACGGTCGAGGCGGGCATGAAGTCGGTCGAGCACAAGCTGGCCTCGGACACCTCGGAAGAGGACCTTTTGGCCCTGATCGATACTTTGAACGAGGATCGCTCCATCCATGGCATCCTGGTGCAGCTGCCGCTGCCCCGGCACCTGAACGAAGACCTGGTGATCAACGCCATCGACCCGGCCAAGGACGTGGACGGATTCCATATCTCGAACGTCGGCCTGTTGGGGACGGGTCAGAAGTCGATGGTCCCCTGCACGCCGCTTGGCTGCCTGATGATGCTGCGCGACCACCATGGCAGCCTGTCGGGGCTGGACGCGGTAGTGATCGGGCGGTCGAACATCGTGGGCAAACCGATGGCACAACTTCTTCTGGGCGATAGCTGCACGGTGACCATCGCGCATTCGCGCACGAAAGACCTGGCCGAGGTCGTTCGCCGCGCCGATATCGTGGTCGCCGCCGTGGGCCGGCCCGAGATGGTGCCGGGCGACTGGGTCAAGCCGGGTGCCACCGTTATCGACGTTGGCATCAACCGGATTGACGCGCCGGAGAAGGGCGAAGGCAAGACACGGCTGGTCGGCGATTGCCATTTCGAAAGCTGCGCCGAGGTTGCCGGAGCGATCACGCCGGTGCCGGGTGGCGTCGGGCCCATGACGATTGCCTGCCTGTTGGCCAACACGGTGACCGCCTGTTGCCGTGCGAATGGGTTGGCCGAGCCCGAGGGGCTGACCGCCTGATCCCGCCAGAGGTCTTGCGCCGGGCATAGCCCGCCGCGGCGCCGGAGGGGCGCTGCCCCTCCGGACCTCCCCGGGATATTTCCGGGCCGATGAAGGCCGTTTGTGGTCTTGACGGACCAGCGGGCTATGTCGTTCGTTTGATCCGCAAAAGGGAGGATCCGATGGCCAGGACCTATACCGGACAAAAGATCGACATCAACTTTGACATGAAGCGCTGTATCCATGCGCGGAACTGCTACCTGAAGCTGCCCGAGGTTTTCGATCCCGATCGCAAGCCCTGGGTCGACCCGGATGCGGCGGCCCCGGAAGAGGTCGAAGCAATGATCCGCACCTGTCCGTCGGGGGCCTTGTCCTTTGCGCCCAAGGATGGCTCGCCCGAGGAGCGTCCGCCAGGGATCAACCGGCTGTCCGTTCTGGAGAACGGGCCGAACGCATTCCACGGCAATCTGAGGGTGGCGGGTCAGGCCGAGACGCGGGCCACGATCTGTCGCTGCGGCAAGACCC
The DNA here is from genome assembly GCA_050290245.1 of Silicimonas sp. GTDB lineage: Bacteria > Pseudomonadota > Alphaproteobacteria > Rhodobacterales > Rhodobacteraceae > JBNKHH01. The sequence goes on from JBNKHH010000059.1 coordinate 128,172, forward strand.
GGAACCCTCCGTTTTGCGACTATTCCCACGTGAAGGCTGGTTTCGAGGCGACCGGTGAGCCACCGGCGTCGGGCAAGGATGCGCCCGGTGAGGACCCCGGCGCCGAGCTGGAGTTGATCGGCCACGAAAACGGGCCCCTTGAGGCGAGGGGGCCTTTGGAGATCACATCCGGCACGGGCAAGCGGCTGCACAGGGGCACACGGGCGTTCCTGTGCCGCTGCGGGCAGTCCGGGAACAAGCCGTTCTGCGATGGCAGCCACAAGACCGCCGGTCTCGAAGTGCCTGGCTCTTAGGGGTCAGAGACCAGGAATACCGTCGATGCGCGCATAGCTCATCTCCATCCCGTCGGTCATGCCGGTGCCGATGGCGGCTTCACGGGCCTCTGGGCTGGGGTACTCGATCACGAGGGTCATCAGCGTGCCCGTGTCGTCGGCGTCAAAGGTCGTGGTGACGCGGGTCTTGGACATGTCGTCGGCGGCCCATTCCTCGCCATGCACGATCCGGTGCGGCGGGTCGAGTTCGAAATAGGTGCCCTCCATGGTGAAGCTGCCCTGCTGGGGGTGGGCCCAGGTAAAGCGCATACGCCCGCCCGGCACCGGATCGCTTTCGCATTCGGGCATCGTCCAACCATCGGGCCCGAGCATCCACTGGCGGATCAGTTCGGGTTTGGTGTGTGCGTCGTAGACTTGACGAGGTGTCGCCTTGAAACGGCGGGTTATGCAGATGTCGGTGTCGCCGATGCGGGTCATTTCCATCTCGGACATGTCAGGGTTTTCCTTCAAGCAGGCGGTCCAGGCGGTCATAGTCTGCTTTGATCGCCTCGCGCAGCCGGCCGGACCAGACGTGGATTTCGTCCAACCTTTCGGGGTTGAGCTGGACGGGGCGGCGGTTTCCGATCCGGTCTCGCGTGACCCAGTCTGCGTCTTCTAACACCTTGATGTGGTGAGAAATCGCGGGTTGGGAAATGTCGAAGGGCCGGGCAAGTTCGGTGGCGTCGACGGCGCCCTCGCTGGCCAGCCTTTCAATGATGGCCAGGCGGGTGGGGTCGGAAAGGGCGGCGAAGGCGTTGGCACTCTGCATAATGAATCCTCTATATAGGGATTCGTTTATACACTCAAGCGTGGGGAACGGGGATCATTGTGCCTTGGAGTAGGGCGATATGTTTTTCGACGCCGCGGGTTTCGGCAAAGACCTCGGCCTGCACGATGGTGAGGCGGCGGCCCGGTTTGACGACGCGACCACGGGCGATCAGGAGATCGCCGACGGCGGGACGCAGAAGGTTGATCTTCATCTCGACGGTCATGATCTCGTCGTCTGGGTCTAACAGGGTAAGGGCCGCGTAGCCCGCCGCGCTGTCGCCGATGGCGAAAGTCAGGGCGGCGTGGGCGGCGCCCTGTTGCTGCAGGCTGGTGTCGAGGATTGGCGCAGTGATCGTGGCTGCGCCGGCGGCAAGGTCGGTTAACGTTGCGCCAAGGGTGTCCATCATGGTCTGGCGCGCGAAGGAGGCGCGGATCTTCCTTTCGGTGTCGGCGGTCAGTGTCATGCGGCCCTGGGGACCGGGACGGTGAGGACGCGCTGGCCGGTGAGGTAGGCGAAGGCGCGGTCGGTGAAGAGACTGCGCAGGGCGGGCGCGGTCCAGTCGAGTCCGCCCGTGTATGCACCATAGGCGGGAAGGATCAGCCGGGTGTCGTCGGCCATGAAGCAGGGGCGCGAGGCGCGTTTGATCCGGGCCTTGGGATGGTAGTGGCCCGAGACCTCGCCGGGGTCGGTCGAGGTGGCGGCGATGTGGCGGAAGATGAGCGGGCCCTGGCGATGTTCTGCCAGGTGGTCGCCGGCCAGGTCGAGGGGGCCGGGGTCGTGGTTACCTTCAATCCAGATCCAGCGTCGGCCGGATTGCAGGGTTCGGATCAGTGCGCGGTCCTCGTCGGAGAGCGCGGCGCCAGCAGCGAGATCGTCGAAGCTGTCTCCGAGGCAGATCACCGTGCGCGGCGCCATGGCGCGGATATCCTCGGCAAGCCGCGACAGGGTTTCGCGGGTGTCGTAGGGCGGCAGGAGCGCGCCGCCGAGGCGGGCGATGCGTTCGGATTTGCCGAGGTGGAGGTCGGAGACCGTGAGGATGTTCTCGGCGCTCCAGAAGAGGGCACCGGAGGGCAGGGCTGACAGGGTCTGGCCCCGGAAAAGGAAATCAACCGAGTTCATGCTTCGTTCTTAGGGGCACCAGCGTGGGCTGGCAAGTCTTGACCTTGGCCGCGCCGCCTGCAAGGTGCCGCGTCATGATGGACAAGAACGACAGTGGCGCGCCGCGGCGCAATTTCTATGGGCGCCTGAAGGGCAAGGCGCTGAAACCGTCGCACAAGAGGTACCTTGAGGATTTGGGGGGCCTTTCTCCGGGGGCGGTGACCTGGGAGGACAATCCCGAGCGCGCGCCGCTGAACGTGAAAGCGTTGTTCGGTGGCAAGCCGGTCTGGCTGGAGGTCGGATTTGGTGGCGGTGAACACTTGGTGCATCAGGCCCAGGCCAATTCCAGCGTCGGGATCATCGGGGCCGAGCCATTCATCAACGGAGTCGCGACGCTGCTTGGAAAGATTCGAAAAGCAGGAGTTCAGAACGTGCGGGTGCACGCAGGCGATGCGCGGGATTTGATGGATGTTTTGCCCGAGGGTTCGATTTCGAAGGCGTTTTTGCTGTACCCCGATCCCTGGCCGAAGGCGCGCCATCACCGGCGTCGGTTCGTGACGCCGGAACATCTTGCGCCCTTGCACCGGGTCTTGGCGCCGGGTGCGGAGTTTCGGATTGCGACCGACATTCCCGATTATGTCCGTCAGGCGATGGAAGAGGTGCCGCCGGCCGGGTTCGAGTGGCTGGCCGAACGGGCGGAAGACTGGCGGCAGCCCTGGGACGACTGGCTGTCGACGCGATACGAGCAAAAGGCACTGCGCGAAGGGCGGGTGCCGCATTACCTTACGTTTCGGCGGCGGTAAGCGCGGGTTCTGTGCATTTTCGGCAAGGTAAAGCGGTGATGGACGGGCGCGGGTCTCTGCGCTAACAGAACGGCGGAGCGAAGGAAGGTAAGCGCATGTCTGGACATGGAGAACCGCGGCCGTTGGCAGCGCGGAAGTCACCCCCTCTGAAGGGCGAGGCGCGGGTGCCGGGCGACAAGTCGATCAGCCACAGGTCATTGATATTGGGCGCCTTGTCGGTTGGTGAGACGCGGGTGCGGGGCCTGCTTGAGGGCGAGGACGTGCTGGCGACAGCGGCGGCGATGCGGGCGTTCGGGGCCGAGGTGTCGCGGTCTGAAGAGGGCGAGTGGTCGATCCATGGTGTGGGCGTCGGCGGTTTTGCCGAGCCCGAGGACGTGATCGACTGTGGCAACGCAGGGACCGGCGTGCGGCTGATCATGGGAGCGATGGCGACCTCGCCGATCTCGGTGACCTTTACCGGCGATGCCTCACTGAGGTCGCGGCCGATGGCGCGGATCACCGATCCGATGGCGCTGTTCGGGGCGCGGGCCTATGGACGTGCAGGCGGGCGGTTGCCGATGACGATCGTTGGTGCCGCTGATCCGGTGCCGGTGCGCTACACGCTACCGATGCCCTCGGCGCAGGTAAAATCGGCAGTCTTGCTGGCGGGACTGAATGCGCCGGGCGAGACGGTCGTCATCGAGCCGGAGGCGACACGCGATCATACCGAGCGGATGTTGCGTGGCTTCGGTGCCGAGTTGCGCGTCGAAGAAAGTGGTGCGGGCCGGGTGATTACCCTGGTTGGGCATCCCGAATTGACCCCGAAAAGCATTGATGTTCCTCGCGACCCTTCGTCGGCGGCTTTTCCGGTCTGTGCGGCGCTGATCGTTGAAGGCTCGGATATCCTGGTGCCCAACATCGGGCTGAACCCGACGCGCGCCGGGCTGTTCGAGACCCTGCGCGACATGGGGGCGGACCTGACCTATGAGAACGCGCGCGAGGAGGGCGGGGAGCCGGTGGCGGACCTGCGCGCGCGCTATTCGCCCGACATGAAGGGCATCGAGGTGCCGCCTGAACGCGCAGCGAGCATGATCGACGAATATCCGATCCTGTCGGTGGTCGCGGCGAATGCCGAGGGCGCGACGATGATGGCGGGCGTCAAAGAACTACGGGTCAAGGAAAGCGACCGGATCGACGCCATGGCGCAGGGCCTGAGGGCCGCTGGTGTCGAGGTGAACGAGGGTGAAGACTGGTGGGAAATCAAGGGGATGGGCCCCGGATCCGTGCCGGGCGGCGCAACGGCGGCGGCGCGTCTGGATCACCGGATCGCTATGTCGTTCCTTGTCCTCGGTATGGCGGCGCAAAAGACGGTCACGGTGGATGACGCCGGGCCGATCGCGACGTCCTTCCCGATTTTCGAGAGCCTGATGGAAGGCCTCGGAGCGCAGTTCCAGCGGGTGAACCAGCGATGACTGTGCACAGGGGCGGGTGTCTGTGTGGAGCGGTGACCTATCGCGTTACGGGACCGATGCGCCCCGTCATCGGATGTCATTGCAACCAGTGCCGCAAGACCAGCGGGCACCATGTGGCGGCAACCTCGGCTCGGCGGGAAGGCGTTGACATCACTGGAGAAGTGACCTGGTTCCAATCCTCGGATGCAGCGCGACGCGGGTTTTGCGGGACCTGCGGGTCAAACCTGTTCTGGGATGGGCCGGGGGTGAATTTGTCGATCATGGCAGGGACGCTGGACGGGCCGACGGGGCTGCGCCTGGCCGGCCATATATACTGCGCCACCAAAGGTGACTATTACGAGATCGCTGACGGGACGCCGTTGAGCGCCGGCGCGGATGTGGCTTTGACGACGATGGTGAACGAAAGCTAAGTGCGGCGTGCGGGTGTGGTAACCGCAGGACCTTGCGTATTTGGGGCAAGATAAAGGAATTGGGCGCACCCAGAGCGCGCCGGTGAACGTGCGTTTACCTGTCGCGGAGTTCGCGGCGTAGGATCTTGCCCGAGGCGGTTTTGGGAATGGCGTCGATGAAAGTAACCTCTGCGGGAACTTTGTAGCTGACCAGGCGGCCTTTGAGAGCGGCGCGGATGTCTTCTCCGGTTGCAGTTGAGCCGGGGGTACGCACAACGAAGGCGACGGGAACTTCGCCCGCCTCGTCGTCAGGTTTGCCGAGAACGGCGCAATCGGCGACGTCGGCGAGGTCGATCAGGGCGGCTTCGACTTCGGCCGGGGCGACCTGGAAGCCCTTGTATTTGATCAACTCTTTCAAACGGTCGCGGATCCAGAGCTCGCCGTCGCCGTCGATCAGGGCGAGGTCACCGGTGCGCAGCCAGCCATCGCCGGTGATGGTCTCGGCGGTGGCCTGGGGATTGTTGTGATAGCCTTTCATGACCTGGGGGCCGCGGATCCAGAGTTCGCCCTCTTCGTTCAGGCCCCTGTCGGCAAGTGTTTCGGGGTCGACGATGCGGCATTCGGTCGAGGCAACGGCAACACCGGCCGCGCCGGGCTTGGCGTTTTCGGCAGGGGCGACGTGGGACAGGGGCGAAAGCTCGGTCATGCCGTAGGCCTGGACGCCCTGGGCGCCGATGCGGGCCTCGATCGCCAGCAGCAGGGTCTCATCGGCGGGGGCAGCGGCGGAAAAAACGTATTTTACGGCCGAGAGATCGACTTCGTCGACCATCGGATGTTTGGCGAGCGCGATGGCCACCGGCGGCACGCCCCAGATGCGGGGGGTCTTGTAGTCTTGCGCGAGCTTCAGGAACTGTTCGAGGTCGAAGCGCGGCATGGTGATGACGCGGGCGCCGCGCCCGAGGTAGATGTTCATCAGGAGCGTCTGGCCGTAGATGTGGAAGAACGGCAGGAAGGCGACGGTCCATTCACCGGGGCGGATATCGAGCGCGGTGATCGACTGGTCGACGTTGGTCGCGACGTTCCGGTGGGTCAGCATCACGCCCTTGGGCAGGCCGGTGGTGCCCGATGAATAGGGCAGGGCGACGACGTGGGTGGCGACGTTGACGGGCACCTGACCAGCCAGTGGTGCGCCGAGAAAGTCGTCAATGTCGGTGGTGCCTTCAGCGGGCCCGAGGGTGATGATTTCCCTGACACCGGTGCCCTGGATTGCCTCGCGTGCGATGGCGAGGAAATCGGGTTGGGTGACCAGAAGTTCGGCACCGGAGTCGGTCAGCTGGTAGGTCAGCTCGCGCGCGGTATAGGTCGGGTTCGCGGTGGTCGCTGTGCCTCCCGAAAAGGCGATTCCGTGGAAGACCACAGGGTAGTCGGGATGGTTGGTCGCCATAATCGCGACGGTTTTGCCGCCGTATCCCCGTTCGATCAGCCCGCCGCCAAAGCGTCTGATGCGGTCCATCAGCGTAGAGGCTGTCACTTCGTGCCCTGTCGGACCGTCGACGATGACGACTTCGTCGGGGCGGTCTTCAAGTCCCTGAAATACACGCTGGGTGATGGTGACATCGCTTGGCGCGACCGGCGGATAACGGCTTTCGAAAACCATGGAACCTCCCTGAACCACACTTCCGTAGCCGAGGTTAGGCAGGTTCAGATCAATAGGGAAGCCGCGCCTTCGAGTTTCAGGAGTGCTACCTTGGTTTCAATGCCTCCTTTTGCCGAAAATCCGCCGAGGTTTCCGGTGCCGAGGACGCGGTGGCAGGGGATGAGGATGGGGATCGGGTTGGCGCCGCAGGCCTGTCCTGCCGCCTGCGGCGAGATGGCGAGGGTTTTGGCAAGGTCGCCGTAGGTTCGGGTTTCACCGTAGGGGATCGCCTGAAGGGCGGCGAGGGCGCGGTGACCTGCCGGACTGGCCTTTGGGGCCAGAGGCAGATCGAAGGTTGTGAGTTGCTGGTCGAAATAAGCGGCGAGCTGTTGGGCGGCCTTGTCCAGGAGCGGGGTATGATCGCTGCCGCCGGTGTCCCAGGTCAGGCGTGTGATGGCGCCGTCTTTTTCGGTGATCGTAAGGGGGCCGAGGGGGCTGTCGATGGTGAGCTGTAACATCGGCACGTCCTGGTTTCTGGCTGTGGAGGGGCTCTGCCCTGTTTCGCAGGTGCACGGCCCCCGGGCGTATATCGAGAAGAAAATGCGTTTCGATGTGGAGGGGGGACGGGGGATGACCCCGTCCGCCCGTGCGTTTAACTGAGCGCCGCGTCGCAGCGCGCGCAAGTTCCTGCATGGGCGTGGGTGCCCACGTCGGGCAGGATTTTCCAGCAGCGCTGGCATTTCTCGCCCTCGGCGGTCTCGAACACGACACCGATGCCTTCGATCTCCGGCAGGCGGAAGGCCTCGGCCGGGGCCGGGTCGGCGGTGACCGAGATGCCGGAGGTAATGCAGATGTCGTCGAAGGCCACGGTCTTCAGGGCTTCGATGACCGACGCGTCCTCGATGTGGACCACCGGAGCCGCTTCGAGCGAAGCGCCGATAACCTTGTCGCGGCGCTGCAATTCGAGGGCGGCGGT
>JBNKHH010000060.1:0-11192 GCA_050290245.1 Silicimonas sp.
CGTGTGCAGCGTTGTGCCGGTCATTTCAGCTATTGTCGCGCGCGTAATTGGATACGGTATTTCGATTCCGCGCTCGCTCTTGCGACCAGACTGGCTGACGATCTGAAGCAGGACCGAGGCGATGCGTTGTTCCACGGCCCGTGTCGCAAGCTCTTCTATGCGAACATGAAGCTGCTGCATGCGTTCACCGATCGTCCGCCACGATTCGGATGCGAAACCGTCATAGCGCTGGACGAAACTGTCCCAGTGCCGTGTTGGCCAGCACAAAGTCACACTTTCTTCCGCAGCCATCGCCGTTGCCGGATAGGAAGCAAGGTTGAAAGCCTGGGCGATTCCAAAGAGCTGGCCCGGCGGAATATGAAGCGGCACCACCTGCTCGCCGTCCGCAGTGGCACGCACGACGCGGATCGTTCCGTCGAGAAGCAGGAAGAACCGGTCGGCCTCGTCCCCTGCGTGAAAGACTTCGGCTCCCTCATCGAAACGCCGCGGCGTTGCCAGATCGAGGATTTCGCGAATCTGTTCATCGGAAAGCTTCGAAAAAGGCGGCAGGCCAGACAGCAGGCTGGTGTGGAGATGGGACATGGTTCCGCGGCGAGTTTGAGCGAGCGCAAGGTGCGTAAAGACAAGATAATGCATTCATCGGCGCAAGAACACAGGCGTTTCATGTGGCGGGGGCGAGAATGACGAAAGTTCAATATGATGGCCCGTCCATCCTCAGTCTCGGCCTGCGCCCGTTTTTCCTGGCTGCGCTGATATTCGGACTCGTGGTCGTGCCGCTCTGGTGGTTGACCTGGCGCGGTCAGATTTTGCTGAAAGGTCCGTTTGTGCCGGTCGATTGGCACGTCCACGAAATGATCTTCGGATATGGTGCGGCCGTTATCGCCGGTTTTCTCTTCACCGCGGTTCCAAACTGGACAGGCCGCATGCCGAAACAGGGATGGCCTTTGGTCTTGCTTGCCGTGACCTGGCTTGCCGGACGCCTGGCCGTGGCCGGTATCCTGCCCCTGCCAGCCATGGCTGTCGCCGTTCTGGACTGCTCGTTTCTTCTGATGGTCGGGGTCATCTTCCTGATCGAGGTCGTGGCTGGCCGGAACTGGCGCAACATGAAAGTCGTTGTGCCGCTTGGCCTGCTGCTTGCCGCCAACGGGACGTTTCATGGAGAGGTCATGTCAACCGGTACAGCAAATGTCGCTGGACGGCTTGGGCTGGCGGTCATCATCTTCCTGATCACGCTGATCGGCGGGCGCATCGTACCAAGTTTCACACGAAACTGGCTGGCCGCGCACAACGCGGAACATCTGCCGGCATCCTTCTCGCGCCTGGACACCGTGACGCTGGCCATTGGAGCTCTGGCGCTTGCCCTTTGGGCCATCTACGAAACCGGCGCCGTGGTGGCCTGCCTGCTTGTCCCCGCAGGCGTGCTAAACCTATTCCGCCTTGCCCGCTGGCGTGGCTGGTCGGCCTGGCGTTCTCCTCTGCTGTTGATGCTTCACATTGCCTTCGCTTTTGTGCCGCTTGGTATGATCGCGGCGGCGGCGGGGGCCGCTACTGTCATCTCTACGGCGGCCGGGCTGCATCTGCTTGGCATCGGAGCCATGGGAGGCATGACGCTGGCAGTGATGATCAGGGCAACGCGCGGGCACACCGGCCGCGACCTGACGGCAGGGCCTGCCTTGACTCTGGCATTTGGCTTGGTGGTTGCGGCGGCACTTGCCCGCGCCGTGATCGGGCATGGAAATCTGGCTGGTGTCGACGGGATCACGCTTGCTGCAGTGCTCTGGACGGCAGCCTATGGGATCGCCTCCGTCCGCCTTGGGCCTTGGCTGATCGGTCAAAAATCGGGGCGCCGCATTCCCCGAAAGCCCATGGCGCATTCCTCTGGCTGATGATTGCCAAGGCACCGGCTGCGTACGACGCGAAACAGACCTCCATACCCCAAAGCGCCCTGCAGAACGCCGGTTCCATTTTCCTCGCTGATCAGAGCAGGGCCAAGTTTTTGTCCTTTCGCATCAAGATTCTTCCTCCTTGGTCTCAGCTTGATCAAACCCGAGATGTGCGAGGTGGACGTGTTTGAATGCGCCAAGGGCCGCAACAACCTCGGCACGCCCGTTGGCGAGGCACAACCCGGTAGAAAGAGCATCAGCCAGCGCCGCACTTGGAGCGCTGATCGACAGGCTTCGGATCGCCGGGCGCTTGAGCGCATTGCCGGACGGATCCAGGATGTGTCCCACCTTGCCGTCGGCGTCCAGAACGGTGCCCGTTGGAGCCGAGGTGGCCAAGGCCCTGTCGTGCAACATCACGCGCCTTGAAGTACCCGCAATCGAAATCGGCCAGCGCCCAAGGGCACTGATTTCTCCAGAATCGATCAGCACATCGTCGATCCCTTCTCTTTGCATCAACGCGGCGACACGGTCGGCGATATAGCCCTGCGCAATACCATTCAGGGTCAGTGCCTGCCCCGGCGCAAGAATTGTCCGGGCGCTGTCAAAGTGAACCCGCTCAAAGCCGACCAGCGCGCGGGCACGGCCCATGTCGGCCTCTTCCGGAGGGTGACCCATTGCCCAGGCTTCTGCCACGAGCTGCCACATGGGCTGAATCGTCGGGTCGAAACGGCCTTGCGTGGCAAGATGAACCCGTCGCGCAATGCTAAGGCATTCCAGAAGCTCCGGGGGCGGAACGGGAAGACTTCCCTCGGCGTTCAGCCGGCACAGGACCGAGCCGGGCCGATACAGGCTGAAGATGTCCTCAAGCCGCGCGATTTCCGCCAGGGCTCGGCCGGTGATGGCTTCGGCCCGCGGATGATCGAGAATGATCTGTGCCTTTGCCCCCAATGCCGTGCCTTGCCAGCGATACGCCCGGCCCGCAGAGGGAATGGCCAGCGCAGCCGCAGAGGCGAGGGTCAGAAAACGGCGTCTTGAAACGGCCATGTCAGTGGCTCCCCTTCTTGTGGCTCAGTGCGTTCAGGCGCGCCCCGACATCGTCGGACACAGCCGGCTCCGCCAAGATCGCCACCAAAGTGTCCTCGGGTCCGATCTCGTCGAACCGGCGGACCTCCCCGCCGTAGAGGGCAGCGAATTCCAGGGCAGATGCTTTGTCGGAAAACGGCACGAGTTCCGGTGCGCCCATGCCGCCCATGCGGTCAGACCCAATGACATAGGTGGCATCTTCGATGGCGATCCAATCCCCGGGCTCGGCCCAGGTCGCGCCGGTCATGTCCTGAACGTATGCCGCACGAACAGCGTGGCTTTGCTCGGGCATGTGAAGATAGCCGATGGCATCCCTGACCTGGCTGAAGAAGACCGGCGCGTCCATGCCGTCAAGATGAAGCTGCCCCTTGGGACCTTCATGTTCAAGAAGCTCCATCTGGCAGTAATGCCCCACTGCCTCGGCGGTGAGGGCGACGGGCTGTGGCTTGCCTGCAAGGTCTTCTTTGCAGGCTGCAAGCGCCAGCAGGCTGATCACGAGAACAAGGCGATTCATGGCTGGACCCTTCCGAAAGCAAGGCGCGACAGCGCGGCCGCCGCAAGCGGCCAAAGAATGAGAGAGGCAAGCGGCTTCCAGATCGCGATCGACGAAGCCGCCCCGGCGAGACCGGACGCCGCGCCGACGGACTCGGATGCCGCCAGGTTGAAGATGCGGAAGGCATCCGCCGGGTTGGCGACCAAAAGCCATGGGAAAATCTGCTGAGTGAAAAGGCCCCCGTCGTCGGCCACCACGGCCGCCAGAAGGCCGAGGTCGTAGAGCACGATGAACACAAGCCAAAGCGCGATCGACAGGCCAGCCGCGCCGGATGGGCGACGCGCCAGGGCCGACATGGCATGGCCCAAGGACAGGAAAGCAGCGCCCAGAAGCGTTGATGTCCAGGTCAGGCGCAGCAAGGCGGGCAGTCCCTCCAAGGCGGCTGGTCCACTGGTTTGAATCGAAACCACGGCCGCAGCCGCATAGCCAAGCATCACCGCCAGGGCGACGACCGCCAGTTGGGCGGCCAGTTTGCCCAACAGAAGTTCACCGCGCCCCAGCGGATAGGTCAGGTGCAGCGGCAGCGTGCCCCGCTCGACCTCGCCCGCGACCGCATCAAAAGATATCAGGAGCGCGATCAGCGGCACCAGATAAACCGAAAGAGAGGTCAGGCTGGCCACGGTGACCGACAGCCGGTCGACGCCTAGCTCGCCCGTCGGTGCGGATCCCGCAACAGACAGCACCAGCGAAAACAGCATCATCATGGCCGTGGCGATCAATACCCAACGGTTTCGAAATGCGATCAGGAACTCGATACGGGCGGTCGACAGGATCCGGGTCAGCATCACGCGGCCCTCCGGCTGATATGTGCGTAGATGTCGTCAAGACTGGGTGGCAGCACATCGAAATCGGCCAGCGCATCGGCCGCCCCTGCAAGCCGGGCAGTCAGGGCAAGCTTTTCCGACTGGGCGCAGGTCAGTGTCAGTATCTCGGCGCTCGACCGCGCTTCCGGGAATGCAGCAGCCAGCGTCGCACCCTGCCCCTTGCGGGGGCGCAGGTGGACGGTCAGCGGCAGCGCAGCTTCGGCCCTGAGTGTCTCCAATGTGCCTTCGGCCACCTTGCGCGCCTTCGACAGGATGACGATGCGGTCCATCTTTGTCTCGACTTCCGACAGCGCGTGCGACGACAGGAGGATCGCGGTGCCTGTCGCGGCCAGTTCGTCGAGGAGCGCATAAAATTCGCGCCGAGACACCGGGTCCAAGCCGCTGGTCGGTTCGTCCAGAACCATCAGCCGCGGCCGTCCGATCAGCGCCTGCGCAAGTCCGACCCGTTGGCGCATCCCCTTGGAATAGGTTCCGATCCGGCGGTCGGCGGCATCGGCCAGACCCACGCGCTCAAGCAGGCCACCGGCCCCGCGCGGGTCCGCGCCGCGAAGCCGCAGGAAATGCCGAAGCTGTTCGCGTGCCGTCAACGCCGGATGAAAAGCGACATTTTCGGGCAGGTAGGCAGTCAGCGCGCGGGCCACGCCGGAACCGGGGGCGTGCCCGGCGACTTCGACCCGGCCTTCGCTGGCCGGGATCAGCCCCAGAACAAGTTTCATCAGCGTCGACTTGCCCGCACCGTTGTGGCCCAGCAGAGCTACGCGTTCGCCTGCCGCCAAGCCCAGATCCACGCCATCCAGCGCGATCTGGGTCCCAAAGCGCTTAGTCAGGTTGGAAAGGCTGAGAATCGTCACCTTGGCCTCCTTTCGCCCATAGCGGTTCGCTCCGGGCAAGTGTCATGACGGTTTCGGGAACGTCGCGCATAGGCGGCGCGGTCAAAGGGTGACTATCGACGACCCCGCCGGGCAGCGTTGCCGGAAACTGAGCTTGGCTCCAACGCACGATCTGCACCGCAGGTGCGCCGAGCAGAAGCTTGGCTGCCGGCTGAGACCACAGGATGTGGTCCATCAGGTCGTTCGGTCGATAGGCGCTGTCGGCCCGCGCATCGCCATCGAGGTCGAAAGCGGGATGGTCGGACCAATAATTCCCGCGCCCTTCATAGCTCCACTCGACGTCGCTGGTGCCAACGTATTTTACCTGGGTCCGATTGCCCATGAACCCGTTTCCGGTGATCGTGTTCTGTTCGGACCCGGCCGTGAAATGGATGCCGATATCGCAGCCATCAAAGATGTTTTCGGCCAGAAGGTTGCGGTGGCTGTTGTAGATGAATGCGCATTTCTCGGCGCCCTTCAGGACCACGTTGCCGAAGATATCCGACGACTTGGTATAGTTCAGCATCACGCCGTAATCGCGATCACGGATCGAGATGTTGTCGCGCGCCACGATGCGGTCAGAATACATCATGGCAAAGCCGAGGTGGTTGCCGAGCGAGACGTTGTCAGCGACCTCGCTGTCGTTGGTGTACATATAATGTACGGCGAACCGTAGGTCGCGCATCAGGTTGCCACGATAGGTATTCCGCTTTGACACATTCGAGAAAATGCCGTCCCGGCCATACCTGATTTCGTTGTCTTCGACGACGGATCCGGGGGCATTCCAGACGTAGACACCATTGCCCCGGTCGTTCATGCGGGCAAGGCGCAGGCCTTCGATCCGGTTACCCCTGACCAGCGCATCGCGCGCGCCGTGGATATCGACGCCATAGAGGTTGCCTTCAATGACGTTGTTCAGGATGCGGGCGTTGCGCGCCTTCCGGGTCAGCGCCACGCCGGAGTCGATGTCCAGATGCGAGCGCCCCGATCCGGTTAGCGTCAAATCCGAGACGATTACGTCGGGCGCATCGACCGTAACAACAGACCCCCGCCCGCCCGCGTCGATCACCGCACCCGCCTGACCGCGCAGGGTCAGCTTTTTATCGATGTGCACCGGGCCGGCGTGCCGCCCCGGTGCAAGGATCAATTCGTCCCCCTCGCCGGCCTGTGCCAAGGCACTTGCCAAACCGCCCTCTTCCGCGGGCACCATGATCCGTTCGGCAACCGCAGGGTTGACCGTCAAAACCGTGGCGGCCAGCACCAGGAGGGGGACGATGCGCATCATGTGCCCGTGGGCTCCACAAACATGCGGCCCCGCATTTCCATGTGAAGCGCATGGCAGAACCACTGGCAATAGTACCAGTAGACGCCGGGCTTGGAGGCCGTGAAGGTGATCGACGACGTTGCCTGCGGCCCAATTTCCATTGCCACACCGTGGTTGTTCAGCGTGAACCCGTGGGTCAGGTCATCGATGTCGTCGAGGTTGGTCACATAGACCGTCACCTCGTCACCCTGTTTGACAGTGAACTGCGACAGGCTGAACTCGGGCGCCTGACTCGACATCCAGACCCGCACCTTGTTGCCGTCGCGGATGACAGTGTCCTGCCAGTCGTCGATATCGACACCATCGGCCTCGGCTTGGGCGCGGGCATCGGCCCACATGGGGTCGTTGCGATCCCAGACATTCTTGGGATTGACCTTGGAACGGTGCACAAAGATCGAGTCATGCGGCTCGGCGAAGGTCGCCCCGTCGTGCAACAGCGTCAGCTCATCACCGTCGATCGAGAACAGCTGCTCGTTTTCAGGCTTGAGTGGCCCGACGTTCAGGAACCTGTCCTTCGAGAACTTGTTCATCGACAGATAGTATTTGGCCGAGGCATCCAGGGTTTCGCCCTCGCAGGTCGAGTTGTGGCCGGGCTGATAGTGCACGTCAGCCTTGGTGATGATCGGGTCAACATCGGCGCCGTTATAGGCCTGGATCGCCTTCTCGATGTTCCACTTCACCACCTGACTATCCAGGAACAGCGTCGTGAAACAGTTGCCTTGACCATCATAGCAGGTGTGAAGCGGCCCCAGCCCCAGTTCCGGCTCGGCGACCACGGCAGAACGCGGATCCAGATCGGGATCATCGAACAGCGCATCGAACTTGCGTACGTCCAGAACCGTTACGGTTGGCGACAGCTTGCCCGCCACGCAGAGGTGGATCTTGTCCGGCGCCATGTTGATGCCGTGCGGCGAGTTCGGGATCGGAATGTACCGGGTATAGTTCTTGTTCTGCCCTTTCCGTCCGTCGATCACCTTGACGCCGCTCAGCTCGATATAGTCGCCGTTCGCGATGCCCTTCTCGATCTCGGCGATGTTGAAGACGACGATGTGATCCATCTCGGCCTCCATCATCTCGGGCAGGGTCACGCCCATTTCCGAGTTGTAGGACGTCGAGAAGGCGTACTTGCCTTCATAGTCTGCATCGGTGTTGTCGAGGTTCCCCGACACCATCACCTGCCAGGCAACGGTCATCTCGTCGGCGTTGATGGCGGTGTAAAAGTTCACGTATTTCGACGGATCGTCCAGGACGGAACCATCGTTGACCATCGGAACTTCGTCCTCGCCGTTGGCAAAGACATAATTGGTGCGCGGCCACTTCTGTGGACGCATGCCGTGGATCGCCTTGGCGTTCGGGATATCGATGATTTTGTCCGGCTTCATCACGTCGCAGCGCACCCGCGCCACGCGGGTATTCGCCTTGTCGTTCATGAACAGGTAGCGCCCGTCGTACTTGCCCTCGGTAAAGGACATGTGGACGTGGTGCAGGTCGCCATTGTCGTGGACCTTCTTGCCCTGCGCAGCCAGGTAATCCCGGGTTTCGGGCAGCATGTCCTGGGTCATGATCTTGATCGACTCGTTGGTCTGCCCCCACCCGGTGGCCGAGCATCGGTTGAACACCGGCACGCGCATCAGTTCGCGCATCGACGGAATACCGAGGATGCGCATCTCGCCGGTTTGGCCCGAGGACCAGAAACCGTAATACTCGTCCAACTCACCCGGCGCCGGCAAACCGCCGTGGCCGCCCGATTGCGCCGAGGCCCGTGTTGCGCCCGCCGCCGTCAGGGCGGCGGTCCCGCCCAATAGCCCAAGTTTGCCACCGGTGCCTCCGATGATGGCGGCGCCCGAAGCCGAAGCTCCCAGGAACCCGCGTCTGCTGACGCCCTGTTTCACCTTCTCCGACATGACCTTCTCCTTTTCGCGTTACTGAAGGTTGGGATGGTTGCCGATGGCCGCCGCGCCTCTGCGCGCCACATCGACCTCACCGACCGCCGCACGCCTTTTCAGTTTGCGCATGACGACGGGGCATTTCGTTTCCGACTGGTAAAGAACCTGGCAATGCAGGCAGTTGATGCACTCGTTCGGGTTGATTTCACCGGTCGGATGGATCGCCTCGACCGGGCATTCGTTGGCACAGGTCTGGCACGGGCTGCCGCATTCCTTGTAGCGCTTCAGCCAGTCGAACATCCTGAGCCGCGCCGGGATCGCCAGCGCCGCGCCCAATGGGCAGAGGTATCGACAGTAGAACCTTTCGACGAACAGACCGGCGATGAGCAGCGCGCCCGCATAGGCCACGAAAGGCCAGGCACGCACGAACTTGAGCACGATCGCCGTCTTGAACGGCTCGACTTCGGCCAGGTGCTCGGCCTGCTCGATGGAATATAGCGAGACGCCAAAAAGTCCGAGGAAGACAAGGTACTTCAGCGCCCAAAGCCGCTCGTGCAGCCCCCATGGCAATTCCACCTGCGGCACACGAAGCCGCCGCGCGGCCTGGTTGGTCAATTCCTGCAGGGCACCGAATGGACAAAGCCAGCCACAATAGGCCCCTCGCCCCCAGAACAGCAGGGCTGTCGCGACGGAAAACCACAGGATGAAGGTCAGCGGGTCCAGAAGGAAAGCCTGCCAGCTGAAGCCTGACACCATCGCGCCGAACAGCGCCATCAGGTTGACGACCGACAGCTGCGCGTTTGCGTACCACCCCAGGAACACCAGCGTGGCCACCAGATAGGACACGCGGAACCAATAGTACCACCTGGCGTTCCGGGTGGCATACGTCTGAAAGAAAAAGACGGCGGTCAGAACGCCCAGCATGGCAAATACCGCAGCGATCTCGACTGTCTTGTCTTCCCAGATGCGACGCCAGAGGTTGGACTGCGCGGTCTGTTCCGTTTCCTGCGCAGCCATTGCCGGCGGGGCGGCGGGCGTCACTTCGACCAGGTAATTCGACGGCAGGTTGTAGCCCAGTTCAAAGGTGGTAAAGACCTTTTCAATCGCCGCGACTTCGCGCTGAACAAGCAACTGAAGCCGGAACGGTCTTGTTGGATCGAACCCCAGATCAGCCGGGATCTTGAAGATATCGCGTTCGGTGAACTCCGGCGCATCTGCCGCCGCGATCAGCCCCATCCGCCGGTGGCCACGGTCGCGGAAACGCACCGTCACATCGTCCTGGATCAGAACGATCCGGTCGAAGATACCGCCGCGGACATAGCCGGAGCCCTTGAAGGAATACATCCCGCGCCCGACCACGGCGATCGCATGTTCGCCCGGCTCCAGCCACTCGGTCAAATTGCGATTTTCGGCCTCGCCCAGAATAGCTTCCCCGACGCCCGGCACGCTGACCAATGCCAGTTGCATGTCGATGAACGTGATCTCCGGAGGGTCTGTCAGCGCACGCCGAGTGGCGCGAGGATCGTCCATTGCGTCGAAGGCGGCATTCACCTGTCCAGCGTCCAGCGACAGACGGCGGATTGTTCCATCGCCCTCCATCTCCATCCAGCTTGCCGGAGCATCCGCTGCGGCGTCGATCTCGTACAATGTCCCGCTGGAGACTTCGGCCGCCAACCCGCCCAGACCAAGAGCGCGAGCCACTTTCAGACCGGCCCGGATAATGCCGTCGTCGATGACCATGACCGTGACGGTGGCCCCGGAAATGATATTCAGGTCATGCGCCGATCCGCGTTTCTCGGCCTCAGCGACAAGGTCGACGCCGCGGTAGCCCGCCGCCATGTCTTTGATCTTTTTGTCAGGTATGCCGATCAGGACGATAGGTTCGGAATGCTTGACGAGGTTCACGCCGAGAACGTGGGCATCATGGTCTATCGCCACCATCGTATGAATCGGCTTGCCCGAGTAGCCTGTGGTCCCGACGAAATCCGATGTGATAAAGACAAAACCGACCTCATGCCCGTCGCGCAGGATCGGAGCAACGGGCACATCGTCACGAATGGCGCCCCAGGCATCCGCTCCCTCGGCCATGACGGACGGAGCGACTTCGGACAAGTACCGAGCCAAAACGGGCTCGGACGACTGCGCGTCCGCGGTGCCGGGCAAGACAACGGCGGCAAGCGCAACAAAGAGAACGGTGAAAAATTTCTGTCCCATGAGGCGTTGGATATGCCAACTCAGAACGCCCGAGTTTGTTCTTGGACAAGGTTGCCTGAAGAATTCCGAAAAGCGCCAGGGACGCTCTCTCAAATGGCCCGGCTTTCGACCTGCGACATTTCCCGCAGTCTTCAAATCGTTTCATCAGTCCCATGCTGAAAAAAGGCGGTGGATTTCTTTTGCGTTCGCAGAACGTCTCTGCCGGTCCATCGGCATTCAATATTAGCCCTTCGGCAGCGAGCGGGCCCGACGCTGCGCCATGAGCCCTATGCCATGTTGGCGGCGGAAACGATGGACTGCCGCCTATATGGCTTGTCCGCTTCCAGAAAGACATGGGGCTGTAGTTCGTGGAAGCCAGGCAGCGCCTGACTTGAATCGAGCAATTTTCTTCTGACGGCTCCGACAGATTCCAGACAGCAACGTCGGGTAGGCGCATCAAAGTGGATCTCACATTGAAGCGACAGTGGATCGGCTAGAAGGGCGGGTCAGCGGCACCCAAGAAGGTAACATCCACAAACCAGGGCCCAAAAATCCGGCCTGACTACACACGAATTAC
>JBNKHH010000061.1:0-32858 GCA_050290245.1 Silicimonas sp.
ACCGACGAGGGCTGGCGCGCGTTGCCGGGACCGATGGCCGAGTTTCCCGACGAATGGGAGCAGGACTATCGCGTCATGGTCACCGCCCTGCGTGATTATCTTGGTAAGACCGGCTTCGGGAAAGTCGTCCTCGGCCTCTCAGGCGGCATTGACAGCGCCATCGTCGCGACGATCGCCGCTGACGCAATCGGGCCAGAGAACGTCCGCTGCGTCATGCTGCCGTCCGAGTATACGTCTCAGACTTCTCTCGACGATGCCGCTGCTGTCGCCAGGGCTCTTGGCACCCGTCTCGACACCGTCCCCATCTCCGGCGCCCGCGCCGCCGTAACCGAGGCGCTGGAGCCTCTCTTCGCAGGCACCAAGCCAGACCTGACCGAGGAAAACATCCAGTCGCGTCTTCGCGGCGTCATCCTGATGGCGCTGTCGAACAAGTTCGGCGAAATGCTCCTGACCACCGGCAACAAGTCCGAGGTCGCCGTCGGCTATGCGACGATCTACGGCGACATGGCCGGCGGCTATAACCCGATCAAGGATCTCTACAAGATGCGGGTCTTCGAGACCTGCCGCTGGCGCAACGCCAATCACCGAGACTGGATGAAAGGGCCGGAAGGCGAGGTCATCCCGCCCCGCGTCATCGACAAGCCGCCGACGGCCGAACTGCGCGAGGACCAAAAGGACAGCGACAGCCTGCCTGAATACAAGGACCTCGACGTGATCCTCGAAGGTCTGATCGACCACGAGAAATCCGTGGCCGAAATCGTCGAAATGGGCTTTGACCGCGAGACCGTAAAAAAGGTCGAGCGGCTCATCTACCTGGCCGAATACAAGCGCTTCCAGTCCGCGCCTGGTCCACGCCTCACCAAGCGCTCCTTCTGGCTCGACCGCCGCTATCCCATCGTCAACCGCTGGCGCGATCCGTCCTAGACCGGCCCTCTTTCTTCTTGGCCGAAAATATCTTGGGGGTGAGGCGCGTTGCGCCGAGGGGGCAACGCCCCCTTTTTAATAACTGCGGATTTAATGACTGCGGAAAAAAGCGCGTGGTGTTCCGGTTTTCCTACCCGCGCCTGGGTTTCTGCCTTGTTGCGCGTGCCGCGACGGCCTACATCACCTGCCATGAGGCGCTTTATCCCCTTCGTGAAGACCCCGCCCGTGGTGTCTGTGCTCCGCTTGCACGGCACGATAGCCCCCCGTGCCAATGGCGCGCTGAACGACGCCGGACTGGCCACGCTGATCCAGAAAGCCTTCACCAAGGGCAAGCCGACTGCCGTCGCGCTGTCGATCAACTCGCCCGGCGGCAGCCCGTCGCAGTCCTCGCTGATCTCTGCTCGTATCCGCAGACTGGCCGGGGAAAAGGGCGTAAAAGTTCATGCGTTCGTCGAGGATGTGGCGGCCTCGGGCGGTTATTACATCGCCTGTGCCGCCGATGACATCTACATCGATCACCATTCGATTGTCGGGTCCATCGGCGTGATTTCCGCCGGCTTCGGCCTGGATGGATTCATTACCCGCCACGGCATCGAACGGCGCGTCTACACTGCAGGCAAATCGAAAAGCATGCTTGATCCGTTCCGCCCCGAAAAGCCCGAGGACATCAAGCGTCTGAAAGAACTTCAGGAGCAGATCCACGCCGCTTTCATCGACCATGTCAAGACCAGCCGCGGCGACCGGCTTGCCGAGAACGATGACCTCTTTACGGGCGAAGTATGGGTGGGAAAGCAGGCTATTCCGACCGGTCTTGTCGATGGCGTCGCCCACCTCGTCCCCAAGATGAAAGAGCTCTACGGCGACAAGGTCGTCCTCAAACCTTACGCCCAGAAAAAGCCGCTCTGGGGCCGCCTTGGCGCCAGTCTCATGGGCGACGCACTGACCGAGGTGGAAGACCGCGCCGCCTTTGCCCGGTTCGGGCTTTGACACGATGGTCAAGGTCGTCACGCTTTTTCTGGTCTTCATCATCGTGCTCGCGATATTCGGCAGGCTCAACCTTCTGATACCCAAGAGCCTGCGCAAGACGGCGCAGAAATGTCCCGACTGCGGCCGTCACCGGATCGGCAAGGGGCCGTGTCCCTGTAAAAAGGCATGACGGCATGGTCTGGCTGACAGCGGCTCTCGGGCTGGTAATCCTCCTTCTGGCCGGCGACCTTTTGGTGCGTGGCGCGGTCAATGCATCGCTGCGCCTCGGTGTGCCTGCCCTGATCGTCTCGCTGACCGTTGTCGCCTTCGGCACCTCGGCCCCGGAACTCTTGATCTCGGTCCAGGCTGTAACCAGCGGAGCTCCGGGGCTTGCACTTGGTAACGTGGTTGGTTCGAACACTGCGAACATACTGTTGGTTCTGGGCCTGCCTGCCCTCATTTCCCGGCTGCACACGGCCGAATTCGATACCCGCAAGAGCTATGTGATCATGCTGGCTGCTTCGCTGGTGTTCATCGCCGTAGCGGCGCTCGGCCCCATCGGCGCGATTCACGGGCTTTTCCTCCTGGCCCTCCTCGCGTTGGTGCTCATCTATCAGGCTCGCGTGGCCGTTAACCACAGGCGCGACAATGAGAAAGAGGAGGCTCTCGAAGGTTCCGATCCGGAAATGGCCGGCTGGAAAATCGCAACGTTCCTGGTGCTTGGTCTGATTGGTCTGCCGCTCGGCGCACACCTCCTCGTCGATGCGGCGGTCGAGATCGCCACCCGTTTCGGCGTCTCGGATAGCGTCATCGGTCTGACCCTCGTCGCGCTCGGTACCTCGCTGCCCGAGCTCGCCACGACGGTCATGGCTGCGATCCGCCGGCAGGCCGATGTCGCGCTTGGCAACGTGATCGGCTCTAACCTGTTCAATCTTCTGGCCATCGTCGGGATCGCCTCTCTCTTCGGCGAAATCCCGGTCGCTCCGCAGTTCCTTCAATTCGATCTGTGGGTGATGTTCGGCGCCTCGCTTCTTTTGGCGCCCTTCGTCTTTACATCGAAGCTTGATCTCACCCGCCGCTGGGGTTTCGTACTCAGCGCACTATATGTGGCCTACATAGCAATGGTGGTGCAGCACGGATGACGGGACAGGCTTTGGTGACGGGCGCAGCCAGGCGCCTTGGACGTGAGATGGCGCTCTACCTCGCGGGCCGCGGGCTGGACATCGCCGTGCACTATCACAGTTCGGTGGACGAGGCCGAGGCGACAGCGGCCGACATCCGCGCGCTCGGCGTGAACGCTGCAACTCTTCAGGCCGACTTGACCGACGAGGCCGACACTCAGGCCTTGGTCGGACGCGCCGCCGAAGCGCTTGGCGGTCCGCTGACAGTTCTGGTCAACTCGGCATCGATATTCGAATACGACTCGATCGAAAGTGCGACCCGGGACAGCTGGGACCGACATATCGAATCCAATCTGCGCGCGCCTTTCGTCCTGACCCAGGCATTTGCCGCCCAGGCCCCCGAGCCCCCAATCGACGGCGAATATGACGAACCGACTGCCCAGGCCCTGATCGTAAACATGCTCGATCAGCGCGTGAGGAAGCTGACGCCGCATTTCATGTCTTACACCATTGCCAAGATGGGGTTGTGGGCGCTGACTCGCACGTCGGCTCAGGCCCTGGCGCCCAAGGTGCGTGTCAACGCGATCGGTCCCGGGCCCACGATGCAGGGCATACGTCAATCCGATGCGCATTTCGAAGGCCAGCGCAAGTCCACGATCATGCGCCGGGGCTCTGACGCCTCGGATGTCATCCACGCTCTGGGCTATTTTCTCGAAGCGCCTTCGGTCACCGGCCAGCTGATTTGCACTGACGGAGGGCAGCATCTGGCCTGGGAAACGCCGGACGTACAGGGGATAGAATAGGCCGAAATCTGCCGAGTACTCGTTTCGGGAGGTGCGACTTGTGCACGCGGCAGCCGCGCCTTCACCAAATTGTTACGAAAGTTTTAATGTTTTCAATATTTTGGCAGACATCTGATAAAAAATCTTTTAAAAACAGCGCATTAAAAAACTGCCCAAAAAACAGGCAATCAATGGAAGCCTGTTGAAATCAACGAAAAAATTCGTGCGCCGCAGTCTTATCCAATCAGTTATCCACAGGTTTCGTGGAAAGCTTTCTTCTTGTCTCGGTACAGAGGATTGTGCAGCCAAAAGAGAATCATGAACACTTCGGAAAAGACACCTCCCCAGAAAGGCCATGCAGTTATCCAGTCGTTCCTCAAGACGCTGGAGACCAGTCCCGGTGTGTACCGGATGCTGGATGACAAGGGGGCGGTTCTCTACGTTGGAAAGGCGCGCAACCTGAAGGCGCGGGTGTCGTCCTATGCCCGTCCGACGGGCCACAGTCCGCGGATCGCACGAATGATCCGTGAAACCGCGTCGATGATGTTTCTGACAACGCGGACTGAAACCGAAGCGCTCCTGCTTGAGCAAAACCTGATCAAGCAGCTAAAGCCTCGCTACAATGTCCTTTTGCGCGACGACAAAAGTTTTCCGAACATTCTGGTTTCCAAGGAACACGCCTTCCCGCAGATCAAGAAGCATCGGGGAGCAAAAAAAGAAAAGGGTGACTATTATGGTCCCTTCGCAAGCGCCGGTGCCGTCAACCGGACGCTGAATCAGCTGCAAAAAGTATTTCTTCTGCGCAACTGTTCTGACGCTACTTTTGACAGCCGCACGCGCCCTTGTCTGCTGTATCAAATCAAACGCTGCGCGGCGCCTTGCGTTGGTTACGTTTCGGAGCGTGAATACGCAGGCTTGGTGAAAGACGCAGAACGATTCCTAAAAGGGCGTAGCACCCACGTTCAGGAAAAACTGGCGACCGACATGCAGGCCGCCTCCGACGCCATGGAGTTCGAACGCGCGGCCGCCCTGCGCGACCGGCTGAAGGCGCTGACCTTCGTCCAGGGCTCCCAGAACGTGAATCCCGCTGGCGTGACCGAAGCCGATGTGATCGCGCTCCACATGGAAGGAGGACAGGCCTGTGTGCAGGTATTTTTCATCCGCGCCAACCAGAACTGGGGCAACCGCGACTTTTACCCTCGCACGGGTTCCGGCGCGGAGGCCGCCGAGGTCATGCAGGCCTTTATGGGCCAGTTCTATGACCAGAAGGATCCGCCCCGCATGATCCTTCTTTCGGACGATATCGAAGATACCGACCTGATGGCCGAGGCTCTGTCCGAAAAAGCTGGCCGTAAGGTCGAAATCCTCGTTCCGCAACGCGGCGAGAAAAAAGAACTCGTCGCCGGAGCCCTGCGCAACGCCCGTGAAAGCCTTGCCCGCAAGATGTCTGAAACCGCCACACAGGCAAAGCTGATGGCTGGTCTCGCAGAGGCTTTCGATCTCGACGCTCCGCCCCGCCGGGTCGAGGTCTATGACAACTCTCATATCCAGGGAGCCCATGCAGTCGGTGCGATGATCGTCGCCGGGCCCGAGGGGTTCATCAAGAGCCAATACCGGAAGTTTAACATCAAGGACAAAGACCTGACGCCGGGCGACGACTTCGGCATGATGAAAGAGGTCCTGACCCGCCGCCTAAAACGCCTTTTGAAAGAGGACGCCGACCGCCAGGGCGAGACCTGGCCCGATCTTCTGCTGATCGACGGCGGTCAGGGACAGGTCAGCGCAGTCCAGGAAATCCTGGACGAATTGGGTCTGCAAGACATTCCCATGGTGGGCGTCGCCAAGGGCGTGGACCGCGACGCGGGCAAGGAGGAATTCCACCGCACCGGCAAGCGCCCCTTCGCGCTTCGGCGCGGCGATCCTGTACTCTATTTCATCCAGCGCATGCGCGACGAGGCGCACCGCTTTGTCATCGGCACCCACCGGGCCAAACGGTCCAAGGCCATAGGCGCCACGCCTCTCGACGAAATTCCCGGTGTCGGTGCGACCCGCAAACGCGCACTTCTCGCGCATTTCGGCTCGGCCAAGGCGGTCAGCCGAGCCGATCTTTCCGACCTGAAGGCAGTTGAAGGGATCTCGGGTACATTGGCGGAAGCGATCTACGACTATTTCCACGATAAGGGGTAGGCGTGATGGCAGGCGGCTCCGATTTCGACGCACTGGATAGATAAGACTGAGCGCAGCAGCCAAATGCTCGGGTGCCTTTAGGAGCATTCGACCTCGCCGCTTGACTTGTCCGTGATGCGCTTTGCGACGCTGTTTGGTCACGGAAGAACACGAGCGTCCTGATCCTTTGCAGCGTTCTCTCTGACGTCCGCGGCCGTCGGTCACGGAGCGCAGGCTGATCCCCAACTGGCACTTCCCCTTTAATGCGTCGCGCATTACACCATGAACATGACCATGAACCTGCCCAATACCCTGACCATTCTGCGACTTCTGGCGGCGCCGGGCATCGTTGTGATGTTCCTCTATTTCGCGCGCCCCTGGGCCGATTGGTTCGCGCTCCTGCTGTTTGTCACGGCCGCGATTACCGATTTCTTTGACGGCTATCTTGCCCGCGCCTGGAAACAGCAGACCAAGTTCGGAGCCATGCTCGACCCAATTGCCGACAAAGCCATGGTCGTTATTGCGTTGCTGGTCATCACTGGCTACGCGGGCATGAACCCCTGGATACTCCTGCCCGCCACCGTGATCATGTTCCGCGAGGTCTTCGTGTCGGGTCTGCGCGAATTTCTCGGCGACACTGCCGGGACGCTGGCCGTAACCAAGCTTGCAAAATGGAAGACCACCGCCCAGATGGTCGCGATTGCGGTGCTGTTCGCTACTGGCATCTTTGGGCACATGCTTCTCGACCGTGTAACGGGCATGGACGAAGCAACCGTTGCCGAGATCCTTGCGGGCGGCGACGATCCTCTGAACTTGCGACTGATCGACATGGCGGCGAGCTTCACCTGGTGGACCGGAGTGGTCCTTTTGTGGGTCGCGGGCGGTCTGACCCTGATTACCGGCATCGACTACTTCAAGAAAGCAATGCCGCACCTGAGGGACGACGCATGATCGACGTGCTTTATTTTGCCTGGCTGCGGGAGAGGATTGGCGCACCGAAAGAACGTATCGAAACCTCAGCAGCAACAGTTGCCGATCTAGTCGAGGAACTGAAAGCTCGCTCCGAGGCCCATACGCTCGCCTTCTCGGATATGTCTGCCGTCCGGGTCGCTATCGACCAGGAACTGACCGAGATGACCGCACCGCTTTCCGGCGCGCGCGAGGTCGCCTTTTTCCCGCCGATGACCGGCGGATGATTGTCCGCGTACAATCCCAGCCCTTCGACATGGGCACTGAGGTTCAGGCTTTTACCGCTGCCGCCGACGGGGCAGGGGCCATCGTAACCTTTTCCGGCCTCGTGCGCGACGAGGGCGGGAGCCTGACTTGCATGGAAATCGAGCATTATCCCGGCATGACCGAGAAGGCGCTCGAAAAGATCTGTGCGCAGGCCATGGACCGTTGGTCGCTTGCCGACGCAATGATCATCCATCGCCATGGCCCCCTTGGTCCGGGCGAGCAGATCATGATGGTGGCCACCGCCGCCCGTCACCGCGCCGAGGCTTTTGCCGCGGCCGAGTTCCTGATGGATTATCTCAAGTCGCGCGCGCCGTTCTGGAAAAAAGAATTTGGTGCCGACGGAGAGGCCTGGGTTGCCGCCAGGGACGAGGACGAGGACGCATTGTCGCGCTGGTAAAGCCAGCTGGGCAACGCCAGGTCAGTTACAATTTGATGAATTCGGCCCTGACGCACGCCGGTTTGTTTACCCGGTTTTGTCCTTGCGAACCTATGCCACCGAGTGTGTCCCCTCGCAGCTTTCGTGGCAATGAAACTTCGGTACTTCCTTATCTCCCTTTTCGTCTTCGTGGCTCTGGCCCCGATGGCGTTGTTGGTGGCATGGCCCAACAGCCGGGTGCTGGAAAACGAATTCAACGAGGTCCATGAACGTCATCTCCTGATCGCTCAGAACCTTGCGGCAGCATTGACGCGCTATCACCGCGACCTGGTGACCACTTTCCGCCTCCTGACCAGCGACCCCTCGACTTGGGACAGGCTCGGCGCCAGCGTCGGCGCGGCCCGCTACCCCAAGGATGGGCGCAGCGCAGTGACCCTGTTGAAATCCGGCGACCTGGCGATGTACGAGGCCAAGTCGCGCGGCAAGGGGCAGGTCACTGCCTTCAAATCGCGCCTGCGGGACGAACAGAAGCAGCGCAACGAAATGGGGACCGAACTTCGCTGGGCGATCGAACTCGACCAGCTGCAACCCTATTTCCAGCCGCAATTCGATGCGGTCGATCACTGTCTTGTCGGAGTCGAGGCGCTTGTGCGGTTGAACCACTCCACGCGCGGGGTGCTCGAGCCGGTGGACTTCCTGCCTATTGCCGAGGATCTCGGACTCGTGGCTGAGATCGACCGACTGGTTCTTCGAAAGTCGATCAGCGCCCTGCGCGACCTGCACAGCCGCGGTCTTACCATCCCGGCCTTGTCGGTTAACATCTCGTCGCAGCGGCTGACGTCGCGCAACATGCTGGACGAAATCAAGGCTCTGGGCGCTTTGCCGTTCACCTCTGGCGCACTGCACCCAATGTCCGATTGCGCGGAGCGTTCATCCCCGGGGTCGTCGCTTGGCTCTCAGCGTCGGATCAGCCTCGGTCGGGTCCTCGGGCCAGGGATGTCTGGGGTAGCGGCCACGCATGTCTTTCCTGACATCGGCATACGAGTTGGCCCAGAACCCCGGTATGTCCATGGTCGTCTGTACGGGCCGCGCCGCGGGCGACAAGAGCGTTACCTGCAAGGGCCGTCCGGCCACCACGGGATGCCGGGTAACTCCGAACATCTCCTGTAATCTCAGCGAGATAGCGGGCATTTCACCGCCATAGTCGATGTCGATCTTTCGATCCAGTGGTGTGACGAAATGCGCCGGTGCCTCGCGGTCGACCAGTTGCATCTGGTCCCAGTTCAGCATGGCCCGCAAGGCGGGCAGGGCGTCAAAGGCCTTCCACTCCGCCGCGCTTTTCACGCCCGAAATGTGAGGCATGAGCCAGTCTTCCAGCCTCTCAATCAGGGCCGTATCCCCCATGTCCGGCAAGTCGTGTTCTTGCGCACGCACCAGCATGACCCTGGACCTGAACCGTTCGCAGGGTTTGGAAAACCCAAACCCCATCTGGCGCACGCCCTCGAGCATAGCCCGTGATACCCACTCGTCTGGCACATCGCTCCAACGCTTCGAGGACAATGCGATCGCCCCCAGCCGCTCTTCTTGCCGCGCAACAACCCGACCTTCACGGCGCGACCATTCGGCAAAGCGGACATGTTCAATCTGATCGCCCAGAATCTCTCGTATGCTGGCCTCCGAAATTGCCGCACCTATGCGGATGCGCGCCTCGGTTGGATGCCCGTCTGTGTCCGTCACGACAAGGAATCGTTGGCCCGCCAAGGCGTCGGCCTCATCCATCCGGGCCCCTTTGCCGCCCGAGAGCAGCCATCGCGCCTCGCCCCCCGGACGCCGCATCCCGACCCGGTCCGGATAGGCCAGCATCGCTTGCTCTCCAGCGTCCCGCACACGCGTTTCCCCTGCCACACGAGCCAGCCGTTTCGCCTCTGCGCGGATGCGCTCCAAGGCCGGGCTGCGCGCTGCCTCGCGCAAGGCAGTCAATCTCGTGCGCAAGTCACACCCGGCCTCGCGCAGGGGGTCCCGGTCGGACAAAAGCGCGGCCAACATGGCGGCATCCTGGCCGGAGACTTTCAGCATATGGGCGAGTCTGGGGTGGAGCGGCAAATGGGCCAGGTCCTTGCCGTGAGGGGTTATTTTGCCGCCCTCCATCGCACCAAGCACGCTCAGGAGCTTGCGGGCCTCCGACAGAGCCCCTTCCGGTGGTGCGGTCAGAAAAGGCAAATCGGATGTGCCCCATTCGGCCAGTTCCAAGGCCAGACCGGTGAGGTCTGCGGCTTCGATCTCCGCAGGAGGGAAAGCTGCAAGAGCACCCTCTTCGCCGCGTGTCCAAAGGCGATAACAAATCCCTTCGGCAACGCGTCCGGCCCGCCCGCGGCGCTGATCGGCTTCGGCCCGCGTGACCCGCTCGGTCACCAGACGCGACATGCCTGAGCCGGGATCGAACCGTGCACGCCGGGACAACCCGCCGTCCACGACCACACGGATATCCGGGATCGTCAGCGACGTCTCGGCAATCGAAGTCGCCAGGACCATTCGCCGCCCATCTGATGGTTTAAGCGCCTTTTGCTGCGCTGCGAAGGGCATGGACCCGAACAGTGGGAGAACCTCTATGCCTGCCATTCCGTTGAGAAGACCCTGCACCTGCCTGATCTCGCCCTCGCCAGGCAGGAAACCAAGGATCGAACCGGTTGTTTCATCGGCCGCCTGCCGCAGCAACTCTGCCATGTCCCGGTCGAAGCGGGCACGGCGGCCCCGCGGCTTTTGCAGCCACCGTGTCTCGACGTCGAAACTCTTGCCCTGCGAGGTGATGATCGGTGCAGCGCCCATCAGCCGCGCCACCGGCGCCGCATCCAACGTCGCCGACATGACCAATAGCACGAGGTCCTCGCGAAGTGCGCCGCGCACCTCCAGCGCAAGCGCCAACCCAAGATCGGCATTGAGCGAGCGTTCGTGAAACTCATCGAAGATCACGGCTCCGACGCCGTTCAGTTCCGGGTCGGACTGGATCATGCGTGTCAGAATACCCTCGGTAACGACCTCGATGCGGGTGGATTTCGACACTTTCGATTCGCCGCGAACGCGGTAGCCTATGCGTTGCCCGACTGGTTCGCCAAGAGTCTCTGCCATCCGTTCCGCTGCCGAACGGGCCGCAAGGCGGCGCGGCTCCAGCATCATGATCCGGCCCGCGCACAGGCTCGCGTCCAAAAGCGCGAGCGGCACTCGTGTCGTCTTGCCCGCGCCTGGAGGTGCCTGCAGAACGGCCTGGCCAGCCGTTTTGATTGCATGGACCAGCCCTGGCAGGGCGTCATCGATGGGAAGTCGTTCCATACTTCCTGCCATAACGCCTGGATCGCGCCAGTCCATCCCTTTCCTCTTGTGACGAGCCGCGGCGAAACCTCCTCTAGACAGCCGGGCCGCCAGCCGCCAAGGTCCGCGCCGATGACAGACAAGACCACAGAGCTTGCCCGGAGTGTTACCGCAGGTGACCGTCGCGCCCTGGCGCGTGCGATCACCCTTGTCGAAAGCGGCCGTGACGATCACCGCGCCGAGGCCGATACACTGCTCGAAGCACTGGCCGGTGGTGGTCGCGAGGCGCTGCGAATCGGCCTCTCTGGAACGCCCGGCGTCGGCAAATCCACGTTCATCGAGGCCTTCGGCTGCATGTTGACCGCGCAGGGCAAACGCGTGGCCGTCTTGGCCGTCGACCCGTCTTCGGCCCGCTCGGGCGGATCGATTCTGGGGGACAAGACGCGGATGGAGCGCCTGTCGCGCGAGCCTCTCGCCTTCATCCGGCCTTCTCCCAGCCAGACCCATTTGGGCGGAGTGGCGCGGCGCACGCGCGATGCCGTGGCGTTGTGTGAAGCGGCAGGTTTTGACGTGATTCTGATCGAGACCGTCGGTGTCGGCCAGTCCGAAACCATCGTGGCAGAGATGTCCGATATCTTCATTCTTTTGCTCGCCCCGGCTGGCGGTGACGAGTTGCAGGGAGTGAAGCGCGGCATCATGGAAATCGCCGACATGATCCTTGTGAACAAAGCGGACGGAGACCTCAAACCCGTCGCCGCACGTACAGCGGCGGATTATGCCGGCGCGCTTCGGCTGATGCGCAAACGGGAAGGCGATGCGCCCGGTTTCCCCAAGGTTCTTACGGTTTCCGCGCTTGAGGAGCAGGGGCTCTCCCAGGCCTGGAAAGACATGACAGAACTCGCCGAATATCGCCGCAAAACGGGCTATTGGTCCGAAAAAAGGACGCAGCAGGCGGTTGGCTGGTTCGAAGACGAGGTTCGCCAGGGTCTGTTGGCTCGACTTCGTTCAGATCCCTCGGCCAAGGAAGCGATGGCTACCCTTGCCAAGGCCGTTGCCGCGGGCGAGCGTACGCCCGGCAGCGCGGCGGCTGATGTTCTGCAAAAATTGAGCAAAGGCTGACCTGGTCTGCACCCGTCGTCTGCCCAGTGCATTTCCTGTCAAAGCAACGCCGATTTGGCGCTTGTGGACTTGACGGCCTGAAAGATTCACCCTATCCCCCGCAGACGAATTCCGGGCAGGGCCACTGGCGCTGCCCCTTTGCATTGACGGGGACCACGTCGGGTTGCCGTGACACGAGACGAAAAACAAAGGTGAAGCCATGTCGCGCCGTTGCGAATTGACTGGAAAAGGCCCGATGACTGGCAACAATGTCAGCCACGCCAAAAACAGAACCCGCCGTCGGTTTTTGCCGAACCTGACCGAAACGGCTTTGATGTCTGAAACCCTGGGTCGGACGTTCCGTCTGCGCGTTTCGACGTCGGCTCTGCGTACCGTTGACCATCGCGGTGGTCTGGATGCGTATCTGCTCAAGGCGAAAGACGCCGAACTGAGCGAAAACGCCCTGAAGATCAAAAAGGACATCGTCAAGGCACAGGCCGCCGCCTGATCCTTGTCGCGATGAACTGAAAAGCCCCGCCGTTGGCGGGGCTTTCTGTTTTTCCAGCATCCTCCGAGGTGCGGTCGTCTCAATCAGACAAAAGACCCTGCCACTCGGGATGTTGCTCGAACTGCCAATCGACATACGAGCACTGCGACCTGATCCTGAAGCCCATTTCCTTGGCATCCTCGACGGCGCGCAGAACCAGTTTGGCGGCGATATTGTGTCCCCGGCATGCTTCAGGCACCCATGTCCGGTGTATGATCATCACGTCCTTTTGCGGTCGCGAAAAGGTCATCTCTGCTTCCGACACGCCCGACCCCAGTCGGGCCACATAGCGCCCCGACTGACCGTCTTCTTCTCGGACGATGTCCGGATCAACCATCCTTGCGGATGACCTCGTTTTTGGGATCATAGGGTGAATCTTCCGTCACCTCGGCGTCCCAGAGCTTTCGCTGGATCAAAACCTTCAGCTTGGTTCCGGGCTTGGCCATGTCGGGCGTCACATAGCCCATGCCGATGGATTTGCCAAAGGCGACACCATAGCCGCCCGAAGTCAGGCGGCCGACGCGCGTATCGCCCGAATAGAGCGCCTCACGCCCCCACGGATCGGCATCGTCCGGCCCGTCGATCAAAAGTGTCACGCACATCGCACGAATGCCCTTTTCTTGCATGGCTGCCTTGCCGTGGAAATCCTTGGAAAGATCGACGAACCGGTCCAACCCTGCTTCCAGAGGCGTGGCGTCGCGCCCCAATTCGGTTCCGAAGGCGCGATAGGATTTTTCCTGCCGGAGCCAGTTTTGCGCGCGAGCACCCACCAGTTTCATGCCGTGCGTTTCACCGGCCGCCAGAAGCTGGTCCCACAGATAGGTCTGCATCTCGATCGGGTGGTGCAATTCCCAGCCAAGTTCGCCGGTATAGGCCACACGGATGGCCCGAACGGGGCACATGCCCAGTTCGATGTCGCGATAGCTCAGCCACGGAAAACGCTTGTTTGACAGGACTGTGCCCGGCTCGGCGTCCTTGACCAGTTCGTTCAGCACATCGCGGGATTTTGGGCCAGCAATCGCGAAAACCCCCCATTGGGTCGTAACGTCGTGGACATCGACATAGCCGCCACCGGACGACATGAAATCTTCAATCGACTTTCTCAGAAAATCTGCGTCGTAGTCCGTCCAGGCCCCGGCCGACACGAGATAGTATTCGTTTTCCGCCAGCCGTACGATCGTATACTCGGTGCGGGTCGTGCCAGCGCTGGTCAGGGCATAGGTCAGGTTGATCCGGCCGACCTTTGGCAGCTTGTTGCAGGTGAAATGGTCGAGAAACGCCGTCGCTCCCGGACCGCGCAGCACATGCTTGGTAAAGGCCGATGCATCTATCAGGCCGACGCCATTTCGGATCGCCTCGGCTTCTTCCTTGGCGTATTGCCACCAGCCGCCGCGACGAAAACTGCGTGAGTCGTGGTCGAAATTCTCGGGAGCATCTTTCGGTCCATAGTAGTTTGGCCGCTCAAACCCGTTCACACAGCCGAACTGCGCGCCAAGGGCTTTCTGGCGGTCGTAGACCGGCGCCGTACGCAGAGGGCGGCAGGCCTCACGCTCTTCGTCCGGGTGGTGAAGGACATAGACGTGGGAATAACACTCTTCGTTCTTGCGCGCGGCATATTCCGTCGTCATCCACGAGCCATAACGTTTGGGATCCAGCGAGGCCATGTCGATCTCGGCCTCGCCGTCGACCATCATCTGGGCGAGGTAGTATCCGGTGCCGCCTGCGGCGGTGATCCCGAACGAAAACCCTTCGGCAAGCCACATGTTGCGCAGGCCCGGTGCCGGGCCAACCAACGGGTTGCCGTCGGGTGTATAGCAGATCGGACCGTTGAAATCGTCCTTCAGGCCCGATTCAGCACAGGAGGGGACGCGCTCGGCCATCGCCATGTACTGTTCGGCGATCCGGTCAAGGTCCAGCGGGAAAAGGTCGGCTCGGAAACTGTCGGGTACGCCGTATTCGAAACGGGCAGGTGCGCCTTGCTCATAGATACCCAGGATCCAGCCGCCACGCTCTTCTCGGGCATAGGACTCGTTGTCCGCGTCACGCACAACGGGATGCTCCGGGTTGCCCGCCTCGCGCCATTTTACCAACTCGGGATCCTTGTCCATCACGATGAAGGTGTGCTCGACAGGAATAGCGGGCATCTTGATACCAAGCATCTTGGCAGTGCGTTGTGCATGGTTGCCCGACGCCGTCACGACATGCTCGGCGGTGATGACTACCTGCTCGTCCGAGGGAACGAGGTTGCCACCCTTTTCGACCATCTTGGTGCAGGTGACCTCCCAGGCGTCGCCGGTCCAGTGGAAGGCGTCCGCCTGCCACTTGCGCTCGATCGCGACTCCGCGCTGGCGGGCGCCCTTGGCCATCGCCTGGGTCACGTCGGCGGGGTTAATATAACCATCTTCGGTGTGATAGATCGCCCCCTTCAGGTCACTGGTTTCGATCAGCGGCCAGCGTTCCTTGATCTGTTCCGGAGTCAGCCATTCGTACTTCACATCGCAGGTCTCGGCGGTGGATGCATAGAGCATGTACTCGTCCATGCGTTCCTGCGTCTGTGCCATGCGTAGGTTGCCCACGACGGCAAAGCCCGCGTTCAGGCCTGTCTCTTCTTCGAGTGTCTTGTAGAAATCGACCGAGTACTTGTGGATGTGCGTCGTCGCGTAGGACATGTTGAAAAGCGGAAGAAGGCCCGCAGCATGCCAAGTGGAACCGGACGTCAGTTCGTCACGCTCAAGCAACATGACGTCCTCCCAACCAGCCTTTGCCAGGTGATAGGCGATTGACGTTCCGACCGCGCCGCCACCGACGACGAGTGCTTTGACATGTGTTTTCATGGGGCTGATTCCTTCCCTGTATCACGCGCGATTAAACCCCAATCCGCCACCCTGCGTCAGGTCCATCCGACATGGCGTGTCGCGAAAACGACGTCTGTCTGCTTGAGTCCGGGTGCGGGGGCGGCTAATCATCCGGCCATGAAAGTCTGTCGCGCCATCGCGGATTATCGCAGCGAGATCGCCACCTACCGTGCGGCAGGTGAAAGCGTGGGCCTTGTGACGACGATGGGTGCGCTTCATGCGGGCCACATGGCACTTGTAGAACGTGCCAGTGCCGAGAATGACCGAGTTGTAACGACCATATTCGTGAACCCGACTCAATTCGGTCAAGCTGCGGATCTGGAACGATATCCCCGGCCCGAGGCACAGGATATCGATATGTTCGCGGCGGCAGGCGTTGACGCCGTGCTGATCCCGACGGTCGACGAGATGTATCCGGCCGGCGACGAGACGATCGTCGAGACAACGCGGCTTGCGAACATGTTGCATGGGCTTGTGCGGCCAGGGCATTTCCGGGGCGTGGCGACAGTGGTGACCAAGCTTTTGAACATCGCGATGGCTGACCGCGCCTACTTTGGCGAGAAAGACTATCAGCAACTCGCGGTGATCCGCCGGCTCGCACGCGATCTGCACATGCCGGTCGGGATCGTCGGCGTTCCAACGGTCCGCGAACCGGACGGCCTGGCCATGTCTTCCCGCAATGTTCGTTTGTCGTCCAGACACCGCCGGGAAGCCGTCGCCCTGAATGCCTGCCTGGATCGGGCGGAAATGCTTGTGGGCGGTTCATCGACGGTGGCGGATCTCAGGTCAGATGCCTTCGAGACCTTCGACGGCAAATCCAATAGCGGCCGACTGGTGGCCTACGATGTGGTCGATCCCGATACATTCGAACCGGTCGAGGGGCCGGTGAACCGGCCGATAGCCGTCATGATGTCCGTCCAGTACGGCGAGGGCGACGAAGCCGTCCTGCTCATTGACCAAAGGGAGATCACCCCATGAGCGTCCAAAAACCAGTTCGCCGCACTACTGTGCCACAAATCGCCGCCCGAAAAGGGGGCGAGCCAATCGTGTCGCTGACGTCGTACCACGCACACACGGCGGCCATCGTCGATAAATACGCAGATTTCATTCTCGTGGGCGACAGCCTCGGCATGGTCATGCACGGCATGGAAACCACGGTCGGCGTGCCCCTCGATCTGATGATCATGCACGGAAAAGCAGTTGTGCGCGGCACGCAGCGTGCCCTCATCGTCGTCGATATGCCCTTTGGTACCTACGAAGAAAGCCCCAACATGGCTTTCCGCAACGCGGCCAAGATCATGAAGGAAACCGGGTGCGGCGCAGTCAAGCTTGAGGGCGGTGCGCGCATGGCCGAGACGGTCCGTTTCCTTGTCGAGCGCGGTATCCCTGTGATGGCGCACACCGGCCTGACACCACAGTCTTCGCACGTGATGGGGGGGTTCAAGACCCAGGGTCGTGACGAGGACACCTGGGCTGCGCACGAAGCCGATGCAAAAGCTGTTGCCGAGGCGGGTGCATTTTCGATTGTCCTTGAAGGAATGGTCGAACCGCTTGCGGCAAGGATCACCAAGCAGATCGACATTCCGACGATCGGAATCGGCGCTTCTGCCGAATGCGACGGTCAGATCCTTGTGCTTGAGGACATGTTGGGTCTGAACGCCAAGCCTCCGAAATTCGTCAAGGTCTATGGCGATCTGTTGAACGAGATCGAAGGCTCGGTCAAACGGTACGCCGAAGAGGTCAAGTCGCGCGCGTTTCCGGGCGAGGACGAAGTTTACCGCTGAGGCTAAAAAAAAGGCCATCCGAAGATGGCCATTCCAGTCAGGGAGGAAGATGGAGGCACCGGACTCTGGTGCCTTCACGGAAACAATCCCACCGAAATCGGGCCTATTTGTGGCAGATCAGCGGTCATATCTGGGTGATTTACACGGTCACGCCACCTGATAACCTCTGCGACAAAGGTGCAAAATGACGACCCATGACAATATCCCCGAACAGGCCTTGGCCTGGATCGATGCCGGAAAATCGGTAGCCATCGCGACCGTGGTCAGGACGTGGGGGTCAGCTCCTCGACCTGTCGGAGCGCAACTTGTCATAGATGCCGACATGAATTTCCAAGGCTCGGTTTCGGGTGGATGCGTCGAAAGCGCCGTCATACTCGAGGCGGCCGATGCGATGCAGGACGGCACTTGCCGGGTGCTGACTTTCGGAGTGTCTGACGAAAGCGCATTCGAGGTCGGGCTTGCCTGTGGTGGTCAGATTGAGGTTATGGTCGAGCCGATTGGTGTCGGGCAGGGGCCGTCGGTCGACATGATCCGGGAGCTTGTGCAGGCGCGTGCCAATCGTCGGCCGGTTGTCTATCAGGTCGACACCAAAAACTGGGACCGCAGACTGTTGCCACGCGACACGGCAAATTCAGATCTTGAGGTGCTGTTTCGAGCCGACAAATCATCCAAAGTCGTTGACCTGTTCAGCGGGGTCCACAACCCGCCGCTCAGGTTGGCAATCGTAGGGGCGGTGCATATAGCACAACCACTTGTTCAAATGGCGAAAATGGCGGGCTATGACGTCGTGCTATGCGACCCGCGCGACAGCTTTGCCAGCGCGGCGCGGTTCCCCGGAGAGACCTTTCTGGAGGCCTGGCCTGACTCAGCGCTTGCCGATTTCGGACTTGATGCCCGCACTGCGGTGGTCACCCTTAGCCATGATCCGAAAATCGACACGCCAGCCTTGCAGGCGGCGCTGGACAGCGAAGCGTTCTATGTCGGCGCCCTTGGATCGAAACGGACCCATGCAAAGCGCGTCGCGGAACTTGAAAGAATGGGGCTGGCGGTCGACATCATCGCCAGGATCGATGGCCCGGTCGGTCTGGATATTGGGGCGAGCACGCCCGCTGAGATCGCGATCTCAATCATGGCGGAAATGACCGAACGTCTGCGCCGTCCCGAAACGCGGCCGGGACAGGGCGTTTGAAATTCGGCCCCATTCCCCTGAAAGACGCCGAGGGCGTGATCCTGGCGCATTCGCTCTCGTTGCCTGATGGGCCTTTGCGCAAGGGCACTGTGTTGGACGCGGACATCCTTGCGCGGCTGAAGGCTGCGGGTTTCGAGAGCGTCGTAGCGGCACAGCTGGAGCCGTCGGATGTCTCAGAAGATGTCGCAGCGGAAATGATCGGAAACCGATTGCGTGCACCGGGATTGAAATTGGGTCGGGTCTTTACGGGCCGGGTCAACCTTGAAGCCGAGAGCGCGGGCGTCATCATTCTGGACGAGGCGGCGATCGCGGGTCTGAACGCCGTCGATGAGGGACTGACACTTGCGACCCTGCCAAACATGACGCGAGTTGCGCCGGGCCAATTGGTCGCCACCGTCAAGATCATTCCCTATGGCCTGCCAAAAGACATCGTTTCGCGCGGGGTGGCTGTCTTGGGCACTGAAGCCATCGCACTCCACGCCTTTCGTCCCGGACGTGCCCAATTGATCCTGACGCGCACCGCCGGTTTCAAAGAAAGCCTGTTGAAGAAAGGCGAGGAAACGGTTCGAAACAGGGCAGAGGCCCTGGGGTATGACCTCGGCGAAACAAAGGTCGTGGACCACAACGAAAAGGCCATTGCCGGGGCACTTGACCCGACCGCCGATATCATCCTGATCCTCGGTGCTTCTGCTACCTCGGATCGCGCTGATGTTGCACCTGCCGCCGTATGTCGGGCCGGGGGCCGTATCGACCGCTTCGGGATGCCCGTCGATCCCGGGAACCTATTGTTTCTTGGGAAACTGAAGGAGACCCCCGTTGTTGGCTTGCCGGGGTGCGCGCGCTCGCCCGCGTTGAACGGCGTCGACTGGGTGCTGGAACGCATTGCGGCCGGGATCGAGATTGATGGTGGCGCCATCGCCGCCATGGGGGTCGGGGGCCTTTTGAAAGAGATGCCGGGTCGGCCGCAGCCCCGCCAACCGGGCCGGTAGAGCTACCGCCGTTTGAGCCATCCTTTCATCAACCGGACAAGTGGTTGGACGGTGCGACGCGTATTTCGCCAGGATGTAACCGGCAGTGGTTTCATCTCGGACCTGCAAGGGCTATGAGATGGCAAAGACACGAGGTGAGACATGGGCGCACCCAAACCAGTAGTTCTGTGCATTCTCGACGGCTGGGGCCTGAGGGACGAGCGCGAGGGAAATGCCCCGCTGCAGGCAAATACGCCAGCTTACGACAGGATCATGGCAGATTGCCCGCATGCAACCTTGGTGACTTTCGGCCCCGATGTCGGGCTGCCGACCGGACAGATGGGGAACTCGGAGGTCGGGCACACCAACATCGGCGCAGGCCGGGTCGTCGCAATGGACCTCGGGCAGATCGACCTGGCCATCGAGGATGGGTCGTTCTTTGAAAAAGACGCGATCAAGGTTTTCGCCAAAGCAGTGAAGGCCGCAGGGGGCATTGCCCACCTTGCGGGGCTTGCCTCTCCCGGCGGCGTTCATGCGCATCAAGACCACATCGTCGCCGCGGCCAAGGCCCTGGTGGACCAGGGGCTGACGGTGGTGGTCCATGCGATCACCGACGGGCGCGACGTCGCCCCTCGATCTGCCGCCGAACAGTTGCAGGCGCTGCAAGACGATCTGCCAGAGGGCGTGCGCATCGTTACGGTTGTGGGGCGTTATTTCGCGATGGACCGCGACAACCGCTGGCCTCGTGTCGAAAAGGCCTATGCCGCGATCGTCCGGGGTGAGACCGGGGGGCGCCACGCCGCCACCGCACCCGAAGCTGCCGAGCGTTCTTACAACGAGGACGTCAGTGACGAATTCATCGAGCCCACGCTAATCGGCGACTACGCAGGCATGAAAGAGGGAGACGGTCTGTTTTTCGTCAACTTCCGGGCCGACCGGGCGCGCGAAATCCTGACTGCCATCGGGGCGCCCGTTTTCTCGGAATTCGACATCTCCGGCAGGCCGAAACTGTCGGCAATGCTGGGCATGGCCGAGTACTCGGATCAGCACAATGACTTCATGG
Organism: Silicimonas sp.; assembly: GCA_050290245.1. Classification (GTDB taxonomy): domain Bacteria; phylum Pseudomonadota; class Alphaproteobacteria; order Rhodobacterales; family Rhodobacteraceae; genus JBNKHH01. The sequence continues at coordinate 20,382 of JBNKHH010000061.1, forward strand.
AAACGGTTTTCCCCAAGGCGAAGATCGTGAACACGCTCGGGGCCTGGGTGGCCAAACAGGGATTGCGCCAGTTCCGACTTGCCGAAACCGAGAAATACCCACACGTCACGTTCTTCTTGAACGGCGGAAAAGAGACGCCTGAGGCTGGCGAAGACAGGTTCATGCCGAAATCGCCTGATGTGGCGACCTATGACCTTCAGCCTGAAATGTCTGCCGAAGAGGTGAGCGACAGGTTCGTTGCGGCGATCGAGGACGGCTATGACCTGATCGTCGTGAACTACGCCAATCCGGACATGGTTGGACACACGGGCGATCTTGGTGCGGCGATCAAGGCATGCGAGGCGGTTGATCGCGGGCTGACACGCGTTCTCGCAGCCCTTGAGAAGACTGGCGGCGCAATGATCCTTACGGCGGACCATGGCAATTGCGAAACAATGATCGACCCGGAGACGGGTGGTCCGCATACGGCACACACGACCAACCTTGTGCCCGTAGCCCTATTCGGTGGCCCTTCCGGCGTGTCCCTTTCCGACGGACGACTTGCCGATTTGGCCCCTACCGTGCTGGAACTGATGGAACTGGAACAGCCGGAAGAGATGACTGGCGTCAGCCTGATCCGTCGATGAAGCGCCTCGCGTCCGTGCTGTTGGCTGCGGTGCTGTCGGCTTCGCCGCTTGTCGCGGATGAAACGGCTGAGTTGGCCGAAAAGGCCGCCAGCGATCTTATTGTCGCTGCCGGAATGTTGGAACAGGCTGAGGAGGCGGACGACCGTATCGCGGCGCTGACGCACACGGTTCAGGCCTACGAGGCCGGGCTTTCCGCCCTTCGCGAAGGGTTGCGGCGCGCAGCGCTGCGCGCGGCGGTTCTGCGCGATCGACTTTCGGCTGAGGATGCGGAACTTTCGTCCCTACTGACCCTTCTGCAGAGCGTCTCGCGCCAGGCCGAAAGCCAGGCCGTTCTGCATCCCGGCGGAGCCATCCAGACCATTCGTGCCGGCATCTTGACGGCAAGTCTTGTTCCGGCTCTGCAACATCGCGCGGCCGAGCTTCAGTCCGACCTCAACGAGTTGGAGGCGCTGATCGCTGTTCAGGAATCGGGCCAGCAAAGGTTGGAACAGGGCTTGGAAGGCATCCGGATCGCGCGACTGGAACTTGTTGAAGCCGTGTCTCGGCGCGGCAGGATCGACGATGCGGGAGCAACGGATGCCGCTGCAATCGAGGCACTGGTGAACAGCGCCGAAACACTGTCGGCTTTCGTGGATAGCCTATTGCCGGACAGGGAACGGGCCGCCTGGATCGGGGACGTCCGCTGGCCCATGCCTGTTCAGGGCCAGGTCTTGAGGCGCTATAACGAGGCCGATGCCGCCGGGGTGCGCAGGCCCGGCTGGGTCATTGCCACCGAATCGGAAGCTCTGGTGGTGACACCTTCCGTGGCCACAGTGCGTTTCTCCAGCGACATTCCGGGCCAGGGCATCGTCACGATCCTGGAGCCCGAACCAGGTGCACTGGTGATTCTCGCCGGAATGGGGCAGAGTTTTGTACAAAAGGATCAGATTGTTGACGCGGGCGATCCAATCGGCCTGATGGGGCAGGGTCGGTCGCGTGAACAAGAGAATTTGAACGAAACTTTCGCCCAGAGTGGTCAATTCGTCGGCGAAACGCTTTATATGGAAATAAGACAGGGCCGTACGCCGGTGGATCCGGCCGGGCTCTTGAGGCAGAGCGCAGAATAGGGAATGGGCATGAAAAAGTTTTTGCTGGCGACTGTCACGGGGATCATGTTTGGCGCCGTGGTGACAACTCAGGTCGCCGGGCCGCTGATCGCTCAGGAAGCCGAGAAAAAGGCCTCGGTCTACGAACAGCTTGATCTCTTTGGCGATATCTTTGAGCGGATCCGGTCACAGTACGTCGAAGACGTGGATGAAAGCGACCTGATCGAGGCGGCCATCAACGGAATGCTGACGTCTCTCGATCCGCACTCTTCCTACCTAGCGCCGGACGATGCGGCGGCCATGCGTGTGCATACGCGCGGCGAGTTCGGCGGCCTTGGGATCGAGGTCACGCAGGAAGAGGGCTTTGTGAAGGTTGTCTCGCCGATGGATGACACGCCTGCCAGCGATGCGGGTATCCAATCGGGCGACTTCATCACTCATGTGAATGGCGAAAGCCTTCTGGGATTGGGACTTGACGAGGCCGTTGACCTGATGCGCGGTCCGATCGGCAGCGAAATCATCATAACTATTGTGCGTGAAGGTGAGGCCGAGCCGTTTGATGTCTCGATCATTCGCGATACCATCAAGCTGACTGCCGTGCGTTCTCGTATCGTAGGCGAGACGGTTGTTCTGCGCCTGTCGACCTTCAGCGACCAGACCTTCCCTTCAATGCGGGATCAGCTTCAGGAAAAGGTTGCCGAGCTTGGCGGTATCGAAAACGTCAACGGTTTCGTGCTTGACCTTCGTAACAATCCCGGTGGTCTTCTGACCCAAGCCGTGCGCGTCTCGGACGCGTTCCTGGACGGCGGCGAGATTGTTTCGACCCGCGGGCGCGACCCCCAAGACGGGGATCGCTTCAACGCCGAGCCGGGCGATATGACTGACGGCAAGCCATTGGTTGTGCTGATAAATGGCGGATCGGCCTCGGCTTCCGAGATCGTGGCGGGCGCGCTGCAGGATCATCGCCGCGCCATCGTCGTCGGCACCAAGAGCTTTGGCAAAGGCTCGGTGCAGACGGTGATGCCGCTTCGGGGCGATGGTGCGATGCGTCTGACGACCGCGCGGTATTACACACCGTCTGGTCGGTCGATTCAGGCTCTGGGTGTGTCGCCTGACATCATCGTCGAACAGCCCCCGCTCCGGGAAGAGACCGAGGACGATACGCCTCAGCGCGGCGCCCGGTCCGAGGCTGATTTGCGCGGTTCGCTGTCCAACGACAGCCTGACCGAAGACGAGCGCAAAAAGATCGAGGAAGAGCGCGCCCTGGCTGAGAAAGCTGCCGAGCTGCGCAAAGAGGACTACCAGCTGGCATATGCCATCGATATCCTCAAAGGCCTCGCTGCCCTCGGTCCGGAATACGCGGCGGCCATGCTGCGCGAAGCCAAGTAAACGTTCGACGGAATAAGCATATTCGCCAAGGGGGCCATTCAGGCCCCCTTTGTCGTTCTTGGTGTGTCGCCACGCTTGTTTGAGGAACAGGCGCAGGATATAGCGCGGCCATGGCTGCCCCAACCAAATCTCACGGACGTCTCGCGATCAGTGCCAGCGCCGCGCCGCGCGACCTGATGACGGATCGGCCGCGTCTCAAAGGAGCCTGGACGGCTCGGGTCATCACCTTGTTTCCAGAGGTTTTCCCCGGCGTCCTGGGGGCATCGTTGACAGGCAAAGCCCTGCAGGACGGACGTTGGCGGCTTGAGCCGATCGACCTCCGGATGTTCGGCGAAGGCAAGCATCGCAACGTCGACGACACACCCGCCGGGGGCGGAGCGGGCATGGTTCTGCGCCCTGATATAATGGGTCGTGCCGTGCGGTTCGCGATGCGCGACGCACCGTCCGACAGGGTGCGATGGCCATTGGTCTACCTCAGTCCGCGGGGGCGGCGCTTTGATCAGCCCATGGCCGAACGGTTTTCGAAATGTGAAGGCATCACCTTGATTTGCGGGCGTTTCGAGGGGCTGGACGAGCGGGTGATCGAGCACTTCGATATCGAAGAGGTGAGTCTTGGAGACTTTGTCCTGACCGGCGGCGAGATCGCCGCCGAGGCAATGCTCGACGCGACGGTGCGGCTGATCCCCGGCGTCCTGGGGAATGCCGCGTCGACCGAGGAGGAGAGTTTTTCCGAAGGTCTGTTGGAGCATCCGCAATACACCCGTCCGGCCGAGTGGGAAGGGCGCAGGATCCCGGACATCTTGACCTCGGGCGATCACGGGGCGGTGGCGCGCTGGCGACAAGAGGAATCCGAGCGGATCACTCGGGAACGGCGGCCTGATCTTTGGGAAAAACACCGCGAAAACCGCGAGAAGGATTGACGCCAGAGACGTTGGCCGACAGTTGGATTTTCGCTTGATTGGACGGGCGCAAGCCCTTATACGGCGCAGGTTCGCGGGCGGAATCGCCTTGGCGGACATGGCTGCTTTACAGTCGACGACAGCAAAGATGACCTGAACCCTCCGGCGGGCGGCGACGATCCGGCCCCTACATGCGGAGCTCTGAGGCGCGAAACACCTCTTGGGAAAAACCCAAGGCAGATAAGGAGTTAGGTCAGATGGATCTGATCGCAGAACTGGAAGCCGAGCAGGTCGCTGCGCTTGGTAAAGACATTCCGGATTTTAAGGCGGGCGACACCATCCGTGTCGGTTACAAAGTGACGGAAGGCACGCGCACTCGCGTGCAGAACTATGAGGGCGTTTGCATCAGCCGTAAGAACGGCGCAGGCATTGCCGGATCGTTCACCGTCCGCAAGATTTCTTTCGGCGAAGGCGTCGAGCGGGTTTTCCCGTTGCACTCGACCAACATCGACAGCATCGAAGTAGTGCGTCGTGGTCGCGTCCGCCGCGCCAAGCTGTACTATCTGCGTTCGCGTCGCGGTAAGTCCGCCCGTATCGCAGAAGATAGCAATTACAAGCCCTTGTCGGGCAAGTAAGGAGCGACGTCATGAAAAAAGACACCCATCCCGATTACCACATCATCGACGTCAAAATGACCAACGGCGACGTCGTTCAGATGCGTTCGACCTGGGGCGCCGAAGGCGACCAGCTTTCGCTGGACGTTGACCCGTCGGTTCACCCGGCATGGACTGGTGGCGGCACCCGCCTGATGGACACCGGTGGCCGCGTTTCCAAGTTCAAAAAGAAATACGAAGGTCTGGGCTTCTAGATCCAAGACCCTTCCCACGAGGGACAGGCGCCGCTCCGATAGGGGCGGCGTTTTTCGTTTCAGGCGAGGTGTTGTGGCCAATGCAGCGACCGGGTGGTTGGCGCTGCGTCTCGCCATCGCAAACGTGAACGCAGCAAGACAAGGGAAAACGGCCGGAATCACCCTGTCGGCACTGCGTCGCCAAAACGTATGCAAGGCGAATGGCATTTTCCTTTCCGAAAGCAACCGGCGGCAGGGGTCCGACCGCACGGTCGCCAGTCCTAACGGCCGGTTAACCGAACAAAGCATCGGCCAGATTGTATCTGGCGTTGCCGGGCAAACCCGTTATTTTGCCCGTGCAGAGAAATGCCGCAGCCGCGAAGGAGAGCCCATGTCGCTGAAAGGAAAAACCGCCGTCATCACCGGGTCGAACTCGGGCATCGGCCTGGGCCTTGCCCGCGCCCTTGCCGCCCAGGGCGCCGACGTGGTGCTGAATTCGTTTACCGACAGTGACGAGGACCACGCTCTGGCCAAAAGGATCGCCGACGAATTCGGCGTCAGCGCGCGGTACATCAAGGCCGACATGTCCAGGGGCGAGGAGTGCCGCGCCCTGATTGAACAGGCGGGTGTCTGCGATATCCTGGTCAACAACGCCGGTATCCAGGTGGTGTCGCCCATCGACGAGTTTCCGGTCGACAAGTGGGAGGCGATTATCGCCATCAACATGAATTCGGCCTTTCACACCACCGCCGTCGCGCTGCCGATGATGCGCAAGGCGGGGTGGGGCCGGGTAATCAACGTCGCTTCGGCCCACGGATTGCGCGCCAGCCCATTTAAGTCGGCCTATGTGACGGCGAAACACGGGGTAGTCGGCATGACCAAGGTCGTTGCGCTGGAGACCGCGAAGGAACCGATCACGGCGAACGCGATTTGTCCGGGCTATGTGCTGACGCCGCTCGTCGAGGCGCAGATCCCGGATACGGCCAAAGAATACGGCATCTCGGAAGACGAGGCGATCGAGAAAGTCATCCTGTTGAAGCAGCCATCGAAAGAGTTCGTGACGGTCGAACAGCTGGGCGGTATTGCCACTTTCCTGTGCTCGGATGCCGCGTCGCAGATCACGGGCACCACCATTTCGGCCGATGGCGGCTGGACCTGTCAGTAGCGCGTCAAAACCCACGCAGAATAGTCCGGCAAAAAGGGTGGCTGCATTGCAGCCACCCTCAATTTGATTCAAGCGTCTTCCTGATAGGCTTAGGCGATCAGAGGTCGAGACCGCCGCCGCCGCCGCCGCCGCCACTGCTGCTACTTGCTGCTGCAACGAGAATCGCAATCAGCAAAAGCGGGATGATGAAACCGCCAGACGAACTGGATTCTTCGGCAATAACCTCGGGTTCCATCATCGGTTCGGCCATCCCACCCGCATTGGCCTGACCTGAAATGACTGCAAGGCTGAGGGCAGCTGCCGTTACCGCATTCTTGATTTTCATCACAAAACTCACTCTTTCTTAGTCCGAGGACCAGTCCCCTACACGACTATTCTATTCAAATTTGCATGGAACGGCACTCGATTTCTTGCCGGTTGTTTAACAAAGACAACCAGACGTGTGTTTTCCAACACAAGCTCTTCCGATCCCAAAAGCGGGAATTCTGGTCAGTTTCCGCCCAGTCTTGCGGCGGGCGGGCGGACCTCTCCGATCGGAGTCGGCATGGCGTGCGAACCATCGGGATAGACGAGACCTGCCGAGATCACCAGTTTCGCGGCGTCTTCCACCGTCATGTCCAGCTCGATGATGTCGGCCTTGGGTACGAACAAAAGGAAGCCCGAGGTCGGGTTCGGTGTGGTCGGCAGGAAGACCGCGGTCTTCGACGTGTCGTCGGGCAGCTTGTTGTGGATTTCGCCCTTGGCCGAGGTGGCCACAAAGGCGATGGCCCAGATGCCCTTGCGCGGATATTCAACCAGGCATGCTTTATCGAAGGAGGCCTCGGTCTGGGCAAAGACGGTTTCCGCGATCTGTTTCAGGCCCTTGTAGACCGAGCGCACCACCGGCAGGTTGTGAACCAGGCCTTCGGCCCATCGGATCAGAGACTTGCCGATGATCCCCTTGGCCATCCAACCGACGATGACGGTGAAGATCAGGAAGGCGATGACGCCGATGCCGCGGATGTTCAATCCGACGTATTGGTCGGGGCGGAGCCAGACCGGAACGAAGGGCAGAACCCAGCTGTCGACCCAGCCTGCAACGGTCCAGATCAGCCAGAGCGTCAGCCCGATCGGGGCGATGACTACGAGGCCGGTCAGGAACGACGCACGGAACCACCTGAACAGGGACAGGCGGCGATGGGTCACTTCTTCGTCGAAATCAGGCTTCATGCAGGTTTCTCGTTGGGGCCAGATTCAAATCTAGGTTGCCGGGCCGGTTTGAACAACGGTTTCTGTCGAAATCATGTGTTTCCAACTCGAGCGCCAAGGTTTGCGGCGATTTTCGAGGCAAATCGGGCGTTGTTCAGGACCAGAGCGATATTGGCGTCCAGAGACCGGCCCTCGGTCAATTCGAAGATGCGCTGAAGCAGGAACGGGGTGACGGCCTTTGCGGCGACGCCCCGGGCTTCGGCCTCGGCGGTGGCCAGGGCGATGACAGGGGCGAGGTCGGCGCTGGGAATTTCGTCGGCGGCGGGGATCGGGTTGGCGATCAGGTGGCCGCCCTTCAGGCCGAGAGTTTCGCGCATGGCGATGGCGCTGGCGACCTCCCTGGCGGTGTCCATACGCAGCGGTGAGGCGAAGTCGGATTTGCGCGACCAGAAGGCGGGCAGCATGTCCTGGCCGATGGTGATGACGGGAACGCCGAGCGTTTCCAGGACCTCCAGCGTTTTGGGGATGTCGAGGATGGCCTTTGGGCCGGCGGCGACGACGGTGACCGGGGTTTCGGCCAACTCCCGGAGATCGGCGGAGATGTCGAAGGTCGTCTCTGCACCCTTGTGGACGCCTCCGATGCCGCCGGTGGCAAAGACGCGGATACCGGCGAGGTGGGCAGCGATCATGGTGGCGGCGACGGTGGTAGCACCGGATTGGCCAAGGGCGATGCAGGTAGCGAGGTCGGCGCGCGAGAGTTTCGCGACGTCGTCCATTTGCGCGAGGCGGTCGAGATTGGCGTCAGAGAGACCGACGTGCAGGCGACCTTCCAGCACGGCGATTGTCGCGGGGATCGCGCCATGCTCACGGACCGTGGCCTCGACCAGCCTGGCGGTTTCGACGTTCTGGGGGAAGGGCATCCCGTGAGTGATGATCGTCGATTCAAGGGCGACCACAGGGCGGTTCCGGGCCAGCGCGTCGGCGACCTCGGGCAGAATGTCGAGGGGCAGGGTCATGTGGCGACGTCTCCCGAGACATGGGCGGCGGCGGCCGAGAGCGCGGTCCGGAGGGCCGTCTCGCCGGTCTCGCCGCGCCATTCGGCGGCGATATGGGCGGCCATGAAAGTGTCGCCCGCGCCGGTGACGCGCGTGACCAGCACCTGAGGTGGCTGGGCGGTCAGAACGCCGGTGGGGCCGGCATAGGCGGCGGTTTCGCCGCCGTTCGTCACCAGGGCACGGGCCGCGCCGCGCGCGAGCAGGGCCTCGGCGGCGGCAGGAGCATCGTCGAATTGCGACTGGCAGATGAGGCCAGCCTCTTCGAGGTTGACGTAAAGCGTCGCGTTGGCGACTGCGAGGAGCGGAAGGAGCCGTTCGGCCTTGCCCGGCGAGGCGGGCGCGATGCGCAGATCAGCGCGCGCGAACAGGGGGCTTGCGGCGATCTCGGCCAGAAGGGCCTCGGTCAGGTTGCCGTCGAGCGCGATCAGCCCTCCGTAGGGCGTCTCGGCCGAGCCGAGGCGGCCATCGGCGAGGGGCGCGAGGATCTTGTCGCCCGCCGCTTCGAGCGAGTGGGCGTCGGCAATGGCGGCAATCAGCCCGTTGGCACCCTCGACGGCCATGTAGCGGTCGGTGGGCAGGTCCTGTGAGCGGTAGACGTGACGGGTGATCATCCCGAGGCGGTCGGCCGCCGACATCAGTTCGGCGCCTTCTTCATCCTGGCCGATGGCCGTCAGAAGTACGGGGCGCAGTCCGAAACGGCGCAGGGTCATCGCCACGTTCATCGCCACCCCGCCCGGCAGGCGCGTGATCCGCCCCGGCACGTCCGAACCCGCGCGCATCACCGCGCCCGACCGGCCGATCACGTCCCACAGGACTGAGCCGATGCAGATGATTTCGTCAGGAGCTGTCATGACAGGCGGTGTGGCCGGATTGCGCAATTTTGGCAAGTCGTGTTTCGTGGGACTGACCCGGAGACAGGAGAACGGCATGGGGTTCAGTGAGGCGACGTTCGGTTTCCTGCGCGATATTGAAGCGCATAACAGCCGCGAGTGGTTCGAGGCCAATCGCGCGAGCTACGAGACCCATTGGAAAGAGGCAGCGCTGGACGTCATCGCTGAGTTGTCCGAGGACATGGCAGCTCTGTCGCCATCGCTGAAGGCGGTGCCGAAACTGAATGGGTCGCTGAGGCGCATCAATCGGGACGTGCGGTTTTCCAAGGACAAATCGCCCTATAACGCACGGCTGCACATGATTTTCTGGACGGGGGATCATCCGAACCGCTCGCCCGCGATGCACCTGGTGTTGACGCCGGAGGGGGTCGGCTATGGCGCCGGGCAGTTTGGGTTGGAGCCAGCGGCGCTGAAGGCGGTGCGCGAGCGGATTATCGACGGTGAGGATGGGGACGCGCTGTTGACGGCCTTGAAAAGCGCCGAGGCCGTCGGCTGCACCATGGGGCCGCCCGACCTTGCCCGCCTGCCGAAGGGGTTCGAGGCCGAGGGGCCGCGCGCCGAGCTGTTGCGCCACAAGGCGGTGGTCGCCCGCACCCGTGGCAACGAGGCTCCTGCCTCGGTGGTGACGGGCTCGGGGGCCAGGCAGTGGATCATGGAGACCACGTCGGCGCTGATGCCGCTGATCGCGTGGTTGCACGGAAGATGAGCGTGCGCCATGTCTTTATCTTGCGATAAATACGCAAGTCCCTCGATCAGGATCAGGACAGGTGCCCTGTTTCTTCGCGCCAGGCGGCCCAGTCTTCCGGGGTGTCGAGGTCGCGGGTGGCGCGGTCGTCGGGGAAACGGAACAACTCGACCGGCTCGCCCCTGAGCGCGGTGCGCCCGCCGGTGTTGCCGGTGACGTCGGCGAGGCGGATGGCGATGGCATAGGGTAGGAACAGGGGTGTTCCCGGGCGGTCGCTATCGACCTCTCCGGCGCGGGTGATGCGGGTTTCGCCTGTTTCACGGAAGCGATCGAGCACGGCGAGGAATTCCGTCGTTCCGATGCCCGGGACGTCGGGCAGGAGCAGGCCGAGGGACTGACCTTCGGCGAGAAGGGCCTGAACGTGGCGGAGTGAGGCGGACATGCCTTCGGCGGCTTCTGGGACCTCTTCCAGCATGACCGGCAGGCCGGAGATCGCGTTGCGGCGGTCGGTGTCGCCGGGTGGCAGGGTCACCACGACCGGGCAGCCCGCCGTCATCACCGCCAGCACCTGGCGGCGCAGGAGGGGCTGGCCCTCGACTGGTTCCAAGAGCTTGTCGCGCCCGCGCATCCGCGAGGACGCGCCGGCCGCCGGTATGACGATGAGGGGGCTCACCGTTCGGGGATCAGGCCGCGCGGGCTGAAGCGCAGGACGGCGAGCAGGATAACCCCCATGGTCAGGAGCCGCATATGGGCGGCACTGTCGAGGAGATGTTCCTTGAGTGCCGAACCATCGGCCATGCCGGCGGTAATGGTCTGGATCAGGAGGAGGCCGAAGGGTTCGACCATGATCCAGAGGTACCAGATCAGGATGCCGCCGAGAACAGCGCCGAAGTTGTTTCCCGAGCCGCCGACGATGACCATGACCCAGATCAGGAAGGTAAAGCGCAGAGGCTGGTAGGTGCCGGGCGTGAGTTGGCCATCTAGCGTGGTCATCATGGCGCCGGCGAGGCCGCAGACAGCCGAGCCGAGGATGAAGATTTGCAGATGGCGGGCGGTGACGTCCTTGCCCATGGCCTCGGCGGCGGTCTCGTTGTCGCGGATGGCGCGCATCATGCGGCCCCAGGGCGAAGCGAGCGCGGACTGGGCGAGCCAGAGCAGGAGGAGGAGGACGGCGAGGAAGAGGCCGGAGTAGGCGAGTTTCACGGTGATCGAGGAGGCGGTGACGGGGTCGAAGCCCCAGCCGGTCATGCGGTCGACGAAGCCGGGGTCGTTCTGCAGGTCGATCTCGTAAGGCACCGGGCGGGGCACGCCGATGACGTTCTTCACGCCGCGCGCCAGCCAGTCCTCGTTCTTCATCACGGCAATAATGATTTCCGCGATCCCGAGGGTGGCGATGGCAAGGTAGTCTGAGCGCAGGCCGAGGGCGGTCTTGCCGACGAGCCATGCGGCTCCTGCGGCGAGGGCGCCTCCGATGGGCCAGGCGAGCAGGATCGGCAGGCCGAGGCCGCCGAGGTTGCCTGTGGTGGCGGGGTTGATCGCCTCGACCGCCGCGACGCCCGGATCCAGGACGGCGCGGTACACGAAGAAGCCGACGATCAGGATGGCGACCATGGCGAGGGCGCGGCTTTTGCCTTTGGGGAGGCGTTTCCAGGCGAGGATGGCGGCGGCGATGGTGGCGGCACCGATGGCGAGGCCCGCGACGATGCGCAACCCTCCGGCCGCCCAAGCTTCGCCCACGGGGGGCATGGAGACGATCACGGCGCCAAGGCCACCGAGGGCGACGAAGCCCATGACGCCGACGTTGAAGAGGCCGGCATAGCCCCATTGCATGTTCACGCCGAGGGCCATGATGGCCGAGATCAGCCCCATGTTCAGGATGCCAAGGGCCACGTTCCAGCTTTGCATCACGCCGGTCACCGCGATAAGTGCGAAGACGGCGACGAAGAGGAGCATATCTCGGGGTGTGAGGCTCATACTGATTTCCCCCTGAAGAGGCCTGTGGGCCTGAACAGCAGCACGATGATCAGGATCGCGAAGCTGACCGCGAATTTATAGTCGGTCGACATGAGCTGGATCAGCCCGTCGGGTTCCCATGAGGGCAGGACGTAACCGGCAACTTTTTTCCAGGCGTAGGTGATGGTGACCTCGGAGAAGGCGATGACGAAGCCACCCGCGATGGCACCGACCGGGTTGCCGAGTCCGCCGACAATGGCGGCGGCGAAGATCGGCAGGAGAAGCTGGAAGTAGGTGAAGGGTTTGAAAGATTTGTCGAGGCCATAGAGCGTTCCGGCGATCGTCGCCAGGGCGGCGACGATAATCCAGGTGATCGCCACGACACGCTCGGGGTTGATGCCGGAAAGGAGCGCGAGGTCCTCGTTGTCGGAAAACGCGCGCATGGATTTGCCGGTGCGGGTCTTGTTGAGGAACCAGAACAGGGCGGCGACGACGATCACGGCGACGATGACAGTCAGAAGGGCGGTAGCCTTGATGGCGAGGCCTTCCTGCAGGCCGGTCATCTCCTTGAAGTCGCGCGCGGTGATGAGGAAGCGGGCGCCGTCGGCGAAACGCTGGTCATCAACGCCGATAATAAAGCGGACCAGGCCGTTCATGACGAACATCACGCCCATGGAGACGATCACGAGGATCAC
>JBNKHH010000062.1:0-53442 GCA_050290245.1 Silicimonas sp.
GGCATCACCCGATTGCCTCGAGCATTGCCTCGCCGAGTCCGGCGGGGCTTTCTGCGACGGTGATGCCTGCGGATCGCATGGCTTCGATCTTGTCTTCGGCGCCGCCCTTGCCGCCGGCGACGATGGCGCCGGCGTGGCCCATGCGGCGGCCCGGGGGGGCGGTGCGGCCTGCGATGAAGCCGGCGACGGGTTTCTTGCGGCCGCGTTTGGCTTCGTCCTTCAGGAACTGCGCCGCCTCTTCCTCGGCCGAGCCGCCGATCTCGCCGATCATGATGATCGACTGGGTCTCGTCATCGCCGAGGAACCATTCCAGCACGTCGATGTGCTCGGTCCCCTTTATCGGATCGCCGCCGATGCCGACGCAGGTCGACTGGCCGAGGCCCACATCGGTGGTCTGCTTCACCGCCTCGTAGGTCAGCGTGCCCGAGCGCGACACCACCCCGACCGAGCCCTTCTTGTGGATGTGGCCCGGCATGATGCCGATCTTGCACTCGCCGGGCGTGATGACACCGGGGCAGTTCGGGCCGATCAGGATCGACTTCGAATCCATCAGCGCGCGCTTGACGCGCATCATGTCCAGAACCGGGATGCCCTCGGTGATCGCGACGATCACCTCCATGCCCGCGTCGATCGCCTCGAGGATGCCATCGGCGGCAAAGGGAGGGGGCACATAGATCGCGGTGGCATTGGCACCGGTCGCGGCCCTGGCCTCGTGCACGGTGTTGAAGATCGGCAGGTCGAGATGCGTCTGGCCGCCCTTGCCGGGGGTGACGCCGCCGACCATCCGGGTGCCATAGGCGATGGCCTGCTCACTGTGGAAGGTGCCCTGCGAGCCGGTCAGGCCCTGGCAGATGACGCGGGTGTTCTTGTTGATCAGTACGCTCATGTTCTCAGCCCTTCACCGCAGCCACGATCTTTTGCGCGCCATCCTTCAGGTCGTCGGCGGCGATGACGTCGACGTCGCTTTCGTTGATGATGCGCTTGCCTTCTTCCACGTTCGTGCCCTCGAGCCGCACGACCAGCGGCACCTGGAGACCGACCTCCTTCACCGCGGCAACCACGCCCTCGGCGATCACGTCACAGCGCATGATGCCGCCGAAGATGTTCACCAGGATGCCCTTCACGTTCGGGTCCGAGGTGATGATCTTGAAGGCCTCGGTCACCTTCTCCTTGGTGGCGCCGCCGCCCACGTCGAGGAAGTTCGCAGGCTCCGCCCCGTAAAGCTTGATGATGTCCATCGTCGCCATGGCAAGCCCCGCGCCGTTGACCATGCAGCCGATCTCGCCATCCAGAGCGATGTAGTTCAGATCGTACTTGGAGGCCTCGAGCTCCTTGGGGTCCTCCTCGGTGGTGTCCCTCAGCTCCATGATGTCCGAATGACGGTAGAGCGCGTTCGAATCAAACCCCATCTTGGCGTCGAGACACTTCAGATCGCCGCCCTCGGTCACGATCAGCGGGTTGATCTCGAGCATCTCCATGTCTTTCTCGATGAACATCCGGTACAGCGTGCCCATCAGCGCGACGCATTGCTTGACCTGGGGACCGGTCAGCTCCAGCGCGAAGGCGATGCGGCGGCCGTGATAGGGCTGGTAGCCCGTCGCCGGGTCGACGCTGAACGACAGGATCTTCTCCGGCGTCGCGTGGGCCACCTCCTCGATGTCCATGCCGCCCTCGGTCGAGGCGACAAAGCTGACCCGGCTCGAGCCCCGGTCGACCAAAAGCGCCAGGTACAACTCGCGCGAAATGCCCGCGCCGTCCTCGATATAAACCCGGCCGACCTGCTTGCCGGCCTCGCCGGTCTGCTTGGTCACCAGCGTCCGGCCCAGCATCCGCTTGGCCTCCTCCGCGGCCTCTTCGACCGACTTGGTGACCCGAACGCCGCCCTTGTCGCCCGCATCGGCCTCCTTGAACGTGCCCTTGCCACGGCCGCCGGCATGAATCTGCGCCTTCACGACCCACAGCGGCCCATCCAGAGCCCCCGCCGCCGTCTTCGCATCCTCCGCCCGCAAAACAACCCGCCCATCACTCACCGGAGCCCCGTAATCGCGAAGCAAACCCTTCGCCTGGTATTCGTGGATGTTCATGGGGTCTTCACCTTCCCATTCTCTGTCGGTTTTTTTAGATTTACTTGATGAACTGAAGCATCTTCCTGAAGGCCGGCGTGCCTGCCCGGCCCAGCCATTCAAAGATCACCATCTCGGTCGTGACGATGCCTGCGCCATGGGCGTTCAGCCGCGCGATGCAGGCCTGTTCACTTTCCAGCGTGCGCGAGGCGGTCGCATCCGAGACGACAAAGACCTCATAGCCCTGCTCGATCATGCTGGCGGCGGTTTGGACAACGCAGACATGCGCCTCCATCCCGGCGATGACGGCTTGCCTGCGCCCCAAAGAGCGGAAGTGCTCGGCGAAGGTGGGTTCCTCCATGCAGGAGAAATGCATCTTGGACAGGACCGGAACGTCCGCGATCTCCAGGTCCGGGACGGTGGGTCCCAGGCCTTCGGGGTATTGTTCGGTCACGATAGTGGGGACGTTCAACTCGGCCGCGCCCGCCATGAGGGTGCGGGTATTGCGAATCGTGCGGGCCGGGGCCTGCATGGCCGGAACCAGCCGTTCCTGCATGTCGATTACGACAAGCGCGGAATCATCCGCTCGTATCAGCATGCTATTCCCTCCCGCACCCGGCTGCCAGGTCTGTGGGATACCAAATACCAATATGGAGGAGGTATCGCAAGTTGGAAGATATCTCTGGCAGGTGAGCTTTGGTGTTTTTCTTTCAAGAAACTGCCATGGTGTATACACATTATTTAACCGCCCGTGTTTGGCGCAGTGAAATATTCTTGGGGAGGGATCAAAAAATGTTTGCCGGGATGCGCGCCTTGTGTATGGTATACCACATGCCGAGAACAGCTGGTCAGGGTCAAATTTCGAAAGGGGAGATCGGATGCGACTGACACCAATTCCCGCGAACTTCACCCTGAAAGATCATGTCTACGATATGCTCAAGGGTGCGATCACCGAGATGGATATTTATCGCCAGGACGCCGATCTGCGCCTGGACGAGCGGTCGCTGGCAGAGCAGCTTGGAATTTCGCGCACGCCGCTGCGCGAGGCGATCGCCCGGCTCGAGCGGGATGGGCTGGTACAGGTGGTTGCCCGCAAGGGCGTCTATGTCCAGCGCAAGAGTCTGAACGAGATCCTTGAGATGATTGTGGCCTGGGCCGCGCTGGAAAGCATGGCGGCACGTCTGGCGACGGAGAACGCCAGCGACAGCGAGATCGCCAGCCTCCGCCGCATCGCGGCAAAGTACAACGACAGTCAGTTGAATACCCGGATTTCGGAATATTCGGACGACAATATTCGTTTTCACCAGCGCATCCTCGAAATCTCGAAGTGTGCCCTGCTGAAAGAGATGGCCGACGGGCTGTTTCTTCACATGCAGGCGGTGCGTCTGAGGGCGATGAGCGAGGGCAACCGCGTGCAGCGGTCTGTTGTCGACCATGCCGAGATCATCGAGGCGCTGGAAAGTCGTGACCCGGGTGAGGCCGAGCGCCGTGTGAGAGAGCACACGATGCGCCTGCACGAACACGTCCGCCGGACCTGGACCCGTTTGGAATTGAATAGGATTGCGGCATCTGCCGAGGCTGCGTCCTGAGGCAAGAAAATGACGACGCAGAAAAGCGTCGTAAATGGGAGGAAAACGATGGGAATCGCTGAAGCAGGCGACGACTTGATGGCGCGCGCAGAAACTGCGCCCGAAACTCTGACGGACGGCTTTCATCTGCTGATCGATGCTTTGAAGTTGAATGGCATCGAGACCATTTACAACGTGCCCGGCATCCCGATTACCGACCTGGGTCGCTATGCGCAGGCGCAGGGTGTGCGGGTTCTGTCGTTCCGCCACGAACAGCACGCCGGTTACGCCGCTGCGGCGGCCGGGTTTCTGACCAAAAAGCCGGGCGTCTGCATGACGGTGTCGGCGCCGGGTTTCCTGAATGGTCTGACCGCTCTGGCGCACGCGACCACCAACTGCTGGCCGATGATCCTGATCTCGGGGAGCAGCGAGCGTGAGATCGTCGATCTTCAGCGCGGCGATTATGAAGAAATGGACCAGTTGGCCATTGCGCGGCCCCACGCCAAGGCGGCCTACCGTATCCTGCACGCCGAAGATATCGGGCTGGGGGTTGCCCGCGCGATCCGTGCCGCGCTGACCGGGCGTCCGGGCGGTGTTTACCTCGACGTGCCGGGGGCGCTGCTGGGGCAGGTGATGGATGCGGTCGAGGGCGAAAAGTCCCTGATCAAGGTTGTCGACCCGAATCCGCAAAGCGTGCCGTCGGGCGCGGCGGTTCAACGGGCGATTGACGTCTTGAAGTCGGCCAAGAAGCCCCTGTTTATCATTGGTAAAGGTGCCGCCTACGCCCAGTGCGACGACAAGGTGCGCGAGCTGGTTGAGACGCTTGGTTTTCCCTATCTGCCTATGTCGATGGCCAAAGGCCTGCTGCCGGACACCCATCCGCAGTGCGCCAGCGCGGCCCGCTCTCTGGTCCTGAAAGAGGCCGATTGTGTCTTTCTGATCGGTGCCCGACTGAACTGGCTGTTGAGCCATGGCCAGGGCAAGGGCTGGGGCGAGAAGGGATCGAAGAAATTCGTCCAGATCGACATCGAGCCAACCGAAATGGACAGCAACCAAGCGATATCGGCCCCGCTGATCGGCGACGTGGAAAGCTGTGCGACGGCCTTGCTGGATGCGATCGGCTCGGATTGGCAAAAGCCGTCTGAGGAGTGGACTGGTGCCGTGCGCGCCAAGGTCCAGGCCAACGTGGAACGCATGGCGCCCAAGCTGAAAAACAACAATTCACCGATGGATTACCAGGGCTCGCTTGGTGTCATCAAGGACCTGATCGCCGAGAACCCGGACGTGGTCCTGGTGAACGAAGGTGCGAACGCGCTGGACCAGTGCCGCTCGATCGTCGACATCCACAAGCCGCGCAAGCGTCTTGACGTCGGCACCTGGGGCATCATGGGGATCGGCATGGGCTCGGCCGTGGCCGCGGCAGTCGAGACCGGCAACCAGGTCCTGGCCGTCGAGGGCGATAGTGCCTTCGGTTTCAGTGGTATGGAGGTCGAAACGATCTGCCGCTATGACCTGCCGGTCTGCATCGTCATCATGAACAACAACGGCATCTATCGCGGGGACGGCGAAAACTGGGGCGGTGGCCAAGATCCGTCGACCACGGTTTTCGTGAAGGGCTCGCGCTATGACCTGATGATGCAGGCCTTTGGCGGCGTCGGGGTCACCGTCGATAACCCTGATGCCTTGCGCCAGGCTGTCAAGGACGCCTTTGCCAGCCGCAAGCCGACTCTGATCAACGCGGTCATCGCGGAAGGCGCGGGCCGTGAAAGCGGAAATATCGGAAATCTCAACCCGTCCTCGGTGGTGGCGCAGACGCGCTACCCGCAGGCGAAGAAGGTTTGAATTAAGGACAGGAAAGATAGCGATGAAAGCTCTTGAAGGTGTCAAGATCCTCGATTTCACCCATGTGCAGTCCGGGCCGACGTGCACCCAGCTTCTGGCCTGGTTCGGAGCGGATGTGATCAAGGTCGAGCGTCCCGGTGTCGGCGACGCGACACGCAAACAGTTGGTGGATGTGCCGGGAGCGGACTCGCTCTATTTCACCATGCTGAACCACAACAAGCGCTCGATCGAGCTGAACTCGAAGAACGAGACCGGCAAGCAGGTTCTGACCCGGCTGATCGAAGAATGCGACGTCATGGTCGAAAACTTTGCCCCCGGCGCGCTGGACCGGATGGGGTTCACCTGGGAGCGCATCCAGGAGATCAATCCACGGATGATCCTGGCCTCGGTCAAGGGGTTCGGCCCCGGTAAGTACGAAGACTGCAAGGTCTATGAGAACGTGGCCCAATGTGCGGGTGGCGCGGCCTCGACCACGGGTTTTCTGGATGGACCGCCGCTGGTCACCGGCGCGCAGATCGGGGACTCGGGCACGGGTTTGCATCTGGCTCTGGGCATCGTGACCGCGCTGTACCAGGCGGCGCGCACCGGCAAGGGCCAGAAGGTTCTGGCTCCGATGCAGGACGGCGTGATCAACCTTTGTCGCGTCAAGCTGCGCGATCAGCAGCGTCTGGCGGCCGGGCCGCTGAAGGAATACAGCCAGTATGGTGCCGGCATCGAGTTCGGCGAGGCGACGCCGCGCGCCGGTAACGACAGTGGCGGCGGCCAGCCGGGCCGCATCCTGAAGTGCAAAGGGTGGGAGACCGACCCGAACGCCTACACCTATTTCATCACGCAGGCGGCGGTCTGGGAAAAGGTCTGCGACGTCATCGGCGAACCGGATTGGAAGACCAAGGAGGGTTACGCCACCCCGCCGGAGCGTCTGGACAAGCTGGACGAGATCTTCGGACGGATCGAAGAGTGGACGATGACCAAGACCAAGTTCGAGGTCATGGACATCTGCAACCCGCTGGATATCCCCGTCGGCCCGATCCTGTCGACCAAGGAAATCATGGAAGACGATGGCCTGCGCGCCACCGGCACGATCGTGGACGTCGATCACCCCGAGCGTGGGCGCTACGTCAGCGTCGGCTGCCCGATCAAGCTTTCGGAAAGCCCGGTCGAGGTCACGCGCTCGCCGCTTCTGGGTGAGCACACGGTCGAAATCCTGCAGCAGGTGCTTGGCTATGACGGCGACGACCTGCAGGCCGTCATCGACTCGGGCGCAGTGGGGCAGCCGAACAAGGTCGCGGCAGAATAATAACGCAATTGAGAGCATGGCCCGCCACGCCGGCCAAGGCCAAGGGAGAGTGAAGATGAGATTGATCGTGATGGGGCAGCAGGCGTTCGGAAAGGACGTTCTCGCCAAACTCATCGAGACCGGGACGGACGAGGTCGTAGCCGTGTATTGCGAGCCTGACCGCGACGGCAAACCGGTCGATCCGATCAAGGAGTTTGCCCTTGAGCAGGGGCTCCCGGTGCACCAGCCCGCGAATTTTGACGACCAGGACGCGCTGGATACCCTGGCGAGCTATGACGCGGACCTGATGGTCATGGCCTTCGTCAATGTCTTCGTGCCTGAGGCGGCGCGCGACACGCCGAAGCATGGCTCGATCTGCTTCCACCCCTCCCTGTTGCCGCTGCATCGCGGTCCATCAGCGGTGAACTGGCCGATCATCATGGGGTCGAAAAAGTCGGGCTTTAGCTGGTTCTATCCCTCCGACGGACTGGACGAGGGCGACAGCCTGATGCAGTGGGAATGCGAGATCGGGCCGGACGACACGGTAATCGACCTGTATTTCAAGAAGATCTACCCCGTCGCCGTCGAAAGCGTTCTTGAGGTCTGCGACCTGTTTCGTGCCGGCAACCCGCCGCATATCGTGCCAAACGAGGCCGAGGCGACCTATGAACGGCGCTGTGTCGCCAAGCACGCCGAGATCAACTGGAACCGTCTCGTGTCCCAGGTTTACGACCTGATCCGGGGCACGAACCCGGCTCCGGGTGCATGGACAACCTACAACGGCGCCAAACTTGGCATTTTCGACAGCTTGCGTGTGCCCGGCGATGGCATCTCAAGCCGCGTCCGCGCCATCACGGATGACGGAATTGAAGTTCAATGTGTCGGCGGGCGCATACTGATCAAGCGTGTGCGGCCCGAAGGTGGCGGCAAGATTCCTGCCACCGAGTGGGCGTCTGACGTCGGCCTGAAGGTCGGCGACGAACTTGGAAACTGAAACCCGCGAATTGGGAAAGAAATAAACATGTCCGATATCGAAATCGCCCGCGCCGCCAAGAAAAAACCGATCCAGGAGATCGGCGCCAAGCTTGGCATCCCAAGCGAGCATCTGCTGCCCTACGGCCACGACAAGGCCAAGGTCAGCCAGGAATTCATTAACTCGGTCCAAGGCAACGAGGACGGCAAGCTGATCCTGGTGACCGCCATCAACCCGACGCCTGCGGGCGAGGGCAAGACAACCACCACGGTCGGCCTCGGTGATGGCCTGAACGCCATCGGCAAGAAGGCGTGCATCTGTATCCGTGAGGCCTCGCTCGGACCGAACTTCGGCATGAAGGGGGGCGCCGCCGGCGGTGGCTACGCGCAGGTGGTGCCGATGGAGGACATGAACCTCCACTTTACCGGCGACTTTCATGCAATCACCTCGGCCCACAGCCTTTTGTCGGCGATGATCGACAACCACATCTACTGGGGCAACGAGTGCCGCATTGACCAGCGCCGTGTCGTTTGGCGCCGGGTTGTCGACATGAACGACCGGGCGCTCAGGGATATCGTGACTTCGCTCGGCGGCGTCTCGAACGGCTTCCCGCGCCAGACCGGCTTTGACATTACCGTGGCTTCGGAAGTCATGGCGATCCTTTGCCTGGCGAACGACCTTGCCGACCTTCAGCGTCGACTCGGAGATATGATCGTGGCCTATCGCCGCGACCGTACGCCGGTTTACTGCCGCGACATCAAGGCGGATGGCGCAATGACCGTTTTGCTCAAGGATGCGATGCAGCCGAACCTGGTGCAGACGCTGGAAAACAACCCGGCCTTCGTGCACGGCGGACCATTCGCCAACATCGCGCATGGCTGCAACTCGGTCATCGCCACGACCACGGCGCTGAAACTGGCCGACTACGTTGTGACCGAAGCCGGTTTCGGGGCCGACCTGGGTGCCGAGAAATTCCTGAACATCAAGTGCCGCAAGGCGGGTCTGAAACCCGCGGCGGTGGTCATCGTCGCCACGGTCCGCGCGATGAAGATGAACGGGGGTGTCGCCAAGGCCGACCTGGACGGCGAGAACGTGGAGGCCGTCAAGAAGGGCTGCGCCAACCTCGGCCGCCATATCGAGAACATCAAGCAGTTCGGTGTTCCCGCGGTCGTGGCGATCAACCACTTCATCAAGGACACTGACGCCGAGATCGCCGCGATCCAGGAGTACGTCAAGTCGCAGGGCTCCGAGGCTGTGGTCTCGAAGCACTGGGCGGACGGCTCGAAGGGATCGGCGGACCTGGCCCGGAAGGTGGTTCAGATTGTCGAGAGCCAGTCGTCGCAGTATGCGCCGCTTTATCCCGACGACATGCCGCTGTTCCAGAAGATCGAGACCATCGCCAAGCGCATTTATCGTGCCGACGAGGTTCTGGCGGACAAGAAAATCCGCGATCAGCTCAAGGACTGGGAAGAGCAGGGCTATGGCAACCTTCCGGTCTGCATGGCCAAGACCCAGTACTCCTTCACCACCGATCCGAACCGGCGCGGCGCCCCGACGGGCCACAGCCTGCCGGTGCGCGAGGTTCGGTTGTCGGCGGGGGCCGGGTTCATCGTGGTGATCTGCGGTGAGATCATGACCATGCCGGGTCTGCCGCGTGTGCCGTCGGCCGAGGCGATCCACCTCAATGACGCCGGTGAAATCGAGGGACTGTTCTGATGGCTGGCAGCGCGCTTCATACGATCATGTTGCCGGTCCGCGACGACGGCAAGGGCGGCAATGTCCTGGCTCACGCTGCGGTCCTGGCCAAGCGGTTCGGGGCTCGGGTTCGGGTGGTGCATTGCCACCCGAGGCCGGACGACCTGATGCCCTTTGGGGTCGTAATCCCTTCGGTCATGCGCAAACAGATCGAAGAAGCCGCGCTGCGCAATGCCGAAGTCACGCGGGACCAGTTGACTGCCGAGTTCAAGGAGCTTGCAGCCAAGCTGGGGCTGGCCGAGGAGGATCACAGCCCCGGCTCGGCCACCGCGCGGTTCATCGAATACGAAGGCAAGCAGGTCGAGGCGGTTCTGCACTTTGGCCGCCTTGCCGACCTGATTTGCGTGCCCCAGCCAGATGACACGGGGCTGGGCACCAACACGCTGAAATCGGCGCTGTTTTCATCGGGACGCCCGGTCATGATGTGCCCTGATACGGGCGCGGTGCCTGAAAACCTTGGCGACAGCATCGCGATTGCCTGGAACGGGTCGTTGGAGGCCTCGCGGGCGGTCGCGCTGACAATGCCCCTGATCGAGTTGGCCACATCCGTGACGATCATATCTTCGGCGGCGACCGGCCACTCGGCCACGGCCGAAGACCTGCAGCGCTATCTTGAACTGAAAAACGTGAAGGCTTCGATCCGCATGTTCAAAGCCAAGGGAAGCCACGTCGGCCGTCAGCTTTTGGAGGAGAGCACGGCAGCCGGCGCAGGGGTGCTGATCATGGGCGCCTATCACGAGAGCTACGAGCGGGAATCGCTGTTTGGCGGCAATTCGGCAGTCGTCGTCAGCGACGCCAAGATCCCCGTTGTATTGGTCCACTGAGTCAGGAGGTTGAACAAGGAAGACACCGTCGAGATTTGGAATTCTTCCTGCGATCGATGACCGGACGAAAAGTTGGCAGGCGAATGCAGGTGGATGGAAATCATGGAAAACCGAAAGGGAGGAGAACCATGAAAATGTTGAAGACACTTACGGTAAGCGCGCTGGCAGTTGCAGTATCTGCACCGGCCGCACTGGCTGATTGGCAGCCGCGCAAACCAGTCGAGTTTATCGTCATGGCCGGAACAGGCGGTGGCGCAGACCAGATTGCCCGACTGCTGCAGGGTCTGATCGAGAAGAAGGGTCTGAGCCCGCGTCCCTTCATCCCGATCAACAAGCCCGGTGGCTCCGGTGCCGAAGCTCTGCGCTATCTGGAGGACAAGGCCGGCGACGATCACGTGGTCATGATGACTCTCAACAGCTTCTACACCACTCCGATCATCCAGGAAGACCTGGGTGTCGACGTGACCCAGTTCACGCCGATCGGCCTCATGGCGATGGATACTTTCCTTCTGTGGGTGAACACCGACCGCGAAGATATCACCGACCTCGACAGCTATGTTGCTGCGGTGAAGGGCGCGGGCCTTGACTGGAAAGTCGGCGGCACGGGTTCGGGTCAGGAAGACTCGGTTCTGACCGCGATGATGGAAGCCGCCTTCGACTATGATGTCACCTATATCCCGTTCCCGGGCGGTGGCACCGTGGCCAAAAACCTTGTTGGCAACCAGATCGACTCGACTGTGAACAACCCGTCCGAGCAGATGGAGTTCTGGCGTGCAGGCAACTCGAAGCCGCTGGTTCAGTTCACCGGTGAACGGATGCCGGCCTTCCCGGACGTTCCGACCGCGAAAGAGCTGGGTGTGGACATCGAGTACTATATGCAGCGCTCGGTAAACGGCCCTCCGGGCATGTCCGAGGAAGCCGTGGCCTTCTACACGGACCTGTTCCAGCAGTTGTTCGACAGCGAGGAATGGCAGTCGTTCTGCACATCGGACGGTCTGACCTGCGACAGCATGATGAAGGGTGACGAACTGGCCCAGTTCCACGCCAATAACGTCATTGCGCACAAGAAGCTGATCGAACAGGTCGGCGCCGCGTCGATCACGGGCGAATAAGGCCCATGGCAGAGCCGGCGAGAAACGTCGGCTCTGCACTACCTAACAATGTTCTCACGAGGTCTTCCGCCACTGCTGTTTTGGCGGGGGTGTGGGTTTTGTCGTAAATTCAGGCCGCCGCGGCGGAACAATGGAGAATGAAATGACTGTCCGAACGGCAGAGCTCTTGATGGCGATAGCGACCTTGCTGATTTCGCTCGGGCTCATGATCAATGTCTATACGAGCGACCTGAATATCGGTTGGGTCGCAGGCCGTGGACCCGGTTCGGGCATGTGGCCATTCTGGCTGTCAAGCGGCATGGTTCTGGCATCGCTGGCGACCCTGATCAGATGGTTTCGCGGTCAAACGGCGGAGTCCCGCAACACCGACCCCTATATCGACAATGACACGATATTCCTTGTCGTTGTCTCGGCAATCTCGGTTCTTGTGCTGTTGATCCTTATGGACGTCATCGGGACCTATCTTTCGCTGGTCGCGTTCATGTTCTTCTTTGTCAGGGTCCTCGGGAAACACTCGTGGAAGACGACCATTGGGATGTCAGTCGGGACACCGATCTTCGTCTACCTGTTGTTCGAGGTGGCGCTGACAAAGTACCTGCCGAAGGGATGGCCGATCTTCGAGGACGGGTTCCTCTGGATCGACAACTACCGCTACATGCTGCTGAACTGAGGGGCCTAGGCGATGGAAACCGTTCTCGTTTCACTTGGCGGCGGCCTGTTGCAGGCTTTCGAACCGCTGAACCTTTTCATGATTTTTGCAGGGTGTCTGGCGGGGCTGTTCGTAGGCTGCATGCCGGGCCTGGGCTCGGTCAACGGGGTTGCGATCCTTTTGCCGATCACCTTCCTTGTACCGCCGACCGCGGCGATCATCTTTCTCGCGGCGCTCTACTATGGCGCCATGTACGGGGGGGCGATCAGTTCGATCACGCTTGGTATTCCAGGGGCGTCAACGGCCGTTGCGACCGTCTTTGACGGGCGACCCATGGCCCAGCAGGGCAAGGCCGACAAAGCCCTGATGGCGGCTGCAATCGCCTCGTTCATCGGCGGCACGGTCTCAATCATACTCTTCACGCTGTTCGCTCCGCCACTCGCCATCTTCGCGCTGAAGTTCGGCCCGCAGGAAGAATTCGCGTTGATGCTTCTGGCCTTTGCGACCTTTATCGGCCTTGGCGGCGACGACATCCCCAAAACGATATTCTCGATCCTTCTGGGTCTGGTCATGGCGGCGATCGGCTTTGACATCATCTCGGGCAAACCGCGCCTGATCTTCTTTGACATGGTCGAGTTCCAGCGCGGGATCGGCTTCCTTGTGCTGGCCATCGGTATCTACGGTATCGGCGAGATGCTGTGGACGCTGGAAAGCACGAAGGGCCAGGTGCAGATGCACAAGGTCAAGATCACCTGGGCGCGGTTCAAGGAGAACCTGAAAGAGGTCAAGGTTTATATCAACTCGACCTGGCTTGGCTCGATCCTGGGCTTCTTCGTCGGCACGTTGCCGGCGGCGGGCGCAACGCCTGCGGCCCTGATGTCCTATGGTCTGTCCAAGACCTTCTCGAAGGATCCCGAAAGCTTTGGCAAGGGCAACATCTCGGGTGTTGCGGCGCCCGAGGCGGCCAACAACGCAGCCTCGACGGGGTCGATGCTTCCGATGATCACGCTGGGTATTCCCGGTTCGCCCACGACGGCGATCCTGCTGGGCGGCATGATCATCTGGGGTCTTCGTCCCGGTCCGCTCCTCTTTACTGAAAGCCCGGATTTCGTCTGGGGTCTGATCGGCTCGATGTATGTTGCCAACGTGGCAACGGTCGTCCTGAACCTGGCGCTGATCCCGGTCTTTATCCGGGTGCTGGCAATGCCCTTCACCCTGCTGACGCCGATCATCTTTGTCCTGTGTGTCCTTGGCGTATTCGCCACGACGGACCGGATGTTCGACAACTGGCTGATGCTGATCCTGGGGATAGGCGGGTATCTGTTGCGCAAGCTGAACTATCCGGTTGCCCCGGCGGTTCTGGCCATCGTGCTGGGTCCCCTGGCCGAACGGTCGCTGCGCCAGTCGCTGATTTCGAGCCAGGGCGACGTGACGACCTTTGTCACCCGGCCGATCTCGCTGGTCTGCGTCCTGATCGCGCTCTTGCTGGTGTCCTATCCGCTGATCCAGCGGGCGCTTCGCAGGCGCAAGGCGACGGCGGCAGAATAGGGTCCGTGGACCAGGCAAGTCGACGGGGGCGCCTTCGGGCGCCCCTTTTCATATGACGGCGAAATTTACAAAGTTACAAAAAATGCCGATGTTTTGTGTACTTCCTACACAGAAACCCGATTTCCTTGGTCATGAGATGGGTGCGCAATTATCTTGCGTGTAGAATTCTCGGATGTCGGTTTGGAGGAGACGTCATGGCCCGGAAGATTCTTATCCTTGGTGCGTCGTATGGTTCTCTGTTGGGAACCAAGCTCTTGGCGGCTGGTCAGGACGTGACGCTGGTCTGTCGCGCGAAGACCGCCGCGTTGATCAATGAAGAGGGCACCGAGGTTCGTATCAGGCTGAAGGATGAAGATACCCACCGGGTTTTCAGGTCCGATGACTTGGTCGGACGGCTCGACGCCAAGACCCCCAGCGATGTCGATCTTGACCGGTACGACATGGTCGCGCTGGCCATGTCCGAACCGCAGTATGGCGACCCCGAGATCCGCGTGTTGCTGGACCGGATCGCCCGTGCGGGCCTGCCGTGCCTGTCGATCATGAACATGCCGCCGCTGCCGTACCTGCGCCGTATCCCCGGTCTGGATGCTGACCGCCTTGGCGCGGCCTTCTGCTCGGCCGATATCTGGGCAAACTTCAGGCCTGGCCTCGTGTCTTTGTGCAGCCCTGATCCCCAGGCCTTCCGCTTGCCCGATTGCGCCGCGAACGTCTTGCAAGTGGGTCTGCCGACCAACTTCAAGGCGGCGCCATTCGAGGATCCGCGTCACACCGAAATGCTCAAAGAGCTGGAGGCCGCCATTGATGCCGTGCGCGTTGATGGCAAGGAGGTGCCGGTCAAGCTGAAGGTGCATGACTCGCTGTTCGTGCCCTTTGCCAAGTGGGCGATGCTGCTGACCGGGAACTATCGCTGCGTGCAGCCCGTGGGCGTTCAGGCGATCCGCGATGCCGTGACCGGCGACCTCGAGAAATCCGAGCGGATCTATCGCACTGTGGCGACCATCGTCGCGCGGCTTGGTGCGGATGCCGAGGCAGGCGTTCCTTTCGAGAAATACGCCCGTGCGGCCGAGGGCCTGTTGAAGCCCTCGTCGGCGGCGCGTGCCATTGATGGCGGGGCCGAGCAGATCGAGCGGGTGGACCTTCTGGTGCAGTTGATCGCCGACCAGATGGGGTTTGCCGCACCCGAGATCGACGAGGTTGTGGCCACTGTGAATGGCCGTCTGGCCGCCAACCGCCGCGCGGCGGCTTAGCTCTCGTAGCGGGTATTGCCGCGCCGGTCCGGGCTGATCGGCAGGTCGACGAACAGGGGCTGGTGTGCCCGTTGTGAGCAGGCCTGCCGGGGGCAGAGGTGGCAGTTGATGCCGATGGGGCTGAACAGGTGTTCGCTGTCCATGTTAAAGGCATTGGCATAGCCGATCTGGTCGGAAAAACGGACCTCGCACCCCAGGGCGACGGCAAGGCGCCGATCCTGGGACTCCCAGCTGAAAACCGGGCGGTCCGAGGTGCGGCTGATTGTGAAAAACCGTTCTCCATCAGGCAGTTCGACGAATTGTGGCAGCACGACGCCAGGGGTTCTGAACGAGGTGTGGATGTTCCACACCGGGCAGGCACCGCCGAATTCGGCGAGGTTGAAGGTGGTCGAGTTGAACCGCTTGGTGACGTTGCCGGCCTTGTCGACGCGCAGGAAAAAGAACGGCACGCCCGAGGCGTTCTTGCGTTGCAGCGTGGTCAGCCGATGGCAGACTTGTTCAAACGACACCGAAAAGGCGGCGGCCATGCGGTCGACGTCGTACTTGGTTTTTTGAGCGGCCGCGAGGATGTCGGCATAAGGCATGACGACGGCTGCGGCAAAGTAGTTCGCCAATTCGACCTGACAGCGGGCGAGGCCGGTGGGCGATGAGATGCCGCTTCCGGCGACGAGGCCGCGCAGAACCTGCTCTTCTTCCAAAAGGCAGATCACGTGGGCCAGCTGGAAGGTGCGGTTCGGGTGGTCGAGCGCCTCGGACAGGTAAACGCGGGAATTTGTACGTTCGAAGATGCGCAGGGCCTCGCTCATGTCGTCGGCGGGCTTGATTTCGACCGTCACGCCGTGGCGGTCCGAGAGCCGTGTTTTCAGCATCTGGTAGACGTCGTCTGGGCCGCAGGGCTGTTCGGCGCGCAGTTTCTCGGCTGCCGTTTCCAACTCTGCGAAATGGTTTTTGTTCTCGCGGAAAAAGTCGTGGATGATTGCTTCTGGCGAGGAGGCGAGAAGGTCCTCGGGCATGCGTTCGCGCCCCTGCCGCAAAAGCTTGTCGAGCGTCATCCGGTGGGTGCGGTAGATTTGCAGGAACTTGTCGACCAGCCCCGGCGCGTGGTCGATGGCGGCGCGCAGTTCCTGGAGGTCTGGAGCGTTTTCGAAGATCGGGTCCTGGAGGACGCTGCGCAATTCGGCCAGCGTGTTGGAGGACGGGTCCTTGACCAGTTCGCGCCAGTCGATTCCATAGCTGTCCGACAGCGCCATCAGCATCTGGACCGAAAGGCTGCGCTGGTTGTTTTCGAGAAGGTTCACATAGGCCGGGCTGACGCCAAGCGCCTTGGCCATTTCGGCCTGGGTCTGTTTGTGGGCGCGTCGAAGTTGCCTCAGCTGAGGGCCAACGAATGTTTTCTGCATGGCCTCCCCTCCATATTTACAGATTTACAACCGAGTACCCCGGTTTCCAACACACGCAACACATAAACCCGGTTTCGTGTGCTTCCTCCCTGTTCCTTTGATACTGGTATACCACAGATTTGGCCAGAGAGGCCAGAATGTCAGGGAGGAAAATCGCGTGGACGGTCAGCAGACACCATCGCTCTTTTTTCAGTCGCATCTCGACGAAACCGATCCCGAGCTTGCAGGAGCCATCCGCCGTGAGCTGGGCCGTCAGCGCGACGAGATCGAGCTGATCGCGTCGGAGAACATCGTCAGCCAGGCGGTGCTGGACGCGGCCGGCTCGGTTCTGACCAACAAATATGCCGAGGGCTATCCGGGGCGGCGCTATTACGGCGGGTGCCAGTTCGTGGACGAGGCCGAGAACCTCGCTATCGAGCGGGCGAAGGCGCTGTTTGGCTGTGCATATGCCAACGTGCAGCCGAACTCGGGCAGCCAGGCGAACCAGGCCGTCTTCCTGGCGCTGGCCAGGCCGGGTGATACCATCCTGGGCCTGTCGCTGGATGCAGGCGGTCACCTGACGCACGGCGCGCGCCCGAACCTGTCGGGCAAGTGGTTCAACGCGGTTCCATATGGTCTGGGCGCCGATGAGCGCATCGACATGGAGGCAGTCGAGGCGCTGGCCAGGGAGCACAAGCCGACGATTATCATCGCGGGCGGCTCGGCCTATCCGCGCCAGATCGACTTTGCTGGGTTCCGCCGGATCGCCGACAGCGTGGGCGCCTACCTGGTGGTCGACATGGCGCATTTCGCGGGGCTGGTCGCGGGCGGTGTTCACCCCAGCCCGTTCCCGCACGCCCATGTGGCGACGACTACGACGCACAAGACCCTGCGCGGCCCGCGTGGCGGCATGGTTGTGACCAACGACGAGACAATCGCGAAAAAGATCAACTCGGCCGTGTTCCCTGGTCTTCAGGGTGGCCCCCTGATGCACGTGATCGCGGCCAAGGCGGCGGCTTTCGGCGAGGCGCTGCGGCCGTCGTTCAAGGAGTATGTCAAGCAGGTCACCGCCAACGCAGTGGCGCTGGCAGAGACGCTGAAGTCGAACGGATTCGACATTGTCTCGGGCGGCACGGACACGCACCTGATGCTGGTCGACCTGCGCCCAAAGGGCGTCACCGGCAACCTGGCCGAACAGGCCCTGGGCCGTGCGCATATCACCTGTAACAAGAACGGAGTTGCGAACGACCCCGAAAAGCCGACCGTGACCAGTGGCATCCGGTTGGGTACGCCTGCCTGCACCACGCGCGGTTTTGGCACGGACGAGTTCGTGCAGGTGGGTCAGATGATCACGCGCGTGCTTGAAGGCCTCGCGGCATATGGCCCGGACGGCAATGGCGCCGTCGAGACCGAGGTTCGCGCCGAGGCGCAGGCCATGTGCGACCGTTTCCCGATCTACCCGAATTTGTGAGCTGGAGGAGAAATCACATGAAAACCGGCTATAACGGACTGGCCGTTCCCGGCCCAACCAACATGCCTTTCCGCATCCGTCAGGCGATGGACGTGGCGTTGGAAGATCACCGCGCGCCGGATTTTCCGGCCTTTTCCAAGCCCCTGTTCGAAGACCTGAAGAAGGTGTTCAAGACCGAGACGGGGCGCGTGTTCGTCTATCCGTGCTCGGGCACCGGCGGCTGGGAAGCGGCGATCACCAACACGCTGTGCGAAGGCGACAAGGTGCTGGCGTCGATCTTTGGCCAGTTTTCGCTGTTGTGGGTGGACCTGTGCCAGCGGTTCGGCCTTGAGGTCGATGCCGTCGACGTCGAGTGGGGGCAGGGCGTACCTCTGGAACAGTACCGCAAGAAGCTGGCAGCCGACACCGACCACGTGATCAGGGCGGTTCTGGTGACGCACAACGAGACCGCGACCGGCGTGACCTCGGATGTCGCCGGCGTGCGCAAGATTCTTGACGATCTGGGCCATCCGGCCTTGCTGTTCGTGGACGGTGTCAGCTCGGTTGGCTCAATCGATTTCCGGCTGGACGAATGGGGCGTGGACGTCGTGGTTTCGGGCTCGCAAAAGGGCTTCATGATGCCGACGGGTCTGGCGATCCTGGGCGTCAGCCAGAAGGCCATCGACATGGGGGCGAGTGCGAAGCTACGCAGATGCTTTTTTGATTTCAAGGACATGGCGGCCGCGAACGACCAGGGGTATTTCCCATATACGCCAGCGGCAACCTTGCTCCATGGCTTGCGCGCCTCGGTCGACATGCTGCTGGAAGAGGGGCTTGAGAACGTCTTTGCCCGTCATCACCGGCTGGCATCGGGCGTGCGCGCGGCGGTCGAGGCATGGGGACTGAAGAACTGTGCTCAAAGCCCTGAGTGGCATTCGGACACGGTGACGGCGATTTTGGTGCCCGAGGGATTTGACGCCAACGACGTCATCAAGACAGCCTATGACACCTATAACTTGTCGCTGGGCGCGGGTCTGAACAAGGTGGCGGGCAAAGTGTTCCGCATCGGCCACCTGGGCTGGCTGAACGAGATCATGGTGTTGCAGGCACTCGGCGGGGTCGAAATGGCCATGCGTGACGTCGGCATCCCGTTCCAGGCGGGTTCGGGCGTGGGCGCGGCGGTGGAATATTTCACGAATACCGGCGCCAAGGCGAAGTTGGCGGCCGAGTAATGCGGATCGTCTTTCTGGACCGTTCGACGATCGGGCCGTCGGTCACCGTGACCCGGCCCGGTTTCGAGCACGAGTGGGTGGAATACGACCGTACGGGGGCGGAGCAGGTGGTCGAGCGCCTCAAGGGGGCGGACATCGCGGTGTCGAACAAGGTTCCGATCAACCGCGCCGCCATCGAGGCCTTGCCCGAACTGAAGATGATCGCGATCCCGGCCACAGGCTATGACGCCTTTGCCGTCGATGCCTGCCGGGAACGCGGGATCATCGTGTCGAACGTGCGGGGCTATGCGGTGAATACAGTGCCCGAGCATACCTTTGCGCTGATCCTGGCCTTGAGGCGCAGCATCGTCGGGTTCAGGCAGGACGTGATCGACGGCAAGTGGCAGGAGGCGGACCAGTTCTGTTTCTTTACCCATCCGATCAAGGACCTTGCAGGGTCGACCCTGGGGATCTTTGGCGAGGGGGTGCTGGGGCAGGGTGTGGCCAGTCTGGCGCGGGCCTTCGGGATGCGGGTCCTGTTCGCGGCGCACAAGGGTGTCGAGGGGCTGGGGCCGCTTTACACACCTTTTGACCAGGTGCTTGAGGAGTCGGATGTCATCACGCTTCATTGTCCGTTGATGCCCGGAACCCGCAACATGATCGCGGCGCCAGAGTTTGCGAAGATGAAGCGGCGACCCTTGCTGATCAACTGTTCGCGCGGCGGGCTGGTGGACGAGGCCGATCTCGTGACGGCGCTGGACAAGGGCCAGATTGCGGGGGCGGGGTTCGATGTTCTGACCAGCGAGCCTCCCAGACCGGACAACCCCTTGCTGAGCGTGCTGGAACGGCCGAACGTGATCGTGACGCCGCACACGGCCTGGGCCAGCGACGAGGCGATGCAGACACTTTGGAACCAGGTCGTGAGCCACATCGAGAACTTTCACGCCGGGAAGCCGTCGAACGTGGTCAGTGTCTGACGGGCGTTCGGTGCGGACTGGCAGATGGTAGGAAGAGCGCGCGGTCCGGTAGGGTTTTTGTCACGTCTTGGCTCGGGGCATGAAAAAGCTCCGGTCGCGCCGAATTTGGCGGCCGGATGGCTGGGGACCTGACACGATCCCACGCGGAAAGTGGCGGCGCCGCCGTAGCGGGCCCGGTCGTATCCTATGGCCGAAACGGACAGGGGAGATCCCCTGATGCCGGAACATTGTTGGTCCGCGCGCCCACAGTGCGCGTCCCGCTGGTTCGAACGGGGCCAGTTTGGCGGCTGGAGGTGAACGGCGCGTTAGGTAAGCGCGCCATCGGGCAGTGCAGTGCTTAACTGCGGCTTTTCAGCAAGATAGAGGGAGGCGTTAACCTTGACGAAATCCGTGGTTAACCCGGCGGGCGTCAGCCGCCTTCGGCCTCGAGGCGTTCCAGCGCGCGCATCCAGAGCGCCTCGGCACGGGTGAGACCGTCTTCGACTTCGGCGAACTGGAGCTGGAGTTTCTCGGCTTCGCGGGCGCGGTTGGCCTCGTACATGGCGGGGTCGGCGAGCCGCTGGCTAATTTTCTCGCGGATTTCGGTCAGCTTTTCGACGCGGGCCTCGGCGGTGGCGGCGGCCTGGCGCAGCTCGGCGACAGCCTGGCGCGACGGCTTTTTCGGCTTGGCCCTGGGCTTGTCGGGCTTGGGTGCCGGGGCGTCCAGAAGCATCCGGCGGTAGCTTTCAAGGTCGTCGTCATAAGGTGAAACGCGGCCGTCCTTCACCAGCCAGAGCCTGTCGGCGACGTGGGACAGAAGGTGCATGTCGTGGCTGACGAGCACAACCGCGCCAGTATAGGCCGTCAGCGCTTCGACCAGACCCTCGCGGCTTTCCATGTCGAGGTGGTTGGTCGGTTCGTCCAGAATCAGGAGATGGGGCGCGTCGATGGTAGCCAGAAGAAGGGAGAGCCGTGCCTTTTGTCCGCCCGAAAGGCGCGCAGCGACGGTTTCGGCCTGGTCGGCACCAATGCCAAAACCCGCGAGGCGGGCGCGCAGTTTGCCTGGGGCATCATCGGGGCGCAGGCGGCGGACGTGTTCGATCGGGGTTTCGTCGGCGTGCAGTTCGTCGAGCTGGTGCTGGGCGAAAAAGCCGACCTTCAGCTTGCGGGCGCGGGTGACGCGGCCACCGAGCGGATCGAGCTTGCCCGAGAGCAGTTTCGACAGGGTCGACTTGCCTTCGCCGTTGCGCCCCAGAAGCGCGATGCGGTCGTCCTGGTCGATGCGCAGGTTCAGTTTCGACAGGACGGGCGTGCCGTCATAGCCGACGCTGGCGCTTTCCAGGTTGATGATCGGGGGCGAGAGTTCCTCGGGTTCGGGGAAGGTGAACTTTCTGAGCGCGGCCTCCTGCGGGGTGGTGATCGGGGCCATCCGCGCGATCATCTTGAGGCGCGACTGGGCCTGGACGGCCTTGGAGGCCTTGTAGCGGAAGCGGTCGACAAAGCTTTGCAGGTGGGCGCGGCGGGCCTCCTGTTTCTTGGCTTCGGCCTCGGCCACCGCAAGACGGGCAGTGCGGGTCTGGGCGAAGGTGTCGTAGTTGCCCTGGTATAATGTGAGCTTCCTGTCTTCGAGATGCAGGATCGACGTGACGGCGCGGTTCAGAAGGCCGCGGTCGTGGCTGATGGTGATGACGGTGTGCGGGTATTTCGCAAGGTAGCTTTCGAGCCAGAGCGCGCCTTCGAGGTCCAGGTAGTTGGTCGGTTCATCGAGAAGCAGGAGGTCGGGGGCCGAGAACAGCACGCCCGCGAGCGCCACGCGCATCCGCCAGCCGCCCGAAAAAGCCGAGCAGGGCATGGCCTGTTCGTCCTGGGTAAACCCGAGGCCTTTTAGAATGGATGAGGCGCGCGCCTCGGCAGACCAGGCGTCGATGTCCGCAAGCCGGGTCTGGATGTCGGCGATGCGGGCGGGGTCGGTGGCAGTCTCGGCCTCGGCCATGAGGCCGGCGCGTTCGGTGTCGGCCTGAAGCACGGTGTCGAGGAGCGAGGTTTCCGATCCCGGCACTTCTTGCGCGACGCCTCCGATGCGGGCCTGTTTGGGGTGGGTGATCTCGCCACCTTCCAGTGCAAGCTCGCCGTAGATCAGGCGAAAGAGGGTGGTCTTGCCGGTGCCGTTGCGACCGACGAAGCCGACCTTGTGGCCGTCGGGGATGACGGCAGAAGCACCCTCGAACAGGGGCCGGCCTTCGACCGAATAGCGTATGTCGTCGATCCGTATCATGGGCGCTGATTGCCCGAGAGGCCGGGTGTCGTCAATCGTGGCCAGCGGCGAAAGCCTCTGGCGGGAGTATTTTCCGAATAGAAGAAACCCGAATTTAATCAAATTGTCCGAAGTCGGGCGGGCGGTACCGCCTGGGAGCCGATGGCCGCAAAGGGAGAAGCCCTTCTGCACTGTCCTCAGTCGGGGCCAGTGGACCTTTTCATTGCGTGCGCTGCGTGCTAGGCGGGCGGCGATTTCAGGCGGGGCGCATGGGGCGGTCCGTCAACAGGCTAAAGAGGCATGTACCCATGGCGACCGAACGCACCCTTTCCATCATCAAACCCGACGCGACCAAACGCAACCTGACCGGCAAGATCAATGCCAAGTTCGAGGACGCCGGCCTGCGCATCATCGCGCAAAAGCGCATCCACCTGACCGAAGCCCAGGCCGGCAAGTTCTATGAAGTGCATGCCGAGCGCCCGTTCTATGGCGAGCTTTGCGAGTTCATGGCCTCGGCTCCGGTCGTCGTTCAGGTTCTGGAAGGCGAAGGCGCCATTGCCAAGAACCGCGAAGTCATGGGCGCGACCAACCCTGCCGACGCCGAGCCGGGCACCATCCGTGCCGAATTTGCCGAGTCGGTTGGCGAGAACTCGGTCCACGGCTCGGACGCGCCGGAAACGGCTGCCGTTGAGATCGCCTATTTCTTCTCGGGTCTCGAACTGGTCGGCTAGGCCACCGGTTTCAGGAAATTTGGAAGGCCGTCCCGCGGGGCGGCCTTTTTCATTTGCGGCGCTGGTTTTCAGGTGGCGATTTTTTTTCAGGTTTGTCCTGAAACTGACGTCGAAAGGACGATCGAGGCTGCCAGGATATTCGCGGTCGGCATAGGCCCTTGCCTGTTGCCGGCGCGGAGCCGGAGGCCGAGCGGCGGGGCGAGGCCATTGTGGCAACGTGCCTATGTATCGGTCAGGGCGAAAAACGCCCCCGGGTGGTTCGGTTCCCGAATGGGTCAGAGGCGGATGCCCAGACTGTCGAGGCTTTGGGCCATTTCGGCGGGCAGGCCGGAGGCGGTGTTCGAGGTGCGGGCCCGGGATTTGAGGCTGTCGAAACGGGCCCTCAGAGCCGCTTTCTCGGCGCCCTGGCAATCGGACCAGGGTCGGCCCTGCAATCCCATGACAAGGGCATAGTAGCCGATGAAGTGGGGGCGGACCCCGCTGGTGATCAGGCGCAAGTAGGCAGCGTCGGCCCCGAGATCGCGGATCTCGTCTGCGGTTGTGATTCCGGCTGTTGCAAATTCACGGGCCATGGCCGGGCCTATGTTGCGGATGATGGTGACGGGATCGCTCATGTCCCGAGGCTAGCGGGACACGCGCGCAAGGAAAAGGTCAGATAGAGGCCCAGTCACGAATGCGGTAGGGCTCGCTTTTCTTCCGATCTTTTTTTGATTTTGGTTCTTCGCGGGTCTTGCGTTGCTCGACCGGCTTTTCTTTTTCGGCGTCTTTCGGGTCATTGAGAATACGGTCACTCATGAGAATGCCTTTCGGAACCGTGCCCCCAAGGTCGAGTCTGGCGATTCAACTCGGCGATTTGGTGGCCGCGCCGTGCCGCTGGTGAGGTGATTTGTGCTGCCGCGGCATGGCAGCGGCACGACTTCGTCTCATTGTGTCCGCACTGTGTCGGCGATTTTGCGGCGTGATCTGCCGGGCATGGCGGGGTCGAGGGTGGGATTCGGGGTCACCGCGCAGAAAACTGAGCCTGAATGCAGATTTTTTCGGGTCGGAACGGCCATTTTGGTGGTGGTTGTTCGTGTGGTGTGAACAGTTTTATCCAATTTTTTTGGGTGTTTCCGAACGCGAAACATCGCGAGACCGGCTCGCAGCGATTCGTGAGGATTCGTGCAGCCGGAGTGCATTTTTCCGCCCCAATTGCGCCCCGAAGTTCCTTCTTTGGCCACATTTTGGCCCGGATCGGACGGAAATACAACCTGAGGGTGAAAAACTCATCCAATCGGACGATGCGGCACCGCAGCAGGGAGCGTACTTTGAAATTGAGCCGGGGGGACAGTCGCCGGTTCAGTTGAGTTCGCCGCGAAATTTTCTGTGTGAAGCGGCACAAATTGAAGCGTAGTTAGGAGTACTGAAATGCGCGACCTGTTTATCAAATTCCGTAAGTCTGAATCCGGTGCCACCCTCGTTGAATACGGTGTCGCCCTGATCCTTGCCATCGTCGTTGGCGGTGCTGCTCTGGTCACCCTCGGCGGTGACGTCTCCGAGACCATGGGTATCGCCTGCTCGAGCGCCCTGGCTTCCGCTGGCACCGTGTGCGGCTAATCACGTTTTGTGTCGGGGCGCCGTTGTGCCCCGACACACTCCGGCATCCATCACGATCAGGATTGCCTTCGCTCCATTCATAAAGAGTTTTCGAAAGGTTGCGTCATGAAAGTCTTGTCGAAAAAAATTGCGAATTTTGTACGGGATATCTCCGGCGCCACGCTTGTGGAGTACGGGGTGGCCCTTTTGGTCGTCATCATTGTCGGCAGCGCAGCGATAAGCGCCCTGGCGACGGCGGTCGGAAATGAAATTGGAGAAACGGCGAGCGCGTTCTAAGCCGCCGATATGAGTTTTCTTGCCGTCCTGACGGCAAAAGCCAAGGAGAAGTCTAATGCGTATGCGTTCCCTTTTTGTACTGATGGTCGGCATAGCCTTGGCAGGTGCTTCCGTCTATGCGTCGCGCGAACTGTTGCAAGTTCAGCCGGCGACTGCCTCGGTCGATGCCAATGAGCCGAAACTGGTCAGCGTTGTTGTTGCTGGTCAGGATATTCCCTTTGGAACGACCATCGAAGCCCACAAATTGACGACCATTCAATGGCCGATCGAAGCCGTTCCCCCGGGAACGTTCTCCGACTATTCGACCCTGGTCCCTCAAGGTGGGGAAGAGCCGCGTCGCGCCAAGCGGGGCATGGCCCAGGGTGAGCTGGTCACCAGCAACAAGGTCTCGGAATACGGTGAAAAGATCACTATCGTCCAGACGCTGGGCAAGAACACCCGCGCCATGGCCATCAAGGTTAGCGCCGAAACCTCGGTTGGTGGTTTCGTGACGCCCGGTGATGCTGTCGATATCGTTCTGACCCAGGGCCGCGGATCCAATCTGCGTGCCGTTACCATCCTGCAGAACATCCGTATTGTCGGCGTCGACCAGCGGGCCGACGAGCAGAATGAAGCCGCGAACGTGGCCAAGACCGTGACGGTCGAAGTGACGCCGGAGCAGGGCCAGAAGCTGGCACTTGCCCAGCGGGCCGGCACGCTGAGCCTGTCGCTGCGCACGCTGGATGCTGTGGTCGACGAACCGCTGGACTCGATCAAGCTGTCGGACATCATTCGCGAGAAATCTCCGACGGAAGAAGGTCCCAAGCGCACCGTCAAGGTCCGCCGCGCGGCCACCAACATCCAAAACGTTGACGTTGAAGGACAGGTCGAAGAAGCGGCCACGAACTAAGGCGACATTGCATCGGCCGGCCCAGATATGGTCCGGCCGATGCCCTAAATTTGAACTAAGTTCGGTTTAACCAGGGAAGGGGCGTAGTGATGTGGACCCAAGTGACTGGTATGTTGTTAAAGACATTCAAGAAGAGCGAAGACGGTGCCCTTTTGGTTTTCTTCGCCATGTGCTGCGCGGCCATTTTCCTTATCGCAGCCCTGTCGTTTGACATTGGACGCCGCGCCTCGACCCAGAGTGAACTCCAATCCTTCGTCGACAACGTTGCCCTGGCCGCCGCGGGTGAGTTGAACGGATTTCCCGGGGCCATGCAGCGGGCGCAAAACGCCGCCCAGGACCTGATCCTGGATGACTTTGTCATCGGGGAAGGGGACAGAGACCTCCAAGGGCCGGGCGATTATCACATTTATTTCTATTCGAGCCTGCCGGACGACGATGAAGATCCGCTGCCGACGACGGAAGCCGCCGGTCTGCTGGATCCGTCGAACCCCGACCACGACCTTTTGGCGCGGTTCGTGCGGATCGCGATGATCAACGATCCCGCCCGTGGCGACAAGCGTGTCACCGTGCCTTGGGTCTTCGGCCGGATATTCTCACTGTTCTCAGCCGATCCGCTCCCTGCTGAGCTGATTGGGGCCGAGGCGGTGGCCGGATATACCAGTCTGGCCTGCGACGTGACCCCGGTCTTTTTCTGCATGCCGCCCACGGCCGAAGGCGAAGACCCCTGGGATCCGTCTGAAAACATTGGGCAAACGATCCGCCTGGTCGCCGAGGCTGGCACCGGTGGTGGCGACTGGTATCCTGGTAACTTTGCCTGGCTGGACGTATATGACCAGGTGCCCGAAGAAGACTTGACCGATGAAGACGGCCCCTGTGCCGGAGAATCAGGTCCCGACCTTTATGCCTGTCTCGTGGCAGGCGAGGGCGCCGTGTCCCTGTGCTTCGAAAACGGCTATCTGTCGACGATGACCGGTCGTGCCGAAGGCTGGCGCCCGACGACTTTGAACTCCTTCTTCGATATGTTCGATGCGGCACAGATGGATCTGGAAGACGATCCCAAGTATCCGCCCGCTCCGATTGTGACCAAGGACTATGTCGAGGGTACGACCTGTGGTGACGGATCGTCGTCGACCACGACGACGACGACGATGCCATTGCCGCCGGACGACTGTTTTCTTGGATTGGGCGGTTCGTGCGCAAGCTACCCGGATGCGGGCGATCGCTTTGGCAACAATTCCTGGGCTGAGGCACGCCAAGTATACGTCGAAACCAACTATTCGACAGATGCAGACTCGTACGGGACAATCGAACCTTCCGAAATCGTGAACGGGTATCATGTCGATGATCCGTTCCGCCCGGGTGCGACCAACAGGCTTGATCCTGACATCACGGATTACCCGGAAATCCCGAATACCGGATCCCGCTGGGACTACTACCAGGCCGAAGTCGCGACCTCGCTGTATACCAACCCCTTGGCCGTCTACAACGAAACGGCGGCCGGCACGGCCCGCGCCGGCGGTCCGATGGACCTCATCAAGGACATCATCGATCCCGGCGACGATCTGGAGAGCCCCCTTGATGACACGACGCTGGTCGACCGTCTCGGGACGTCGCTGCCCCATTGCAGCACCGACACGGATGGAGATTCTCTTGCCTCGTCCGATCCGACCCGCAGGGTTATCACAGCTGCGGCGGTCGACTGCGAATACTGGAGCGGCAGGGACAACGAATTCGGTCGCAACCAGTTGAATGGCGGTTCCGGACGGTTCCTGGCGACCTATTTCGTCGAATTGTTCCTGTTGAACCCGGCACGCCCGAATGGGAGTACGCGCGAGTTGTATGCCGAAGTTGTCAGCGGTGCGCTGAACGGTGGCTATGACAATGTTGCGCCGGGGACGTTCCGCAATCTCGTGCAGTTGTACCGGTAAGGGGTCGTAATGCGTATCTCAACCAGCATAAGACGCTTCAGGGACCGTGAAGAGGGCGTGGCTCTTGTCGAGTTCGCGATGTTTTTGCCGCTGTTCCTGCTTGCCCTGTTCGTGATCATCGAGTTTTCACGCTTGTTCATCACCTACCAGGGGGCGGTCGCCGGTGTGCGCGATGCCGCTCGGTACATGTCGAGAACGGTTGCTAGCGATATTTGCGAAACGACCAGCGGAGCGGGCGCCGTCTTTCTGGAACAGACCACGCCCGCGGGCCAATATTTCGCGATCGTTTCGCGCAACATGGATACCGAGGTCGACAACCTTCTGCCGCGCCTGGTGACGTTGAATTCGGTCAATCGCTCGGTCGCCTGCGTCAGCCATGCGACTGACCCTGACCGGTATCGCCAGGCGCAGGTTCCGATGGCGCAGGTCACTGCCAATTTCACGGTTGTTTTCCCATTGGTCGGGGTTCTGGAGATCAACGGTATTCCATTGATCAACTCGATAACGCGCGACATCAGCGACATGTCCCGAGTGTATGGAGTGTGATCATGGAGAAGGTGTCAAAGAAAAACCGGTTCACATCGTTTCTTCAGTCCAGCGATGGCACGACGATGGTCGAATTCGCGGTCTGCATCGCGCTGTTCCTGCTGATCCTGTTCGCCATTCTGGATTTTGGCCGGCTTGGGTATAACTGGGTCGCCTCGGAAAAGGCGATGCAACGCGCCGTGCGCATTGCATCGGTGCGGCCGCCGATCTGTGCCGGATTGCCGCTTCACCACACGCGGGAAAGCGGCACCAGTGCGCAGTATCCCGCCGGAACGCTTTGCAGTACCGATGGCGGCATCTGCCAGCAGGTCAATCGCAGCTGCCGCCTTACGGAGGCCGATGCGGCGAACCCGGAAGCCGGGTTGGCGGCGACCGAGATTTTCAACACGATCCAGTCGCTTTTGCCGCAAGGCTCGACGATGTCAAACGTGGTATTGCGGTACAACTATGACCGGAATCTCGGGTTCGTCGGTGGGCCGTATGTTCCTGTTATCACAGCAGAACTTGTCGGGGACGCCAATATTTGCGGCATCCAG
This sequence comes from Silicimonas sp., assembly GCA_050290245.1. GTDB lineage: Bacteria > Pseudomonadota > Alphaproteobacteria > Rhodobacterales > Rhodobacteraceae > JBNKHH01. The sequence continues at coordinate 28,610 of JBNKHH010000062.1, forward strand.
GATGCTGTTCAGGGCGACGCCGAAGCGACGCGTTACCCTCTGCTGTGCTTTGAATTCATCACACCGCTCAGCGCGCTGGCGGCAACGGCGGGCGCGACAAGTACCAATGGGGTCCCAACCGGTGATGGAACGGACGAAGCAAGGATACCGTTTCCCGATATCTCGGTGACGCTCCCTGCAGAAGACATGAACCACGGCATGCGCGGATAGAGGCCAAAGGAAAGACCATGAGCAATTCAATTCTTCTTATTTCCTCGGACGAGTCGGTCTCAACCGCGGTTGGCGGGGCTCTTGAAACGATCGAGGGTGCGCGTGTCGACCGCGAGGCGTCCAGCGTCTCGCAGCTGAATGGCGCCGCCGTGGAAATGGCGTCCAAGCATGACATCGTCATTTTTGCGACCGACCCCGGCAACGCGGCCGATCTCTCGGCGATCGAGGTTCTGACCGACCATCGTGACGCCGGTACGGTGTACCTTGCCCTAACCGACGGCGATCTGCCGCTGTCCAAGGCGCGTGCCCTGACACGGGTCGGCGTGGACGATGTTCTGCCTTATCCGTCTTCGAACGAGGAACTGGTCGACCAGGTCGGCAAGTGGATCGAGAAGAAACGCAAGGAAATCGAAGAGAAATACAGCAACGCCGCACCGACCGGCAAACTGATCGCGATCCAGCAGGCGCGCGGCGGCATCGGGTCGACCACGGTGGCCGTGAATCTGGCCGACCAGCTTTTGATGCGCAAGGGCACCTTCAAGAAGGAAGCCGAGAACAAGGTCTGCATCGTCGACCTGGATTTGCAGTTCGGCACCGTGGGCGATTTCCTGGACGTGGACGAACAGGAAGGCCTGTTGCAGCTTGCGGTCGAGAATTTCCTGCCTGACGCCCATTGGGTCGAGCAGTCGCTGGTGCGTTTGCCGTCGGGTCTGGCCGTGCTGGCAGCGCCGCAGCGGTTCGCGCCGCTGGATTCGCTTCAGCCCGAGCAGGTCGAGGCGCTGATTGCGACGCTGAAGACCATGTTCGACTACCTGGTGGTTGACCTGCCGCGTGCTCTTGTGGGGTGGATCGAGCCGGTTCTGGCCGAGACAGACAAACTTTATATCGTGATGGACATGACCGTGCCGGCCGTGCGCGCAAGCCGCCGGCTGATGGATTTTGTCTTGGCCGACAACGCTCAGCTTCCTATCGAGCTGGTCGTCAACCACGAGAAGAAACCGATGATGCTGAAGGAGCATCATCGTGAAGCACAGAAGGCGCTTGATGTGACGTTTAACCATTGGATCGGTCACGATCCGAAGGCGGCTCGCGAGGCCGTCGATTATGGCAAGCCGGTCTCCGAGATCTCAGGTCGTTCCGACCTGTCAAAGGGAATTGCGGCTCTGGCCAAGTCGACCATCGCATCGCTGCCCAAGGATCAACCGGCAGTACGAGTTTAAGGAGAGCGGACTATGTTTAAGTCTTTTGGAAAATCCGAAAACAAGACGCCTGCAGCCGTCAACGGCGCGGCGACCAACAGCGCGGATGCGGCCAAGCGGGTCACATCTTCGGCGCTGCGCTCGCTGGCGCAGACCGACAAGGACCTGACGGATCGTCTTGAACTGAAGACCCGCCTTCACGAAGCCCTTCTTGAACGGCTGAACCTTTCAGTGATCGACAAGGTGCAGACCGACGAGTTGCGCCGCGAGGTTGCCAACCTGGCGCAGGCGGTTCTGGCCGAAGAAAAGCGTCCGATGCGGACGGAAGATTTCAAGCTGATCGTCGATGAGCTGATGCACGAGGTCCTGGGCTATGGCCCGCTGGAGCCGCTGCTGGCCGATCCGACGATCAACGATATTCTCGTCAACGGCCATGACCAGGTTTACGTCGAACGCTTTGGGGTGCTGGAGCAGACCAACGTGCGCTTCCGCGACGAGAGGCACCTTTTGCGTATCATCGACAAGATCGTGTCGTCCATCGGTCGTCGCGTCGATGAAAGCCAGCCCTGGGTGGATGCGCGTCTGCCCGACGGCAGCCGGGTCAACGCGATCATCCGGCCCTGCGCCATCGACGGGCCTTCGCTGTCCATTCGTAAGTTCTCGAAGAAGCCGATCCTTCTGGACAAGATGATCGAGCTGGGGTCGTTGAACGAGGAGGCCGCCGGGCTGTTGCGTGCTCTGGTCGAAGCCCGGATGAACATCCTGATTTCGGGTGGTACCGGTTCGGGTAAGACGACGCTGTTGAATGCCATGTCGCGCTCGATCAACGAGCACGAGCGGATCGTGACAATTGAGGACGCCGCCGAACTTCAGCTTCAGCAGGAGCACACGGTGCGCCTGGAGACTCGTCCGCCGAGCCCGAACGGCACCGGCGCGATCAGCCAGCGTGATCTGGTCCGCAACGCCCTCAGGATGCGTCCCGACCGGATTATCGTCGGCGAGGTGCGTGGCCCGGAGACCTTCGACATGCTCCAGGCCATGAACACCGGTCACGATGGCTCGATGACGACTGTGCACGCCAATACCGCGCGCGACGCGCTGAGCCGGATTGAACAGATGGTGTCGATGATGGGTTTGGACCTGCCCCTGTCGGCGATCCGCTCGCAAATCGCTTCGGGCATCAACTTTATCGTCCAGTTGAACCGCCTGTCCGACGGTAACCGTAAGGTCATGAGCGTTTCGGAGATCACGGGCATGGAAGGTGACACGATCACCATGCAGGACATCTTTGTCTTCAAGCGCGCCGGCAAGGGTGAGAACGGCGAGGTTCTCGGCAACTTTGTTGCGACGGGTATGCGGCCGAAGTGCGCCGAAGAGCTGTTGGCCGCCGGTGTCGATCTTGGTCAGACCAGCTTCCTGAGCAATGGGGGTGCCAAGAAATGAACCTTGACGACATCAAAGATCTGATCGCCCAGGTGGACATGCAGTTTGTCACCTATCTGGGTGCCTTCCTCGGGGTCTTGCTGGTGCTGGAAGGCCTGCGCCAGCTGATCTCGCGCTCGGGTGGCGCGCAACAGGCCAAGAGTCGTCGTATGCAGCTGATCCAAAAGGGTGCGACGACGGAAGAGATCCTGAAAATCCTGAAGCCCGACGAAAAGCGCAGCTTTGTCGAGCGTCTTCCGCTTGTGGGCGACCTGCCGATCGTCCTGCGTCAGGCGGGGATCACGATGGCTCCGGGCGCCTTTCTGGTCACCTGTATTGCCGCGGCCGTAGCGATATTCATCGTCGGCACACAATTCATGGCTGTGCTGAACGCCGTAGCCCTGGGTGTGACTCTTGGATTTTTCCTGCCGATGCTGCAGGTGCGCATGAAGCGGAACGAGCGCATGAATTCTCTGGTGCGCCAGCTTCCCGACGCCTTGGATTTGATGGCGCGGGGCCTGAAGGTGGGTCACCCGCTCAACACGACGCTGGCGTCGGTTGCCAACGAGATGCCCGATCCCGTTGGTTCGGAGTTCGGCATCGTGGTCGATCAGGTCAGTTTTGGTGATGAGCTTACCGAAGCGTTCCGCGATTTCTCGGATCGCATCGACCAGGAAGACGTGCATTACCTGGCCACAGCGATTGCCATCCAGCACGGTACTGGCGGCGATCTGGCGCGGGTTTTGAACGTTTTGTCGCGCACGATCCGTGACCGGTTGAACATGCGCAAGAAGATCAAGGCGCTGACCGCCGAAGGTCGCCTGACAGCCGCGTTCCTGAGCTTTATCCCGGTCCTGATCTTTGTCGCGATGCAGGTTCTCACGCCGAGCTACTATGGCTCGATTGCTGGTGAGCCCGAAGCGGTTCCCCTGGGGATCGCCATCGTTACGCTGACGATTTTGAACGCGCTGGTCCTGCGCAAGCTTGTCAACTTCCGTTTCTGAGGGGTTCTGAGAGATGTTTGAACAAATCACAGCCTTTTTCGGAAGTGTCGGCTCTGCCGGTGGCCTCGTGGTCATGGGGATTTTCGTAGGCACGCTGCTGATCGTTTATGGCTTTTTTGGTGGCCTGATCGCGTCGAACCCGGTCGGCCGCCGCTATAACCAGGGCAAGCAAACGACGCGGCGTACGTCGTTCGAAGCAGGGCTTTTGAACAACGCCGACGTGGACCCGAAGGGCTTTATGAAAGCCCTAATGCCGCAAAACCGTGAGAAGCGGACAAAGATCCGCCGACAGCTCATGAATGCCGGCATCATCGGTCAGAACGCCGTTGCCAAATATTACACGGTGCGCATCGTGCTGGCGATCGTCTTGCCGAGCATCTACCTGGCGCTGATGGTTCTGCGCCAGGCGACGCTTATCCCGATGCCTGAAGGTCTGGCCAACCTGCTGGATGGCCAGAGCCGCCTGATCACCTATTACATTCTGACGGCCTTGTTGATCATCGGTTTCTTTGGTCCGGCCCTGTGGCTGCGGTCCAAGGTGGACGAGCGGCAGTTGCAGATTTCCGAGACCTTCCCGAACGCACTTGACCTGATGGTCGTCGCGGTCGAGGCGGGTCTGGGGTTCGACGCGGCGATGACGCGGGTGTCCAACGAGATGGAGGCTTCGGCCCCGGCAATCAGCCAGGAATTCCGCCTGGTGCAGCTTGAAGTCTCGGCTGGTGGAGAGCGCGACAAGGCGCTGATGGACATGGCGGCGCGCGCCAACGTGGACGAGGTGGCCTCGTTCGCCAGCGTGATCCTGCAGTCGATCCAGTTCGGTACGAGCGTGTCTGATGCCCTGACGACCTATGCGTCGGAAATGCGGATCACACGCGAGCTGAAAGCGCAGGAGATGGCCAACAAGCTGCCGGTGAAGATGTCCGGTGTCATGGCCTCGCTGATGCTGCCGGCGCTGTTCCTGTTGATCCTTGGGCCAATTGCGATTCGTTGGGTGAACACCTTCGGCGGCTGATCCACCCAGAAATCGGGAGTATTGCGAGGGGCGATCCACAGAGATCGCCCCTTTCACGATACAATCTTAAAAAAAACTGACGATTGTTGATAAATTATCGCCAATTGCGGCGCAGGTGTCGCAGTGGGCTGTTGAACATTTTTCTCCCGCTTGACTATTTGCGTCTTTGGCTGCCTGATCAGTGGCAAGGGGTAATTCCTGAAAACAGGAAACAGGGGCATTTGAGCAGGTTGCAAGACAATTTCAGTCTTGCGATCAAGTTTTGTTTGAGTGGGGAGTTCGATTTGAACGCGAGGGGAAATATTTCGGCATTCGATGCCAAGCCGGGACCGGATTTAAGGGTTCTGGACGGTATCGCCGCTTGGTGCGGTGGACTGCATGGCTCGATGTCTCTTTCAGAAGCGCTTGAAAGCCTTGCTACTGGCTTGGGTGCTGAAGCTGCTGCGATTTCACGCCATAACAAGAACGAGGATACGCCGCGCACGGTGGCCTTGTTCGACCGGAAGGACGGCAACGACGACTATCCTGCGTTAAAGCGGGCGTTGTGCAAGGACGTCATGGGCTATTTGTATCCCAAGGCGCGGTCCTCGACGGTGTGGTTCATGACCGATCTGCTGGACGACCCGTCCTGGAGCGAAACGCAAACGCTAGGCAACTGGCGGATTGCGCGCAGCATTGGCGAGGTGGTTGCGCTGTCCCTGACAGGGGATCAGCAGCAGCACGATTACATCGAGTTTCACTATACCCGTGAATTGCAGCGCAGCGAGCGTCTGGAGCTTGAATCGCTGGTGCCGACGGTTGTGCGGTCTTGGGCCGGTCGCAAGACGGGACTGGTGACCCAGGCGAAGCTGGACGAGCGCATGGTCGCAGCGCGGGCGCGCGCCGAGGCGGGCAAGATGAAGTGGGATGCGCCGGTTCTTGGCATGTCCAACCCTGCCAGGCTGAGCCGTGCCGAGTTCCGGGTCTGCCTGTTGCTGTCGCGGGGCCTGTCGGTCAAGGGCGTGACAGAAGAGTTGAGCCTGTCGGAAGCAACGGTGCGCACGCACCTGAGGTCGATCTATTCCAAAACCGAGACCTCGGGGATCGCCGAACTGCTTTATCGCATCCTGTCGTCGGGCACGGATGCCGCCGCCGATGTGTCGGCGCTGCGCGGCTAGGATATCCGCCTATAGGTCAACCTCGATCACCCCGCCCGGTTTCGCCGCGCGGGACTGGCAGAGGATCATTTCGTGTTCCCGCTGGGCTTTTGACAGGACGAAGTCGCGGTGTTCGACCTCGCCGGACAGAACCGTGCATTTGCAGACGCCGCAGAGGCCATCCGAACATTTCACGTCAACGGGGATGCCCTGCTCGGTCAGCACGTCGGTCGGCGTGCGGTCGGCCGGGATCTCGATGTCGATGCCACGGCGGGCGAGGCGGAGCGTGAAGGGGTGGTTTTCGTAATCGGGCTGTTCGGGGACCGAGAAGAACTCGAAGTGAATGGCCTCGTCGGGAAAGCCTGCCTCGCGGGCGGTATCCATGACTGCGGTCATGTAGGCATCGGGGCCGCAGGTATAGACGTGCGTGCCGGGGTCTCGGTCCGAGAGGATCGCGGCGAGGTCGGCGCGGGTGCCTTCGTCGGAGATATGCAGGTGGACCCGGTCGGCCCAGGGCATCTGCGCCAGGCGGTCGCCGTAGGCAGCGGCGCTACGGGTCGGAACCGAGTAGTGGAGGTCAAAGGATTTGCCTGCCGCGTACAACTCGTGGCCCATGGCGACCATAGGGGTCACGCCGATACCGCCGCCCATCAAAAACGTGTGATTGGCGTCCTTGACCAATGCGAAATGATTTATGGGTTTTGAAAGAAAGACCCGGCGGCCTTCGGTAAAGATGCGATGCATCAGGGCCGAGCCACCGCGGCCCGTATCCTCACGAAGGACCCCGATCTGGTAGCAGGAACGGTCGGCGGGATCACCGCTCATCGAGTATTGGCGCAGAAACTCGGGGGCGACGACGATGTCGAGGTGCGCGCCTGCGGTCCAGGGCGGCAGGTCGCGGCCCTGGGGGTCGCGGAATTCATAGAGCGTGATGTCGGGCGAGAGCTTTTCGGCCTTGGAAACAACAGTTTGAACGACGGGGCTGTCCGTGTGGTCCGGTGTTTCGTGGGCCAGGCCAACGGTGTCCCCGGCGTCGAGGCGTTCGCGGTAGACCTGGGGAGAGAGCATCTCTTCATAGGCGCGGATGCCGGCCTCGCGGTCCATCGGATAGGGGTAGGGCCAGGGCGGCGGCGTCAGTGGGGCGGGGTAGACTGCGAGGGTCTGGTCTTCTGCGGCGACCTTCAGGTCGGGTTGCAGGTCGCGGGCGTTCACTTCGTGCGGGGTCGGGCGGTAGGCGCCGTCTTCGGCGACCTCGAGGTCCCACCACCATTTCTTGACCGGGTTCAGGCCGCCGTGGCCGAGGCGGTCGTCCAGGTGGGCGAGTCTGGGGGCCAGTGACGGGAAGGTCATCGCGGCCCAGCGAAAGGGTTTTTCGGCGAACAGCCCCTCGAGGTTCCAGGGGCAGGTTTTCATGCAGCGTCCGCACATGGCGCCGCCGGGGGTCGTAATGCGGTAGGTGGCGCATTTCTGGCTGTCGGATTTCCAGATTTCATAGCCGTTGAACATGCGTTTCGGCCCGGCGGTGATGGCTCCGGAGGGGCATTCACGGGCGCATTTGTTGCAGGCCTCGCAAAAGGCCTGGAGGCCGAAGTCGATGGGCTTGTCGTGGGCGAGCGGCATGTCTGTGGTGACGACGCCGGATTTCAGGCGCGGTCCGAGGAAGGGGTTCAGGATGACCTCGCCGATGCGGGATACTTCGCCCAGGCCCGACAGGAGCAGGAGCGGCGGTTGCAGGACTTCGCCGTCCATGGCGGTGTGGGCCTTGGCCTTGTAGCCGAGCGCGCGGATATGTTTGGCGATGACGCCACCCAAAAGCGAAAAGCGCAGGTATGCGCGCATGGACTGGGCGACGGATATCCAATCGTCACCGGATGCGCCTTCCATCGTCTCATAGCCCTGGTCGATGATCATCGAGATGGCCTGGTCGTGGGGTGGCTCGATCGGGGCGCCGGTGGCGTCGTGGCTGTACCAGGTCCAGTCGGGGCAGCGCGAAATGCCGACGGCGTCGACGCCAAGGAAATAGGACGCGGCCTTGACGTTGGCGGCGTTTTTCTCGGGGTCCGTGGGGCGGGGACCGAGGCCGGGGTCACCGTCCTGGAGGAGGACGAGCGCGCCGAGAAGGCGGCGTTGTGCGGCCGAGGGCGCGGCCTTGCGGGCATAGTGGCCGCCTTTTGCGCTGTCCTGCACGGCCTTGCCGAGGTCGCCGAACTGGGCGCGGGCGAAGAGGTCGCTGCGCTTTGGCACACGCGGCACGCGGGGTTCGTCGATCAGGGAGGTCGGTGTGTCGATACGTTTGAGGTTTTCGAACGGGTGGGCGCCGTCGACATAGCGGCGGCGCGCGTAGGGGTCGCGGTTCAGGGCGGTCTTGGCGGTGCGATACCCCGCCCACCACTTGGGACCCCGGGTGCCGAGAAGCGGCTGGTAGCGTGCCAGCGGTTTGTCGGGGGTCATCTCGAAGGTCGTCGTGACGACACCGAGGCCGAAGTGGGGGCCAAGGAAGGGGTTCAGCATCTGACCGTGCTCTGCCACCGCAACGCCCGCGTAGACGGCGAGGCGGTTCAGGTCGACGTCGGACGAGCTATACGAATGCGCCTTGGCGTCGAAACCCAGCAATCTGATATAGTTAGACAGAACCACCGCGGTCTCGGACGCGCGCAGGCAGGCCCTGTGCTGCTGCGCGTCCGAAATCCATTCGGCCCCCGGTTCGTCGGGGCGCGGGTCGCGCGGCATCTCGTAAAGAAACACGACGGCATGGGTATGGGCGTCGATGGTGGTCGGCGGGGCCTGCATCGAGTCTCTCAGATCGGCCATGATCATGTCGATGCCCGAGGCCAGAGTCTTGGTCTGACGGGTGCGCAGTTCCTCGGCGAGGCGGTCGATTTCGGGGTTGCGCCAGGGCGCATCCAGCAGGCTGTCGGGCGTCATTTGGCAGATACCCACCATCGAAGCGTCCGAGAAGTATCCAAAGGCTTTCAGGTGGTTGGCGCGCTCTGTTAAGTCGGAGGGGCAGTCAGCCTGGGCGCGGTTGACCATGCCGTCGCGGATCGCGTCCATCATCGCCTGGTAGTCGGCCATGGCGTTGACGATGCTTTCAGGAGCATCGGGGCGCGCGAAATCCAGCGGCCTTGGCGCGGGCAGGCCGCGGGTGTCGGGCGTGTCGGTTCGCCGAAGCCGTTCCAGCGGGTATGGACCGAGGTGGACGGGCCGGTTCTTGTCTGAGAAAAAGCGCAGGGTCATCGGGGTGAGGCTATGCGGGAAAACGTCTGCGGGGCAAGTCACGTTGCGGTGGAGAAATCCCGTGCTACCTTTCAGGGGCAGGTGAGTCGGGAGAATCTCATGCGCGCGGTTCTGGCTGTGGTATTCTGGGCTTTCGTCTCAATGGGGAGCGCGGGCGCCCAGACCATTGAAAGCCACGGAATATCGGCCTTTGGCGAGCTGAAGTATCCGCCGGACTTTCCACATTTCGACTATGCCAACCCCGACGCACCCAAGGGCGGGACCATGAGTTTTCGCGGTTTTTTGGCGTCACAGACGTTTGACAGCCTGAATGCCTTTATCCTCGCGGGTGAGCCGGCGCAGGGGCTGGACTACATCTATGATCAATTGATGGTACGGGCCTTTGACGAGCCGGACGCGGTTTACGGGTTGCTGGCCGAGAAGATCGTGTATCCCGAGGACCGGTCCTGGGTGATCTTCACTTTGCGCGAGGGCGCGCGGTTTGCTGATGGCCACCCGGTCACCGCCGAGGACGTGGCGTTCACCATCGACATCCTCAAGACCGAGGGCAGCCCCCTGTATCGCACGCCGCTTGCCGATGTGGTGGGCGGCACCGTTCTGTCCGAGCGCGAGGTGCGGGTCGATTTCGCCGAGGGTGCCAAGACGCGGGACCTGATTTCCGAGGTGGGGCAGTTGTCGATCCTGCCCAAGCATTACTATGACGAGGTGGATTTTACCCGCTCGACGCTGGAACCTCCGCTGGGGTCGGGGCCCTACGTGGTCAGCGACCTGGATCAGGGGCGCAACATTACCTATTGCCGGAACCCCGACTATTGGGCTGCGGACCTGCCGGTGAACCGGGGGCGGAACAATTTCGATTGCTATCGCTACGAATATTTCGCCGACAATACTGCGGCGTTCGAGGCGTTGAAGGCCGGGGTCTATCTGTTCCACGAGGAGTTCTATTCGGCCATCTGGGCGACCGGGTACGACTTCGCGGCCTTGGACAAGGGCTGGGTCAAGCGCGAGGTGATACCCGACGACCGGTCATCGGGGGCACAGGGGTTCTGGTTCAACATGCGCAAGCCCAAGTTCCAGGACCGGCGCGTGCGCGAGGCCGTGGGCATGATGTTCAATTTCGAGTGGTCGAACGAGACCCTGTTCTATGGGCTGTACAAGCGGACGGATTCCTTCTGGGAGAACTCGGACATGCAGGCCGAGGGGCCATTGCAGGGTGAGGAACTGGCGGTGCTGGAACCGTTCCGGGATCAGCTGCCGGAAACGGTGTTCACCGAGGAGGCCTATTCACCGCCCGTGTCGACCACACGCAAGACCGACCGGGGGCTGGTGCGCCGGGCGAATGCACTGTTGGAGGAGGCTGGGTGGATCGTCGGCGATGACGGTAAGCGGCGAAACGCGGCGGGTGAGGTTCTGACGATCGAGTTCCTGGATGACGGTCCGTCGTTCGAGCGGGTGGTTCTTCCCTACGTCGAGAACCTGAAACTCATCGGAATCGACGCCCATTTCAATCTGATCGATTCCGCTGAATATCAGGAGCGGCAGGAGAATTTCGATTACGACGTGGTCGTGGCGCGTTTCTCGCTGCCGCTCAGCCCGTCTCTGGAGCTGAAGACCCTGTTCGGCAGCCAGGCGGCGACGACGCCGGGGACCTTTAACCTGACGGGTCTGGCCGATCCGGTGGTCGATGCGCTGATCGAAGAAATCATTGCGGCAAAGAGCCGGGCGACGCTGACGGCGCGGGTCAAGGCGCTGGACAGGGTGCTGCGTGACCGGATGATCTGGGCGCCGAACTGGTACAAGGGATCGCATTGGCTGGCCTATTGGGACGTCTTTGGCAAGCCCAGGACAAAGCCACCCTATGATCGGGGCGTGGACAATTGGTGGTTCGAGCAGGAAAAATACGACTCTCTGAAGATGCAGGGGGCCTTGCGCTGAAGCTTGGAAACGCGGATACAGCGCGGCAGTATGCCACGGTATGCAATTAATCGCCGAAAGCCCGTCGACCTGACCTGCCAAACCGGGTAAGCGTCGCGCAACCAAAACTCTGAGGGACTTGGAAAGCCATGACCGAAACCACTCCCGATATCATCTATACGAAGGTCGACGAGGCGCCCGAGCTGGCGTCGGCCTCGTTGTTGCCCATCATTCGTACCTTTGCCGATGCCGCCGGTGTCACGGTTGGCACCAAGGATATCTCGCTCGCGGGACGCATCATCGCGGCATTCCCCGAAAGCCTGACCGAGGCGCAGCGCCAGTCGGACGACCTGGCCGAACTGGGCGAGTTGGTGAAGACGCCGGAGGCGAACGTCATCAAGCTGCCGAACATCTCGGCCTCGGTGCCTCAGCTTGTCGCCGCGGTGAAAGAGCTTCAGTCGCAGGGCTATGACTTGCCGGACTATCCCGAAGAGCCTGCGACCGAGGCCGAGAAGGAAGCGCGCGCCCGCTACGACGCGATCAAGGGATCGGCCGTGAACCCGGTTCTGCGCGAAGGTAACTCGGACCGCCGCGCGGCCGTAGCGGTCAAGAACTATGCAAAGGCCAACCCGCACCGGATGGGAGATTGGTCGGCGGACTCGAAAACCCGTGTGGCTTCGATGAACGGTGATGATTTCTTTTCGAATGAGAAGTCGGCTACGCTGGAAAAGGCTGCCACCGCCAAGATCGTGCTGGAAGGTGCGAGCGGTGAGACCGTTCTGAAAGAGGGCGTGTCCTATCCCGCCGGGACCGTGGTGGACGCGACGTTCATGTCAGCCAAGGCCTTGAGCGCGTTTATCTCAGAAGAGATCGAGAAAACGAAAGCCGAGGGCGTTTTGTTTTCGCTGCACCTGAAGGCCACCATGATGAAGGTCTCGGACCCGATCCTGTTTGGCCATGCGGTCAGGGCCTGGCTTGCGCCCGTCTTTGAAAAGTACGGCGACAGAATGGAGGCACTGGGCGTCAACCCGAACTCGGGCCTGGGCGACCTGCTGGAGCGTGTGAAGGGCGACGGTGAGATCATGGCCGTCATCGACGAAGTGACCGCTGCGCGTCCGCCGATGTACATGGTGAACTCGGACAAGGGCATCACCAATCTGCACGTTCCCTCGGACGTCATCATCGACGCCTCGATGCCCGCGCTGATCCGTGCCGGCGGCAAGGGCTGGGGCCCGGACGGCAAAGAGGCCGATGCGGTCTGCGTGATCCCGGATAACTCTTATGCGCCGGTCTACGACGAAGCCATCGAGTTCTTCAAAGCCAACGGCAAGCTGAACCCGGCCACCGCCGGGACGGTCCAGAATCTGGGCCTGATGGCGCAGAAGGCCGAGGAATATGGCAGCCACCCGACCACCTTCGAGATTCCGGAAGACGGAGTCGTGAAGATGATCCTCGACGACGGCACCGTGCTGCATGAGCACAGGGTGGAAAAAGGCGACATCTGGCGCTCGGCCTCGGCCCGAAAGGCGCCGATCGAGGACTGGGTTAATCTTGCCATCGAGCGGCAGAAAGCGACCGGGTTCCGCTCGATCTTCTGGCTGGATGCGAACCGGGCGCATGATGCCCAGCTTATCGCGATGGTGAAGCCGATCCTTGAAGCCAGGGGCGTTGCCGACAAGTTCGAGATCATGGCCCCGCGCGAAGCCACTCGCGCATCGCTGGAGACCATCACCAAGGGCGAGAGCACCATCGCGATCACCGGTAACGTTCTGCGCGACTACCTGACCGACCTGTTCCCGATCCTGGAGCTGGCGACCAGCGCCAAGATGCTGTCGATCGTCAAGCTGATGAACGGCGGCGGGATGTTCGAGACCGGTGCGGGCGGATCGGCCCCCAAGCACGTGCAGCAGCTGATGGAAGAGAACCACCTTCGCTGGGATTCGCTTGGCGAGTTCTGTGCGCTTGGGGAGAGCCTGAAGTTCCTGGCCGATGCCAAGGGCAACGCGAAAGCGCGCGTTCTGGGCGAGGCGGTGGATGCAGCGACACAGGGTGTTCTGGACAATGACCGCAGCCCGGGCCGCAAGGTTGGGCAGCCCGACAACCGTGACAGCCATTTCTGGTTTGCGCTCTATTGGGCCGAGGCCCTGGCCGCGCAGTCGGACGACGCCGATCTGGCCGCGCATTTCAAGCCGATCGCCGAGGCACTGGCCGGGAACGCGGACACCATCGTGGCTGAATTGGCGAGCGTGCAGGGCAAGGCCGTCGACCTGGGCGGCTATTATCACGGTGACGCGGCCAAGACGGCGGCCGTGATGCGCCCGTCGGCGACATTGAACGGCATCATCGGCTAAGCCATTGAAAATATTCTCCCGCGCCAATCAGAGGTGCGGGAGAAATGATCCGGACATCCCCGAAATCGTATTGCGGATCGCCTGGGCCGCCGGTTTGAGCTGGACCGCTTCGGGGTGCAAAAGGAACCACTGGCGCAGGATCGGGATGCCTTCGGTATAGATGCGCGACAGGCGCAGGCTGCGCAGTTCCTCGATCACCGTGTGTTCCGAGATGATGGCGATGCCGAGGCCCGCCATGACCGCCTGTTTGATGGTTTCGTTGCTGTCCATTTCGATGGTCGCGTAGAGTTGTCCGTTGCCGATTTCGTCAAGAAAACGGTTCATCAGGATGCGCGTTCCCGAACCTTCTTCGCGGGCGATGAACGTCTCTTTCAAAAGTGCGTCGTGCGGGACGTGACCAAGGCCGACGAAGGGGTGGTCGGGCCGTCCGATGATGACGTGGGGGTGGGGGCCGATGACCTCGGCGACCACCTTGGGATCACGGGGCGGTCGGCCCATGATCGCGAGGTCCAGGACCCTGCCTTTCAGCATCGAGATGATTTCTTGCCGGTTTCCGACTCGCAGCCGGATGTCGATATTGGGATGAAAATTCTTGAGCCGCGCCACCAGGGCAGGAGCGAAATACTTGCCCGTGCTGACGAAACCGAGACGGACACGCCCCGTTTTGCCGGCCCGGAATGCGGCAATGTCGCGCAGTGCGGTGTCGAGCTCGGTCTCCATTCGCTGCGTGGCCTCAACAAGGATGTGACCGACCTCGGTCAATTCCATATGACCGGAGTGCGTGCGGTCGAGCAGGTCAAGCTCCAGGGTATTTTCCAGATTTTTCAACTGTGTATGGACCGCAGGCGGTGTGAGATTCACCTCATCCGCGGCGGCTGAGATGCTGCCGTGACGGGCGGTGGCGGCCAGAGCGCGGAGTTGTTTCAGGGTGATATTCGGTCCAGACATTTAATAAAATCTAATTAGGGGAGATATTTTTTAAATTTCATAAAATCTCCAGAAATGAAAGAGGAAAGTGAGGACACGGGCCGATCGGCCAGTGGGGAGGACAAAATGACAAGAGTGATCGACACCAGCCAAGTGCCCGAAGAGTTGCGGGACACAATGGTCGCCCTGTGCGGGGTCGGCCGTGAGCTGAGCCGTACGATTGCGCGAGGCAGTCTGGGTCAGACCCTGGGATCGGAGGTCGGGACAAATTCGGACGGTGACGGCCAGAAGGCTCTGGACGTCATGGCCGACACCGCTTTCGCGGCGGCGCTGACTGGGACGGGCGTCCGGTTCTATGCCTCCGAAGAGCAGGACACCGTGCAGCAGCTGGATGCCGGGGGCACGCTGGCGCTGGCGATCGACCCGCTGGACGGTTCGTCCAACATCGACGTGAACGTGTCGATCGGAACCATCTTTTCAATCTTCCCGGCGACGGATGACGCGACGAGCAGTTTCCTGCGTGTAGCATCCGAGCAGATCGCCGGCGGGTATATCATCTATGGGCCTCAGACGGCGCTGGTCGTCACCTTTGGGCATGGCGTTCTGCATTTCGTGCTGGACCCGGACAGCGATACCTTCGTCCTCGCAAACGACCATATGGGCGTGCCTGATACGTCGTCCGAATTCGCGATCAATGCCTCGAACTATCGCCATTGGTCGGCGCCTGTGCGCGCCTATATCGACGATTGCCTGGCAGGTGTTACCGGACCGCGCGACAAGAACTTCAACATGAGGTGGGTCGCGTCGCTTGTGGCGGAAACCCATCGTGTCATCACGCGCGGCGGCATCTTCCTTTATCCGGGCGATGCCCGTCCAGGCTACCAGAACGGCCGGCTCCGCATGGTCTACGAATGCGCCCCGATCGCCTTCCTGATTGAACAGGCCGGCGGCAAGGCGACCGACGGCTGCACGCGGATCCTGTCCAAGACTGCCGACGAATTGCACGCGCGTACCCCCTTCGTTTTCGGCACAGCCGAAAAGGTCGATCGCGTCTGCGCCTATCACGATCTGCCCGATACCGAGGTCAATGCCCTGTTTGGCAACCGCGGCCTGTTTCGTGCGTGAAACGAGGACCCAATGAGCAAGAAACACCCCATCATTTCGGTTACCGGTTCGTCCGGGGCTGGCACCTCTACGGTCAAGGGCACCTTTGACCAGATCTTTCGCCGCGAGGGGGTCAAGGCCGTCTCGATCGAAGGCGACGCCTTTCACCGCTTCAACCGTGCCGACATGAAGGCCGAACTGACCCGTCGCACCAGTGAGGGTGACTATACGTTCAGTCATTTCTCTTATGATGCCAACGTGTTGGACGAGTTGGAGAATGTGTTCCGTGCCTATGGCGAAACCGGCAAGGGGCGCACGCGCCACTATGTCCACGACGACGACGAGGCCAAGAAACTCGGGGTCGCACCGGGCAATTTTACCGACTGGGCGCCGTTCGACGACGACTCGGACCTGTTGTTCTATGAGGGTCTGCACGGTGCCGTTGTGAATGACGAGGTCGATCTGGCGGCACTGGCCGATCTGAAGATCGGGGTTGTGCCTGTCATCAACCTGGAATGGATACAGAAGATCCACCGCGACAAGTCGGCAAGGGGGTACACGACCGAGGCCGTGACCGACACGATCCTGCGGCGGATGCACGATTATGTGCACTGTATCTGCCCGCAGTTCACCGAGACCGACATCAACTTTCAGCGCGTGCCTGTGGTCGATACGTCGAACCCCTTTATCGCACGCTGGATTCCGACACCGGACGAGAGCCTTGTGGTGATCCGGTTCAAGAACCCGCGCGGCATCGACTTCCCGTACCTCACGTCAATGATCCACGACAGCTGGATGACGCGGGCAAACTCCATCGTCATTCCCGGCGGTAAGCTGGACCTGGCGATGCAGTTGATTTTCACCCCGATGGTTCACCGGCTGGTGAACGACTCCAAGCGCAACTGAGAGGGCCGGTCATGAACCAGATCAGCACCATTTCCAGCGAGGCCGAAACCGCGATGGCAAATGCCATCCGGGTTCTGACGATGGATGCCGTCCAGGCAGCCAACTCGGGCCATCCCGGCATGCCGATGGGCATGGCCGACGTGGCAGCGGTCCTGTTCAACCGGTTCATCAAACTCGATCCTTCGACCCCGGACTGGCCGGACCGAGACAGGTTCGTCTTGTCGGCAGGCCATGGCTCGATGCTGGTCTATTCGATCCATCACCTTCTGGGCTTTGCCGACATGGGCATGGATCAGATCAAGGCGTTTCGCCAGTTCGGCAGCCGCACGGCGGGACATCCCGAGTACGGCCACGCGGCGGGGATCGAGACGACGACCGGCCCCCTGGGGCAGGGCGTGGCGACAGCGGTTGGGATGGCACTGGCCGAGCGGATGCACAACGCCCGGTTCGGGGATGATCTGGTCGATCATTTCACCTATGTCATGGCGGGTGACGGATGCCTGATGGAGGGCATCAGCCACGAGGCCATCGACATGGCCGGGCACCTGGGGCTGGGTCGTCTGATCGTTCTGTGGGACGACAATAAGATCACCATCGACGGCGGCACGGACCTGTCGACCTCGACCGATCAGGTGGCGCGGTTTGCCGCCAGCAAGTGGCATGTGCTGCGGGTGGACGGGCACAATGCGGAAGAGATAGCCGATGCCATCGAAGAGGCGCGGCGCGATCCTCGTCCGAGCCTGATCGCCTGTCGGACGGTCATCGGGTTCGGTGCTCCGACCAAGCAGGGCACCTCGGCCACTCATGGTGCACCGCTTGGGCACGACGAGATCGCCGCCGCGCGCGAGGTTCTGGGCTGGCCCCATGCGGCCTTTGACGTCCCCGACGACGTCTATGACCTTTGGAACGCCGTGGCCAAGCGGGGAGCCGAGGCACGCGCCGCGTGGTCCGAGCGCTTGTCCTCTTCGGAAAAGCGCGAGGCCTTCCGCGCCTCGCTGGCGAAGCCCGACACGGCGGGGCTGGACGCCGCCATCGGCGCCTACAAGGCGCGTCTGGCGGTGGAGATGCCGAAGGTCGCCACCCGCAAGGCCAGCGAGATGGCGTTGGAGGTGGTGAACGAGGCCCTGCCAAACACTATCGGCGGGTCGGCCGACCTGACGGGGTCGAACAACACCCGGACCAGCGCGATGACGCCGGTTACCCGCGAGACCTATGGGGGCAACTACCTGCACTATGGCATCCGCGAGCATGGCATGGCTGCTGCAATGAACGGGATCGCTCTGCATGGCGGGTTTCGTCCCTATGGCGGCACCTTCCTGGCCTTTGCCGACTACTGCCGTCCAGCCATACGCCTGTCGGCGCTGATGGGCGTGCCAGTGACCTATGTCATGACCCATGACTCGATCGGGCTGGGCGAGGATGGCCCGACACACCAGCCGGTCGAGACGATTGCTTCGCTGCGTGCGATGCCGAACCTGACAGTGATCCGTCCCGCCGACGCGGTCGAGACAGCCGAGGCCTGGCAGATCGCGATGGCCTCGGAGACGACGCCGGTGCTGATGTGCCTGTCGCGCCAGAACCTGGCCGCGGTCAGGACGAGCCACGTTGATCGGAACCTGGTGGCAAAAGGCGCCTATGTGCTGGTCGAACCGGAGGGCGGGCGTGACGTTACGCTGATCGCGACCGGATCCGAAGTCGGGATCGCGCTGGAGGCCGCAGAAGCGCTGGCCCGGGACGGTGTCCACGCGGCGGTCGTGTCGGCGCCATCCTTCGACCTTTTTGCCAGCCAGGACGCGGGCTATCGCGCTGCGGTTCTGGGCTTTGGCCCGCGTGTTGGCGTCGAGGCTGCCGTGCGCCAGGGCTGGGACGGTTTCCTCCGGTCCGAGGACGCCTTTGTCGGCATGACCGGCTTTGGCGCCTCGGCACCGGCGGAGGAGCTTTACGCCCATTTCAATATCACGGCCGACGCCGTCGCCACGGCGGCGCGCGGCCTGCTCTAACACCAAGAGGGAAAGCAAGAATGACCACCAAGGTTGCCATCAACGGCTTTGGCCGTATCGGACGGAATGTGCTGCGTGCCATCATCGAGTCGGGTCGTACGGACATCGAAGTCGTCGCCATCAACGACCTCGGCCCCGTCGAGACCAACGCGCATCTGATGCGGTTCGACAGCGTTCACGGCCGGTTTCCGGGCGAGGTGACGGTCAACGGCAATTCGATGGACGTCGGGCGCGGTCCGATCGAGGTGACGGCGGTGCGCAACCCCGCCGACCTGCCGTGGGGTGGCGTCGATATCGCGCTGGAATGCACAGGGATCTTTACTGACAAGACCAAGGCCGCGTCGCATCTGGAGAACGGGTCCAAGCGCGTTCTGGTTTCGGCCCCGTCGAATGGTGCAGATAAAACAATCGTTTACGGGGTGAATCACGACACGCTGACGGTCGAAGACCTGGTGGTTTCGAACGCATCCTGCACGACGAACTGCCTTTCGCCGGTGGCCAAGGTTCTGAACGATGCGGTCGGTCTGACGCGCGGCTTCATGACCACGATCCACAGTTATACCGGCGACCAGCCGACGCTGGATACGATGCATTCGGACCTTTACCGCGCCCGCGCGGCGGCCCAGAGCATGATCCCGACCTCGACTGGCGCTGCCAAGGCCGTGGGTCTCGTCCTGCCTGAACTTGCAGGCAAGCTCGACGGGGTGGCCATCCGCGTTCCGACGCCGAATGTCTCGGTCGTGGATCTTACGTTTGAAGCAGGGCGAGACACCACGGTCGAAGAGGTGAACGAGGCGATCCGGGCTGCCGCAGACGGCCCGCTAAAAGGCATTCTGGGCGCGACCGACCAGGCCAATGTCAGCGTGGATTTCAACCACGACCCGCGTTCGTCGATCTTCCATCTGGACCAAACCAAGGTCATGGACGGCAACTTTGTCCGGGTTCTGAGCTGGTACGACAACGAGTGGGGCTTTTCGAACCGTATGGCCGACACAGCCGTCGCAATGGGGGGCCTGCTGTAATGGAAATCGGTCGCATCGAGGACTTGGAGGTCAAGGGCAAGCGCCTGTTGGTGCGTGCCGACCTGAATGTGCCGGTTGAGAACGGGCACGTCACCGATACCACGCGGATCGACCGGTTTGCGCGCGGGATGAAGCCCCTTTTGGCCAAGGGGGCACGGCTGGTGATCCTGACCCATTTCGGCCGTCCTGATCCCAAGGTTCTGGACAGCCGGTTTTCGGTCGACAAACTGCGGCCCGCACTGTCCGAGGCTCTGGGCGTGCCGGTCAAATTTTCGGACGTCTGCGCCGACCGGTCCGCCGTGATCCTGGCTGAGCAGTTGCGCGACGGCGAGGTGCTGTTGTGCGAGAACCTGCGGCTGAATCCGGGCGAGACGAAGAACGACCCAGCCTTTGCCGCCGAATTGGCCAAGCTGGGCGATATCTATGTCAACGACGCCTTTTCCAGCGCGCATCGCGCCCACGCCTCGACCGAGGGGCTGGCGCATCTGCTGCCCGCCGTGGCCGGGCCTTTGATGATGGAAGAGATCGAAGCGCTGACTTCGGCGCTGGAGGCTCCGAAACATCCCGCTGTGGCCATTGTCGGGGGTGCGAAGGTTTCGTCGAAGATCGACGTGTTGCAGAACCTTGTCGCCAAGGTCGACACGGTGATCGTGGGCGGCGGTATGGCGAACACGTTCCTCTTTGCCGATGGCGCGCCGATGGGCACATCGCTGCATGAAAGCGACCAGATTGACACGGTGCGGGCGATCCGTAGGGCCGCCGAAGCCGCCGGGTGCCGCATCCTGTTGCCCCGCGACGTGGTCTGCGCGACGGATTTCCGGGCCAAAGCGCCGTCGGTGACGGTCGCGGCGGACAAATGCCCGACCGATCACATGATCCTGGATGCCGGCCCCGAGGCCGCTGCCGAGGCGGAGGCTGTTCTGCAAGAGGCCGCGACGATCCTTTGGAACGGACCGCTTGGGGCCTTTGAAATCCCGCCCTTCGATGCGGCCACCGTGCGTGTGGCCCAGAAGGCGGCCGAGCTGACCCGCGCCGGACGTGCCGTCAGCGTGGCTGGCGGCGGCGACACGGTTGCCGCGCTGAACACGGCCGGGGCGACCCAGGATTTCACCTATGTTTCTACCGCCGGAGGGGCCTTTCTGGAATGGCTTGAAGGCAAAACCCTGCCTGGCATTGCCGCTTTGATCGCGGCTCCCAAGGCTGCATGAAGAAAGGATAAATTGGAATGGCACTGATCACATTGCGCCAGCTTTTGGACCACGCGGCCGAGAATGGCTATGGGGTTCCGGCATTCAACATCAACAACATGGAGCAGGGCCTGGCCATCGTGAAGGCGGCGGCCCAGACCGACAGCCCGGTAATCCTGCAGGCCAGTCGGGGCGCGCGGTCTTATGCGGGCGATGTCATGCTGCGCCACATGGTGACTGCGCTGGCCGAGATGAACCCGGACATTCCAATCGTCCTGCATCAGGACCACGGCAACAACGAGGCGACGTGCCTGTCGGCGATCCGCCACGGGTTTACGAGCGTGATGATGGACGGCTCGCTCGAGGCCGACATGAAGACGCCGGCGTCCTATGAATACAACGTCGACATCACCGCCCGCGTCACCGAGGCTGCCCATGCGGTCGGTGCTTCGGTTGAAGGCGAACTGGGTGTGCTCGGCTCGCTGGAAACCGGCGAGGCGGGCGAGGAAGACGGCTCGGGCGCGGTTGGCAAGCTGAGCCACGACCAGCTTTTGACCGACCCCGACCAGGCGCTGGATTTCGTTCTGGCGACCAAGTGCGACGCGCTGGCGATTGCCTGTGGCACCAGCCACGGCGCCTACAAATTCAGCCGCAAGCCCGACGGCGAGATCCTGTCGATGTCGACCATTGCCGCGATCCACGAAAAGCTGCCGAACACGCACCTCGTCATGCATGGCTCGTCCAGCGTGCCGCAGGAGTTGCAGGATCTGATCAACGCAAACGGCGGTGACATGCCGCAGACCTATGGCGTGCCGGTCGAGGAGATCGAACGCGGCATCAAGATAGGTGTGCGCAAGGTGAACATCGACACCGACTGCCGCATGGCGATGACCGGCCAGTTTCGCAAGCTGGCCAAGGACAAGCCTGCCGAATTCGACCCGCGCAAGTTCATGATCCCCGCGATGGCGGAGCTGGAAGCACTGTGCCGGGATCGCTTCGAACGGTTCGGCACCGCCGGGCAGGCCGGCAAGATCAAACCGATGTCGATGGATGAAATGGCGGTCCGCTATGCCAGCGGATTGCTTGACCCCGCCACCACCGCCGTTCGCGCGGCCTGAGAAGATTGAAAGGGAGAACTGTCATGAACGACATGTCCAAAACCAAGGAAATCAAAGGCAAGGAGCGCTATAAGGCCGGCGTTTTGAAATATGCCCAGATGGGTTACTGGGACGGCGACTATGAGCCGAAGGACACCGATGTCCTGGCACTGTTCCGAATCACGCCGCAGGAAGGCGTGGACCCGATCGAGGCTGCGGCAGCCGTTGCGGGCGAAAGCTCAACGGCGACATGGACGGTGGTCTGGACCGACCGTCTGACCGCCTGCGACAGCTATCGCGCCAAGGCCTACAAGGTCGAGCCGGTGCCGGGGCAGGAGGGTCAGTACTTTGCCTATGTAGCCTATGACCTGGTCCTTTTCGAAGAAGGGTCGATCGCGAACCTGACAGCTTCGATCATCGGCAACGTCTTTTCGTTCAAGCCGCTGTTGGCGGCGCGGCTTGAGGACATGCGGTTCCCGGTCGCTTACGTCAAGACCTTTTCCGGTCCGCCCACGGGCCTGGTCGTCGAGCGCGAACGTCTCGACAAGTTCGGCAAGCCTCTCCTGGGTGCCACGACCAAGCCCAAACTGGGCCTGTCGGGCAAGAACTATGGCCGCGTGGTCTATGAGGGCCTGAAAGGCGGTCTGGACTTCATGAAGGACGACGAGAACATCAACTCGCAGCCCTTCATGCACTGGCGTGACCGGTTTCTCTATTGCATGGAGGCCGTCAACAAGGCATCCGCCCAGACCGGCGAGGTCAAAGGCCATTACCTGAACATCACCGCCGGTACGATGGAAGAGATGTACGCCCGCGCCGAGTTCGCCAAGCAGTTGGGCAGCGTCATCGTCATGGTCGACCTGATCGTCGGCTGGACCGCGATCCAGTCGATTTCCAAGTGGTGCCGGGCCAACGACATGATACTGCACATGCACCGGGCCGGCCACGGCACCTATACCCGCCAGAAGAACCACGGCATCAGCTTCCGCGTGATCGCCAAGTGGCTGCGTCTTGCGGGTGTCGACCACCTGCACTGCGGCACTGCCGTGGGTAAGCTGGAGGGCGATCCCTTGACCGTCCAGGGCTATTACAACGTCTGCCGGGAGACCCACAACGAGATCGACCTGCCGCGGGGTATCTTCTTTGAGCAGGACTGGGCGGATCTGAACAAGGTCATGCCGGTGGCTTCGGGCGGTATTCACGCCGGCCAGATGCACCAGCTGATCGACCTTTTCGGAGACGACGTCGTGTTGCAGTTCGGCGGGGGCACCATCGGTCACCCGATGGGCATCCAGGCTGGCGCCACGGCAAACCGCGTGGCGTTGGAGACGATGATCCTGGCCCGAAACGAAGGCCGCGACATCAAGAACGAAGGCCCCGAGATCCTGCGGGATGCCGCCAAGTGGTGCAAGCCGCTGGAAGCCGCCCTGGAGACCTGGGGGAATATCACCTTCAACTATACCTCGACCGACACCTCGGACTTTGTGCCGAGCGAAACCCCCGCGATGTAAGGAGACCAGACATGCGTATCACACAAGGATGTTTCTCGTTCCTGCCCGATCTCGATGATGTGCAAATCACCCAGCAGGTGGAATACATGCTGGGTCGTGACTGGGCGGTCAGCGTCGAGTTCACGGACGATCCCCATCCCCGGAACACCTATTGGGAGATGTGGGGCCACCCGATGTTCGATCTGAAGGACGCAAAGGGCGTGATGATGGAGTTGGACGACTGCCGCAAGGCGCACCCGGACGCCTATATCCGCCTGCAGGCTTTCGACGACGTGCGGGGTTTCGAGACGGTGATGATGTCCTTTATCGTCAATCGTCCCGCCAACGAGCCGAAGCTGCACATGCAGCGGACGGACTTCGAGGGCCGCAGCCAGAAGTACGCCTGGGACGCCCGACCCTGAGGAACCACTGTGCCGGGGGAGCACCGCTTCCCCGGACCTCCTCGGAGTATTTTCAAAAAGAAGAAGGTGGATAGTGTGAGCGACCAGAGCGATGAGGCACGGCCGACCTCGGTGGATCTTGCGGCTGAATACGAGAGTTCCGGCGTGGCCGAGGTGCTGCGCGAGCTGGACGAGGAATTGATCGGGCTGGCGCCTGTGAAACAGCGCATTCGTGAGACGGCGGCCCTGCTGCTGGTCGACCGGGCACGGCGCGACATGGGGCTGAGCCAGGAGACCCCGACGCTGCACATGTCCTTCACCGGTAATCCGGGCACGGGCAAGACGACGGTGGCGTTGAAGATGGCGGGGCTGCTGCATCGGCTGGGCTATGTGCGCAAAGGGCACCTGGTGTCGGTCACTCGTGACGACCTTGTCGGTCAGTACATCGGGCACACGGCACCCAAGACCAAAGAAGTGCTGAAGAAGGCCATGGGCGGCGTCTTGTTCATCGACGAGGCCTATTACCTCTACAAACCTGACAACGAACGGGATTATGGCCAGGAGGCGATCGAAATCCTGCTTCAGGTCATGGAGAACAACCGCGACGATCTTGTGGTGATCATGGCCGGCTATGCCGACCGGATGGACAGGTTCTTTGCCGCGAACCCCGGGTTCCGGTCGCGGATCGCCCATCACATCGAGTTTCCCGACTACACGGATGCCGAATTGTTGAAGATTTCCGAGACGATGCTGTCGGGGCAGAGTTACGTTCTGGATCAGGGCGCGCGGGACGCGATGGAGGAGTATATCTCGCTCAGACGAGCGCAGCCCCATTTCGCTAATGCACGGTCGATCCGCAATGCCCTGGACCGGGCGCGGCTGAGGCAGGCGAACCGATTGTTCGAGACGGTGAAAGGACCTCTGGATGCCGCGGCGCTGTCGACGATCACCGCAGAGGACATTCGCCCGAGCCGAGTGTTCCGGGGCGGGCTGGACGTGGACCGGGGCGAAGTTCGGGAGGCGGCGGAATGACCTTCGACCGCTCGATCAAAATCGCTCCCTCGATCCTCTCGGCGGACTTCGCCGATTTCGGCCGCGAGATCCGCGCGATCGAGGCGCAGGGTGCCGACTGGGTGCACGTCGATGTGATGGATGGCCATTTCGTGCCGAACCTGACCTTCGGGCCGCCCGCCGTGAAGGCCTTCCGCCCGCAC
>JBNKHH010000063.1:0-29315 GCA_050290245.1 Silicimonas sp.
AATGCCCGCAAATCCGGGATGCCGTATTTCAGCATCGCCATACGGTCGATGCCCATGCCGAAGGCAAAGCCCTGCCACTGGCTGGGGTCGATGCCGCCAGCTTCAAGCACCTTGGGGTGAACCATGCCGGAGCCAAGGACCTCGAGCCAGCCGTCGCCCTCGCCTACCTTGACGGTGCCGCCTTCCCAAGAACACTGGATATCGACCTCGGCGGATGGCTCGGTGAAGGGGAAGTGCGAGGCACGGAAGCGGGTTTTGACGGATGTGCCGAAGAAGACCGAAAAGAACTCTTCCAGCACCCATTTCAGGTTGGCCATCGAGATGTCCTTGTCGATCGCAAGGCCCTCGACCTGGTGGAACATGGGGGTGTGGGTCTGGTCGTAATCAGCGCGGTAAACGCGGCCCGGACAGATGATGCGCAGGGGCGCGCCGTGGTCCTGCATCGAGCGGATCTGGACGGGGGAAGTATGGGTGCGCAACACGTGGGGCGGACGATTATCGCCGTCACGCTGGGACATGTAGAAGGTGTCCATCTCGGTTCGTGCCGGGTGGTGCGACGGGATGTTCAGGGCGTCGAAGTTGTACCAGTCATCCTCGATCTGCGGACCTTCGGCGACGGCAAAGCCCATGTCGGCGAGGATCGCGGTGACCTCTTCGGTGACCTGGCTGACGGGATGGACGGTGCCCTGGGCGCGGTGACGGCCGGGCAGTGTGACGTCCAGCCATTCGGACTGGAGCCGTTCATCAAGCGCGGCGTCTTCCAGCGCGACCTTCTTGGCGGCAAGCGCCGAGTTGATCTCGTCCTTCAGCGCATTCAACTTGGGCCCGGCGGTCTGTCGTTCCTCGGGCGTCATCTTGCCCAGCTCACGCATCTTGAGCGAGACCTCGCCCTTCTTGCCGACCGCGGCAAGCCGCAGTTCTTCCAGCGACGCTTCGTCCGATGCCGCACTGATCGCAGCCAGATACTTGTCCCTCAAGTCGTCCATCATGGACCCCTCTTTTACATCCCTGCCCTGCTATCCAGCGAGGGCCTGAAAGACAAGAAGCCGCGAGACCCTGAACAGGTCCGCGGCTTCCCAAACTTGTCCCGGTTAAACGGGGTTTACGCGAGCGCGGCCTTCGCCTTATCGACGATGGCTCCAAACGCCTCGGGCTCGTGCACGGCGAGATCGGCGAGGACCTTGCGATCAACCTCGATCCCGGCCAGCGACAGGCCGTTGATGAAACGCGAATATGTCAGCGCCTCGTCGTGCGATCGGACAGCAGCGTTGATCCGCTGGATCCAGAGCGCGCGGAAGTTGCGCTTACGGGCCTTCCGGTCGCGGGTGGCGTACTGGTTGGCCTTGTCGACCGCCTGGCGGGCGACTTTGAAGGTGTTCTTGCGGCGACCGTAATAGCCTTTCGCGGCATCGGTGACCTTCTTGTGACGAGCGTGGGTGACGGTTCCGCCTTTAACGCGCATGATTCGGCCTCCTTAACGGCTGTAGGGCATGTAGGACTTGGCAAGCTTCTGATCCGGCTCGCTCAGCACGTTTGTGCCACGGGCGTTCCGGAGAAACTTGTTGGTCCGCTTGATCATGCCGTGCCGCTTGCCGGCCTGGCCACCGACGACCTTGCCGGTCGCGGTCACTTTGAAGCGCTTTTTGGCGCTCGACTTTGTCTTCATCTTGGGCATTTCCATCTCCTTGTTCCAGACGGTCAATTGGACCCACTCGGCATGCCTCTTGGCCGGCGGACCCGTCGGAGAGGGCCGGATACAGCCCTCTGTTCCTTCAAGCAAGCGAAAAGTGATGGAATCCCGTGCGAAAGAGCGTCAGACGCCGGTAATCACGCGGATAAAGACATCCGGCATTTCGGCAACCGAATACCCGCCCGGACGCGACGCGTTGGCATAGAGGATCATGACCCCGCCCGCAAACAGGGCAAGCATCGCGGCACGTGGCGGCTGTCCTCTCGAAAAAGCACCCACAGCTGCGGGAAACGCACATGCGAGGACAATCGAGCCCAAGACGACGATTAGATCAATATACGGTGCCATATCTCATCTCATTCCAGATGATTCCGGCATTTTTGCGGCAGATCAGTCGGGATCGGACGGAAAAATCAGGCGTTCGTCGCAGGGCGCCACACGAAGAATATTGGTTGTGCCCGGCTGTCCGAAGGGAACACCGGCAGTTACCACAAGGAAGTCCGAGGTCTCGGCAAATCCATCGTCCACTGCCGTACGTGCCGAATTAAGCACGGCCGTCTTGAATCGGTCGACCTCGTTGGTCTTTTTGCAATGCAGACCCCAGGTCAGCGACAGCCGTCGCGCGGTCTCTATACGTGAGGCCATAGCGATGATCGGCACGTGAGGCCGTTCGCGCGCCACGAGTTGAGCGGTCGTACCAGACTGTGAATAGCAGCAGATCACCTTGATGTCCGCAGTCTCGGCAATTTCACGGGCCGCGGAAACAATGCCATCGGCGACCGACCGCTTGGGGCCGCCGCGGCTGGCGTCCACGACTTGGCGGTAGGTGGGGTCGCTTTCGACTTCCATGGCAACGGCATTCATTGTGGCAACGGCTTCAACCGGGTATTTGCCTGCCGCGCTTTCCGCCGACAGCATGACAGCATCTGTGCCCTCGTAGATTGCAGCCGCGACGTCCGAAACCTCGGCCCGGGTTGGCATGGGGCTGTCGATCATGGATTCCAGCATTTGCGTCGCGACGATCACCGGCTTGGCCGCAGCCCGCGACTTCCGGATCAGACGCTTTTGGATCGGGGGCACATTCTGGACGGGAAGTTCGACACCCAGGTCACCGCGAGCCACCATGATTCCGTCCGACGCCTCGAGGATGGCATCGAACTCGCGCACCGCGGCAGGCTTTTCAACCTTGGTCATCAGGGCGGCACGCCCTTTCGTCAACTCGCGGGCCTCACGCACGTCTTCGGCGCGCTGCACGAACGACAGCGCCAGCCAATCGACGCCCAGTTCGCAGACAAATTCGAGATCCTTGCGGTCCTTTTCAGACAGAGCGGCAAGAGGCAGGACAACATCGGGTACGTTCACCCCCTTGCGGTCGGAAATCGTGCCGCCAACCTCAACCTCGCAGTCGGCAAAGTCCGGACCGAACTCCTTGACCCGCAGCCGGATCTTGCCGTCGTTGACCAGCAGGCGCGCACCGTCTTCAAGCGCATCGAAAATCTCGCGGTGCGGCAGGCGCACGCGGGTGGAATCGCCCGGCGCGTCATCCAGATCGAGGCGGAAAGATTGCCCCGCTTCGAGCTCGACCGGCCCGTCCTTGAATGTGCCAACCCGCAACTTCGGCCCCTGAAGGTCGGCAAGGATACCGATCGGGCGCCCCATGTCACGCTCGACTTCGCGGATGATCCGATGGCGCTCGGAGATGTCGGCGTGTTCGCCGTGGCTCATGTTCAGGCGAAAGACGTCCGCGCCAGCCTCGAAAAGGGCACGGATCCTTTCATAGGTGCTTGAGGCAGGGCCCAAGGTTGCTACGATTTTGACATTGCGGCGGCGTCGCATGGGACGGGATCCTTATTGGGTCAGAACCTGCCGCCTTACTAGCCGTAAATGTTAGCGTAGGACAACTGGCCTTCGCGAAATATCGTCGGTAAAGACATTCTTATGCCATTCGAGCCCCACACAAACGACTGGACACCCTGCTACGTCTTCGGAGAAGACCGGCCGGCGCGTTGGCTGGTTTTGTGCGATCACGCCTCGAACGCCGTGCCCGCGTCGGTGAACGGTGGTGATCTTGGCGTGTGTGCGGCAGACATGGCGCGCCACATCGCTTACGACGTCGGAGCGGCAGGGCTTGCGCTGCAACTCGCCGAGGCTCTGGATGCCCCCGTGATCCTTTCGAATTTCTCGCGCCTGGTTATCGACCCGAACCGGGGCGAGGATGACCCGACGCTTGTCATGCGACTTTACGACGGCACCATCATCCCGGCCAACCGGCACGCGGACGAAGCCGAGGTCGAACGGCGGTTGAATCTGTTTCACCGCCCGTACCACAGCGAAATCGAACGGCTGGCAGCTCGGCGTTCAGATACGGTGATCGTTTCGGTGCATTCGTTCACACCTCAGTTCAGACACCGCGCCCCGCGTCCCTGGCATGTCGGGCTTTTGTTCGCCGAGGATGACCGCCTGTCGCGCCCATTGATCGGCGCCTTGCGTCGGGAGGATGGGCTTGTCGTCGGAGAGAACCAACCTTATTCAGGGTACCTTGACGGGGACACGATCGATCGCCACGCAATTTCGCATGGCCGACAAAACACTCTGATAGAGGTCCGAAACGATCTGATCGGTGATGACACGGGGCAAGCGGAGTGGGCGGAACGCTTTGCACGCCTTCTGCCCGACGCCCTGATAGACGCGGAAGCCTGAGGAGCCAAGACATGGACGACCAAACACGTATCGAGTTAGAGGCGGCTGCCTTCCGTCGTCTGCGCAAACACCTGATGGAAGACCGCCCCGAGGTGCAGAATATCGACCTGATGAACCTGTCAGGGTTTTGTCGGAACTGCCTGTCCCGGTGGTACCAGGAGGCCGCCAACGAGCGGGGAATGGGGATGACGAAAGACGAGGCGCGCGAGATCTACTACGGCATGCCTTATGACGATTGGAAGTCGCTGCACCAGACCGAGGCGACCGCCGAACAGCAGGCCGCCTTTGAAAAAGCGCGGCCAAAGCACGACTAGCCCGCTATCTGCTGTCCTGGACCGGAGTTCTCCACGAATTCGCAAAACGCCTCGAAATCAAGCGGAGGCGAGATGAAATCACCCTGTAGCCGACCACAGCCCAAGGCGGTCAGCATCTCGGCATGTTTGGACGTTTCAACCCCATCGGCGGTGATTTCGATGTCGAGCGCACGGCCGATGTCGACGATGGACTGCACAAGCCGGCGCGCCTTCAATGACTGAGTTATCGGCTTGACCAGTCTGCGGTCGATCTTGAGCCGGGCCGGGCCGATACGGCGCAAGGCCAGGATCGACGCGCGCCCACTGCCGAAATCGTCGACCTCTAAGGAAAACCCCATCTCGCGAAGAGTGTCGATCCGCGCGAGGAGTTCGTCCGAGTCCCCTGATACGAAGTGACTTTCGACCAGCTCCAGTGCAAGCTGACCTGGATATGTCACCTGCCGAGCCTCGGCCGCGAATTCGGCACTCATGATCTCGTGCAGACTGATGTTGAACGACAGGTTCGGCCAAGCGCCCGTATCTGAGAAGGCCTTATGACATGTCTCCAGAGCCTTGCCGAAGATCATCATGTCGATCTGTCCATCAACCAGCATCTCCAATGCCGTTTCCACGTAGTCGCGGGGCTCTACCAACCCGCGTTCGGGATGTTGCCAACGCGCCAGGATTTCGAACGCCTCCACCTCTCCCGTCGCAGCGTTGATCTGCGGTTGATAGTGGGGAACGAATTCCTCGTTTTCGAGCGCGCGGATCAGTTCATCACGCAAAGATTTGCTGGCGTTCAGCCTTTCCAGATCGGAGCCATCAAAGGTGGCAAAGCGGGACCGGCCTGACGTTTTGGCTTTGTAGAGCGCGATATCGGAACTGGTCAGCAGGTCCTCGGCACCGATCAACGGTGTCCTTGCGATGCCAACAGAGGCGCCGAACCGGCAGGGCCGACCCTCGAACATCACGGGCCGGGACAACTCGTCGATCAGCCGGGCCGCCAGGGCCTCGGGCTCGGAACTTGACTCCTTGCATTTGACCAGAACAACGAACTCATCCCCGCCGGTTCTTGCGATAACATCATCCTCACGCACACCGGTTCTAAGCGTGCTGGCCACGGACGACAGCACATGGTCGCCCGCTGCATGGCCAATGTTGTCATTGATCTGCTTGAAACGATCGAGATCGATGTGGAGCGCCGCGATTTCACCGCCTTGGTGGCGCCGCCTCGCGATCATCTCATTCAGCTTCAGCGTCAGATAGCGTCGATTCCCGAGCCCCGTCAGTTCATCATGCAGAGCCTGGTGACTTATCTCGTGGTTGGCTTTTTCAAGGCGCTCCGCATAGCGCTCCAACTCACGCTTTTGATCGAGATACTCGGAGATATCGACATGCAGCGCGACCCGGTCCCCGTTCGGCGCAGGCGACAGGATGACCCGAAACTCCCGATCCCGCACCGCAAGCAGAAATTCCGTCCGGTTTCCGGCCTTCCAATAGCTGTCCTGCTGTTCGAGCCAGGCATCCTCCCGCCCGACCGCCTGGGGAAATATCCCCTGAATGGCCCCTTTCCGGAAGATGTCGGAAGCCTTCATCTTCTTGCTCAGGTCTTCGGCTTCACCGCACATGCTTTCGGCATAGGCCGGGTTCCAGATCACGAGACGGTTGCCGGCATCGAAAATGGCAAACGGGTCGGGGATTGTGTTGATCGCGCTAATCAGCCGCATCTGGGCAGCTTCGACCTGCGACAACAGGAGTTCATTTTCGATCAGCGCAAGTTCCGCAGCCTGCTCACGGCTCTTCAGCAGTTCGATATCGCGGATCATGATGACCGAGTGGCTGCCTGCACGATCAATATCATCAATCGAAAAAAACGACACGCTGGCCCAGAAGGCGGTGCTGTCTCTTTTCACACAAAGCGTATCGGTCGCAAAGCTCTTGCGACCGGCCGCCAAGGTTTCTTCGACGGTCTGTTCAAAGTCCGCGACATAGTCGGCGTGATACAGCGACCACAGATCGTGGCCAATTAGGTCAATCTGGCCGACACCGAAAAGTTCGCAGAACGCGTCATTGACCCAAACCAGTTCGGGCCGATCCTGCGGTGACCGTCGATAGGCGATCGCCACCGAATCCACCGTCAGAACAGGATAGTTCGAAATAACGTCTTCGAGATTCATTAATGTCCGGCCTGCCTGAAACAGGTACAGATCTAGGAGCGGGATCTTTCCGCATTCCTAAGACACCAAGACCGCTTGGTGCCGAAATCCCGAAGATTTTATCGTTAACCGGCCGCCTTGCGACTTTCGTCCAGATAAATTTCGCGCAGACGCCGTGCGATCGGTCCTGGTTTGCCGGTCCCGACGGCCACGCCGTCGATATTCACGACAGGCATGACGAAGGTCGATGCCGAGGTGATAAAGGCCTCGTCTGCGCCCTGCGCTTCGGCAATGCTAAAGGCTCTTTCTTCAACGGTCATTTGCGCTTCGCGGGCAAAACGGAGAACGGCAGCACGCGTGATGCCGTGAAGGATCTCGTTGCTCAGATGGCGCGTGATGATCTTGCCGTCCTTGACGATGTAGGCGTTGTTCGACGTTCCCTCGGTGACCTGCCCGTCTTCCACCATCCAAGCGTCGTCAGCACCGGCTTTCTTGGCCATCATTTTGCCCATCGAGGGGTAAAGCAGCTGAACGGTCTTGATGTCGCGCCGCCCCCAACGGATGTCTTCGATCGAAATGACCTTGAGCCCGGCCTCGGCAGCGGGGCTGTCGACGAGTTTCTTCGATTGGGTAAACAAGACCAGCGACGACGGCACCTTTGCAGCGTCCGGAAAGGCGAAATCACGGTCGGCATCGGCGCCGCGCGTGACCTGGAGATAGACCATCCCCTCTTCCACGTTATTACGCTTCAGAAGCTCATGATGGATTTCGCGCAGCTCTTCCGTCGTTGCGGGGGCGGCCATATCCAACTCGCCCAACGAACGCTCCAGCCGCTTGGCGTGACCGTCAAAGTCGATCAGCTTGCCGTCCAGCACGCTGGTTACTTCATAGACACCGTCCGCGAAAAGGAACCCCCGGTCGAAAACCGAAATTTTCGCCTGATCCTCGGGAAGATATTCGCCGTTGACGTATACGATACGGGTCATTGGGTTCTCCTTTACGCTCGTGCCGTTGCCTTGCCGCGCCGCGCGGGGAAGGTCAAGCCTATCCCCATAGTGCGGCGTCGGGCGGATGGACGCCGCCGTCGTCGTAGACAAGCGGGTGCGGCCGGTCCTCGGACAAAAGAAGCGGGCCGTCGAGATCGACGATCGCCGCGCCCTGCGCCACCAGAACGGCCGGCGCCATGGCAAGGGAAGTGCCGACCATACAACCGACCATGAGCCCAAAGCCCTCATCCAGCGCCGCGTTCTTTAACGCCAGGGCCTCGGTCAGGCCGCCAGTCTTGTCGAGCTTAATATTGATCACGTCGTACTTGCCTTTCAGACCTGACAGGCTGGCGCGATCATGACAGCTTTCATCGGCGCAGACCGGAAGGGGCCGGTCGATCTCGGACAGCAGGTCGTCGTCGCCTGCCGGCAAAGGTTGCTCGACAAGCGCCACCCCGAGACGCAGGAGATGCGGCGCAAGTTCACGATAGAGATCCGCGCTCCAGCCTTCGTTGGCATCGACGATGATCCGGGTCTCCGGCGCTCCCGCGCGGACGGCCTCGAGCCGGGCCATGTCGCCTTCACCACCGAGTTTGATCTTCAACAGGGGGCGATGTTGGTGCCTTTGGGCAGCCGCCCGCATCCGGTCTGGCGTATCGAGCGAAAGCGTAAAGGCAGTGACAACAGGTGACGGATCCGGCAGGTCCGCCAATTCCCAGACGCGCCGCCCGGCGGTCTTGGCCTCATGGTCCCAAAGCGCGCAATCCACCGCGTTGCGCGCTGCCCCGGCCGGAAGCATGTCCTGAACAGAATTACGTGTGACGTCCGAGGACAATCCAAGCACCGCCGCAGAGACGCTTTCCATCGTCTCGCCATAGCGTGAATAGGGAACGCATTCCCCCCAGCCGGTCACTCCGTCGCGTGAGATCTTGACCGTCAGCACCTCAGCCCAATCCCGCGATCCGCGCGAGATAGTGAATGTCTCGGCCAACCGAAAGGCCTCTGGTGTTGCCGTCAGTGTCACGCGGAGCTTCCCTTTGTCTTGCCCGAAATACGCCTGCTCACCTGTCAGTGGCGCAGGTCCTCAGAGGTCGGCAAGCGCGTCGACAAGCCGTCCAGCGCCGTGACGGTAGGGGTCAACACAGGGAACACCCATTCGCGCTTCGACCTCCTCGCAATAACGCAGCGCTTCGTCGTCACCAAGTGCCTTGGTGTTGACCGAAACGCCGGCCACAACGCAGTTCGGGTTGGCAATCCGGGCCAGGGGAAGAGCAAGGTCGCGCAGGTCCTCAAGCGAGGGAATGCCATAGGTCGGCAAGCCGCGCATGTGCGTGCGTGTTGGCTCGTGCGCCAGGATCAGGGCGTCGGGCTGGCCGCCGTGGAGCAGAGCCATGGTCACGCCGGAATAGGAAACGTGAAAGAGACTTCCTTGCCCCTCGATATGATCCCAGTGGTCGGCGTCGTTCTCAGGTGTCAGCCATTCCACGGCACCGGCCATGAAATCGGCGACCACGGCATCAAGCGGAATGCCCTGGCCGGTCACCAGAATGCCGGTCTGGCCCGTCGGCCGGAACGTCGAATTCATTCCGCGTTTGCGCATCTCGGCGTCCATGGCGAGGCCGGTGTACATCTTGCCAACGGAACAGTCGGTGCCGACTGCAAGGCAACGCTTGCCGGACCGGGGCAAGCCATTGGCGATCGGATAGGCGACCGTGGGCACGCGCACGTCATGCAGGGTGCGCCCCGCCCGTTGTGCCGTGGCCTTGATGCGTTTTTCATCCCGCAACAGGTTGTGCAGCCCGCTGGCAATATCGAACCCGATCTCGAGTGCCTCGCAAAGAACGTCGATCCAGGCATCGGAAATGACGCCGCCCCTGTTGGCTACCCCGACCACAAGCGTGCGTGCGCCCTTTTCCCAGGCGTCCTTCAAACCGAGATCAGCAGCACCCACATCAGCTTTGCAGCCCGGCAGACGAAACTGACCCACAACATTGTCGGGACGCCAATCCGCAATGCCCTGAGCCACCTTTGCGGCCAGTTGATCTGGTGCATCACCGAGGAAGAGTAGGTAAGGGGTCTGGATCATTGTTGCCTCCAAAGCTCGTTGGGGGCGATATCGTTGTTGCGCCGCGGAATGTCCTGCCTAAATCATCGCAAAACAAAGACTTCGTCGAAGAATATTCGATCAATACACGAAAACGTCGGATATTATTCCTATCAGAACAGGTAAACCGATGGAATCGCGTCGACTTCGTGAAGAAATTCAATCAGCTCGGCCAGCGGGATGAAGGTCAGGAAGACCAGCGCATCCTGAAAGTTCCGACGCAGATGAGACACCTCGAAGGTAACCGAGTCTTCCGTGTGAAACAGCGACAGCTTCGGAATGATTGTCGGAACGCGTTTGGCATAGTCCAGGTATTCATCACCGAACTTGGAAATCAGGTAGCGTTCTTCGCTGCGCGCGGTCTTATAAAGGATGAGATAGGCCAGCCCCCCGACAATAGCCGTCAGGATGAGGCTACCGATGAGGATGCCAAAACCCAATACGGCCATGGTGGAAAAGAGGTAAAGGGGATGGCGGCACATCGAATAGGGGCCATCCTGCACAACCGTCTGGTTCTTGCGCCCGCCGGAATAGAGGATCGACCAGAACCGCCCGAGAACGCCGCCGATAACCAGCAATGCGCCGAGAACTTCATAGGTCTCGTGCAGGAAGGGATATACCTCCCACGCCGAGCGCGTGACGAACACCAGTGGCAAAAGCAGGATGAACAGCGCGCGAAGAATATTTATGCGATGGCGCTGTACTAATGGTGATGCGTTACTGCTCAATGTGACCCCTCCTAAACATGTTGATGAGCGCATACGTCATTTCATGGACGGCGAATAGGGAATATTTTGCTGCACGGCAGAAAATAGCTTGCGCAGTGCAGCGCAACATAATACGCAAAATTCAACCCAGAACGAAAGAAAGTTACCGAACTATGAGCTTCCGCCTCCAGCCCGCCGCCCCTGCCCGCCCGAACCGCTGCCAGTTGTTCGGACCCGGGTCGCGACCGGCGATATTTGAAAAGATGGCGGGTTCGTCGGCCGACGTGATCAATCTCGACCTGGAAGACGCCGTTGCGCCTGACGACAAGCCAGCGGCGCGAAAGAATATCGTCGAGGCCATCGGCGACATCGACTGGGGAAACAAGACACTCTCAGTGCGGATCAACGGGCTGGATACGCCCTATTGGTATCGCGACGTCGTCGAACTGCTGGAGAATTGCGGAGACCGTCTGGACCAGATCATGATCCCCAAGGTCGGCAATGCTTCGGACGTCTACGCGGTCGACGCTCTGGTCACGGCCATCGAGAACGCCAAGGGCCGAAAAAAGCGGATCAATTTCGAGGTAATCATCGAAACTGCGGCAGGTATCGCCCATGTCGAGGAAATTGCCGCCTCGTCCCCCCGGATGACCGCAATGAGCCTTGGTGCCGCGGATTTCGCGGCCTCGATGGGGATGCAGACCACCGGGATCGGCGGGACCCAGGAAAATTATTACATGGTCCGTGAAGGGCAGAAGTATTGGTCGGACCCGTGGCACTGGGCTCAGACTGCCATCGTCGCGGCCTGTCGGACCCATGGCGTCCTGCCAGTCGACGGCCCATTTGGAGATTTCTCTGATGACGAGGGTTTCCGCGCGCAGGCGCTGCGGTCGGCAACCTTGGGCATGGTCGGCAAATGGGCCATACACCCCAAGCAGGTGGCGCTGGCCAACGAGGTTTTCACACCGTCGGAAGAGGCCGTAACCGAAGCGCGCGAGATTCTGGCGGCGATGAAAGAGGCGCAGAAATCTGGTTCGGGCGCCGCAGTCTACAAAGGGCGGCTGGTCGATATTGCCAGCGTCCGCCAGGCCGAAGTGATCGTGAGGCAGGCAGAGTTGATTGCAGGCTGATCAGCCCGCGGCAATGACCGCACGTTTTGCAAGAACAGTGACAAGATTGGCGCGATAGACACCGTCTCCGTGCATGTCCGAAAGCATCTCATCGGCGTCGACGGTGATGCCGTCGATCGCGTTTGGTGAAAAATCGTCCGAGAGGGCTGCTTCGATGTCCGACACGCGGAAGACTCCGTCTGCTCCTGCCCCGGTCACCGCAACACGTACTCCACCGTCACCCTGCGCCACGAAGACCCCACACATCGCATAGCGTGACGCAGGGTTTGGGAACTTGGCATAGGCTGCTTTCGCCGGTGAATCGAAGCTGACCGAAGTTACGATCTCGCCCTCATCGAGCGCGGTCGTGAACAGCCCCTCAAAAAACTCATCAGCCGGGATCTCGCGCCGATCCGTCTTGATCACCGCGCCAAGAGCCAGGATCGCGGCAGGATAGTCCGCAGCCGGGTCATTGTTCGCGATCGAACCGCCAAGCGTACCCTTATGCCGAACGGCAGGGTCGCCGATGTTGGCGGCGAGGGCGCAAAGGCCAGGACAAACGGCTGCCAGTGCGGCGCTCGAGGCCACCTCGGCATGGGTCGCCAGCGCGCCGATCGTGACGATACCGCCATCAACCGAAATTCCGCGCATGTCATCGGCACCGCCCAGGTCGATCAGGTCGGATGGCGCCGCCAGCCCGGCTTTCATCGTCGGGATAAGTGTTTGCCCGCCTGCCAGCAACTGGCCATCCTCGGATTGGCCCAGGAGCGAAATGGCGTCAGCCACACTCGTGGCCTTGTGATATTTGAAAGGGTTCATCATCACGTCAGTTCCTTGTTCGGCGGTTGGCGAACCTGCCGTATCACATCTCGCGGGCGCCCTGTTGGATCGACTTCACGATGTTCTGGTAGCCGGTGCAACGGCAGATGTTGCCTTCCAACTCGTGGCGGATCGCCGCCTCGTCCAACTCTTGGCCCGAGGCACGATAGCGGTTCACCATGTCAATGCCCGACATCACCATGCCGGGCGTGCAAAAGCCGCACTGAAGGCCGTGATTGTCGTTGAATGCCTGCTGCATCGGATGGAGATCGTCGGTCGCGATGCCTTCGATAGTGGTCACATCAGAGCCGTCGGCCTGAACCGCCAGCGTCGTGCAGGATTTGACTGCCTTGCCATCCAGATGAACCACGCAAGCGCCACATTGGCTGGTGTCACATCCGATGTGGGTGCCGGTCAGACGCAGACTCTCGCGAATGAACTCGACAAGAAGGGTCTGGTCTTCGACTTCGGCCGATACAGTCTGGCCGTTCACATTCATACTTATGGTCGGCATAAAAATCTCCCAGCA
Organism: Silicimonas sp.; assembly: GCA_050290245.1. GTDB lineage: Bacteria > Pseudomonadota > Alphaproteobacteria > Rhodobacterales > Rhodobacteraceae > JBNKHH01. The sequence continues at coordinate 13,094 of JBNKHH010000063.1, forward strand.
CTTATTGCGCCACAACAAGGCGCCCGGCCGCATCGAATCCCGAAGCGCTGTCCATGTTTGCAGCCCCCTTCTGGAATTTCCAGCCCATAGCGGCGCATTCGCGAAAAATTCCGAAAAGCCCGATCAGGCGGCCAATCCGATCTGGCCCATGTTCAGGAACTTCGTACGGCGATCCTTGATGATGTCCTCGCGCGACATGTGCGACAGTTGGCCAAGAATGTCGTCTATGCACAGGCCCACAGACTTGATCGTCGCGTTGCGGTCGCGCTGCGCTCCGCCCATTGGTTCGGCTATGATGCGGTCGATGACGCCCAGCCGGTGCAGGTCCTGGGCGGTCAGCCGCAGGGCCTCGGCGGCTTCGCGCATCTTCTCTGCGTCCTTCCACAGGATCGAGGCACAGCCCTCAGGCGAGATGACCGAGTAGATCGAGTGCTCCAGCATGGAAACACGGTTGGCGGTGGCAAAGGCGACAGCGCCTCCGGAACCACCTTCCCCGACGACGACACTGACCAATGGCACGCCGATGGACAGACATTTCTCGGTCGAGCGGGCGATGGCCTCGGACTGTCCGCGCTCTTCGGCCCCCTTGCCGGGGAAGGCACCGGGGGTGTCGATCAGGGTGACGACGGGCACGTTGAACCGGTCGGCAAGGTCCATCAGGCGGATGGCCTTGCGATACCCCTCGGGGCGGGCCATGCCGAAATTGCGCTCAATGCGGGACTGGGTATCGTTGCCCTTTTCGTGGCCGATAACCATCACGGGACGATCGTTCAGCCGTGCGAGACCACCCATGACGGCATGGTCATCGGCAAAGTTGCGGTCACCGGCCAGCGGCGTGTACTCGGTAAAGAGCGCGTCGATGTAGTCTTTGCAGTGCGGACGATCCGGGTGTCTGGCCACCTGGCATTTGCGCCAGGCGGACAGGTCTTTGTAGAGATCCGCAAGAAGCGACTGGGCCTTCTTGTCCAGCGCCGCAGCCTCTTTTTCGATGTCCATACCCGCATTCGCACGCGCCATTGCGCGAAGCTCTTCGGACTTTCCCTCGATCTCGGCCAGAGGTTTTTCAAACTCAAGATAGTTCATGCCTGCCCTCTTAGTATTGCCGGTATATATGTCGTTGCTGACTTAAGCCGCAAGGTCAAGGAACCTGAACCTGGATCAGGTTGATCGTTGCGGGCATGTGAAAGCCGTCCGCATCCTCGTAGGACCGATATGCGCCGGTCAGTTCCGCTTCTATGGCGTCAGCGTCGCGCACCGTCCCCTCGAACAACCTCATCAGTCGCGCGGCAGGTCCGACACGCATGCTAAGAGCCGCCATCGCTTGCGCCCCGCCCGCATGGGTGAGGGTGACGGTGACCTGCTCGACAGAATATCCGCCAATGGCGGCCTTGCGCAGTTCTCCTTCGACAAAGGTCATGTCCGCCAGCCCCATCGGCCCAGGCGCGTTCGGTTGAGAGGCGGGCGGCTCGCCCAAGCGCGCCTTGGCCACGGTTCCGGGAAGTCGCCACCACGGATTGACGGAGACAGGCCCCCAGGCTGCGAACACCATGCGCCCGCCCGGCTTGAGCCCACGCGCGATATTGGCAAAAGCCGCAGCGGGGTCCGAAAAGAACATCACGCCAAAACGCGAAATCGCAACGTCGAACGTCCCGGCATCGAAATTGACCGTCTGGGCATCTGCATGCAGGAAGTCGATCTTGGCCACTCCGTCGAGTGTCGCCACACGATCTTGGGCCCGCGCCAGAAGCGGCGGCGAAATATCGAGGGCGAGGACCCTGCCGCCCGGCGCGACCTGTCCGGCCGCCCCGATGGCATGCGCACCGGTGCCGCAACCGATGTCCAGGACGTGGTGGCCGGGACGCAGGTCGGCTTTTTGCAGCGCCATCTGCGTTACCGGGGCAAGAAGCTCATCGAGAGCTTTTTCATTCTCGATCCAGGTCTGACCCGTGGGCGACGCCCAATACCTGGCTTCATCGGCATTTGGCCCGGTGTCAGGATCGCCTACCAAAGGGAACTCCGCGCACGATCGGGCCATTCGGCATCATAGGACGGACCGCCCACTTCGCCTTGCGTCATGGCCTTCAGCATGTCTCCGGGCGTCGGTAAGTCAGCGCTTTCGTCATCTGCCGTCCACAGGCGTGAACGCATGAGGGCCCGGGCGCATTGGAAATAGATCTCCTCGATCTTTATGAGGATGACCGAGCGGGGCAATTTTCCACCCCTTTCAAACGGCCCAAGCACCTCGGGATCGATCGATAGCCGCGCCGTCCCGTTAAGACGGACGACGTTGGTTGACCCCGGCACCATGAACATCAGCGAGACGCGTCCGTCGCGAACAATGTTGCGCAACGAGTCGACGCGGTTGTTTCCGCGCCAGTCGGGCATGGCGAGCGTCTTTTCGTCGATCTCGGTCACCACAGGACCATCGTCACCGCGCGGCGAACCGTCGGTGCCCTCCGGCCCGACGGTCGTTAGAACGCAGAACCGCGAGGCCATAATCCATTTACGATAGACCGGCACCATGCGGTCCGCCACTTTCCGGGACGCTGGCGGGGCAACGCCGTTGTAGATCGTCTCAAGCTCTTCGATGGATTCGACGAACATCATGAATTCTCTCTGCTTTCGGCACTGAGCCGATCAGAATGCGTTTCGACCACCTGCTCAAGCTCTTTCATGAATGGCTTGATCGCCATTCCCGGCGGAATCGGGTCGAGAAATTCGACAACTGCAGTGCCCGGCTTGCGCATTACACTGCGCTTTGGCCAGAACAGACCAACATTGGTGGCGACGGGAACGCAGGGCTGACCCAGTTGAGCATAGAGGACGCCGGTGCCAACCTTGTAGGGCTTTTTCACCCCGGGCGCGACGCGGGTGCCTTGCGGATAGATCACCAGCTGGCCCGGTTCAGTCTGCCCCCGCTCCACGTCGGAACGCATCTTTTCGATTGCCGCGCCGCGCTTGCCCCGGTCGACGGGCACACAGCCGATACGCAAGGCGTATTGGCCAAGGAGAGGAGCGTACATCAGCTCACGTTTCATGATGAACTTGGCGCGGGGCGCAGCATGAAAAAGTACCACGATGTCCAGGAAGGACTGGTGTTTGGCTGCAATGACCACAGCGCCGTCGGGAACGGTTCCGCGCACCTCGGTCTTGAGGCCCACCATCCAGCGCGCAGCCCATCTGACGTAAGCGCACCAGGCCTTGCAGGCCCGCCGCGCCCACTCGCGGCTGGCCAATGCCGGCAGGAAAAACACGATCGCATAGACCAACATCGCGACATAAATCGAGATGTTGAAAATCAGGGAACGGATCCACTGGAGCACATACATCAACCGGCCCTCCTTAATCTGCGAACAGCCGCCACCAGTGTGCCGCCCCATGCAAGACCGGCGGCAGCAGGCGGCACAATGAGAGGCCAGATCCATTCGGCCCCGTTGAAACCGATCCCGCTCAGCACGCCCGTTTCAACACCGTCGGGAAAGGCAATCACTACCACTACCGCGAGCAAGGTTCCGACTGCCGCACCCGCAAGGGCGCGCAGGGTAAAGCGGCGCACGAACGCGCGGGTAATCCAGGCATCGCGCGCGCCGACGAGCCTGAGGACATCAACGATCTGCCCATTGGCCGCCAGCGAGGCCGAAGCCGCCAGGGCCACGCATACTCCCGTAACGGCCGCGATGACCGCAAGGGCAAGTATCCCAAGCGTCCGCAGCCGCTCGGCTGCCTCGATGAGGGGCGCGCGCCACCGGCTGTGGTTGTCATAGACAGCGCCGGGAGCTTCGGCGGCAAGCCGTTGAGTCAGACCCGTGGCGTCGGGGCCTTCTTCGGTTTCCACGACCTCGATCAGGACCGGCAGGCGCAATGATTCGATCGGTAAATCGCTTCCGAACCAGGGGGCCAGCAGCTTGGCCTGCTCGGAAATGTCGAGGCGCCGCGCGCTTTCGATGCCCGGAGTCTGCCCCAGGGCCGCGAGTACCGCAGAGACCTGATCCTCGATCTGCTCCGATGATGCAGAGACACGCACCGTGGCCGTCCCCGCAAGCTCCGACTCCCACCGGCTGGCCAGATCGCTGGCCGCAAGGGCCAGCGCAATCGCGACGACCGCGAGAAAGGCCATTGCCGCTGCGCTGAAACCGGTCAGGAAAGCCGTGAACCCCGACGAAGGCACGACTTTGTCCGCAGTCTTGTCGACTCGAAGAAATGCCAGCTGCTTCACAGATCGGCCCCCGCCGGGTTGACCGCGCCATCGCGAAGCCTCAGGACACGGGCCGATACGCGGGATTTCGCCTGCCGGATCAGGTTCATATCGTGCGTCGCACAAAGGATGGTCTTGCCCAGCTTATTCAGTTCAACAAGCAAATCCAAAAGCCGCAGGGACATGTCCCAATCGACATTGCCGGTCGGTTCGTCGGCGAGCACGATATCGGGCGACAAGATTACAGCGCGGGCAAGTGCGGCGCGCTGCCTTTCACCTCCAGAAAGTTCGGGCGGCGTGTTGGCGGCCTGGTCCGACAGGCCAACCCAGGCCATCAGTTCCTGAAGCTGCTGCTCGGACTGCGCGCCAGTGGCCCCCGACACGGTCGCAGGCAGCATGATGTTTTCACTGAGAGACATATGATCAATAAAGCGGGCGTCCTGGTGAACGACGCCAATGCGTCGCCGCATCTGTGCAATAGCGTCGCGCCCAAGGGATGAGGCGTCTTTGCCCAATAGCCGCACCTGACCGGAAGCGGGCGCCAGTTCCATCGAACACAGGCGAATAAGCGTCGTTTTCCCGGCCCCCGACGGCCCCGTCAGAAAGTGGAATGAACCCTGCGGAAGCGTCAGCGACACATCACTGAAAAGCGTGCGGCCACTGTAACGCATCGCAACTTTGTCCAGCTCTATCACAGTGCCTCCATGCCTCGCGGATTGCTTTTGCCCGTTTCCACGGGTTTGATCAACGTCAGTGGGCTTTCCCGGCGAACGGTGAAGTGCTAAAACCTTTTCAGGCAGGTGTGAAGAAAGCCGAAAAGGCGCGATAGCCGGGGCAAGGAATTTTTTAAGATGCAGCTTGTTTGTCCGAATTGCAGCGCTCGATACGAGATCGACGCGTCCCTGATACCCGATGAAGGGCGCGATGTTCAGTGCTCGAACTGCGGGCACACATGGTTTGAACTGCCGCCGCCTCCGTCTGATTTCGCTGAAATCCAGCCAGAAGATGAAACGGTCGCCGCCGACGCGCCGGTCATTGAGGATGAGGCGCCCGAGCCCGCGCAGGAAGACTTCCCCAGCCACGCGGTTCAGGCGATCGCTGCAGCCACGGAAGATCTCGAGGATGATGAAATCGACCAAGATGGCGCGCCCGTTGACGAGGTCGAAGAAAGTCCAAGAGAGACCGATGCGCCCTCAGAACCCGCAATCGAAGAAACGCGTCTGAAGCCGCGCCGCCCTGCCGATGCGGCGGCACTTGAGATCTTGCGCGAGGAAGCGGAACGCGAACTTTCGCAGCGCCGCGCGCCGCCCTCGGAAACCATCGAGACTCAGGCCGATCTGGGGTTGGACGAAATCAGGAATCGTGAGACCCCGTCGCGCGCGCTGAGAGCTCGGATGGCACACCTGAAGACGGATGATGAAGCACGCGAGAGCCGCTCCGAAGTGGTGTCCGACGCCGATTACCAGGCGCCTCGCAAAGACCTTTTGCCCGATATCGACGAGATCAATTCCACCCTGAAACCCACCCGCAAGCGTGACGAGGCTGCCCCCGAAGCCATTGCCAGGCATCGCAGCGGTTTCCGGGCCGGTTTCCTTTTGATGATGCTGGTGTGCATCGTCATGATCGTCACCTACGCGCGCGCGCCGGCCATCGCTCGCGCCCTGCCCTCGGCTGAACCGGCGATTCTGACCTATGTCGACAAGGCGAATGCCGTGCGCGACTGGATAGACGGGTTGCTCGGCCCTTCGGACGGATAATCAGAACCGGTCAAGCAAGCGCTTGAGATAGTCCAGTTCTTCGGAGGGCCGCCCGGTGTCACCGGAACGGCGCCGGATTTCGTCCAGCAGTTCGCGCGCGCGACGGTAGACGTCTTCACCCTGCAGGAGTTGTTCGTCCGTCCCGATCCGGCCATTCTCACCGACGTCGCGCCCGAGCGGGTCACGGTTGCCGTTCGGTGAGTTGTTACCCATGGCGTCGCCCTGCTCGCCACCCTGCTGGTTCTGCTGCTGCTGCGCCATCTGCTCGGCAAGTTCGCGCATACCTTCGCGCAGGGCCTCCATCGCGTCGGCCTGGTTTTCAAGGGCTCCGGCGAAATCATCGTTTCGCAGCGCCTCCTCGGCCTCGTCCATCGCTTCGCCGGCGCGGCCGAGCGACTCCCGCGCGGCGTCGCCCTCGGGCGTGCCGGCGCCGGGCAGGTTCTGTTGCTGGCGGTTCAATTCCTGCCGCAAGGCCTGCTGACGGTCGGCGAGACTTCCTTCGCCGCTTTGCCCGCCTGGCTGCTGGCCTTCGCTATGCTGCTGCCCCTGGCCCTGGCTGCCGCTGCGGCCCTGGTTTTGCTGAGATTGGCCCTGACTGCCTTCGGGATTGAACTGCTCTTGCAGATCGCGGAAGGCTTCGTCCGACAGGCCCTGTTGCTCGCGCAGGGTTTCTGCAAGGCCCTCCATGGCTTGCTCGCCGGGGGATTGCTGACCTTGCTGGCCGCGCGCGATCTGCATGTTCTCCATCATCTGGCGAAGCTGCTCGAGCAACTGTTGGGCTTCGGCCATGCGGCCCTGCTCCATCAGTTCCTGCAGGCGGTCCAGCATGTCCTGCAGGTCCTGACCGGTCATTTCCTGCATGTCGCCCTGCGCCATGTCCTGGTTTTGCTGGTCGCCCTGCTGCTCGGCCAACTGGCGCATATAGTCCTGCATGGCTTCGCGCAGCTCTTGCATCAGCTGAGCAATCTCGTCGTTGGTCGCGCCGTTTTCGATGGCCTCGGACAAACGGTCCTGCGCTCGGCGCAGCCGCTCCAGAGCATCTGACAGATCGCCTTCTTCGACGGCAAGCGCGAGATCCCAAAGCGCCTCTGCGATCTCGTCAACTGTCCCGTCATCGAGGCGGCCCAGGGAAACCCGAGTTTCAAGGCGGCGCACGACGAAGCGCAACTTGAGATACGTAGTCTCCGAGCGGAAAATATTTTCGGGCTTGTAGCTGACCGCACGCAGTACCTGCGTAATGCGTTTTGCATTGCTGCGGTTCCACAAGAGATCCCTGCGCTGCTCGATGATGGCCTTTGCAAGCGGATCAAAGAAGCGCCGTCCGGGAAGCTGGGCGAACTGTGGAGCCGAGAGACTTTCCTGACCCGCAGCATCCAGCGCAAATAGCTCGGCGGAAACGGGTAGATTGGCCCAGGGATGCTTTGAAAAATCCTCGATAACCATCTCGGAAAAGTCGCGCCGATCCCCGGAAATAGTCATCGGCAAGTCCAGCACAACAGGATCTCGCGGCTCGGGTTCGGCAGCGAGGCCATAGCGTCGGTCGACCTCGGCCAGATCCAGAGCGATCTCAAGCCGCCCCCCCGTCACGCCGTGGTCGTCGCTGGCGGCAAAAGGTGCCTCCATGCGGCCTCCGTCGCCCTGGGCAATGGGGCCGTCGAACTCGATGACCGGAGGCAGATCCTCGACCGCCTCGACATTCCACTCCCGGCCGCCCTCGCCCTCTATACGGATGACGCCATCGACCAGAACGTCGAAAGACTGCGCGGGATCACTGGCTGCCGGCACGTCCTGCGTCCGCTCGGACACGGTTTCATGAAGGGCCAGTTGGCCGACCTCTCCGTAGAACCGCAGTGTGACCCGGCTGCCTTCCGGCACCGCGAGATCGCCCTGATTGACGTCATTCAGATAGATGCTTGGTTTGCCGGTATAAAGCGGCGGTTCGATCCACCCCTCCCAAGCCGGGCCTGTGGCAAGGGTCTGACCGCTGCCCGGCACCATCTCGGTCACCGAAGTGACCCTAAAGACCGAACCGAACAGGAGGGCAACGATGAATGCCAAAAGCGCGATGTAGCGCAGGGCATAGGGATCGCGGCGCGAGAGTCTCAGGTCGGGTTCGGCCGCATGGGCAGCGTCCAGACGACGGGCCATGCGCTCGAGATGCGCTTTCCAGACCGCTTCGGAGGCCGCGTCACCGGCACCGATGGCCTGGGTGTCGGAAATCGCGGCAATCGGCCGGCCGGGCAGGGTTTCGTCGATACGCTGAAGTGCCTGTGCACGGGTCGGGAAACGGAAACTGCGCCCGGCAAAAATCAGCGCAGCAACCAGCCCCAGGGTCACCAGGACGCCAAAGCTCCAAACAACTTCCAGCGGAAGAACATCCTGCAAGCCCAGCATGAGCGCCGCCAGGGTGATCAGCAGAATCGACCATGCAGGCCAAAACGCCTGAAAGGCACGCTCAGACAGCATGCCGATAAAAGTAAGGCGCAGGGGCCACTTAAGTCGCTTTTGCGCCTTCTGAAATGGATCGTCCGGTCGGGTCATACGCCTCGGTTCAGGGCCGGGGTGGCTTATGCCGGCCCCTCGAGCCATGAGGGTATGGTATCTCTGTTTATCATCTCGTCAAAGGTCGGACGCGCGCGAATGACGGCGAATTGATCTTCGTGGACAAGAACCTCGGGCACGAGGGGGCGCGAGTTGTATTCCGAGGCCATCACGGCGCCATAGGCACCGGCGGATCGGAAGGCGATGAGGTCATTTTCATCGACGGGTGGCAAGGGCCTGTTGCGCGTGAACGTGTCGCCGGATTCGCAAACAGGGCCAACGATATCAAAGGGATGCAACTCGGCACCGGCCTCGGGTTCGATGACTGGAACGATATCGTGATGCGCACCATACATGGCCGGGCGGATCAGGTCGTTCATGGCGGCATCTAGTATCAGGAAATCGCGGCCTTCGCCGGATTTCACATAAATAACGCTGGCCACCAGAAGACCGGCATTTCCGGCGATCAGACGGCCTGGCTCGATCTCGATCTCGCAGCCAAGATCGCCCACGGTGCGCTTGACCACAGCGCCGTAGTCCATGGGCAGCGGCGGGGCTGCATTGGAGCGCTCGTAGGGAATGCCGAGGCCTCCACCAAGGTCCAGGCGTTTGATATCATGACCATCTTCACGCAGAGCACGGGTCAGGTCGGCAACCTTTGTGTAGGCCAGTTCATAAGGTTCAAGGTCCGTCAGCTGCGAACCAATATGGACGTCAATGCCCACGACCTGAAGCCCCGGCAGCGCGGCAGCCTGGGCATAGACTTCGCGGGCACGGCTGATCGGGATACCGAACTTGTTTTCCGACTTGCCGGTGGCGATTTTCTCATGGGTCTTGGCATCGACATCTGGGTTGATGCGGATGGTGACCGGAGCGATTTTTCCCAGCGACGTCGCAACCTTGGACAGGCGCTCCATCTCGGGCTCGCTTTCCAGGTTGAACTGGCGGATGCCTCCCGTCAGGGCTGTCTCCATTTCCTCGGCCGTTTTACCCACGCCGGAAAACACAATCTTGTCACCCGGAAAGCCGGCAGCTCTTGCGCGGCGGTATTCGCCACCCGACACGACGTCCACGCCTGCTCCGAGCGAGGCCATCAAGCGCAGAACCGCTTGATTTGAGTTGGCTTTCATGGCGTAGCAGACCAAGTGATCCATCCCCGCCAGAGCTTCGGTAAAAAGGCGGTAGTGGCGGGTCAGCGTCGCCGTCGAATACACGTAGAATGGCGTCCCGACCGTTGCGGCGATCTCGGGAAGGGGTACGTCCTCGGCGTGAAGCACGCCGTTCTTGTAAAGAAAATGATCCATGGCGAGGCTGATTAGCAGAATGCGCGAAAGTGGCAATCGGGAAGCGAATATGCTTTTCGGTATCGCATCGGCATCGCGTCGGTGGCAAACACACGGTGCTTTCAAGGAGGCCTTAACATGATTGCTGGTCGATGTATGTGCGGGGAGACGCGCTACGAGGTCTCGGGCGAGATACTTTGGACGGCGCTATGCCACTGCGTGGATTGCCAACGTGCCGCCGGGGCGGACTATGTCAGCTGGTTCGGGGCCGAGGCGGAACAGACGAAATGGTGCGGACCGCGCGGGTTTTATCGCTCGTCGCCTGGCACGACACGCTCGTTCTGTACGGCTTGCGGCACGCCGATGAGTTTTGAAAGCGAGAAGTTTCCGGGCGAAGTACATCTCTATGCCCCGACGCTTGAGGATCGCAGCCAATACGTTCCGACCAAGCACATCTTCTGGTCCGAACGCGTGCCCTGGTACGGCGGCAGCCATGAGCTAGTGAAATTCGAGGGGTCTTCGATCGCCGAGGATTGAAGACCGGCTTGCCCGGCACGCACGCGCGCCAGTTGCCTATTGCGAAGCGCCCGCAACGCCCGCACCGGGAGTGTGCCCCTGCCCGACACGGCATACTTCGAGGAAGCCGCCCTCGCCCAGTTGGATCGCAGACCGGGCAGCGCTGACCACCGAAGCACTCAGGGCACTGGAAACCCGCGAGACAACAGGCTCGGCGATTCTGCCTGTCTGAGGTCAGTCAACGTTCCGCGTGCGCAGGAAAAGGTACAGCGGCAGACCGCAGCTTACACCGATCAGGAAAGTGGCGGGGATGGCGAGGAGCGCGGACCAGTTTTTTCGCACCCAGGTCTCGGCCAGTGCCCAGATCGTCAGCGCGATGGCAGAAATCGTCAGATCCCAGGTCAGGCCGGTGGTCGAGGCGTTGACATACCAGGCGTCGACCAGGCCCGACAGGCCGGTGCCTGTTTGGCGCATATGGCTCATGAACCAGTACATCGGATGGATGGCACCCCAGACAGCGAGGGCAAGGTAGAGCATCCGAAGGTGGCTCATCACAGGCTTCCGACGACGCCGATCTTGGCCGTACCCGAGACGGAGATGCCGCCGGCATCGCGCGGCTTTGGCGGGTCATCTGCCCCGCAGGCGGCGAGCGTCAGGAAAGCGATTGCAAGAGCGATGCGCATCATGGCGTCACCGCCACGCCGAGGCCGCCGACCGTGCCGGAAACGGACGGGCTGACCGAAACATTGCCGCGGCTGTTAATCGACGCGCCGATGTTGAGCGAAGGGTCTTCGCATCCCGCCATGGTCATCACCGCAATCAGGGCCATTCGTTTCATCCAAGCTTCTCTTTCCAGCGCGCGATCTGCGCCCGGACATTGTCGGGCGCGGTTCCACCATATGATGTGCGGCTTTTGACCGAGTTGTCCACGCCGAGGACATCGTAGACGCCCTCGGTAATGGCATCGTGAGCGGATTTCATCTGATCGAGCGTCAGGTCGGGCAGGTCCTTGCCTTCGGATTCCGCCAGGGCGACGAGGCTGCCGGTAACATGGTGGGCATCGCGGAAGGGAAGCCCCGCTTCGCGGACCAGCCAGTCGGCAAGGTCTGTGGCGGTGGAAAAGCCGGAAGAGGCGGCGGCGCGCAGGGCGTCGGGATTGGCGGACATGTCCCTGACCATGCCTTCCATCGCGGCAAGCGCCAGCATCAAGCTGTCGGCGGCGTCAAAGACCTGTTCCTTGTCCTCCTGCATGTCCTTTGAGTAGGTCAGCGGCAGGCCCTTCATCACGGTGAACAGTCCGACGGTCGCGCCGAGGATGCGGCCGATCTTGGCACGCACCAGCTCGGCGGCGTCGGGGTTCTTTTTCTGCGGCATGATCGAGGAGCCGGTCGAGAACCGGTCGGACATGCGCACGAAGCGGAACTGGGCCGAGGACCAGATCACAAGTTCCTCGGCAAAGCGGCTGAGGTGCATGGCGCAGATCGAGGCGGACGCCAGGTATTCCAGCGCGAAGTCCCGGTCGGCCACGGCATCGAGCGAGTTCGCCGCCGGGCGGTCAAAGCCAAGCGCCTTGGCTGTTGCATCGCGGTCGATAGGGAAGGAAGTGCCAGCCAGGGCCGCGGCGCCGAGGGGAGACTCGTTCATCCGGGCGCGAGCGTCGGCAAAACGCGAGGCGTCGCGGCCCAGCATCTCGACATAGGCCATCATGTGGTGGCCCCAGGTCACGGGCTGGGCGGTTTGCAGGTGGGTAAAGCCGGGCATCACCCAGTCGGCCCCCGCTTCCGCCTGCGTCAAAAGCGCCTTTTGCAGAGTCTCGATGGCCGGGATGACAGCATCGCACTGGTCGCGGACCCACATGCGGAAGTCGAGCGCGACCTGGTCGTTTCGGCTGCGCCCGGTGTGAAGGCGGCCTGCCGGGTCGCCGATCAGCTCTTTCAGCCGGGCCTCGACGTTCATGTGAATGTCTTCCAGAGCGGTGCTGAATTGGAACGTTCCGCCCTCGATTTCTGACAAGACCGTGAGCAGGCCTTCCCGGATCGCGCTTGCATCATTATCCGTAATGATGCCCTGCGCCGCCAACATGGCGGCGTGGGCGCGCGAGCCTTCGATGTCCTGGCGCGCAAACCGCTGGTCGAAACCGATCGAGGCGTTGATCGCCTCCATGATCGCATCCGGTCCGGCGGCAAAGCGTCCGCCCCACATCTTGTTCGCGCTGTCGGTCATGTCTGTTCGTCCTTTGCGAGGGAGTAGCCCCATGCGTCTGATCTTTGCCGTCCTCTACACGGGCCTTGCCCTTACTGCAAATACGGCATTTGCAGACATGACCAGGGTCGAGGACCTGCGCGAGGGCACGATGAAGAAGCTGATTTTCAGCGAGCCCGCCGAAGTCTCAGACGTTGCTTTTACCGACCCTGACGGGGGCGAGTTCCGGCTGGCGGATTTCCGGGGCAAGTACACCCTGGTGAATTTCTGGGCGACCTGGTGTGCGCCCTGCCGAAAAGAAATGCCAATGCTGTCAGAGTTGCAGGCGGGATTCGGTGGTGACAGCTTTACAGTCGTCACCATCGCGACGGGGCGAAATCCCCTGCCTGCCATTCGAAAGTTCTTTGACGAGATCGGGGTGGACAACCTGCCTCTGTACCTCGATCCGCGGCAGGCACTTGCGCGTGACATGGCCGTTCTGGGCCTTCCGATCACGGTGCTTCTTGATCCAGAAGGCAACGAGATTGCACGAATGCGCGGCGACGCCGAATGGAACAGCGACAGCGCCAAGGCGATCATTGCCGCGCTGGTTGGAGAACAAAAAGGATAGACCGCCTGAGCGCGTTTCCGGGGCGGAACCGCATTGTTTACCAATAGAAAGCAAAAGCTGCCTTGTTTTGGACAGCTTAGCGCCCTAGTTTGGCCACACTTGCCCTTGGGGCAGGTGTGTATTGGGTAATTGGGGCCATCGCTATGAGCGATTTCATGACTGCATTCTTGATTGTTGTTGCGCTTGCTGCGGTAAGCAATTTCGCCGACAAACCGTCCGCGTTCCAAACCGGCTGCGCCGGACGCGTTCTGGAAGTTTGCTGGTAAGCTACAGTCTGTCCAACAAGGCGCGGGTCGGCCAGGCATCGGCGGGCAGGCCCAGGCGTTTTTGTTCGATCTGAACCGCGTTGCGCGTATTTGCGCCTAGAATTCCGTCAATTCCACCGACTTCATGACCGCGCTTTGCCAGCTTTTGCTGCAACTGTTTCGTTTGCGTCTCGCTCAACGCTGGCGTCGGGTTGCCTGCGGCATAGACCTGCGCCCCTGTTAGGCGCGTCGCGAAATAAGCCGCCGTGGTGACATAGACAAAGCTTTGATTCCATTCGAATAACACATTGTAGTTCGGATAGACCATGAAGGCCGGACCATCCTTGCCCTGCGGCAGCAGGATAGCCGCATCCAGCGATTTTGACGCCAGGCTGCCCGAGCGCGGCTTGACGCCCAGACGGGTCCAGTCGGATGCTTTTTTCCAGGTTTCGAGACCGGTCAGCGACCAGTCGAAATCACGCGGCATGACCACTTCCTGCATCCAGGGCTGGTCCTTTCTCCAACCCAGGCTGGACAGCATCTTGGCCCCGGACATCAGCGCGTCTGGAGTGGAAGTCTTCAATCTGACATGGCCATCGCCATCACCATCAACACCGTTTACGAGGATGTCTTCCGGCAACATCTGGACCATGCCGATTTCACCTGCCCAGGCACCCGTTGTGCTTGCCGGGTCGAGGTCGCCGTGTTCGTAAAGTTCGAGCGCCGCGAATACCTGGGGGCGGAACAACTCGGGGCGGCGGCAATCATGGGCCAGGGTGACGAGGGCGTCCACCGTGTTGAAATTGCCTTGCACGGCCCCAAAGTCGGTTTCGAACGCCCAGAACGCCAGGAGGACACCGCGCGAGACACCGAATTCCTTTTCCACGCGATCAAAGACCGAGTCCCATTTCTTGGCGTTGCTCAAACCAGTTTGCAGACGGTTCTGGCTGATGAGGCGCCGAGAAAACTCGACGAAAGGCATCTGGAATATGCCCTGCGCGCGGTCGGCGCGGGTCACCTTGGGGTCTTGCTGGACAGAAGCGAAGAACCTGTCGACGGCTTTTGAATTGTGGCCATTTTTGACAGCTTCTGACTTTAGACCCTGAACAAATGCACTGAATCCTCCGCCGCACGGAGTTTGCGCCTGGGCCATCGACATAGCCGCAAAAAAGATAATTACCGGGAAAAGAACGCGCCGCATTTTTGATAAGCACCTATGTTATTTCACGAAAACCTAGCAGTCGATTTCGCGGTGGCAACCTGGCAAGCAAATATCTGCCGAAAGTTAACAAAGCCTCGCCACGCATTAAGAGTTCGTTAATGAATTTGGCGGAACAATGAAGAAACTGGGGGCAGAGAGACGGTCAACACGTGGCCGGAGGGTCGAAATTGATATTGATTGTTGCATCCAATCCGGACTTGTCGCGGGTCTGGGCACGTCATCTTGAGCGCCAGGGCGAAACGGCGACCGTGATCGACAGTCAAAGTGCCGCCGTAGATTACCTGCGCGAAAACAGGGCGGATGTGATTGTCCTGGACATCATGCTGGAAGATGGCAGCCCCTTCGCCATCGCCGACTTTGCCAGCTATCGCCACCCTGACGCACGCATCGTATTCGTCACGCGTAGCTCTTTCTTTTCGGACGGCTCGTTGTTCAATCACATCCCGAACACAGCTGCGGTTTTGCAGGAACAGACGCCTCCGAATGACCTGGCTGCGATCGTTGCGTATCATGGGCGAGCGTCGTGAGGCGATACGAAAACGGCCCCGAAAACGGGGCCGTTCTTTTTCAGGGGTTCCATCTCACTCGCCTGCGAAACGCTGCTCGGGATTGAACCGGGTGTCCTTGTCGATAGTGAACTGACCGCGTTCGAGTTTTTTGAACTTTCCCTGGCGCAGCAGCTGTCCAAACGAGCGCAGACTGTCTTCCCGCGACAGTCGGATGCTCGGGTCGACACGGGCAACGCGCTTCATCAGCTCGGGCCGTGTGAAAGAGGTCTGTCCTTCGCTGAAAACAGTGTAGGCAGCGGCAGCCTCGAGAAGTTCGGGCAGTTCGGAGGCACCCATCGTCTGGGCGAACTTGGCAAAGCCGCCCTCGACCGGTTTAGGCGCACTGCGCACTGGTTTGCTTGGTTTCACTTCTGCGGTTTCGGCGATGTCGATGCGTTGCGACGAGACCAGAACCAGGGGTGGCACGTTAGCAGCGGGGCGCGACTGATCCCCGGGCGCCGGCGTCGACGCCCGCACGACTTCAGACAGATCCGCGCGGTACTGACTTTTCTCACGCTCTTCGACTACTTCCTTGGGCACCTGGCGTGACACGAGACGGTCGGCCTTTGTGGCCGCGACGGCGGCGCGCATCTGCGAGATGACTCGGCGGCGGCGCACGACCTCGTCGTCGTTCAGCTTGTTGTCGGTCTCGGCGAGAAGCCGGCCAACATCGCCTTCCGGCTCGGGGGTGAGCGTCCGCGACACAACACGAACGGGCTTGTCCTCAGCGTCGTCGGAAGCGGTGTCGTCAACCTGGCTTTCGGGCTCGGAGTCGACAAGTTTCAAGACATCCTTTTCCTGAGGCTCCGACTTTTCCGAGGGACCGGCTTCGTCTTCGTCCCTGATCCGGCTGGACACTTTGCCAAGGATTTCCGTCACCGATCGCTTGACGTCCTCTTCGTCCTCTTCCTCGTCTTCGAAGGTGTCACCAAAACCATCGTCGGCATCATCGAAGGCCCAACCGTGATCGGCTTCGGCTTCGGCTTCGGCTTCGGCTTCGGCTTCGGCTTCGGCTTCGGCTTCGGCTTCGGCTTCGGCTTCGGCTTCGGCTTCGGCTTCGGCTTCGGCTTCGGCTTCGGCTTCGGCTTCGGCTTCGGCTTCGG